>CAZPZU010000058.1:0-33416 GCA_964591135.1 uncultured Gemmatimonadaceae bacterium | reverse complement strand
GCGCTGCTGCGCCGCTCCCTCTTCTCCCCGATGGAGCGGCTGGCGGGTCACGCGCGCCGGATCGGCGAGGGTGACTACTACCACCGCATTCCGCCGATGGAGCGGCTGGAGCTCGACCAGATCCGCGAGAGCGTAAACGCGATGGCGGACACGCTCATCACCGGTCAGGAGCAACTCGCCGAGAACGTGGCCTCTCTGGAACGCACGAACGAGGAGCTGGTGGTCGCCAGGGACCAGGTGGTCCAGGCGGCGCGCCTGGCTTCCGTCGGGACGCTCGCCGCGGGGATCGCGCACGAGGTCGGCAACCCCCTCGGCGCGATCATGGCGTTCGTGGACGTGGCGGCGGCGCGGATCGCCAAGGAGGGGGGGGACACGGATCTTCTCGACTCCATCCGCAAGGAGGCGCGCCGCATCGACCAGATCGTGCGCGGCCTCCTCGATTACGCGCGTCCGAGGGAGACGGGTGCCGAACCGGTGCCTCCGGCCGTCGTGCTCGACCGGGTACGCGAGCTCATGCACAACCAGGGGAAGCTCGACGACGTCGACGACGAGTGGGAGGTCCACGGTGACGTCCCCGACGTCCTCATGGAGCCGCACCGTCTGGAGCAGGTCCTCGTGAACCTCCTGCTCAACGCGATCGATGCGCTCCACGAAACGGAGGAGCCCCGCATCACCGTTCGCCTCTCCGTAGAGGAGGGAGGGATCGCCAGGCTCCCGCGCCGGCGCGCAGACGATCCCCCGGGGGTGAACTACCTTCATCGCAGGCGCGTGGCGCGCGACGCGCGTGGCTCCGGGATCGATCCGCTCTTCACCGCACCCCGCGTGGCGGTCGTGGAGGTCGAGGACAACGGACCGGGGATCCCTGAAGACGCGCTGGACCGGGTCTTCGATCCGTTCTTCACAACGAAGGAACCGGGGAGGGGAACGGGGCTGGGCCTTTCCATCTGTGCGCGTTTGGTGGAAGGTATGGGAGGGCGCATCCGCGTCGAAAACCGCCCGACCGGAGGCGCCTGCTTCACGATCCGCCTGCCCGGCGTGCCGGCGGGGGACGCGATGGCCGAAACGACCAACACGAACCTCGTGGGAGAGGGTAGATGAAGATCCTCGTCATCGACGACGACGCGGGACTGAGGAAGTCGCTCTCCCTCATCCTGGGTGACGCCGGGTACGAGGTGGTCCAGGCCGAGGACGGCGAGGCCGGACTGGCGAGCGCGGCGGAGCTTCGGCCGGACATCATCCTGTGCGACGTCCGCATGCCCAAGATGGACGGGCTCCGTTTCCTCGAGCGGTACCACGAGGCGGGCGGCGAGGCGCTGGTGCTCGTCATGACCGCCTACGGTAGCCTGGAGCTGGCGGTCGAGGCGATGAAGCGCGGGGCGTACGACTACCTCCCGAAGCCGTTCGGGGCGGACGAAGCGCTTCTCGTCGTCAGGAAGGCGGAGGAGCGCGAGCAGCTACGCCGGGAGGTGGGCCGGCTGCGACGCGAGGTGCAGGTGGAGCGCCGCTTCGAGGAGATCGTCGCCGGATCGGACGCCATGCGCCGCGCGCTTGCCGTGGTGGAGAAGGTCGCGCGGCACACCTCTTCCGTCCTGCTCACCGGAGCCAGCGGCACGGGGAAGGAGCTGGTGGCCCGGCTCATCCACCGCGAGAGCCCGCGGGGGGATCGCCCCTTCATCCCGGTGAACTGCGGGGGGATCCCCGAGCAGCTCCTGGAGTCCGAGTTCTTCGGGTTCATGCGCGGCGCTTTCACCGGGGCGGACCGCGACAAGGCCGGGCTGTTCGAGGCGGCGGACGGAGGGACGATGTTCCTGGACGAGGTCGCGGAGCTGGCCCCGGCGCTGCAGGTCAAGCTGCTGCGTGTCCTCCAGGAGGGCGAGGTACGGCGCCTCGGAGCGACCGATACCAGCCGAGTGGTCGTGCGCATCATCTCGGCCACCTACCGCGACCTGGAGGGCGCCGTGGAATCGGGCGACTTCCGGGAAGACCTGTACTACCGGCTCGCCGTGGTCCCGATCCATCTCCCCCAGCTCCGTCATCGCAAGGAGGAGATCCCGCAGCTCGTGAGGCACCTCCTCGATCGCCACATGGAGCGCCTGGGGGTGCAGGTGGAAGGCATCGAGCCCGAGGCCTTGGAGGTGCTGCTCGACTATCCCTGGCCAGGCAACATCCGCGAGCTCGAGAACGTCCTGGAGCGTGCGCTGGTGCTGACCGAGGGGACGCGCATCACGCTGGACGAGCTTCCGGAGGGCGTGCGCCGCCCGGCGCCCGACAGCCCGGGTCCGGTGGCAGACACCGACGACCTGTCGGTGAAGCGGCACGGGGCTCGCCTGGAGAAGCACCTGATCCAGCTCGCGCTGGACCGCACCGGCGGCAACCGGACGCAGGCAGCCGAGCTTCTCGATCTGTCTCCGCGCGCCCTGCGCTACAAGATCCAGGAGTACGGAATCGAGTGAGGGCTGCGGCCGTCGGCTACGCTCTTCTGGGCGCGGCCTCGCTGTTCTACCTCCTGGGCTTGTTCGGCCCCTCGTACAGACTGGAGCTGTGGAGCGCGATGGCCTGGGGCTGGTGGGCGACGCTCACGCTCGTGGCGGTGGCGGTCCTGGTGGGGAGGGCGTGCTCGCGGCGGTGGTGGCTGGGGCGGGGGCTCGACCGCACGTCGACGCTTCTCCTCTACGGCGTGGTGGGGTCCTTCGCGCTCTACGCTGCCCTCCTCCTCCTCGCCGTGCTCCGGCGGCTCGACTACGTCGGGCTGGTCCTCCTCCTCCCGGCGCTCGTCCCGGTGGTCTTCGTCCAGGTGCGAAGCCTGTGGCGAGAGCGGCACCGGTGGTCGGAGGCGAGCGCCGACCCGGCGGTCTCGGAGGGGCCTCCCCGGTGGCTCGCCGTCACGCTCGGGGTGCTGCTCGGCGTGTGGTCCCTCCCGTACCTCCTCCAGACGCTGCTTCCCAACACCGATTGGGATGCCGCGATGTACCACCTGCCGCTGGCCTGGCGCTTCATCGAGGGGCGGATCGGCGAGCTCGATCCGGCCTTCGAGCACGTGAGCTTTCCCGGGGCGGCGCATCTCTTCTACGCGGTGCTGGATCTCCTGGGGGCGCCCCGCGGCGTGACGCCGTTGAATTTCGTCTTCGCGGCTGCGACCCTCGCCGGGGCGTGGGCGCTCGCGCGGCGCTTCTGGGGCTGGCGCGCGGGACTGTGGGCCGCGGCCCTGGTGGTAGCCACGCCGATCGTCTGGGAGCTGGGCCTCGACGCGCGCGTCGACGGGGCGCTGGCGTTCTACGTCCTGGTGGGGACGTGGGCCTTCCTCATGTGGTGGGAGGACCGGAGCTTCCGCGGCGCGCTTCTCCTGGTCGGGATCGCCTTCGGCATGGCGGCGGGGGTGAAGTACCCGGCGCTCGTGTACCTGGCGGTGCCGTGGCTGGGGGTCGCCGTGGGCGTGGGCATCGACCGCGTGCGCGGCCTGCGCCCCGACGTCGTTGGCCTCGCCGCTGCCGTGCTACTCCTGGTGGTCCCTTCGTCGTACTGGTATGCCCGCAACGCCGTGGTCCTCGGCGACCCGATGTATCCGGTGCTCCACGGCCTCGAGTACCGGGACGAAGGCGGAGGCCTGAAGCCCTTCGAGCCCGAGTTCCGGAAGCTGTTCGCCGGGCTGCCGCCGGACGACACGCTCGCCGGGGACCCGCTGCTCGCGCGCTTCTTCGCCGCGGCCCGCACACCCATGGTCCCATCGCCTCCGCACATGTTCGACGTGGTGGACATCATCCGGAGGCCGGAGCGCTACGAGCGGAGCAAGCCGGGGGAGACCGTGAGCGTCTTCCTGCTGGCGTTCCTGCTGCTGCCGTTCGTGATCCGACGGCGCAATGCCTGGTGGCTCTTCGTCCTGGTCATGGCGCCCTTTCTGGTCATGGGCTGGCGGTACTACCTGATCCGGTACGCGATGCCCACCTGGCCGCTCATGGCGGTCGGGGCCGGGGCGGTGCTTGGCAGGGTGCGCCGCGCGCCCGTGGTGGCCGCGCTCGCTGGGGCGCTCCTCCTTCTGGACGTCGTCGGCGTCCCGCTCCCCCGATCCCCTCGGGAGTCGGCGTTTCCTCCGAACCGGGGGGTGGTCGCCCAGCTCGCCAAGATGGAGCGGAATCGACCCCTGGCCTACCTCGGCGGCGCGGAGAGCCGGATCCAGTGGCTGCGGCGCACCGGCTACCACAACCTGAACACGATCGTGCCGTGGCTCTCCTACATCGATCAGAACGTGCGCGAGGGGCGCATCAGCCCGACGGACACGGTCCTGATGGTGTCGGAGGCGAAGGGCGAGCTGCTCCTGGTGGACTACCTCCCCGATCCCCTCGACTGGGGCTACCGCTGGCTGTCCGAGCTGGCCCGGCAGGACGGGGACCTGGACGCGATGGCGCGGTCGTTCCGGCGCCGGGGGATCCGCTTCGTCCTGGTCAACTACCCCAACCTCCTCGGCCAGGTCGGATACCTCACCGCCCACCACGACCACATGAAGATGGTGCTCTGGTCGCTCGACACGTTTCTGGGACGCTACGGTCGCACCGTCTACGACGTGGACGGAGTACGGATGGTCCACCTGGACGCGGAGCGCTAGCGCCCCTCGGCCTCCCGGGAGGTCGGCAGGCCGTCACGGCGGCCTGCCTCGACGGCCGACAGGCGCGCGTCCACCTTCTCGAGGAGCTGCCGGTTCACGGACACGAGGTCCGCGAGGAGACCGACCAGGAGAAGGAGGAAGCCCGAGCCCATCAGGAGCGCGGCGAGAATCAGGGATTGGACGTGGCCCGTGCCGCCCGCGGTCATGTAGAACCACACGAAGCGGAGCCCTACGAGGAAGCCGACCAGGAAGGAGGCCGCGCCGAGCACCGAGAAGAAGAAGAAGGGCCGGTACGTCACGAAGATGCGCAGGATGGTCAGGACCTGGCGCAACACGTAGGCGCCCGTGCTCCGGAAGAGCCTCGACGGGCGGGTCGGCCGGTTCACGGAGATCGGCACCGACGTGATCGCGATCCCCTTGATGCCCGCCTGGATGATCGTCTCCAGCGTGTAGCTGTAGTGGTTGAACACCTTCAGCTCGAGCGCGGCTCTCCGGCTCATGGCCCGGAACCCGCTGGTGGCGTCCGGGATGTCCGTCCGGCTCACGCGGCGGACGACCCAGCTCCCCGCCCGCTGCAGCATCTTCTTGAGCGCCGAGAAATGCTCGACCGAGGCGATTGGTCGTGCCCCGACGACGATGTCCGCGCGCCCCTCGAGGATCGGCGCGACCAGGTCCGGGATGCAGTCGGCCCGGTACTGGTTGTCGGCGTCGGTGTTGACGACCACGTCCGCTCCGAGGCGGACCGCTTCCTCGAGACCCCGCAGGAACGCACGGGACAGCCCCCGGTTGCCCGGCGTGCGGACCACGTGATCGACGCCACACTCGACCGCGACCTCTGCCGTCCCGTCCTGGCTGCCGTCGTCGATCACCAGCCACTCCACCCGGTCGAAGCCGGGGACGACCCGGGGCAGCGCTGCGAGGGTCTCCGGCAGCGTCCCGGCTTCGTTGTAGCAGGGGATCTGGACGATTAGCTTCATGGCCGTCGTGTGGCGTCGGGGCGCGTCGCGGAGGGAAGTCGCCGAGCGGGAATGGGGTGGTGGGCCGCTCCCCCGTTCGCACCGCAGCGAAGGGATAACCCGGCTCGACGGGGGATGCAACACCGTGAAAAAGACGCGGCCGGCTGAAGCGGACGGGCGGGCGAAACCCTCGCGATGACGGTCCTGGTGCTGGCCTCGACGTTCCCGGCTTCCGTCACGGACGCCGTGCCGGCCTTCGTTCGAGACCAGGTCGTAGCACTCAAGCGGGTGCGACCCGATTGGCATTTCGCCGTGCTCGCTCCCCATTACGGAACCCGCACCGTGTCCCACGTGCGGCACGAGCACTTCGACGAGCACCGGTTCCGCTATTTCTTCCCGGGCTCCCTGCAGACGGTGGCCGGAGCGGGGATCGTGCCGTCGATCGAGAAGAATCCGCTCCTGGTCGCGCTGCTCCCCTTCTTCTTCGTGTTCCAGCTGCTGGCCGTCCTGCGGTTGGCGCGAAGGCTGCGCCCCGACGTGATCTACGCCCACTGGTTCACGCCCCAGGGCGTGACCGCCGCCATCGCGTCGATGCTCACCGGCATCCCCTGGGTGTTGACCAGCCACTCGAACGACGTGCGCGTATGGTCGAAGATCCCGTGGGCCGGCCGGTGGGTCGTGCGCCGCTGCCTCCCTCGGGCCCGGAGGATCACGGCGGTCAGCCGTCCCACGCTCGAGAAGATGAAGGGGTTCTTCTCGGACCCGGAGTGGGAGGGGCTCGGCCAGCGCGTCGCGATCATCCCCATGGGCGTGGATGTCGCGGAGCTCACCCGACCGGGCGCGCCGGCGGAGGAGCTCAAGGAGCGTTACGGCTACGCCGGGAGGAAGGTGGTTCTGTTCATGGGTCGGCTCGCGCCCAAGAAAGGCCTCGACTACCTCGTCGAGGCCGTGGCCACGATGGACCGCTCGGCCCTGCCGCCGTTCGTCGTCGTGATCGCGGGGACCGGGCCACTCGCCGATCGCCTCCACCGCGAGGTCCGGGTGCGGGGTCTCTCGGAATGGATTGTCTTCGCAGGCTACGTCGCTGGGGAGGAGAAGCGCGACCACCTCGAGATGGCCGACGTCGTCGTGGTGCCGTCCATCGAGACGGCGTCGGGGGACGCCGAGGGCTTCCCGGTAGTCGTCCTGGAAGCGATGGCGGCCGGGGTGCCGTGCGTCGTCTCCGACGCGACCGGCGCGGACGTTGTGGTGGCGTCCGGCACCGTCGGCTTCGTCGTGCCGCAGCGGGACGCGGGCCGTCTGGCGTCGGCCGTCGCCGAGGCGCTCACGCTGGATGCCGATCGCCGGCTCACCATCCGGAGGTCCGCGCGGACGCAGGTGGGTCCGTTCGACTGGGAGCCCATCGCCGAGCGGCACGCGCGGTTCCTCTTCGACCCGGCCAACCACGAGCCTCCGACCTCGAGGGCGCCCGACCGCCAGGGAGGCGCGGTCTGAACATCCTCCTGGTGACCGACTACTATCCACCGGACAAGATCGGTGGAGTCGGCGAGATCGCGCGTCGCCTGCGCGACGAATACAGGGCTCTGGGCCACGACGTCCTCGTGGTGACCACAGGGGAGCGCCGTCCATCGGAGTGGCAGGAGGGCATCCTGCGCGGCCGGCTGGGGCTGGTGGGCGGGGTCTTCCTGAACAACCTGCGCATCCTCGGGTTGATCCGCCGACGCGAAATCGATCTTGTCCACCTGCATCAGGCGAGCACGACGCTGTTCCTCCTGGCTCGCGCCTTCATGAAGCCGTTCCCCTTCGTGCTGAACTCCCTTCAGGTCTCCTACCTGAGCGAGGCCCGGGAGATCAGAGCCCACACCGTGCTGGGGCGGCGCTTCCGGCCGAGCGGGAAGGAGTGGATCGAGCGCCTGGTGTTCGCCCCCGTCCACGTCCTGCTCGACTGCCTCGGGTGGATGCTCTCGGACACGGTCACCGTCGTCAGCGCCGACAATCGAGCGGAGATGGTGCGCACGTACGGACGCCTCCGGGAGCGCCACCCCGAGGTCGTGCCGAACGGCGTACCGTCGGAGCCCGCGCGGCCGACTTTCCGGGACGAGGAGCTGGAGACGCGGCTGTTGGGCCGGACCGTGGTCGGATATGTGGGCGTCTTTCGCGCCCGGAAGCGGGTCGCGAATCTTCTGCTCGCCGTCCGGGACGTGCTCCCCGACTGCCCGGACATGACGCTCCTCCTCGTGGGCGGCGGGCGTGGATACGAGGAGCCCCTGCGGCGCCTCGCCCGAGACCTGGGGCTCGAGGATCGCGTGATCTTCACGGGCGGCGTTCCCCAGGAGCGGGTGGCCTACTATCTGTCCCTCATGGACGTGTTCTGCCTCGTCTCCACGTACGAGGGCATGCCCGTGGCGCTCCTCGAGGCGATGCGGGAAGGGAAGGCCGTCATCGCCACCGATGCCTACGGCATGCGCGACCTGCTCGCGGGAGGCGAGGCGGGCGTCCTGGTGCCGCCGGACGACATCCCGGCGACCGAGGAGGCGATCCGGTCGCTGGCCCTGGATCCCGGAAGGCGCGGGGAGCTCGGCGCCGCCGCCCGGGCGCGCACCGTCGCCGAGCTCGGGTGGGATGCCATCGCGCGCCGGTATCTCGCTCTGGCGGATGCACGATGAGGGTGCTCTACCTGACGGGATACCGGTACCCCGCCTCCCTGGACGAGCCGCTGATCTGCGGGGACCTCCGGTACAGCTTCAACCTCTCGAGAGCGCTGGCCCGGGCCGGCGCGACGGTCGACGTCCTCACGCGGGGCTCCGGCGCCGACGAGCCCATGCAGAGTCTCGACGGCGTCAGGGTCCACCGGTACCGACCGGAGCTGGGGTGGGTCTTCCCCACCAGCTTCGACATCAGCCTTGCCAGGGCCCGCCTCTTTCGCCGGCTGGCGCGGGACGCGAGCATCGTGATCGCCAACTCGCCACTCACGCTCGAGCTGGCGCTGTCGCTCCGCCGTCCTCTGGTCTACGTGTGCAGCGGCCTGGAAGATGTGAAGAACTACGGAGCCAGCACCGGCGAGCGGCTGCAGGAGCTGGGGATCCGCGGGCTGCGCGATCCGGCACGCCGCTGGAGTTGGCGCCGCGCCGCCCGGGTGGACACGACGGCGGAGCTGGAGGCCCGGGCCCTTCAGCGGCTGGGGGTGGCACCCGAGCGCATCATCGCCATCGGCCCCGGCGTCGAGCTCGAGCGCTACGGGCCGCGGCCCGCCCACGAGCTGGCCACCCTGAGGAATGAGCTGTTCGGCGCTGGGGGGGCTGGGTCGCGGATCGTCCTTTCGGTGTCGAGGTTCACCCCGGCCAAGGGGATCATCGAGACCATGGAGGCCTTCGCCGGCTTCCGGACTCACCGCCCAGACGTCCGTCTCCTGCTCGTCGGTGTCCGCCACTCCCATCGCTCCGACTACCACGCCCGCGTCCTTCGTCGCGTGGAGGAGCTCGGGTTGGGTGCGAGCGTCGTGATCCGGGAGAACGTCCCCGAGTGGAAGCTGCCCTGCTACTATTCGCTGGCCGACGTCACCTCGGTTTTCTCCGTAGGCTACGATCCCCTTCCCACCGTGATCATCGAGAGCATGAGCTGCGGCACACCGGTGGTATCGACCGACTTCGAGACGCGCCGCCAGATGATCGCCCACGGCCATGACGGCCTGATGGTGCCGGAGCGGGACGGCGTGGCGTGGGCGGCCGCGGTGGAGAGGGTTCTGGACGACCGGGGGCTGGCTGCGGCGCTGCGCTCGGCGGCGCTGGCCCGGATCGGAGCCGACTTCGACATGAACCGGGTGGCGGACTCCTACCTCAGCCTGTTCGAGCGCCTGTGAGTGATCTGCACCGTCCCGCACACGTGCCCACGATCCTCGTCTGGGGAGGGTGGTACGGCAGCCGGAACATCGGCGACACGGCGATCCTCCTGGGATTGAAGGAGCTCATCGACCGCGTGAACCGGGGCCGCGACTACTACGTCCGCGCACTCTCCACCGACCCCGACTACACCTCTTCGAACGGCGTGACCGGCCAGCAGGCGCTGGTGAAGAGGGAATGGTGGCGCCCATGGGCGTGGATCCGGGTGCTGCGGATCTTCGCGGGCGTCGACCGGGTGGTCGTGAGCGGCGGCACGCCGATCTTCGACTCCTCCCACGCGATCCGTACCCTGTACCTCTCCCTCCCGCTGTTCTTCCGCGTGCCGTTCGTCGTGTTCGGAGCGGGGGTCAAGCCCATCGAGAGCGCATACGGACGCCGCACCCTCCCGTTCTTCCTTCGCAGGGCGCGCTACATCAGTGTGCGCGACGTCGACTCCCGCGATCGCCTTCAGGAGCTCGGCGTCGACGATGTCGAGGTGACGGCCGATTCGGCGTTCTTCGCAAAGCCCGCGCCGCACGCCGCGCTCACCGCGCTTCTCGGCGAGTACGGCGTCGGCGAAGGGGAGTCGCTCCTGGTCGTGGCCCCACGTCTGCTCTCGGGCGAGCGCCGGAGGCTCTACCTCCAGGAGCGGATGGGCGACGGCCTGATCCGCGACACCCCGGCGCGGCTCGCCGCGACGCTGGATCGCGTCGCCGGGCGATTCGACCGGGTCGTTTTGATGGCGATGCACTTCCATGGACCGGACAGCGACGTGCCCATCATCCGGGAAGTGCTCGCCACGACGCGGGTCTCCAACGTCGTGTTCATCGACCGTGAGCTTCGTCCGGAGGTGGCCATCGCCCTCTTCCGGCGCGCGCGCCTGGTGATGGCGGTGCGCCTCCACGCACTCCTCCTCGCCGCCTCGATGGGCACGCCGGTGGTGGGGATCTCCTACGAACAGAAGGTGCGCAGCCTGTTCGCGCACCTGGGGCTGGCGGGCTACTGCCTCGACCTGTTCAGCCTGAGCACGGAGGAGCTCACGGAGGTCGTGGACAGGGCTCTGGGCGACGAGGCGGGGATCCGCACGCACCTGGCGACACGGGTCGAGGAGCTGCGTGACCGGGTGATGGAGAGCGCCGGCCGGGCACTCGTGCTCGGAGCGGAGCCTCCCCGCGGGGCCGCACCGGATGGGCGCTGAGCACCGGGGGTGGCGGCGAGCCGCGACCGCACTCTTCTCGTTGCTGCTGGTCGCGTTCCTGGCGTATTACCTGAGGGGCGTGGACTGGCGGAGCCTGACCGCGCTGCACCTGTCGCCCGGCTACCTCCTCCTCGCGCTCCCGGTGTCCGTCGCTCCCCGACTCCTGCGGCCGCTCGCCTGGGCGACGTTGATCCGGGGGTGCGGTGCCCGTCCTCCGGCATACCCACAGATCGCACTGGTGTACGCCAAGGGTTGGTTGGGCCGCTACATCCCCGGCAAGGTGGCCGCCATCGGAGGGATGGTCCTCTTCGGGAGCGCGTACGGTATCCGCAAGGGCGTCCTCGCCGTCACGTCCGTGGTCGAGGCCGGATTGCAGATCGTCACGGCGTTGGCCCTCTGCTTCGTCCTCTTCACGGCGGCGGGGGAGACGCAGCGGCTGGGGTCGGGCGTCCGCGGGTTCTCGCTGGTCGCGTTCGCGCTCATGGTTCTCGTCCTCGCGCCCCCGGTGTTCAACCGTCTCATCGCGCGAGGGCATCGTCTCCTCGGTAGGCCTGCACCTCCGGAGGAGGACCACCTCACCTCCCGATCCTACCTGAAGGCGGTGCTGTGGTACCTCGCCGTGCACGCGGTGGGGGCGGTTCCGCTCTTCCTGATCCTCAAGGCCGCGTGGCAGCCGCTGACGGTGTCGGACATCCCCTACGTCACCGCCACGTTCCTCCTCGCCGGCGCGCTGGGTACGCTGGCCGTCTTCGCGCCCAGCGGGATCGGCGTGCGCGAGGGGGTCCTCCTGATCCTGCTCGGCGCGCTCCTCCCGAGGGCGGTCGCCGCTCTGGTCGTTGTGTTCCTGCGGGTTTGGTCGATCGGGGTGGATTTCGTCTTCTACTTCGTCGCGGTGGGACTCGACCGGGCGTATCCGGCCGAGCCCGCTGTGGCGGGGCACGGGCGAGTGGCTCCTTCCGTGGATTCCTGACCGCTCCCGGGCGACGTCCCTTCCAGCCATGGGGACGGCCCGAGCTCCGACGCACCTTGCTCGCATGCGTCGCGGATACACTCTCGTCGAGCTGAGCATCGTGCTCGCGCTGATGGCACTGAGCGCACCGTTCCTCCTGGCGGCCGGCCACCGGATGCGGGACCGGGCCGCGGTGGTGTCGGCGCGCGAGCGCGTGGCCGGTCTCGTCGCCGAGGCGAGGATGGCGGCGATGTCGTGGGGCGGCGCGACGGTGCACCTGACGACCGACGACGGCGCGGCCTGGTTCGAGGCGGGGGGCGCCGTCCGCCGTCGTCTCCTCCTGGCCGACGACCCGGGGGTCGCCGTCGTCCTCCCGCGTGGGCGCACCACATCGGACCTCGCCTACGACGCGCTCGGTATCGGGCGGGTGGCGAGCGAGACGCTGCGGTTCCGGCGGGGCGAGGCCGAGAGCGTGCTCGTGGTGTCGGGATACGGCAGGGTGCGGCGATGGTGAAGCGCGTGGGATTCACGCTCGTCGAGGTCATGGTGGCGCTCGTCGTGCTCGAGGTAGGGCTGCTCGGCGTCGTGGGCACGCTGGTCCTGGCGGCGCGTACGCTCACCAGGGCCGAGCTCGAAGAGGAGGGCGCCGCCGAAGTGGAGCGCGTGTTGGACTCCCTGATCGCGGCCGGTGTGACGTCCGGCGACGGAACGGTGCCCTCGCGAGGGGGGGAGGTGCGCTGGACGGGCACCGCGGATGGAGGGCTTCGGCTGGTCTTCGCCGCGCCGATCGACACCGCGCTGGTCGTCGTGGAGGCCCTGCTCCCCCGAGCGGCCGGGGGTGGCCCACCGTGAAGGGTCCGGGCGGCTTCACGGTGATGGAGACCCTGGTCGCGCTGCTCGTCGGCTGGCTCCTGACGGCGCTCGCCCTCGGCACGCTCGCCCGGCAGCGGACCGCCCAGGCCGAGCTGGCGCGCCGGGCGGAAACGCTGGCCGCTTTGCGCATCGCACGCCACGTGCTGGGCGGAGAGATCCGTGCCGGCGACGGCACCGAGGCGATCGGAGGGGACAGCGTGGCCCTGCGCGCGTACCGCGGCGTCGGCGTCGTGTGTGCGCCCGCGGCGGACGCCCGTGACCTGATCGTCCGCGCGCGAGGCATGCGCGCACCGGATCCCGCGAAGGACTCGGTCTCGGTGGTGGGGGCCGACGGAGTGGCCCGCGTTCTCGCCCTCGAGCTTCGGGGGCCGCCATCCCGTCCGTGCCCATCGGCCGCGGATGAGGACGTCGAGCAGTGGCGCCTTTCCGGGGACGCTCCCGCAGAGCCCCTCGTCGCACGCTATTTCGAGCGGGGCAGCTATCACCTGAGCGGGGCAGCGCTCCGCTACCGGCGGGGGGATGCCGGGCGGCAGCCGCTGACGCCCGAGGTTCTGAGGACGCCTCCCAGCGGTTTCCGTGCCGTCACTCCGGGGGGCGTGGCGCTCGATCTCTTCGCCGGTCGGGACGGCGCCGCCGCGCCGGCGCACGTGTTCTCCCTGGGCCGCCCGGGGGGATTTCCCGATGGCTGAGCGCTGCCTGCGGGAGCGAGGTGGCGTTCTGGCGCTCGTCCTCCTCTTCGTGCTGGGCCTCGAGCTCCTGGCCCATGGCGCGCTCCTCATGGCCAGGCAGGAGGCAGCCGCGTCAAAGGCCGGAACGCACCTGCTCCAGGCGAGGATGGCGGCCGCGGCGGGGCTGCGTTCCGCCTCGCTGCCCGTGGGGACGATCCTCGCGTCCGTTCCACTCCAGGGCGAGATTCCTGGCCCCCGGGGCCAGGTGGGGGAAGGCCGGTACCGGGTCGCCCTCCGCCGCTTGGCGCGCGAGCGGTGGCTGATGCGGAGCGAAGGCCGGGTCGAGCAAGCGGGTGGCGTCCTCCGGACGGGCGCCCTTGCGTGGCTCCCGGATCCGGTGGAGCGGTTGCGGGCCTTCGGGGGCGTCGTGGTCGTGGATCCGACCGCCCCGGTCACCGTCGCCGGGACGGTCGAGACGTCGGGTGTCCGCCGAGACGGCCCCGACCTGGCGGCCGCGCCGTGCCGACCCTGGCTGGACGAGCTGGATTCCCTCTTCGCCGCGGGATCGGTGGAGGCCGTCGCGAGGGTGGGAATGGACGGGGCGGTCGAGCCTTCCCTCGGCCCCCTCGGGAGGGATGAGCTCCTCGCCTGGATCCGTGACGGTGGGGGAGACGGCACGGGCCCCGTCTCGGTTCCGGGCAGCCTGCGGCTGGACGACGTGACGGGAGAGGGTCTCCTGGTCGTCGCGGGAGACCTGGAGCTCGTCGGGGGACGCCACGAAGGGGTGGTCCTGGTTGGCGGTACGCTCACCCTCCGCGACGGCGCCGTCCTGGTGGGATTCGCGCGCGCGGCCGGGGGCCTCGTGGTGGGCGCGGACGCCCGGGTGGTCGGCTCCGGTTGCAGGGCCCTGATCGCCCTCGGTGAAGGGCTCGAGGAGTGGATCCGCCCCCTCCTCCTGCCGCCGGGCACTTTTCCCTTGTTCTAGGCGGACGAACGCGGGTCGCGAACTCGTTGCCGTCGCGCGGAAAAGTATGCGCTGCTTTCGGCCCTACGACGGAAACAAGTGGCGCAGGTATTGGGCTGTCGGCTGGCACGAAACTTGGTCCGGACTCCTGCGGAGTGCCCGGCACGCCCCTCACCGGAGTCGTCATGCGCGGACGTCGCGGATTCACCGTAGTCGAGCTGGTCATCGCCTTGCTGGTCGGGAGCATCCTGACGAGCATCGCGCTGTCCAGCTATGGGAACGCCCAGGGCGGGTTCGCCGTGCGGGGGGCACGGACCACGTTCGCGTCGTTGCTCGCCCGCGCCCGCGCCCAGGCCATCGAGGCCGGCACCCGGGTCCAGCTCTTCGTCGACGTCTCGGGAGACAGCATCTTCCTGCGCCAGGGCGCGAGCAATCTGGAGACGATCCACTTCGCGGACGACCTCCACGTGGACGTGCGCTCGTCCATCGGGAGCTTCCGCATGTGTATGAACTCGCGGGGCTACGCCGACACCGACTGCAACAACTCGACCGTGACGCTGTCATTCTGGCAGAACGCGGACTCGTCTTCGGTGACGGTCTATCCCCTCGGGCAGCTGGTGTATTGACGATGCGCGCCAGCAGCCCTCCCCCCGCCTCGCCCGCCGGCGACCATCCCCACGCCAGCGCGGGCTTTACGATGGTGGAGTTGATCATCGCCATCGTCGTGCTCGCCGTGGGCGTGCTGGGCCTGGCCGGCACCACTGCCTACATCGTCCGCCAGGTCACCCTCGCGGACCTGATGACCGAGCGGGCCGTGGCGCTGCAGAGCGTCATCGAGGAAGTCCAGGCCACGCCCTTCGCCAGCATCGGCTCGGGCGCGGATTCTGTGGGCGCGTTCGCCGTGAGCTGGTCGTCGGCCGCCGAGACGTCGCAGTCGCTGCTGGTGACGGCAATCACGGTCGGTCCCGGCCTGGCGACGGCGGCCTCCAGCCCGTCCCCGGCCCTCGGTCCCAACGTCGCCGACACGTTCGTCTTCAGGGTGATCAACCGATGAACAGGAACGAGCGGGGGTTCACCCTGGCCGAGCTGATCATCGTGACGGTGCTCGGGGCGCTGCTCATCGCGGCGTCCCTGCAGATCCTCGTCACGAACCAGCGCACCTACACCGCCCAGACCGCCAAGATCAAGGGTCAGCAGACCACGCGGGCGGCCATGGACGTCCTCTACAACGAGCTGCGGGAGATCAGCGCCCAGGGGGGCGACCTCATCTCCATGGGCTCCACCTCGCTCACCGTCCGCTCCATGCGCAGGTTCGGCGTGGTGTGCGCCATCTCCCTGACCAGCCCACCCGTCCTCAGGACGCTCAAGGTCGGGGACTGGTTCGAGCGCGAGGACTCCGTCTTCGTCTTCGCGGAGAACGAGCCGAGCATCTCCGCCGATGACGCGTGGATCGCCGCGCGTGTCACGGCGGTGGACACGACCGCCACGTGCGGGGCGGAGAAGGCGGTCAACCTGAGCTTCGCCAGCCAGGGCGGGCTCTTCACCGCGGACAGCGTGCGTGTCGGGGCGCCGGTGCGGAGCTTCGTGCGCTACCGTTACGGCCTGATGACCATGGACGGTGAGACGTACCTCGGGCGCACCGGTGCCGGGGGCACTGCGGTACCGCTGGTCGGCCCGATCCGGGCGTCGTCCGGCGTGGCGTTCTCCTACCTGGACGCGTCAGGAGCGGCCACGGCGACCGCCACGGACGTGCGCCAGATCGTCGTAACCGTCCGGACCGCCTCCAACGCGATGAATTCGATCGGCGGCTTCGTGTCGGATTCCATCACCGCTGTGATCTACACACGAAACTGAGGAACCTTCGGGAGCCCTCCCAAGACCCGGGAACGACCATGAACGAGATACATGAACGACGAGGTTTCGCCCTGCCCGCGGCCATCGGCGCGCTCGTGATCGTCGGGGTGCTCGTGACGGCGGGCTTCTACGTGGCACGGCAGGAGGTGCGTACGGGTGTGGCCAGCCGCTTCTCGGCGATGGCGGTCAACGTCGCCCAGAGCGGAGCCAACGACGTCCTGATCAACCGGACGCAGGCCCTCACCGCGCTCGCCATCGGTGGCAAGACGACCATCGTGGACACCGCGGACGCGGGGATCGTCACGACGGACGTCACGCGCCTGGCGCAGCGGCTCTTCTTCCTGAACACCAGCGCGACCATCACCGAGGGAGGAGCGCTGTGGAGCGGCGCGACGCGGCGCATCGGGCTCGTGACGCGGCTGACGAGCGCCACGATGAGTCCGCCGGCGGCGCTCACGACGCAGGGAAGCCTGAAAGTCGGCGGTAGTTCCATCGTCAACGGCAACGACACCATCCCGGATGGGTGGAGCGGCGCGTGTGATGCGGGCGCGATGACGAACAAGCCCGGGCTGCTCATCGACGATACGACGAACATCACGACGTCCGGGGCCAAGTTCGAGGTCGCGGGCAACCCTGCGACCCAGCAGGACACCACGATGACGACCGCGAGCCTCCTCGACTTCGGAGAGATGACGTGGGAGGATCTCATCGCCCTTGCAGAGAAGATCTACCCGGTGGGCACGACCACGCTGAACGGCATCGCAGGGGACTCGATCGCTGCGGGTGCCAGCTACCGGTGCAATACGGCCACCTCCACCAACTGGGGGAGCCCGGACGACCCCTTCGGCGTATGCGGAAACTACTTCCCGATCATCTACGCCAAGGGAAGTCTGAAGATCACGGGCGGCGTCGGGCAGGGCATCCTGCTCGTCGAGAACAACCTCGACGTGCAGGGCGGATTCGAGTTCTACGGTCCCGTCTGGGTGAAGGGCGAGCTCAGCACGCAGGGCACGGGCGGCCACTTCAACGGAGGCGTCGTCGCGGCCAACGTCGACCTGGGCTCCAGCACCGTCCTCGGCGACGCGGTCATCACCTACTCGAGCTGCGCGGTCACGCGTGCCGTGCTCAACAACTCCGCGCTGACCAAGGTACGGCCGTTGGCCATGCGCAGCTGGGTGGACCTGTCGAACGTCATCGGCAGCTGACGCGGGAAGGAGCCGGCGGCGGGTGGCCTCGCCGCCGGCTCTCGTACGGCCTTTGTTCACGTCAAATGTTTACCAATTCTCGCTGATGTGTCGGGCGGCATGATATTCTTGACAAGACTCGATTTTCGGTGGTAAGCTGGGCCTGACATTCCTGGGAAAATCTGTTCCCTTCCAATCCTCGCGAGCGCACGCATGGGTCTCTTCGGACGCAAGCGGACTTCCATCGGCCTGGACATCGGTTCGGGGTTCGTAAAGGTGGTGGAGGTCGATCACTCGGGTGACCAGCCCGAGGTAGTCCGCGTGGCCATGCGTCCCCTCCTCCCGGACGCCATCGTGGAGGGGGAGATCATGGACTACGGGCTGGTTTCCGACACGGTCCAGGGCCTCTTTCAGGAGATCGGCATCAAGAACGCCGAAGTCGTCACCGCCATCGGCGGCCACGACGTGATCATCAAGAAGATCGAGATGGATCGGATGAAGGAGTCCGACGCTCGCGAGGTGATCCGCTGGGAGGCCGAGCAGCACGTGCCCTTCGACATCAAGAGCGTCGAGCTCGACTTCCAGATCCTGAACCCGCACGACGAGGGTCTCCAGATGGAGGTGCTCCTCGTAGCGGCCAAGCGGGAGCTGGTGGACAACAAGGTCGGACTGCTGCAGGATGCAGGCATCAACCCGATCGTGATCGACGTCGATGCCTTCGCCCTGCACAACGCCTTCGAGCACAACTATCCCGACGCCATGCAGGGGATCATCGCGCTGGTCAACGTCGGCCACGAGACGACCAACGTGAACATCCTCGAGAACGGCGTCCCCATCCTGACCCGAGACATCCCCTTCGGCTCCCGTCGGATCCGGGAGGACCTGCAGCGTGAGCGTGGCCTCACGGCAGAGCAGGCGGAAGACGTCGTCCAGGCGCGTGAGACCGTGGACGACCTGGACCGTTTCGTGGACTCCTCCGCCGACGAGATCGCCGTCGGCATCGAGCGGGCGAGCGCCTTCTTGATGACCCGCGACGACGGAGAGACCCTCGGCAGGATCTTCCTCAGCGGCGGCGGCGCCCGGGTTCCGGGCATGGTAGAATCACTGGGGAGGCGCATGAACGTCGAAACGCATCTCGTCAACCCGTTCGAGCGGGTGCCGGTGCGGTCCGGCGCGGCAGGCACGATCTCCATCGACGAAGCGGCGCCCATGCTGCTGCTTCCCCTCGGTCTGGCACTGCGCCAGTGAGGCGCCAAGGACGGGGCTGAGCCTTGATCGAAGTCAACCTACTTCCGGGTGGAAAGAAGCGCGCCGCGAAGCGCGGCCTCTCCCTTTCCGGACTGTCCATGCCGAAGATGGGCGGCGGCGGTCTGCCGGGCGATTCGTACGTCCTCGCCGCCTGGGGAGCCGCGGTCGTGACCCTCGTGGTCGTCGGGTGGCTCTTCTTCGGCGTACGCGGGGACCGTGAGGACACCCAGGTGGCGATCGACGAAGCGGTCCAGGACTCGCTCCGATTCGCCGACATCATAGCGCGCACCAACCAGCTCACGGCCCGGCGGGATTCCATCGCCCAGCGCGTGAGCATCATCCAGGACATCGACGCGGGCCGCTTCACGTGGCCCCACATCATGGACGAGGTGGCGCGCGCGCTTCCCCAGTACACATGGCTGCGCGAGGTGTCGCAGGTCGAGGCCGACCCGCTGCAGGTCCGCATCGCCGGGGACGCGGGGAGCAACTTCGCCATCACGAACTTCATGAGGAACCTCGAGGCCTCCCGCTTCCTGCGCGGCGTGAAGCTGGAACGCTCCGAGCAGGGGCCGCTCCCCAACAGTCCCGGGGATCTGATCTACCTCTTCGAGTTGACGGTGACGTACGAGCCTCCTCCCCTCGACGAGCTGGAGACCGTGCCGCTCTTCGAAGACGCGACGTCGCAGCCTGCCGCCTCCGACACGACGGGAGGTTGATCCATGGCCTGGTACAATCCCGCCGATCCGAGGCAGCGCAACGCTCTCATCATCGCGGTCCTGCTCCTCGCGCTCATCTACCCGTTCTACCGGTTCTGGTACAAGGGACAGCGCGAGGAGGTGACGGCGATGCAGGCGCACCTCGAGGCACTGGAGGCGCAGAACCGCCGGGCGCAGGTCCTCGCGGCGCGAGGTGGTGGAGACCTCGAGGAGCGCATGGCGCTCTACGAGCGTCAGGTCGCCAAGCTCGAGGAGCTGATTCCGGCCGCGGAAGAGGTTCCGGTTCTCCTGGACGACATGTCGGTCCGGGCCCGTCAGGACGGCGTGGAGATGAACCGGCTCCTCCCGGAACCGTCCGAGGAGGGCGCGTTCTACACGAAGACCTCCTACCAGATCGCCGTGGCCGGGGACTACCACGCGGTGGGGCGCTTCCTCACCGACGTGGCGAGCCTCTCCCGGATCGTGACTCCCGTCGAGCTCGACCTCGAACCTCACCCGCAGCCACAGCTCTTCCCGGAGATCGAGGCTCCCGTGCTGGCGAGCTTCCGCATCGAGACGTACGTGCTTCCGAACCCGGCGGCGGTACCCCCGCCGGCGGCCCCGGGGGGAGGAGGATCATGATTCAGCGTGTACGCAGCGGCCTCCTGCTCCTGTCGGCGGCGCTCCTGCTTCCGGTCGGGCTCGCGGCTCAGCAGCAGACGCAGCCGCAACCGGCCCAGCAGCAACAGGCGTCGGCCCAGCAGCAGGCGCCCACGGAACTGGTATTCGAGCGGGAGGTGTTCTCGTATCCCTCCTTCCAGCGGCGCAATCCATTCAAGCCGTTGGTGGCGGGGGAGGGTGGGCCACGCTTCGAGCAGCTTCGCGTCATAGGTATTCTCTACGACGCGAATCCGGCCGCCAGCGTGGCCGTCGTGGGGACGAGCACGGTGACGGTGTCCGAGACCGGCCAGGACGTCTCGGTCTCGGAGGGGCGGTCGTGGTACCTGAAGGTCGGACAGTCGATCGGTAACGTCCGCATCCTCGAGATCCGCCGCGATCAGGTCGTGGTGGAAGTCGAGGAGTTCGGACTCACGGAGCAGAAGATCATGCAGCTGGAGACCCGGCGCCTGGGAGGCACTCCATGACCTCGATGTTCGCGCTTTGGACGAGCGCCCTCATGGCCTTTGGCGGGCCGGTCACCGAGGTGGCCATCACGCCGATGGCCCGGCAGACGAGCGTCCTGATCGCGGTGGACGGGGGCGTAGAGTATCGGGATTTCACCATGGAAGGTCCCAACCGGCTGGTCGTGGACCTCATGGGAGCCCGGCACGCCCTCCCCCGCGACAATTACAGCGACGTCAACCGCGGCGGCATCCGGTCCATCCGCACCAGCCAGTATTCGGCGGACATCGTGCGTGTCGTGCTCGTCCTCGACGAGATGGTCGAATACAAGGTCGCGACCGATCCACGCGGCCTGCGCATCACGCTGGACAACCCGACCGGGGAGTTCGCCCCCTGGAGCTCGGGTACGACCAGCGCCGCCGCCGTGTCGGCCTCGACCGACGAAGCGACCGCCGCGAGCGCGCCCGCGAAGCGGGGCCCGGTGGCCGAGTCGAACCACGCGCCGCCGGCCCGGCAGTTGAGCCAGCAGCGACGGATCTCCATCACGTTCACGAACTCGCCCATCCAGGACGTCCTGCTCGCGTTCGCGTCGTTCTCCGGAAAGTCGATCGTTCCGGGCTCGAACGTGAGCGGCATCGTGACCGCCGACATCCGTGACCAGCCTTGGGACGTGGCGATGAAGGCGATCCTCTCCGGCCAGGGTCTGGTCGCCGAGGAAGACGACTACGGCATCATCCGCGTAGACAACATCACCGACCTCAACGAGCGCGAGGCGGTGGAGCCGATCACCACAGTGGCACACCGCATCAACTACGGGACGGCCAGCGAGCTGCAGACCTCGATCCAGCCCCTCCTCTCCGAGCGGGGCACGATCACCGCCGGGCAGGGCACGAACACCCTGGTGGTCAACGACATCCAGCGCGTGCAGGATGCGGTGCGTGCGCTCCTGAGCGAGCTCGACGTGCGCACGCCGCAGGTGTCGATCCAGGCGAAGATCATCTTCGTGGATCGCACGGACCTGGATGAGTTGGGCATCGCCTACGAGTTGAAGGACTCGCGGGGCAACCAACTCAACCAGCTCTCCAGCGGGGCCGCCGACCTGAACGGCGACGGCACCATCACGCTGCCCGACGAGGCCGTGCCGCAGGGGCAGGCCGTCGTGCTCCTCGGCGGCAACTCGATCGCCGCGTTGGGCAACGCCAAGGAGCGGCTCACGTCGCCGAGCCTGACGCTGCTCAGCTCGCTGGTCATCGGCCGTCACCAGCTGGTGACGTTCCTGGACGCGCTTTCGTCCGTGAACCTGAGCGACGTCCAGGCCACGCCTCAGGTGACCACGCTGGACAACACGGAGGCACGTATCAAGGTCGGCACCGACGTACCGGTGCGCGTCGTGGACGCAAGCTCGGGCGGCGGCGGTCAGGGCGGGGCGGGACAGGGAGTCTTCCCGAGGGCGCAGGTGTCCACGGAGGAGACGGGCATCATCCTCACGACGACGCCGCACGTCACCGCCAACGGAAACATCCTCCTGGAGCTGAGCGCCGAGCGTTCCTCGGCCGAGCTCGCGCAGTCAGACGTGGGCTTCATCAAGCAGACGCAGGAAGCCCGAACGCGCGTTCTGGTCGAGGACGGCGAGACGGTGGTGATCGCCGGGCTCACCCAGAGCGAGCGGACCGAAGTGAGATCCGGCATCCCCCTCCTCATGGACCTTCCTGTGATCGGCAGACTCTTCCGCGTCAACCGGCATCAGGAGATCCAGCGTGATCTGATCATCCTCGTCACCCCGCACATCGTTCGCGGGTCCAACTGATCGGGTCGACCGGGAGCGTACAGAACATGCCGCGGAATCGAATGATGGGAACGCGCGCCGCGATCACGGCTGCCGCCATGCTGGGCGTCATGGTGGTGGCGGCCTGCCAAGGCGAGAACCTCTTCAGCGGACCGGGGGTGGGTGGGGCCGGAAGCGACCGAGAAGCGCCCCGCGTCACGATCACCTCGCCGCGGGCCGACTCACTGTCCGCGAAGCCGCTCGGCGACTCGATCTACGTCCAGGTCGACCTGAAGGACAACGTCGGCGTGGCGTCGGTTCGCCTGTACGGGGTCGCATTGCGCGGTGACGCCGGCCTCGGCACCGATCAGGTCGTACCCCGCTTCATCGAGAAGACGGTCGATCTGCCGGCAGAGCCCCGCGACACGGTCGTCGAACGCTACCTGCAGGCTGCTCCCGACACGGTGAAGGAGACCGCGTACATCGTCGCGGAAGCCACCGACGCGGGGGGCAACGTCAGCACCGACACGGTCGCGGTGGTGCTGGGTGGTCCGGACGTACAGCTCCTCGACCTGGAGGATGGGCAGCCGATCCAGGCCGGACTGAACCTGAGCCTGCGCGTGCGCGCGCAGGATCCCCTCGGCCTCCTGCAGATGCGCGTGGAGCTGCGCGGGGCATTCGACAAGACGGTGATCAAGGGCTTCTCCACGCCCACGGATTCCGCGGTGCTCGACACGGTGCTGTCGGTGCCGTCCGGGATCGAGGGCGCGATCACGGTCACGGCGCTGGCGCGCAACACGCTCGACGTGCTGGGACAGGACGGGCCCATCACGTTGATCGTGAGCTCCACGAGCGTGGGGGACACGATCGCGCCGAAGCTCAAGCACAAGACCACGACCACTTCGGTGGACCGCATGGAGGTCCAGGATCGGCTCAGGATCGAGGTGACCGGGTCGGACAACGCCCAGGGCAACGGCGTGGCGGAGATCGGGTACACGGTGCTGGCCATCTCCCCGAGCCGGGGAGACACCGCCGTGCGTACCGGCTCCCAGCCGTACGCTCCGCCGCGAACGGGGGCACTGTCCCAGACGTTCGAGGTCCCGGTGTTCAACGTCGACTCGCTCAGCCTGCCGGATACGCTGACGTTCGAGGTGTCGACGTGGATGCGGGACGCGGGCGGCAACTGCGCGGCCAGCGTAGGTGGGGACACGCTCCGATCACTGCCCTGCGGCGCGTACGCCGGGGGAACGATCGCTCAGGGACGCACCGGAGAGCGACTCACCCGCACGATCGTGGCAGGCAAGACGGTCGCGCTCCCAACGGGCGGCCAGATCATGGACGCCGCGGTGGACACGGCCCGTCGCAGGCTCTTCCTGTCCAACTTCTCTACGAACCGCCTGGAGGTCTTC
Organism: uncultured Gemmatimonadaceae bacterium; assembly: GCA_964591135.1. GTDB lineage: Bacteria > Gemmatimonadota > Gemmatimonadetes > Longimicrobiales > Gaopeijiaceae > SZUA-318. The sequence continues at coordinate 10,053 of CAZPZU010000058.1, read as the reverse complement.
AACCTCACCTCCGAGTCCTTCGAGACGGCCATCGGGGTCGGCTCGGAGCCGTGGGGCCTCGCGGTGACCCGGGACGGCCAGTCGATGTGGGTGGCGAACTCGGGAGGCACGAACCTGTCCAAGGTCGATCTCGCCACGAGGCGCGAGATCGACAACGCGCGTTTCCTCACGCCCGACGTCGTCCTCTTCGACGTCGAGCTTCGCACGGGCGACGCAGGAGTGCAGTATCTCATCACGCCGATCCCCCAGAACAAGTCGCCGTCGTTCTCGGACCGGCCGCAGTACGTCGCGGTGGATTCCTTCGGCAACCTCGTCTACTCGACGAAGACCACGGCCGTCGGAGATCTGGGCACGGCGCGGAAAGGGTTCTTCGAGCCGGGATGGGAGCGCACGGAGGCGAAGATCTTCGTGGAGCACGGGAACTTCGCCCCGCAGGAGAACTTCTGGGCGATCGCGCACATCGACTCGATCACCAGCACCGTCGACACACTCTCGGTGGACTCCGCCGGCGTCGCGACGGTTGCGGCGGTCCTCGGCCTCTTCGACCACGTCCCGGGCTTCCCGAGCGACATCGTCAAGGGTGTGGCGCGCTCCGACTTCTTCGACGCCATCACCGAGGCGGCGGCCGAGCTCGTAAGCCAGGGCTCGGACATCTACATCGTGCCCGGCTCGCGTTGGGACGTCGAGAGCATCCTGTTCCGGGACACCACGTATGTCGCGGCCTCCGGAGATGGGGGGTGGGTCGCCATCGGTGAGGGAGGGGCGGATCCCGTGGGGCGCGTGCTCACGTACCAGGCACGTCCCGGCGAGGAGACGTCGTTGAGCCGATGGATCCAGGTCTCCGACCTCCTGACGAACCCGTCGGAGGAGGTGCGGGGGATTGGCCTGAACTACGACGGCACGCTCGGCGTGGTCCGTGGCCAGTTCGCCGCGTACTTCATCAGCCCGCCCGACCTGAGGCTCCAGGGCGTCACCGAGATTCCCCTCGCGAGCGGTGGGTCCGGCGCGACCCTCCACCCACTGCACGCCGACGCCCGCACGCTCGACAACTTCGCCGGTGAATATCGACCGGATACGCACCTGGCCTTCGTGGCCAGCGGTCAGCGGACGGTGGACATCATCGACACGCAGCGGTTTACGCGCGTCGGTCGCGTGTACATCCGGGACAACATCACGGGCCCGCTGCGGGCGGTGCTCCCGTTCCCGGCGGACAACGCCGCCTTCACGTGCGCCACGATCCCGGTCACGGACAAACGCGGGGCCGTCGTGGGGAACGCGGTCAAGCTCTACGACGCTGGGGACTTCGACGCGCCGATCGGCCCGAACGGGGAGACCGAGGACCGCTGTGTGGTGGTCAAGCTGTTCGGCACGACCGAGGCGGGCGGCGTCGTCGTGATCGACGTGCGGAAGGCCGACGTGCTGAGCGAGCATCCCGCACGGGAGTAGGCCGTCCTCTCTGCGCGCAGGGCTGGAAGACGCCCCGGCGGGCCCAGGCTCGCCGGGGCGTCGCGTTGAGCGCCCCGGGGGGCGGGCTTGGAGGAGACGACACGCTCCTCTATATAGTAGGCGCCGCGGAGCAGGTACGTGGTCACGGTTGGGGGCGGCCCGTTCGACGGGCCAGGACAGCCTCGCACAGGAAGCGCAGCCCGGCTCGGCCGGGCTTTGCATTGACAGGTCATCGAAAGGGCCATGCACGACACGATGCACAGACTCGGATTCCGCACGGCCGGGGAGTCCCACGGCCGGGGGCTGGTGGCACTCCTCGAAGGGATTCCGGCCGGCCTGTCCCTCGACATGCAGCGTGACGTCGACCCGGAATTGCGCCGGCGACAGGGGGGATACGGACGAGGCCGTCGGATGCAGATCGAGGCGGATCGCGCCGAGCTCGTGAGCGGGGTGCGCCTGGGAGAGACCCTGGGCTCACCCATCGCCATGCTCGTGTGGAATCGTGACTGGGAGAACTGGAAGACGGCCATGAGCGTGGAGCGGCCGATGGAGGACGGGAACCCCAAGGCGCTGCGTCCGCACTACCTGCCGAGGCCCGGACACGCGGACCTGGTGGGTGCGCTCAAGTACGATCGACGCGACGTGCGCGACGTGCTGGAGCGGGCGAGCGCCCGTGAGACGGCGGCGAGGGTGGCCTGCGGCGCCGTGGCGAAGCGGCTCCTGGCGGAGTTCGGGATCCGCGTGGGGAGCCACGTTGTGTCCATCGGGGCCGTCGGGGCGGAGCTGCCCGATCCCCTCCCTGAGGACCTGAACGGTGCGGTCGCGCACGATCCGGTCCGCTGCCTCGACCCCCAGGCGTCGCGGCGCATGACGGAGGAGATCGACGCGGCGAAGGAGCGAGGCGACACGCTGGGCGGGGTGTTCGAGGTCGTCGCCGTCGGCGTGCCTGCCGGGCTCGGGAGCTACGTCTCCTGGGACGCGAAGCTGGACGGCCGGCTGGCCGGGGCGATGATGTCGGTGCAGGCGATCAAGGGCGTGGAGATCGGCCTCGGGTTCGAGGGCGCGAAACGGCCGGGCTCGGAGGCGCAGGATCCGATCGTCCGGGCGGAGCGGCCCCGCGCGGGGGGCCTGGGCCGCGCGTCGAACCGCGCTGGCGGCCTGGAGGGCGGCGTGACGACGGGAGAGCCCGTGGTCGTCCGGGCGGCGATGAAGCCCATCTCCACGCTCCGAAAGCCCTTGCCCAGCGTCGACCTGCGGGACGGCTCACCGGGGGACGCGGCGGTGGAGCGCAGCGACGTGTGCGCGGTCCCTGCGGCCGCGGTCGTGGGCGAGACGATGATGGCGCTCGTGCTGGCCGACGCCTTTCTCGAGAAGTTCGGTGGGGATTCGATCGGAGAGCTCCGGCGGAACTTCGACGGGTACCTCGCGTACCTGAGCGACCGGGGCTTCCGGGAGCGCTGATGAGAGACCGGCGCATCCTCCTGGTGGGTTTCATGGGCTCCGGGAAGTCCACGGTGGGCCCCCTTCTGGCGCGGGCGCTGTCCTGGCCTTTCCTGGACGTCGACGCGTGCGTGGAAGCGGAGGAGGGCCGCGTGATCCGCGCCATCTTCCGTGAGGAGGGAGAGCCGTACTTCCGGGAGGTGGAGCGTCGGGTGACGGACTCCCTGCTGTCCAGGAGCGAGGTGGTCCTCGCGAGCGGGGGTGGATGGGCCGGGGTCCCGGACCGGCTGCGTGCGTTGCCCAACGGAACCGTGAGCGTATGGCTTCGGGTCTCGGCGGAGGTCGCGGTGGCGCGGGCCGGCGGCGGGGACCGCCCGCTCCTCGAAGGCCCGAATCCCCTCGAAGCCGCGCGGCGCCTGCTTCGGGTCCGCGAAGCCGCGTATGCCCAGGCGGACCTCGAGGTGGACACGAACGAACGAACACCGGATGATGTCAGTGCGACCATTCTGGCGCTCCTCGAGCGCCGTGCCAGCGATTCCGCAGTGGGGATGCGATAACGAATGACGGAGAAGAAGAGTGGCGGGAAGCACCTGGTCATCGTCGAGTCACCGGCGAAGGCCCGGACCATCGGCAAGTACCTGGGGAGGGACTACCAGGTCGCTGCGTCGGTGGGGCACGTACGCGACCTCCCTACGAAGGAGCTGGGTGTCGACGTCGACCACGGATTCGAGCCACGCTACGTCACGATCCGGGGGAAAGGCCCGGTGCTGAGCGAGCTCAAGAAGAAGGCCAAGGGCGCGGCCAGCGTGATCCTGGCCACGGACCCGGATCGGGAGGGCGAGGCGATCGCATATCATGTCGCCGAGCAGCTCGGATACGACAAACGGGACGGGGAGCGGTTCCACCGGGTCCAGTTCCGGGAGATCACGAAGCGCGCCGTGCAGGAGGCGCTCGAGCGCCCCGGCCCCATCGACATGAAGAAGGTCGAGGCCCAGCAGGCCCGCCGTATCCTCGACCGCCTCGTCGGCTATCAGGTCAGCCCCCTCCTGTGGAAGCCCATCCGCCCCGGACTCTCCGCGGGGCGGGTCCAGACGGTGGCGCTCCGCCTCATCTGCGAGCGGGAAGCGGAGATCCGGGCCTTCGTCACGGAGGAGTACTGGTCCATCACCGCCCATCTCGCGAAGGACGGGCAGGCGTTCGACGCGAAGCTGCACCAGATCGACGGCAGGGCGTTCTCACTGGGCGACGAAACGTCGGCCCTGGCAGTCGTCGAGGCCGTTCGCGGCGTGCCGTTCCTGGTCACCGACGTGAAGCGCCGGGAGCGCAGGAAGAACCCGTCGGCCCCCTTCACGACGTCGACCCTTCAGCAGGAGGCGGCCAAGCGCCTCGGCTTCTCGGCTCGTCGCACGATGAGCGTGGCGCAGCGGCTGTACGAAGGTCTCGAGGTGGGCTCCAGGGGCACCGTCGGCCTCATCACCTACATGCGCACGGACTCCACGCGCGTGTCCCAGCTGGCGGTGGACGAGGCTCGCGCATGGATCTCGGGTGAGTTCGGGAAGGACTTTCTCCCTTCGGCGCCCCGCCTGTGGGCCGGCAAGCAGCAGAAGGGCGCGCAGGAGGCTCACGAGGCGATCCGGCCCACGGATGCGACGCTGCACCCGTCCGAGGCCGCGCGATACCTGGAGAGCGACGCGGCACGGTTGTACGAGCTGATCTGGCTCCGCTTCGTGGCCGGTCAGATGGCTCCGGCGGTCTACGACACGACGACGGTGGATTTCGACCTCGCGGGCGCGGAGGGACATCGGTACCTGTTCCGTGCGACCGGCTCGGTCGTGAAGTTCGAGGGGTTCACGCGCCTCTACACGGAGGCCACGGAGGTAGGCGACCACCGCCGCCTCGACGACCTGGAGCCGCTCCCCGCGCTCGACGAAGGCGACCGGAGCGAGCTGAAGACGATCGAGCCCAAGCAGCACTTCACGCAGCCACCGCCCCGGTTCTCCGAGGCGAGCCTCGTACGGGAGCTCGAGAAGCTCGGGATCGGACGTCCCTCCACCTATGCGCAGATCCTGTCGACCATCATCGACCGCGGGTACGTGGAGCTCGAGCAGAAGCGCTTCCAGCCCACGGATCTCGGTGAGGTCGTCGCGAAGCTCCTCGTGCGGATGTTCCCGCGCATCTTCGACGTCGAGTTCACGAGCCGGATGGAGAACGAGCTGGACCGCGTGGAGGAGGGTCAGGTCGAGTGGCGTGTGCTCCTCGCGGGATTCTACCCCGGCTTCCGGGAGCGCGTGGAGGCGGGCGAGGCGAACTCCGACGAGATCATCAAGGAGATCCTGCGGGCGGAAGGCGAGTCGTGCGAGCGGTGCGGCCGGCCGATGCTCGTGCGCTGGAACAAGTACGGTCGTTTCCTGGGGTGCTCAGGATACCCGGAGTGTCAGAACACGCGCTCCCTCGACGGTCCGAGCCCCGAGGGCGAGGCGTTGGGCACCCACCCCGAGGCGGGGCGTCCGGTCCTGCTCAAGACCGGCCCGTACGGACCGTACGTGGAGCTCACGCCGGAGGACGAGGGCGAGAAGCCGAAGCGGGTGAGCCTCCCGGACGGCAAGCAGCCCGCCGACGTGGACCTCGCGTACGCCGTGAAGCTGCTGTCCCTCCCGCGCACGGTTGGGACCGATCCGGCGTCGGGCGAGGAAGTGGTGGCCGGGATCGGCCGCTACGGTCCTTTCGTGCGGCGCGGCAAGACGTTCGCCAGCCTCAACGACGATCAGGAGCTCTGGGACGTCTCGCTCGAGCAGGCGATGGAGCGGATCGAGGCCAAGGAGTCCGGCAAGCGCGTCGCCCTCCGCGAGGTCGGCGAGCACCCGGAGAGCGGGGCCGACCTCGTGATCCTCGCCGGACGGTTCGGACCCTACGTCACGGACGGAACGGTGAACGCGACCCTGCCCAAGGGGACCGAGCCCGAGGACGTGGACCTCGACGAGGCCGTCGAGTTGCTGGCCAGGGCCGCCGCGCGCAAGGCGAAAGGCAAGGGCCGCGGGCGCGGCAAGCGCAGCGGCGCGGGCTCGGGACGGGGAGGAAGGAAGAAGTCGTGACCCCGTTCGTGACCGTCGTGGGCGGTGGGCTGGCCGGGTGTGAGGCCGCCGTACGCCTCGCGCGGCACGGGCACCGGGTGCGCCTCGTCGAGATGCGCCCGGTGAAGGCGACGCCGGCGCATCGCTCGGACGGCCTGGGCGAGCTGGTGTGCACGAACTCCTTCAAGAGCGAGGACCCGGCGAACGCCCACGGCCAGCTCAAGCGCGAGATGAGGGCGCTCGGCTCCGTGCTGCTCGCGTCGGCGGACCGCTCCCGGGTGAGCGCCGGATCCGCGCTGGCAGTGGACCGCAGCCTCTTCGCGGATGCGATGAGCGAGGCGGTCGCGTCCATACCCGGCATCGAGGTCGTGCGCGAGGAGTGTGCTCGGCTCCCCGACGGTCCGGCGGTGGTCGCCACCGGCCCCCTCACGTCCGAGGCCCTGTCCGCCGCGATCGAGCAGGCGCTCGGAGGCGGAGGGCTCGCGTTCTTCGACGCCATCGCCCCCATCGTGCACCGCGACAGTCTGGACGAGTCGATCGTCTTCGAGGCGGGACGCTTCGACGAGGACGCCGACTACCTGAACTGTCCCCTGGATCGTGAGGAGTACGACGCTTTCGTGGCCGCGTTGCGTGCCGCCGAAGTCCACGCGGGGCACGATTGGGACGACGTGCCCTTCTTCGAGGGGTGCCTCCCGATCGAGGAGATGGCGGCGCGGGGAGCGGACACGCTGCGCTTCGGTCCGATGAAGCCCATCGGCCTCACCGACCCGCGGACGGGCCGGCGACCCTGGGCGGTCGTCCAGCTCCGCCGCGAAGACCGCGCCGGGCAGATGTGGAACATGGTGGGCTTCCAGACGAGGCTGCGCATCGCTGAGCAGGCGCGCGTGTTCCGGTCGATCCCCGGCCTGGCCGAGGCGGAGTTCCTTCGGTGGGGGTCCATCCACCGCAACAGCTATCTGAACTTCCCGGGTCGGCTGAACGCGCACGGAGCCCTGCCGGGGCGCCCCGACGTGGTCTTCGCCGGCCAGCTCACCGGGGTGGAGGGCTACACGGAGTCGGCGGCGAGCGGCATCCTCGCGGGCATCAACCTGGCGCGCCACCTCGGGGGCGCGGAGCCGGTCGTTCCCCCGCCGACGACGATGCTCGGAGGACTCCTGCGCTATCTGCGCGAATGCGACCCGAAGCGCTTCCAGCCGATGAACTCCAACTGGGGGCTGGTGGATCCCCTGCCTGGTCGGATCCGGGACAAGCGAGCGAAGCGTGAAGCGCTCGCCGAGCGCGCCCGACTGGACTTCGAGTCGTGGATGGACCGTCACGGCATCGCAGCCGAGGCGCCCGTGGCGCCCCTCGGCTGCTAGCAGCCCGTGTCCTCGTCCTCCCATGCCGAAGCGGCCGGACGGGAGCGCCCGGAGCCGTCCCTCTTCCTCCGCCATCTCGCCGACGAGCGTCAGCTCTCTCCGAACACGGTGAAGGCCTACCGCCGTGATCTCGAGGAGCTGGAAGCCTTCCTGACGGAGTACCTCGGACGGCCCGGGTGGCGCTGGACGGACGTGGACCGCCTCGCGCTGCGGGGGTTCCTGGGTTGGTGCCGCCGGCACGGCCGTTCGCGCCGGACAGTAGCGAGGAAGCTCTCCGCCGTCCGGACCTTCTTCCGCTTCCTCCATCTCGAGGACCGCATTCCGGCCAACCCCACCCGCGCGGTGCGAGCGCCGAAGATCGACCGGCGCCTTCCCGGACACCTGTCCGCTTCGGACGTCCGCGCGGTCTTTGACATCGCGGAGGGTCACGCCGTTGAGAACACCCTGCAGGGCACCCGGGATCTGGTGATCCTCGAGATCCTCTACGGAAGCGGGCTCCGCCTGTCGGAGCTGCACGGGCTGGACCTCGACGCGGTGGACCGGCGTGGGCGGCTCGTGCGCGTGGTCGGGAAGGGCAGCAAGGAGCGGATCGTCCCCGTGACGGCTGCCGCCCTGAGGGCCCTGGAACGCTACGAGCCCCGGCGCACGGAGACCCTGCGCGCCGGCGGGGCGGGAACCCGCGCGGTGCTCGTCAACGCGAGGGGAACGCGACTGTCCCGGCGCTCGATCCAGGAGGCCGTGCGCCGCTGCCTGCGGGCCGCCGCGGGCGCCAGCGGGCTCTCCGCCCACGCGCTCCGCCACTCGTTCGCGACGCACCTGATGGAGGGGGGTGCCGATCTCATGGCCGTCAAGGAGCTCCTCGGCCACGTCAGCCTCTCCACCACGCAAATCTACACCCACACCACCAAGGAGCGCCTCCTCCGGGTCTACCGGGACGCGCACCCCCGGTCGGGCTCGTAGGGAAGCTCTGCACAGGGATGGTACCCCCCTATGCCCGGCACCGTGGAGCGTATGATCTTGAATGTCCGCGGGTTGGGGCGGCACGGCCTCGTCTCGGTCGTTGGACCTCCTCGACGTAGCTACAGCTATGCCTTCGGAGGTCCGCCTACGATTCGTGGCCGTGGCGGCCCCAACCCGGGGTGCCATACCTGTGCAGGCTTCCCTAGTGTGGTGGAGCGAAAGTCCCGTGAGCACCGAGGGTGTCGATGCGCCGCCTCCAGCGGCTGCCAGATCGGCAGGTTTCCCGTTAGCTTATGGGCTCCGCCGTGGGAAAGTCTCCCCCGAACGCCGAAGTCGACCGACGATGACCCTTCCCGAGACCCGATCCACCACCGTCTTGGCGGTGCGCAAGGACGGCCACGTCGCCATGGGCGGCGACGGCCAGGTCACCATGGGCGAGACGATCGTGAAGGCGAGCGCCCGCAAGGTGCGCGCCCTGAAGGACGGCACGATCCTCGCCGGCTTCGCGGGCGCCGTGGCGGACGCCTTCACCCTCTTCGAGAAGCTGGAGGAGAAGCTGGAGCGCTACCCGGCCAACCTCACCAAGGCGGTGGTCGAGCTGGCCAAGGACTGGCGCACGGACCGATACCTGAGGCGCCTGAACGCCCTGCTGGCGGTGGCGGACAGGGAGCACCTCTTCCTGGTCAGCGGCACGGGGGACGTCATCGAGCCGGACGACGCCATCCTGGCCATCGGGTCGGGCGGCAGCTACGCGCTGTCGGCGGCACGCGCGCTGCAGCGGCATTCGGACCTCGACGCCAAGGGCATCGTGAGCGAAGCGCTGTCCATCGCCGGCGAGATCTGCATCTACACGAACCAGGACATCGTCGTGCTGGAGCTCCCGGGAGGAAAGGGATGACGACGCAGCAGATGGATCCCGCGGCGCCGGTGGCGGCCTCGACCGACCCGAACGCTCCGGAAGCCCCTTGGATCGACGAGCTGACCCCTCGGCAGATCGTCGCCGAGCTGGACAAGTACATCGTCGGCCAGGACGACGCCAAGAAGGCGGTGGCGATCGTGCTGCGGAATCGGTGGCGCCGGCAGCGTGTGGAGGAGGAGCTCCGCGACGAGATCCTCCCCAACAACCTGATCCTCATCGGTCCGACCGGGGTGGGGAAGACCGAGATCGCCCGCCGCCTGGCCCGCCTGGCCGGTGCGCCCTTCCTGAAGGTGGAGGCCTCGAAGTTCACGGAGGTGGGCTACGTCGGGCGGGACGTGGAGTCGATCGTCCGCGACCTCGTCGACATCGCCGTGAACCTGGTGCGTGCCGAGCGTGAGGACGAGGTCCAGGAACTCGCAGAGGAGCGGACCGAAGAGCGCTTGCTGGACCTGCTGCTGCCCCCTACGAAAGAGGAGCCCCAGCCGCCGGACGGAGGTGCCGAAGGCGGAGCGCAGGTCTACATCGCCGGCCCCGGGGGCGTCGAGTCCGCGGCCAGCGAGGAGAGCGTGCAGGCACGCCGCAAGCGGACGCGCGAGAAGCTGCGCCAGCTTCTGAAGGATGGGAAGCTCGAGGACCGTGAGGTGGAGATCGAGGTCCAGCAGTCGCCGTCCCTCGACGGGATGATGGTCCCGATGGGGGGGATGGAGGGGATGGACTACAACTTTACGGAGATGCTGCAGGATATGCTCCCGAAGCGCACCAAGCGGCGCACGGTGAGCGTTTCCGAGGCGCGGCGCGTCCTCCTCCAGGACGAGCTGGACAAGCTCGTGGACATGGACGAGGTGGTGAACGAGGCGCT
>CAZPZU010000057.1:21492-34230 GCA_964591135.1 uncultured Gemmatimonadaceae bacterium | reverse complement strand
GGGGCTGACGACGACGAGGTCGGCTCGCGCCACGCGCTCGACGTCGTGTCCTCCCCATTCCACGTCGGCGCCCAGATCCCGGAGCTCGGCTCCACCAGCTGTAGTCGGGGCATCAGCGCGCACATCCGAGACATAGACCTCTCCTCCCTTTTCGAGGATCAACCGGGCCGCGGCCCTGCCGCTGGCGCCGAGTCCCACAACCGCCACCTTCGAACCGCGCACGTCGTCCATTTCGCATCCTATGCGCTAGCGGATCTTCAACGTGCTGAACGCGAGCATCGCGAACAGGATTCCGAGGATCCAGAAGCGCACCACGACCTTCGTCTCGGGCCAGCCGAGCTTCTCGAAGTGGTGGTGGATGGGGGCCATCCTGAAGATCCTCCGCCCTTCTCCGTAGCGGTGGACCGTGTACTTGAACCACGACGTCTGCAGCATCACCGAGACGCCCTCCATGACGAACACGCCCCCTGCGATCACCAGGAGGAACTCCGCCTTGAGGAGGATTGCCATGACGCCGATGGCGCCGCCGAGCGACAGCGACCCGGTGTCGCCCATGAACACCTCGGCGGGGTGGGCGTTGAACCAGAGGAAGCCGATGGCCGCGCCACCCAGGGCGGCCGCGAAGATGGACAGCTCCCCCGCCCCGGGCAGGTAGAACAGGCCGAGGTAGCGGGAGGTGTCCACGCGCCCGGTGACGTAGGCCAGAATGCCGAACGTCATCGACACGATGGCGGTCAGCCCTGCGGCGAGGCCGTCGAGCCCGTCCGTGAGGTTCACGGTGTTCGAGGTGCCCGAGACGACGATGGCGACGAAGGCCACGAAGGCCGGCGCCCAGAACGCGGCGGACCACTCGGAGAAGAAGGGGACGCTCGTGACCGTGCTCGGCAGCGGCGAGATCGGATGCGCGAGGAGCAGCAGCGCCATTCCGGCCCCGAAGCTCAGCTGGCCGATCATCTTATAGCGTGCCACCAGGCCCTGGGAGTGCTTGCGCACGACCTTGAGGTAGTCGTCGAGGAAGCCTATCGCGCCCATCCACAACAGCGCGGCCAGGGTCAGCATCGTGTACCAGTTGGTGAGCTCCGCCCACAGCAGCGTCGACACCGTCGCGGCCAGGATGATGATGACGCCCCCCATGGTGGGCGTCCCGGCCTTGTCGAGGTGCGTCGCCGGCCCGACCTCCCGCACGACCTGGCCGATGCGCAGCGACGTGAGCCAGCGGATCACCACGGGACCCACGACGAAGGCGACCAGAAGCGACGTCACCACCGCGCCGGCGGCTCGGAATGTGATGTAACGGAACAGGTTGAAGACGATGCTGACGTCCGAGAACCGGGGGAGGAGATGGTAGAGCATCAGCCTCGGGCCTCCTCGTCCCCCGACCCGAAGTCCGTGTCGAGGAGCGCGAGGATCCCCTCCATCGCGACGCCTCGCGACGCCTTGAGGAGCACGACCTCGTCCCCGCCGAGGCGCGCCTCGAGGGCCGGGTAGGCGCTCCGCCAATCGGCGGCGGCGACGACCTCGGGAGCGGCGCTTCCGCGCGCCTCGGCCAGGGTGGCGGCCGCGGCCTCGAAGGCCCCGGTGGCGACCACGAGGTCGAGCTCGCGGGACAGCGCGTCGGCGAGCACCTCGCGATGCAGGCGCTCCGAGGCGTCGCCCAGCTCGAGCATCGTGCCGAGCACCACCACCTTGCGCCGGGCGGCGCGGGCGTCCAGGAGGTCCAGCGCGGCCTTCACGCTCGGCGGGTTGGCGTTGTAGCAGTCGACCACGACGGTCAACTCGCCGATGCGTCGGACCTCGCCGCGCATGCTTCCGGCGCCGATGCCTGCCAACCCCGCCACCGCGTCCTCTTCGGGAACACCGAGGAGGTCGGCCACGGCGAGCGCCAGCAGGGCATCCAGGACCGCGTGGCGGCCCGCGATGTTCAGCCGCACGCTCCTTCCCCGCCACAGGAAGCGGTAGGCGCCCCAGGCGTCCACCTCCACGCCGGCGGGCCGCAGACCCTCGTCCGCCCGGTCACTCCACCCCGCGACCCGCACGGCCGGACAGACGCCCCGCGCCTCGCGGACGAGGGCGTCCGGCTGGTCGCCCACCACGCACCGGCCTCCGTCGGCGAGGCCGCGCAGGAGGTCGAGCTTCTCCCGGAGCACGCCCTCCATCGAGCCGAGCTTCTCCAGGTGCGCCTCGCCCACGGTGACGATCACGCCGATGTCGGGACGGGCCACGGCGGCGAGCGCGGCGATCTCGCCGGGCTCGTTCGTGCCCATCTCCAGGACCACGACCTCGGCGTCGGTCGGCGCCCGCAGGAGGGTGAGGGGCATGCCGATGCGGTTGTTCAGGTTGCCGCTGGTGGCGTGGACGCGCAGGGCGCCGGCGAGCGCGCCCCGCGTCAGATCCTTCGTGGTCGTCTTCCCGGCGGAGCCCGTGATCCCCACGACCGGCGCGGCCAGCGCCCGCCGCCGGTGCGCCGCGAGAGCGCCGAGCGCATCGAGCGTGTCCGCGACAGGATAGAGCGTCGCGCTCCCTTCGCCCTCGACCGGCCGCGACACGACCGCGCCGCGCGCTCCCCGCGCCAGCGCGTCGGCCACGAAGTCGTGTCCGTCGAAGCGCTCGCCCACCAGCGCCACGTACAGGTCGCCCTCCCGCGCGCTGCGCGAGTCCGTGGAGACGCCGGTGTACCCGGCGTCCGGGAGCGCCCGGTCGGTGCGCAGGCCGAGGGCGTCGCGAACCGCGGCGTCGGTCCACGTGAAGGCGCTCACGCGGCCCCCAGCGCGGCCATGCAGTCGCGCACGACGACCCGCTCGTCGAACGGCCGCTTCTCGCGCCCGACCACCTGGTAGGTCTCGTGGCCCTTCCCCGCGAGCAGCACCGTGTCACCCGGGCGCGCCGACGAGAGCGCGTGCAGGATGGCGGCCCGCCGGTCGGCGACCCGTGCATACTCCACGCCCTCCAGCCCCTCGGCGAGGTCGTCGAGGATGCCCTCGGGGTCCTCCGTGCGGGGATTGTCCGAGGTGAGGACGACCACGTCCGCGAAGCGACGCACGGCCTCTGCCATCGGCCGGCGCTTGGCGCGATCCCGGTCGCCGCCCGCCCCGAACATCACGATGAGGCGGCCCGTGGTGAGCGGCCTGAGCGCGGCGAGCACGCCGACGAGGGCGTCTGGAGTGTGCGCGAAGTCGATCAGAACGGAGAAGGGGGAGGTCACGACCGCCTCGAGCCGGCCCGGCACCTGTGGGGCGGAGGCGAGGCGCGCGGCGATCTCCTCGACGGCCATCCCGGCGGCGGCCGCGATCGCGGCCGCCGCGAGCGCGTTTTCGACGTTGTACGCGCCCGGGAGCGGCAGCGCGACGTCGGCGCGGGCGCCGTCCACGACCAGCGTGAAGCGCGAGCCGACGGCACTCAGGCCTACGTGCTCGGCCCGCACGTCCGCGTCCGCGTCCACGGCGAAGGTGCGCAGCGTCCGACCGCTCACGTCGAGCTCGTCCCAGGCCCGGTCGTCGCGGTTGGCGATCAGGGTGCCCCCCGGCGCAACGAGCTCCACCAGGCGCGCCTTGGCCCCGAAATACGAGGCGAGGTCCACGTGGTAGTCGAGGTGGTCTTGCGTGAGGTTCGTGAAGACCCCCATCTCGAAGCGCACGCCGTCCAGCCGGCGCTGCTCGAGGGCGTGCGAGGACGCCTCCATCACGACGGCCCGCATGCCGTCGTTGGCGAGCTCCCACAGCCACACCGCCACCTGTACGGGCCCCGGCGTGGTCAGGCCCTCGGTTCCGGGCCGCACGCCGCGGTCGTCCACCACGCCCAGCGTCCCCACGGCCGCCGCCGGACCGCGTGCGGCCAGCAGGTGGCGCGCCAGCAGCGCGCTGGTCGTCTTGCCGTTCGTGCCCGTGACCCCGACGACGGTCATCCGCTCGGAGGGCGCGCCCATCACGTGGTGCGCCGCCAGCGCCGCGGCCCGCCGCCCGTCCGAGACCACGAGCTGGGGGAGATTGGCGTCGACCGGGTGCTCGACCACCGCGGCCACGGCTCCCGCCGCCGCCGCGTCGTCGACGAAGTCGTGGGCGTCCGACGCGGTCCCCTTCCACGCCAGGAACAGGTCCCCGGGGCGAACCGCACGGGAGTCCTGACTCACACCCCGGACGGCGACGTCCTCCGGGCCGCGCTCGGCCTCGAGGAGGCCAGCGGACCGGAGGACTCTGCTCACCGCGCCCAGGGTGACCGACGCTTCAGCCATCCGACCTCCCGTCCACCCGCAGGCGCACGGTGTCTCCCGGGACCACCCTCGCGCCGGCCGGCGGGAAGGTGCCCACGATCTCTCCCCGCGCCCGTTCCGAAACGCGCAGCCCGAGCGCGTGCAGGCGGCGCACCGCGATGCGCAGGGGCAGCCCCGCCACGTCCGGCACCGGAACGCTCGTGACGCGCGCCGTGCCACCACCTCCCCCCCCCGAAGGCTCCACGGATACCGGCGGCGGCGGCGGATCGATGGGTCGGGCGGCGAAGGTCACCGGGGTCGGGACGGGGCGGGACAGCTCCGAGCGGGCGACCTTCAGGAGCTCGGCGCGGTCCAGCGGCGTGCCGCTGGCGGCCAGCGCCGCCTCCATCGTGGCGCGGGTTACCGGCGCGGCGACCGCACCGCCGTAATAGGACCCCTTCGGGTTCTCGAGCTTGACGAAGATGACGAGCTGCGGCTCCTCTGCCGGGAAGAACCCGACGAAGGAGGCGTAGTGTCCACCGGTGTATCCGTTGGTGGGATCGTAGGCGCGGCTGGTGCCGCTCTTCCCGGCGACCTTGAACACGCCGAGGCGGGCCGCCGTCCCGGTGCCGTCCTCGACGACGTCCACGAGCACCCTGCTCACCGCCCGCGCGACGTCGGCGTCGATGACGCGCCGGACGACCTGGGGCTCGCGGGGCTCGACCACGTTCCCGTACGGGTCGCGCACCTCGCGGACGAGGCGTGGCTCCATGAGCAGCCCGCCGTTGGCGAGCGCGCCGTACGCCATGGCCATCTGGATCGGGGTGACTCCGATCTCGTAGCCGATCGCGAGCGATGCCGGCGACTGGAGGGACCAGCGATCGGGGCGCCGCAGCGTGCCGCTGGCCTCGCCCGGGAGCTCGATCCCGGTGGCCGCCCCGAAGCCGAAGTCGCGCAGGTTCTCGTACTGCTGCCCCGGCGAGAGCACCTGGGCCGACTTGGCGATGCCGACGTTGGACGAAACGCGCAGAGCATCCGCGACGGTCATCCATCCCTCGTCGTGCACGTCGTGCAGGGTCCGGCCGGCCACCGTCCACGTCCCGTCCTCCACGTCCACCGAGTCGGACAGCGACGCCAGGCCCCGATCGAGCATGCCGGCCACGGTGAAGGGCTTGAGCGTCGAGCCGGGCTCGTACGGGGCGTTGATCGCACCCAGGCCCGCCGTCTTCCCGTCGCGGATCGACACGAGCGCGAGGACCTCCCCCGTGGAGGGGTCCGTGATCAGCACGTCGCCCCCGCGGGCTTCACTGCTCTCGATCGCCTCCTGCAGCGCCTGGTGCGCGATCTCCTGGAGGTCGAGGTCGAGCGTGAGGACCACCTGTCCCCCGCTCCGGGGGCTCTCCACGAGGATGGTCTCGCCGGGAATGGGATTGCCGAGGTTGTCGCGGGCCACCACCTCGCGGCCCGGACGGCCGCGCAGCAGCTCCTCGAACATCTGCTCGATCCCGCCCTGCCCCCTCCCGTCGAGGAGGGCCCCGAGAACGCCCCGTGCCAGCGCCCCGTGAGGGTGGTAGCGCTCGAGCTCACGCTCGAGGTAGACGCCGCGCACCCCGGCCAGCGGCTCGCGAACGGCCGGGGGATAGCGGCCGGGCGCGACCACCCAGCGCCGGTCCTTCGCCACCAGGCGGCGCGCCGTCTGCGCCGACAGGTCCAGTGTGCGCTGCAGCAGACCACGCACGGCGTCGGCGTCCCCGAGCTCCCGGGGCGCGACGCTCACCCGATACATCTCGCGCGACACGGCGAGGAGGGCTCCGTCCCGATCCAGCACGGCACCGCGCGCGGCGGCGACCTCCTTGTCCGTGGTGTGCTGGGCTTCGGCGATGTCCTGCCACTCCGCGCCCTCGAGCACCTGGATCTGCGCGGACCGAAGGCAGAGTACGAGGGCACCGAACATCCAGCCCGCGAGAACGAGACGACGACGCCAGGTGGCGCGGCGATGCGCTGGATCCGTGCGACTCACTGGTTCGCTTCTCCGGAAAGGATGACCATCTCGGAGCTGCTCGCGGTGTGCATGCCGAGGCGCCTGCGCGCCTGCGGGACCACCCAGGCCCTGCTCTCCAGCACCTCGATGTGGCGCTCCAGCTCGACGCGCTCCGCCTCGGCCAGGGACATCCGGCGCCGCAGCTCGTCGAGGCGTGTGAGCTCCTCGAACGCACGGCTCTGCCGCCAGGTGACGAGGCCGAGCGACGCGAGGAGGACGCTCACCGTGAGGGCCGCGCGCAGGAACCGGGCGAGGTCGCTCATGCGGCCCTCCGCCAGGCGCGCAGACGGGCGCTCCGGGAGCGGGGGTTCGCCTCGACCTCGGCTTCTCCCGGGCGCACCGGCTTGCGCGTCAGCGTCTCTCCCAGGGGCTTGCCGCGGCACGTGCACACGGGTGCCTCCGGCGGGCACACGCACGACCGGCTCCACTCGCGGAACGCGTTCTTCACCATGCGGTCCTCGAGCGAATGGTAGGCGATCACCACCAGCACGCCGCCGTCGCCCAGGCGGTCGCGGATGGCAGGGAGGCCGCGCGCCAGGGCGTCCAGCTCTCCATTCACGGCGATGCGCACGGCCTGGAAGAGGCGCGCCTTGTCCTGGGCGCTCGGCGAGCGGCCGAGGGCTACCCTGATCGCCGCGACCAGGTCGTCGCTGGTGCGCGGGGGCTCAGTCGCCCGCCGCTTGACGATCTCCTTCGCCAGTCGCCGGGCGCGCGGCTCCTCGCCGAACTCCCTGAACACCTCGGTCAGCCGCTCCTCGCTGGCCTCGGCCAGAAAGCGCGCAGCGTCCCCGTCACGGGTCGCGTCCATGCGCATGTCGAGCGCGACGCCCCTCCGGAACGCGAAGCCCCTCGCCTCGTCGTCGAGCTGATGGGAGCTGACGCCGAGATCCAGGAGGGCGCCGTCCAGCCCACGGTCCCGGATCTCGGCATCGGCCATCGCGTCCGGAAAGTCGGCGTGGAGGAAGCGCACCCGGCCGGAGAGGTCCCGCAGAGCGGCGCGCGCCTCGGTCAGGGCCTCCGGATCGCGATCCACGGCCACCACGCGACACGCGCCGCAGGCTTCGAGGATCCGGCGGGTATGGCCCCCGCCTCCCACCGTGCCGTCCAGGATGAGCGCCTCGCCGGTCGGTGCGAGGAGGGCCACGACCTCCGTGGCCAGGACGGGTTCGTGGTAGCTCGCCACGGTCAGCCGAACAGCCTGTGTGCGAACTGGGCGAAGTCCCCGGCCTGTCCCTGGACGACCTTCTCGTAGGTCGCCGGATCCCAGAGCTCGACACGATCCCGCATCCCCAGCAGGAGCACGGAGCCGTTCAGTCCGCCGGCCCGCTGGAGCGCCGCGGGCACGAGGATTCTTCCCTGCCTGTCGGGGCTGACCTCCGCGAGGGTGGCGTACAGGAGCCGGACGTGGTTCATCGCGTCGGCGCCGCCCTTGCGGTAGTCGTCCAGGCGGTCCTCCACCTCGCTCCACTTCGCTTCCGGGAAGAGCGTCAGGTAGGGCTTCTCCCACTGCAGGAGCACGAAGCGCTCGTCCGACTCACCGCGGCGGAACGCCGAGGGGAGGCTGACGCGCCCCTTGTCGTCCATCTGGTGCTCGTACCGCCCCCGAAACGCGCTCAAGAAGGGCTCCGCCGGATGCGTGAAGTGGGATGTAGTGGGTCGAAGTGGGATGCTGTGGAGCCATAATAGGCTCAGGTGGACCAAGGCGTCAAGGGTCTTTTTTCGCAATTCTTCACGCACCCGCCGTTGGTCCCTCGAAGCGCGAAAGCGCGCATCAATACGGCCCGAACGGTACTTTGCGGACTTTCGGTTTTCCTTCGGATTCGCGCGGAATTCGCTTCGGATCGCAGGAAGCGCGCGGCGAGGAGGTGGGGAGAAGTGGGACGAGGCGTGGGCATCGGAACCGGGCCGGCCCCCGGACGCGAAGAAGCGCCCCGGGACCGGAGTCCCGGGGCGCTTCGAGCCGCCCGTCGGCGGCGAAGCGCTACATTACACCCTCAGCGACCGCGCTTGATGATCGCCTGCTGGATCTCGATGTAGGTGTTGGCGTTGGTCAGGAACTGCGCGAGGGTGATCGAGGGCTGCGAGGCCGCGTACTCCTCGCCCTGCTGGAAGAGCTCGACCGCCCTCTGGAACTTCGGCAGGGTGGCCTGTGCCGTTTCGAGCGTCTGCGGCTCTTGCGCCTTCACCGCGCCCGTGTACAGCGCGTACCCGTGCCAGAAGTTCAGCTGACTCTTCATCCCGGAGCTGAGGTTCGGCAGCTGCTTCGCCGCAGACAGGCCGTCGACCGCGTACTGGAAACGCTCCTTCTGGATGCCGTTCTGATACGCGTCCGCGAAGATGAGCCGGGCGGCCACGTCCGCCTGCTCCTGGCTGCCGGCCACGGCGTCCTTGAGGACCGCCACCGCGTCCTCGATGCGCCCCGCCTGGATGAGCCAGTTGCCCTGGCGCAGGCTCACGTTCGGATAGGAGGGGTTGATCTCCTTGACGCGGTCGAGCGCCGCGATGGCCTGATCGAGCTTGCCGGCCCGCTGGAGCGCGTCGGCGTAGATCGACCAGAGCGCGTCCTCCTGCGGGTGCGTCTCCAGGGCGCGCTCCGCCATCGCGATCGCCTGGTCGAGCTCGTCGAGCTGGACGTAGGCGGCGACGATGTTGCGCAGATGGCCCACGGGCGTGTCCGGCCCCTTCGCCTCGAACACCTTCTGGTAGGCATCGATCGCCTTGCGGAAGTACTCCACGGCCTCCGGCGCCACAGCGCCCGCGTCCTCGGAGCCGACCGAAGGCTTCTGGTCGATGTCGAGCGCCGTGGCGAAGGCGTAGCCGCCGTACTGCTCCCACAGGTCGATGTTGTCGGGATCGACGTCGAGGCCTTCCTGGATGAGCTGCATCGCGCCGCCCGGATCGCCGGCCTGGGCCAGGTCGTACGCGATCTTCATGCGGACGCTCGCGTTGCCCGGGTTCAGCTCCAGGTACTGCGAGTAGTAGTCCAGCGCCTTGTCGTCGTCGCCTTCCTTCGCCGAGATGTAGCCCGCGAGCTGGAGCGCGTCCTCGTGGAACTGGTTGAGCTGGAGCACCTTCTCGAGCTCGGCCAGCGCCTCCGGGTAGCGGTTCATCTGGTAGAGGATGTGGGCGCGCTGGTAGCGCGTCCCGACGGCGTCCGGGTTGAGCTCGAGCGCCTGGTCGCAGTTGCGCAGCGCGTTGTCCCACTGCTGGCTCTGCGCGTACTCGCCGCAGAACTGGGCGAAGCGCACCTGCTGGACGTACCGGTCGAACTGGTCGAAGATGTGCTGCGCCGCGGTCTTGTCGTCCTTCTCCGCGACCGTGGTCGCATCGACCTTGAAGGACTCGCTCGAGGCGATGTCCCAGAACTCCGCGTTGACGACGTATTGGCCGTTCTGCTCGGAGTAGGAGGCGCACAGCGCCACCTGCGCGTTCATCTGGGAGGCGAGCTGCCGCGTACGGACGCAGTCCAGCTCGTCCATCTTCATCTTGAAGCGCTTGAGGTTCTGCTCGATCTCCTTCTTCTCGATCGGCTGGTGGGTCGCGAGCCCGTTGATCAGCTCACGCAGATCCTTCGCGGCATCCTCACCGAAGCCCTTGTTCGCTCCCTCGAGCGGCTGGAAGTTCGGAATGAGGACGCGGTAGCGCCCCATGTCCTGGGCCTGCAAACGCGTGGTCGGCAGCGCGACCGCCGCTACCGCCAGGCAGCTCAATACGAGCCTCGTCCGTCGGACCATCTCCTGATCTCCCGGGGTCTCCCCCATACTGTTCCCGCAGCCTGCCGTCCGGCCGCACCGAACGCCGTCTACACTCCATTAAACCGAACCCGCCCCGTACACTCCATTAAACCGAACCCGCCCCGGAGGTCCGCTGCGACCGGCCCCCGGAGCGAGAAACGTGCCAATGTACCGGAGAAGGGCCGGACCGGTCAACCAATCCGTGAGGAATGGCACGTTATGGCGAGGACGCCCCTCCGCCGGCTCCGAGCGGCCCGTCGTGCCGCTCGATGGCGGCGCGCACGTCGTCGGGAATCGAGGCCGTGCAACCGGCGGCGTAGTCATACATGATCTGCACGGTCCGGCCGCTCTGGAGGCGCGTGCCATCCTCGGCGAGCACCTCGTACTCCATCTCCAGGTGCTTCTTTCCCATGCGCACCACGCGCACCTCCACGGAGAGCCTCTGCGGCCAGAGCACCCGCCGATGCCAGCGCACCTGGGCTTCGGCGAGGATGTAGTCGATGTCGTCGATCCCCGCCCGTCCGGCGACCTGACGCCAGTATGCCGCGCGCGCTTCCTCGAAGTAGATCAGCGCCGCCGAGTGGTGCGCGTGGCCCTCCACGTCGATGTCGCGAAAACGGACGTCCACGGAGTGGCGGAAGCGGAACGACTCGGCTGGCACGGGCCAACCTCCTTGTCTGGTCCTCGGACGCGGGTCCGGCACGGACGCCGCCGAGCCGACATTCTCGCTTCGCCCGGCGCGGCGCAAAAGCGCCGGGCGCGATCCCGGTGGCCCGTCCCGAGCGAAACGCCTTAGCTTGGAGACGCCCTATCCCCTTCCCCCTCCCGATGGATGGCCCCGCATCCCCCCGACGGAGCGGCCGTGAGCACAGAGGCAGCGGACCCGATCGAATCGCCGACACCCGGTGGCCCGGGCATCGCGCCGCGCGTGCTGGTCGTCGAGGACGGGGCTCGCGGCCCGTCGTCCCTCTCCGGGCTCCTCCGCTCCCGCGGCTACGACGTGGTCGCATGCGCGGAGACCGAAGACGCGCTGGACCTTCTCCGGCGGGTTCCCCCAACCCTCGTGATCCTCGACGTCGCCGCCCCCGGGCTGAACGCCGCCGAGCTGTGTCGGACCATCCGTCGAAGCGAGGGGGGCCGCGAGCCCGTGATCGTGGCGGCCATGGAGAACGACGACGCCGACGCGCTGCTCGCCATCCTCGTCGCGGGCGCCGACGACTGCATCCGAACGCCGGTGGATGCGGCGGTCCTGGACATCCGGCTCGCGATCGCGGCGGGCCGCGTGCGTGGGGACGGGGGTCGGCGCCACCCGACCGGGGACTCGACCCACCACGCACTGGACGAGCGGAACGAGGAGCTCACCGCGCTCTACCGGGTGGCCGAGCTGGCACTGGCCTCGACGTCGCTGGAGGCGTCCGCCGGCCCGATCCTGGCCGAGGTGGCGCGGGCCATGGGGGTGCCGATCGTCCTCCTGGAACGCCTCGATCACGCCCGGGACCGACTCCTGATCGAGGCCGCGCACGGCACGGACATGTGTGCGCGCGGAGCCGTCGAGGTCCCGATCCCGTCAACGCCCTCCGCGCCGGCGGTTCAGACGGGCAGATCCGTGGTCGTGACGGACCTCGATGCCCGGCGCGAGCCCCTGCACGACGCGTTGCGGGCGCTCGGGGCCCGAATGTGGGCGTCCTTCCCATTGACGACGGCGGGAGCCGTCACGGGGGCGCTCACCGTGGTGGACACGCGCGCGCGCCCCACGGACGGCCGCTGGGAGCGCCTGGGCGCCGGCCTCGCGACGACCGTCACCCACCTCCTGGACCGGTGGGAGGCACAGGGCGCCCTGCAGGCGAGCGAATCACGATATCGCGAGCTCGTGTCCCGTTTCGGCCAGGCCACCCAGGAGCTCGAGTCGTTCGCGTACTCGGTGTCCCACGACCTGCGCGCCCCTCTGCGTACGATGCAGGGGTTCGCCCACGCCATGCTCCAGAACCACGGCGCTTCCCTGCCGGCCGAGGCTCGGGACTACACGCGGCGCATCATCGCCTCCGGACGGCAGTCGGAGCGGCTCATCACCGATCTCCTCGCCTACAGCCGCCTGAGCTTCGAGAAGCTGGACATGCGTTCCGTGGATCTCTCGTCGGTGGTGGAGCAGGCGCTCGCGCAGGTCGAAGCCGACCTGCGCGAGCGCGACGCCGAGGTCGATGTGGAGGCGAGGCTGCCGACGGTCCTTGGCAGCCACACGACGCTGGTCCAGGTCGTCGCGAACCTCCTGTCCAACGCCGTGAAGTTCGTCCCGGCCGGGCGACGCCCCCGCGTGCGCGTACGAAGCGCCGAAGCGCGGAGCGGGTACGTGCGGGTCCGCGTCGAGGACAACGGTATCGGGGTCCCGGAGGGGAAGGAGGAGCGGATCTTCCGGGTCTTCGAGCGCCTGGAGGAAGGGGGCGACCACCCGGGGACCGGGATCGGGCTCGCCATCGTCCGGCGCGGCATCCAGCGCATCGACGGGGCCTGCGGCGTCGAGCGCCTGCCGGACGGTGGAAGCGCGTTCTGGATCGAGGCGGTGGCGGAGCGGCGGAAGACCCGCCGCCCCTGGACCCGCCGCGGCGGGGGGTGACCCCCACCGCGGCCCCTCAGTTGACCTGTGGTGGCCTCCGGCCATCCTCAGTCACTTCGGGGGGAAGCGTCCGGAGTTGGCAGGAGCATCGCGGCCCCTCAGTTGACCTGCGGTGGCCTCCGGCCATCCTCAGTCACTTCGGGGGGAAGCGTCCGGAGTTGGCAGG
>CAZPZU010000057.1:12178-21392 GCA_964591135.1 uncultured Gemmatimonadaceae bacterium | reverse complement strand
AGCATCGCGGCCCCTCAGTTCTTCAGTAGGCGGACGCTGCCGGACCCGGTGTCGATGCGGATGCGCCCGCGGCCGTCCCCGAGCCTCCCGGTCACGTGATCGCGACGGACGCGGTTGACTTCGACCGCGAAGTCGAGGTCGATCCCCCCGCTGCCCGTTTCGATGTCCACCTCGCCCCCGAGATCCGCGGGCGCGTGGATCGTCACCGACCCGGAACCGGTGTCGACGTCGAGCAGGTCCACGTCCTTGAGGAGGACGAGGTCCACGCCGCCGCTTCCGGTGTCCAGGACCACCTCGGGGCACGAGACCTCGTCCAGCTCGATGGAGCCGGAGCCCGTGTCCACGCGCAGCGAGGTCGCGTCGATGCCCCCACCCCGCACGCCACCCGAGCCGGTGTCGAGCTTCACGTCCCCGCCGGAGACGTCCCGCACCGTGACGGAGCCTGAGCCCGTGTCCACGCTCAGGTCGCCGCGCACGCCGGTCGCGCTGGCGGAGCCCGAGCCCGTGTCCAGCGTCAGGGAGCCCGACACGTCCGTGGCGCCGATCGAGCCGGAGCCGGTATGGATGTCGAAGTCACCCTCCACGCCACGCACCTCCGCCTCGCCGACGGCCAGGTGCAGGGCGAAGTCCTTCCCGGCAGGCACCTCGACGACCAGATCAGCCCATGCTTCCAATCCCCGCCCCGAGCCGCGGATGTCGACCTCGTCGCCCCGGGAGCCGCCTCCGAACGTCCCGTCGGCACGCACGCGCACCGACGTGCGGGAGCCCCGGCCCATCTCGGGATAGACGATCTGGTCGTCCGGATAGACGACCCTCAGCGTCTGGCGCCCATTCACCTCACCGGTCTGGATCTCCAGCCGGGACGCGTCGTCGCCGCCCCGGGTGACGCGCACCACCACGTCGGAGCCCGAGCCGCGGACGATCTCCGCGTGGCCGGCGAGGTTGTAGATGGTGACCTCGCCGCCGGGAACACGGTGCGTCTCCTGCGCGCCCACCCCCGTCGCGAGGCCGAAGGCCAGGGCGAGCGCCAGCGCCGCCCTGCCTCCCTGCCGGCTCGTGTCGTACGTCATCGCTCCTCCTCCGTCGTGGCTCCGTCCCGGAGCCCTGGTAGCCGTCTTTCGGGTTCGATCGATGGCGGCTCGGGCCGTTCAGCGCCCTTCCCGCCGCCTGAAGCGGATTTCTCCGTCGAAGACCTTCACCTCGAGCTGCGCGCTTCCCTCCCCCAACGTGAAATCGAAGACCCCTCCGCCCTGGTATCGCCGCAGCGTCACGGGAAAGTCGGACGTCAGCTCTCCGTCGAACGTCGACACACTCACGTGCGCGTCGGTGTCCCCCGGCAGGATCAGCGTCGCGTCGCCGTCGTGGACCGAGATCCAGTACGTGCCGGATGGGGCGAGAGCGCCATTGAAGTACACGTCGCCGTCGAGGGTCTCAGCGCGCAGGTTGGATGCGGTCACGTTCTCCAGGCGCAGGTCCCCATCCCCCGTGCCCACGTCAACGTCGCCGGTGACGTCGGACAGCGTCACGTCGTCTCCCCGCGAGTGGGCGGTGACCGGACCCCGCGCACCGTAGACGCCGATCTCCCCTTCGACGGTGCTGATCGCGATCTCTCCGGCGACACGATCCATACGGACGTCCCCGGAGACGTTGCGCACGGCGACCCCGCCCTCCACACCGGCTACGCTCACGTCGAGCTCGCGACCCGACACTTCGAGCCGGACCCACGCGGGCACGCGCACCACGAGCTCGACGTCGTTCGTGCGTGCCTTGCGATCGTCCGGACGCACGGTCACTTCGCTTCCCGAGCGCGTGACCGCGACGCCACGCACGTCGTCGGCGTCACCCGCTACCGACAGGCTCGATCGGCTCCAGCTCTCGACGGAGAGCTCGCCGGTGAAGCGCTCCACCACCACCCGGTCGCCGCGACGCAGCTCCACGGTGGTGTCGGCGACGGACGCGGCGGGAACCGCCGCACCCGCGAGCAGCCAGCCGGCCATCAGGAGCGTGCCCATGTCAGCCCGTCCAGTCCGCGATGCCCGCGGCTTCTCGGAGGTAGTCGAGCTTCTCCCGGTACGTGCGATCCAGGTGCTCGCGCAGGAACACGTTCCCGGGTTCGATCGCGAGCGCCCGACGCGACTCGTCGATGGCGCGCTCGATGACGCCGAGGTTCTTCTCCAGGATCCTCACCGTGTTGGGCTCGAGCCGGGCGCGCTCGGCCGCCAACGTCTGCTCCAGCAGGCGCAGCTCCTGCGCCAGCTCGGGCGGGGGACCCGCCAGGTCCACCGCCGGGAAAACCGCGCCCGCGTCGGTCGTGGCCGCCACCGTCCCCCCCTTCTCTCCCACCGCCGACGTGGTGGCCACACCCGGCCCCACCCACACCGTCGCGGCCGCCGAGATCACGGCGAGTACCACGGAGGCGGCGGCGAGCTGCGGAACGGTCAGGAAGAGCCCCCGCCGCGCCCGCGCCCGCGCCGCGGTGGGCAGCTCGATGACGCTGCGGGGTCTCGCTGCCGGTGCCGGCGCGCCGATGGCGGCCGCGATCCCGGGCCACAGATCGCGCGCGGGAGGGACGTCGCCCAACCGATGGGCGCTTTCCACCAACGCGCGCAGGTCGTGGAGGACGTCCCGGCACGTCCCGCATTCCGCGAGGTGCGCTTCCAGCGCGTCGCGGTCGGCCTCCGCGAAGCCGCCGTCCAGGTAGTCCGAGAGCTGGTCCGTCCAGCGTGCGTGTGATCCGTTCATCATCCGTTCAGATGGCCTCGCATGAGCATCCGGGCCCGGTGCAGCTGGGACTTCGAGGTCCCCACCGAGATCCCCACCAACCCCGCGATCTCCTCGTGCCCGTACCCCTCCACGTCGTAGAGGACGAAGATCCGGCGCGCCCCGTCCGGAAGCCGGGCCAGTGCCGCCTCCAGGTCCACGGCGGCTCCGGGGCTCCGCTGCCGCGGCGCCACGAGCCGGTCCAGGACCCCGTCGGCCGTCACCGCCTTCGCCTCCCGTTTGCGCAACGTCTCCCTCCTCGTCAGCAGGAGGTTCACCGCCAGGCGGTGAAGCCAGGTTCCGAACCGGGCGTCCCCGCGGAAGGAGCCGAGCTTGCTCCAGGCGCGGATGAACACCTCCTGCGTGAGATCCTCCGCCACGTCGTCCCCGACCATGCGGCGGGCCAGGGCGTGGATGCGTCCCACGTGGCCCCGGTACAGTCGTTCGAAGGCCGCGTGGTCGCCGTCCGCCGCCATGCGCACGTCCGTTGCTTCTGCGGGTGCGGGCACCGATGCGGGACCGGTTCTGGGTGGCTGGGATTCCCGTTCTATCTTTCTTTCGCTGGATTGGACGGGGGGTGGCGTGCGGGGGTTGGAAGCCGGCTTGCGTGGATCCGGGGCTCCCACGCACGATGAACGCCCCGGCGAGCAGCCACAAGGGACCACGAGAAGAGGGAATCCACATGCAGATCCTGCCGATCGACCTCACCGCGCTGGTCGCGGTCATCATGGGGGTCTCGATCGTGCTCGTCCCCGTCATCGGGCTCACGGCGCGCTTCGCCCTGAAGCCCACGGTCGAAGCGCTGGGCCGCTTCTTCGACCACAAGGGACTGGACGAGAGCGTGCACATCATGGAGCGGCGCATGGCGCTCATGGAGCAGCAGATCGAGTCCCTCGAGGGGACCGTGAAGCGCCTCGGCGAGGTGACCGAGTTCCATCGCGCCCTGGAGTCGGGCCGGCCCGACACCGCACGGCTCGAGCCAGGTACCGACGAGGGCTGAGCGATGACCCCTCCGGTGGAGATCATCGCCCACCGCGGATACAGCGCCAGAGCCCCCGAGAACACGATGGCCGCGATGGACGCGGCGGTCGCGGCGGGCGCGGACGCCGTCGAGTTCGACCTGCACACGGCCGCCTGCGGCACGCCTGTGCTCTTCCACGACCCGATGCTGAGCCGCACCACGAACGGAGCGGGCCCCCTGCGCCGTCGTACCTTCGAGCAGCTCCGCGGCCTCGACGCCGGGAGATGGTACTCCCCGCGATTCGCGGGCGAGCGGATCCCCTCCTTCGAGGAGGCGCTCCAGCGCCTGAAGGGGCGGATCGGGCGGATCTATGCGGAGGTGAAGGGCTATCGCGAGCTCGAGGACCTGGATCGGATGGTGCAGCTGGCCCGGGACTTGGCCGCGCTCGGCGACGTCGTGTTCATCTCGCTCAACTGGACGATCCTCGATCGCATGCGGGGCCGGCAGCCCGATCTCGCGATCGGCTACATCGTGGACGAGGTCGGAGAGGTCGACGAGGCGGTCCATCGCGCCCAGGGCGACCCGCACGCGCTCCTCGACTTCCGGGCCGACCTGGTGCTCGGCCGTCCGTCGCTCGCGGACCGCCTGACGCGGGAGGGCATCGAGACCGCCGTCTGGACGGTGAACGATCCGGCGGAGGCCGCGCGCCTCTACGACCTGGGCGTGCGCCGCCTGACGACCAACGAGGTGGAGGCACTCCTGACCTGGAAGCGCGGCGCCTGAGCGGCCGTTTCAGGGCACCGGCTGCTCGGCCATCCCGCGGAGCCGCCCGCGCAGCGACCTCTTGTCGAACTTCCCCGTGGAGGTGCGCGGAATCGCCTCCAGGAAGACCACGCGGTCGGGGATCCACCAGCGGGGGAACCGCCTGGCGAGCGGCTCGAGGAGGTCGTCCGGGCGCGCGGCACCGTCCCGCAGGACCACGCACGCCCACGGTCGCTCCTGCCAGCGGGGGTCCGGGACCGCGACGACCGCGGCCTCGGCCACCGACGGATGGTCCATGAGCGCGTGCTCGAGCTGGACGCTGGAGATCCACTCGCCGCCGCTACGGATCAGGTCCTTGGTGCGGTCCACCAGGCGCACGTATCCGTCGGGGTCGACGGTGGCGACGTCCCCGGTCCGCAGCCAACCGTCGCGATGGCTGTCGGTCTCCCCGGCGCGGAAGTACTCCGCGCACACCCACGGCCCGCGCACCTCCAGCTCGCCCGGCGTGGAGCCGTCGTGCGGCGCCGGCGTCCCACCCGGGCCCACCACCCGCGCCTCGACGAAGGGGAGCGGCGTCCCCTGGCTCGTACGCACGGGAAGGAGTGCCTCGGCCGACCACTCCTCCATCGCGGCGCGGGGGTGCGTGACCATGCCCACCGGCGTGAGCTCCGTCATCCCCCAGCCGGTGAGGATCTCGATACCGAGCTCCTTGCGATAGGCCTCGAGGAGCGCCGGTGCGGTCGGAGCCCCGCCGGAGTGGACGCGCAGGCCGGGAGCCAGCCGGGGACGCGTGCGCCGGAGCACGTCCAGCACGCCCATCCACACGGTGGGCACGCCCGCCGCGAACGTGACCCGCTCCGTCGACAGCAGCCCCGCCAGGTGCTCGGCCGACGGCCGCGCGCCCGGGAGCACGAGCGTGGCGCCGGTCATGGCCGCGGCGTGCACCAGGCCCCACGCGTTCGCGTGGAACATGGGCACCGCCGGCAGGATCACGTCCCGCTCCCCGAGGCCGAAGCCGTCGGGCAGGCAGATCGCCAGCGTGTGCAGCGCCAGAGCGCGGTGCGAGTAGAGGACGCCCTTGGGCTCGCCGGTGGTCCCGGAGGTGTAGCACAGCGCCGCCGCGTCGTCCTCGTCCAGGTCGGGCCGCCTCGCGCCCGCTGCCGCGAGGAGCGACTCGTAGGCGTCCCAGCCGGGTGGCGCTTCCGCGCCGAGCACGACGCGCCGGCGCAGGCGCGGGAGGCCCGGGGCGACCGCGTCGATGACGTCGACGAGCTCGGGGTCGGCAAAGACGACCTCGGCCTCCGCGTGGCCGAGGACGCGGGCGATCTGCTCGGGGGAGAGGCGCACGTTCACGGTCAGCAGGACGGCGCCGGCGGCCGGCACACCGAAGTAGAGCTCGAGGTGCCGATGGCGGTTCCACGCGAGGGACGCCACGCGCGATCCGTCCGCGACCCCGAGCGTCGGCAGGGCGCCGGCGAGCCTCCATGCCCGGGCCGCCACGTCCCTCCAGGGGTGCCGCACCACGCCCCGCTCCTCGTCCGCGGTGACGACCTCCTTGTCCCCGAACAGCGACGCGGCCCGCTCCAGCAGTGCGGGGACCGTGAGGGGCGACCGCATCATGCCGCCCTTCATACCCCCGCCGTCCTCCCCGCCGCCGGGTCCGCCATCCGGTCCGTGGCCGCCCGCAGGCGCAGGCTGAACGTCGCGCCGGCACCCTTCTTCGACAGGACTTCCACCGAGCCGCCATGGGCCTCGGCGATCCCGCGCACGATCGCCAACCCGAGGCCCGAACCGGTGCGGTCGTGGCGGCTGGCCTGCCAGAACCGGTCGAAGAGGCGGCCTTTCATGTGCTCGGGGATGCCGGGTCCCGTGTCCGACACGGAGAGGACGATCCACCCTTCCTCTGTCTCGCGGGCGGACAGCGTCACCTTGCCGCCCGAAGGTGTGAACTTCAGCGCGTTCGACACGAGGTTCGACAACGCCTGGTGGATCCGGTCCGCGTCCACCAGCGCCGGAGGGATCCCGGGATCCATGTCCACCTCGAGCTCGACGCCCTTCTCCTCCGCCTGGGTCGCGAACACCGCGTGGATCTCGTCCAGGAGACCGCGGGGCCCCTCCACGACCGGGCGCACGACCAGCGCGCCCGCCTCGATGCGGGCGACGTCGAGCAGATCCTGGATCAACCGGCCCATGCGCTGGGCGGAGCGCCGGATGATGTCGGCCTGTTTGATCCGCTCGGCTTCGCCGAGGGGCAGGTCGAGGAGGAGGTCCGCCGCGCCCGCGACCACGCCCAGCGGGTTCCTCAGGTCGTGCGACACCACCGAGACGACCTCCTCGCGCACACGGACGGCCCGACGGAGGGCATCCTCCTTCTCGCGGATCTGCGTCATGTCGGTGAAGGTCAGCACGGCGCCCCGGATCTCCAGCCCGTCCACCAGTGGGCGGAGGGACCACTGCACGGGCAGGACGGACCCGTCCCGCCGCCGGAGGACGTCCTCCGCCGAGACCCTCGCCTCCGGTCCCTCCTCGAGCGCCCTCAGGATCGGGGACGTGGCCCGGGGCCGCTCCGAGCCGTCCGCCCGCGTGTGGTGCAACGTGGCGTGGAAGTCCCGGCCCTGGAGATCGCGCTCGGTGTAGCCCAGCAGGTCGGTGCCGGCGCGGTTGAGGCTGATGATGCGGCCGTCCAGGTCCAGCCCGAGGACGCCGTCGGCGGTCGCCTCGAGGGTCGCGTCGTACTCGCGGCGCGCCTGGACGGCGTCGCTGCGCCTGGATTCGGCCTCGGCCGTGACGGCGTGCAGCCTCCACCCCACCAGGCCCACGACGAGCGTCGCCGCGAGGGCGAGCGCCAGCAGCCCGAAGGTCGCCTGCGTCTGACGCTTCTGCTGCAGCGCGATCCGTTGGCGACCGCCTTCCACTTCGTTCTGGATCGCCGTCTCCAGCTCGAGCGTGGCCTCCCCAAGCGCTTGGTAGCGGCTCTGTTCGTCCGCGAACTGGGCGGCCATGGCGAGGCGGCCCTCTTCGTCCTTCATCGCCTCCTGGTGTCCCAGGTGCCAGGTGTTGGAGATGTCCGACAGGTCGACGAGGCGCTTGCGCACGTCGAGGTTCATCCCCATGACGAGCGCGGTCAGCTGCTCGTAGATCTCGCGCTCCGAGTCGAGCGTGCTCAGATAGCGCTGCCGGAACGTCGGGCTACCGGTGAGCAGGAAGGCCTGGAACGCCGACATCTGGCGCGCCTGCACGAGGGACAGCCGGGTGCCGAGCAGACGGGCCGGGTCCAGGATCTCGGAGATCTCGGCCAGCCCCTCGTTCGCCTGGCGTCCGAAGTAGATCGGAACCAGCGCAAGGGCCAGCACCGACAGGCCGACGAACGTCACGGCCAGAACGCTCCCGCTCCACGGGAGCCGCCGCACGGGCACGCGCCGATGCCGACGCTTCACACCAGCACCCCGCAGGCCGTGCCCGCCACGGCGTCAGCCCTCCCCCTCCTCCGCGAACTCCTCGTCCTTGAGTCGGAACCCCTCCGCGAGCTCCGGCTCGGCGTCGCGGCCGAGCACGCGGCCGGCGATGTACTCGCCGAGGACCGGGCCCTGCTTGAAGGCCTCGGCCGATCCTCCGCCCGCCAGCCACACGTTGTCGTACGCGGGGTGGTGGTCGATGATGAAGTTCCGATCGACGCTGGACTCGTAGTGGCAGCAGCGCGTCTCGTTGAACGGCCGCTCCGCCAGCGCGGGAAAGTACTTGGCCAGGATCTCGCGCGGCCGGCCGTGATATTCCTCGTCGATCCAGCGGACACTGGTATCGGGATCGTCGTCACGATGTCCCCCCGTGCGGATTCGGAAACCGCGTGCATCGTGCGGCAGTGCGGGCCATCCCGTCACCCCGGGGATATTGTAGCTCGGCAGGTTCGGTACGCGATACGATTCGTCTCCCGGGGGCGTCGAAACGTAGTACACGTGACCGAGCGTTCGGATTCGCAGGCGCTTGCCCATCAGCTCCGGGAAGAACTTGGGGAACCACGGCCCGAGGGCGAACACGAACGTGCCCGCGCTGAGCCGCTGGGATCCGTCGACGGCCACGTCGACCACCCTGCGCCCGTCCTGCTGGCCGAGGGCCACGTTGCCGATGACGATCTCGCCGCCCTCCTGCTTGAAGACCCTGGCCACCGACTCGATGGCGCGGCGGGCGCGGACCACGCCGGCCGACGGCTCGTAGAGCACGAAGCCCACGTCCGGGAGGCCGATGACGGGCCAGCGGTGACGGACCTCGTCGGGCGTGAGGACCTCGTACTCGTGGCCCATCGCGTCCCAGTTCTTCATCGTCTGGTCGAGCCAGGGCTCGACCTCCTCGCGCAGGATCACGTCGCCGGTCTGGTTGAACAGCCGCGGCAGCAGGTCGTCCTGATGCTCCTCGTCCCACTCCGTCCATCGCTGCATCGCGCGCACCGCCCACTTCCCCCACTGCAGCCCGTGCGGCCGGTCCCCGTAGCTCGAGCGCACGCCGCGGGTCTCACCACCCGAGGTGGCCCGGGAGTTCGCCGGGCCGTACTGGTCGACCACCTGCACGGCCGCACCCATCCGCTGCAGGTACAGCGCGGTCCACGTGCCGAACGCCCCTGCCCCGACGACCAGGACGTCGGGCGACCGGCCCGAGCGGACGTACGGCGCTCGGCGCACCTCCGCCTCCGCCTCCGCGCCGGTGGGTATGGCCCCGGCGAGCGCGAGGCCGGCTCCC
>CAZPZU010000057.1:0-12078 GCA_964591135.1 uncultured Gemmatimonadaceae bacterium | reverse complement strand
CGCCTCCGCCTCCGCGCCGGTGGGTATGGCCCCGGCGAGCGCGAGGCCGGCTCCCGCCGTGGCTGCCCTCAGGAAGTCGCGTCGATCGATACCCACCAGAACCTCCTCAGGGGGTGTGGGGAGCCCGGGCGTCCGGCCGGTGGCTCGGCTGGCGGGAGCCGGGGAGCGCGTTCAGCGTCGCTCCGCTCATGCTCGGGCTCTCCGCGGTCAGCTCACTCGGTCCGGCGGGGAAGCCGTTGAGCTGCAGGATGTAGGAGACCACGTCGATGTACTGCTGCCTCTCGAGGCTCCCCGGCGCGTCGTCGGGCATGTTCTCGACGATGTTCTCGTAGAGGTCGGCGACGGTCCGCCTCCCCCACTTGAACTGGAACTGGCTGTCCCGGAACTCGCTCGAGTAGTGGCAGTCCGCGCAGACGGACCGGAACGTCGCGCGTCCGCGCACGGCCTGGGCTTCGGTGAAGAGGCCCTCGGTTGGCGCCTGTGCGGGGGCGGCGGGTGACGGCGGGAGCGCGGCCTCCGCCCCGGTCGAAGGCGACGGCGGGGCCGCGGCGGACTCGCCGGGGCCGGAGGACGCGCACGCGGTGGCAGCGGCCGCGAGGGCCGCCAGCAGGAGGGTCGCCGGTCGTTTCATCGCTCGGGGTGTCTTGGTCGATACGGGCCCCAAGTTGAGACCCGTCCTGGAGCCCGGCAAGCCGGATGGGCGTCCCGCCCATCACACCTTGATGAAGATGCCCCGGCGATAGAGAAGCCCCATCGCGCCCAGCCACAGTCCCACGTACGCCAGCGCGAACGCCAGGGAGCCGTTGTAGTCCCCGGCCCACGACCGGAAGAGGGTCTGGTAGATCCATCCGTACAGGGACGGCCCGTCCGGTCCCCCCACGTGCTCGAGCACGAGCAGCTTGGTCACCAGCCCGGACAGCACGAACACCGCGATCGCGTTCATCCCGTAGACGCGCAGCGGCGTGAGCCAGGCGCCGCGCCATCCACGCACGTCCACCGCCCAGAAGAGGGCGCCGAACAGGAGGAGCGCGGTCCCGGCGGTGAACGCGACGTACGAGCTCGTCCACAGGTTCTTGTTGATGGGGAAGAGCGCGCCCCAAGCCGTGCCGAGCGCCGTGAGCGCCACGCCCGCCGCGAGCATCCCGCGGGCGAGGGTGGGTCGGGGAAGCCCGGAGAGCAGAAACTCGCCCGTGAAGATCCCCAGCAGGCTGGTCGCCACGGCGGGCAGGCTCGAGAGCAGCCCTTCGGGGTCCCACGTCCCCTGGTAGAGGTGCCCCGTCATCAGGGCGCGGTCGATGAACGCCGCCAGGTTGCCGTCGGGGGACAGATCCCCCGCCCCGTACCCGGGCACCGGGACCCACGACATTGCCGCCCAGTAGCCGAGGAGCAGCCCCACCGTCCAGGCGACGCGGCCCCTGCGACCCACGCCCAGGTAGAGGCCCGCCGCCACCAGGTACACGAGACCGATGCGCTGGAGCACCCCGGGCCAGCGGATCCCGGAGAAGTGGAAGTCGGGGAAGACGCGCATGAACATCCCCAGCGCGACGATCACCAGCGCGCGGCGGACGACGTGCGCGAAGAGCCCCCGACGATCGGCGCCCTCGGCGAGCCGCCGTCGGAACGACAGGGGGATCGCTACGCCGACGATGAAGAGGAAGTACGGGAAGATCAGGTCGGTGGGCGTCCACCCGTTCCACGCCGCGTGCTCGAGGGGCGCGTACACGTAGCTCCAGCTCCCCGGGTTGTTGACCAGGATCATGCCGGCGATGGTCAGACCGCGGAACGCGTCGAGCGAGACCAGGCGTGCGTCGGCCGGCGCCGTCGCGGCCGGGATCGTCTCCGTGGCCGGCACGTCCAGGGCGGGAGCTCGCGTCGCCATCGTCACCCTCCTCCGAAGAAGCGTTCCTCCACCAGATCGGACAGTCGGTGGAATCTGTGCGGATCGTCGATGTCCAGCACGGGGACCCCGGCGTCGAAGCCGACCACGTCCGTCAGGATGGCGAGGTAACCGGCGTCGCGCTCGGGGTCCGATCCGTAGATGGGCTCCGCGTGGGCGGCCCGACGGTAGACCTCGATCTTCGGCGCCGACGACGTCTTGAAGCCCTCGGCCACCACGATGTCGCCGTCGGCCAGGTAGCGCGCCACCAGCTCCTCGAGGGGCCGCTCCCCCCGGGAGTCCCAGCCGCCGAGGACCGCGAGGTCGTCGGGGCCGGCCACGACCACCCGCTCGGCGCCGGCCTCGTGCCGGTGACGCCAGGAGTCCTTCCCCTCCGTGTCGAGGTCGAAGTGGTGCCCGTGCTTCGCGCTCATCACCCTGTGCCCGCGACGGGCGAGCTCGCGCACCAACCCCACCGCCGTGAGCGTCTTTCCCGACTTCTTCTTACCGATCACGCACACGATCGGAGGGATCACGCTCAAGACCCGGTCCGGCGCGCCTGGAGCGCCGCCTCCGCGCGGGCGAGATCCGCGGGCGTATTCACGTTGAGGAAGGCCTCGCCGGCCCTTGCGCCGAGCTCGGCGGGCCCCAGGGCCACGCCCCCGAGGTCGCGGAAAAGGGCATGCAGCGAGCGATCGTCCGAGCGGAGCCGCTCCAGGACGGCCGCGCGGGCGTCCACGCGGTAGATGGCGCACAGCGGCTCGACGCCGCCTCCCAGGCGCTGTGGCGCCACCGCGATGTCGTCCTCCCCCAGGGCACCGAGCAGGCGTCCCAGGAGGGCGACATCGACCAACGGGAGGTCACAGGCCAGCAGGAAGGCTCCGTCCAGCCCTCGCTCCTCCGCCGTGTCCAGCGCCGTCTGCAAGCCTCCCAGCGGACCGGTCCCGGGTGTGGCGTCCGGCAGGATCTCGACGGGGGCATCCGCGACGGGCCGGCTCGACACGACCACCACCTGGTCGACCACCTCAGACAGGCTCGTCACCGCGCGCCGCACCATCGACACGCCTCCCACCGGCTCGTCCGCCTTCGGACCCCCGAAGCGCCGACCCTCGCCGCCGGCGAGCACGACCCCGAGCAGGCGGACCGCGCTCACGCGATCCGTTCCGGCACGGCGTAGACGTTGAAGCCGCCGTCGCGCGCGAAGCCGACCAGCGTCTGGTTGAACCTCGTGGCGAGCTCGACCGCGAGGCTCGAGGGAGCCCCCACCGCCACGAGCACCGGCACGCCCGCCACCACGCTCTTCTGCACGATCTCGAAAGACGCACGGCCGCTCACGACCAGGACGCGCCCGCCGGCGGGGAGCGCTCGGCGGAGGAAGGCCTGGCCGAGCGCCTTGTCGACCGCGTTGTGGCGACCGACGTCCTCGCGCACGACGCGGCAGCGGCCGCCCGCGTCGAAGAGCGCGGCGGCGTGCAAGCCTCCGGTCCGGCGGAAGACCCCCTGCCCTTCCTCGAGCAGCGAAGGGAGGCGGCCGAGGAGCCCCGGTGGTACCCGGAACCCGTCGTCGGGAAGGGCCACGCATCCGTGCGACTCGACGGCCTCGATCGACGCCTTGCCGCACACGCCGCAGCTCGAGGTCGTGTAGAAGTTCCTGCGCATGCGCCCGCGGTCGAAGGGGACGCCGGGGCGCAGCCGCGCCTCCACCACGTTGTAGCGTTGCTCCTCCTCGCCCCGGCAGTAGGACATCTCCAGGAGGTGCGCCGGCCGCCGTACGACGCCCTCGCCGTGCAGGAACCCGGCGACCAGGTCGAAGTCGTCCCCGGGGGTGCGCATCGTCACGGCGAGCGCGTCGGTGGAGGCGACCCCGTCGGACTCCGTCCAGGACAGACGGATCTCGAGGGGCTCCTCGACGGCGACCGCGTCCCGCTCCCGCTTCGACGAGGCGTCCCGGTACCGTCGCATCCCCACGGTGCGGGTCGCGCCGCGGGGGCCCATCATCCCGCGTCGAGGGTCGACGGCGGCACGCTCAGAAGACGATGCTCAGGGCCGCGTAGATCCCCCACCCCACCAGGACGGTCGCCAGCGTCTTCCCGTTGCCGAAGTCCAGCGCCTGGCGGACCGCGATGAACGCCGCCACGAGCATCCACAGCGGCACGGCGATGCTCAGGATCCATCCCAGCAGCGGGAGGAAGCCCAACACGAGCAGGATGCCCGGCGCCTGGGCGAAGCCGAGCGTACGCAGCAGCTCCCCCCAGGTCGCCGTCCCATCGAAGATCTTCGTGCCCACCAGATAGGTGATGCCGGCCCACACGAGCCAGCCGACCAGCGCGGCCAGCGCCCCGCGGACGGCGCCCATCACACCGAGGGGGGACGCGCCGATCGCGGCGGCCACGGCGACCATCGCCACCACGGCGGCCGCCTGGGGCGTCGCGTCCTGGTCGTGCTCGACTTCCTCGAAGGTGTCGATGCGCAGTAGCGCCGCACCGGTCATGCGTTCCACCAGAGATCCGGCCATCGTGCACCTCCTTCCAGGGACGGTTGATCGACCTACGATGGGGCGCGCCCGTCTACCGGGAAAGGGCCTCCGGCAGGTCCGCCACGACGTAGGCCACGACCGCCATGGCGGCCACGCAGCGGGCCACCTCGTCGGGGTCCAGCTTGTCCAGCGTGTCAGCGTCGGAGTGGTGGTACCAGAAGTAGCGGGTGCCGTCCACCTCGAGCCCCATCCCCGGCACGCCGGTCTGCATGAGCGGCCCGATGTCGGCCCCGCCCCCCCCGCGCGTGACCGTGCCGGCGTCGATGCGCTCGAGGAACCGGCCCACCCGCGACACGATGTCGAACGCGGCGTCCGATCCGGTGAACCCGAATCCCTGGGGCGCGAAGACGCCGCCGTCGGACTCGATCGCGAGGACGTGCTTCTCGTCGGCGTGGTCGGCTGCGTACTGCCGGCCGCCCGCTCCGCCGTTCTCCTCGTTCACCCACCCCACCACGCGGATCGTCCGCCGCGGCTTCAGCCCCAGCTCCTTGATGAGCCGCACCGCCTCCCACGCGGCCACCACGCCTCCGCCGTCGTCCATCGCGCCCTGTCCCACGTCCCAGGAGTCCATGTGGCCGCCCAGCACGACGACCTCCTCGGGATGCTCGCTCCCCGTGATCTCCCCCATGACGTTGCGCGAGGGAGAGTCGGGGAGCGTCTGCGCCTGCATCTTCAGGAGCACCTCGATGCGCTCGCCCCGGTCCTGCATGCGATGCAGCATCTGGGCGTCCTCGACCGTGATCGCGGCGTGGGGGATCTTCGGGACCCCCTCCTCGTAGCGCATCGCGCCCGTGTGCGGCGACTGCATGGACGCCGAGGCCACCGAGCGGATCAGGCTGGCCACCGCGCCCACGCGGGCCGCGGCCACGGCGCCGTTCGTGCGGTACTGGACGGTCTCGCCGTAGTTCGTGAAGGGGACGTCGAAAAGCACGATTCGCCCGCGCGCGTCGTCGGCCCGGGCGGTCAGCTCGTCGAAGCTACCCACCACCAGGACCTGTGCCCGGATCCCCCCCGGCGGCGTCGCGACGCTCCCCCCCAGCCCCAGCATGGGCAGTTTCCGGTGGCGCGGCAGGACCAGCTCCGCGGACTCCTCTCCCCGCACCCAGTGGGGCACCATCGCCGTCTCCCCGTGGACGTTCTGCAGCCCGTCGGCCTCCATCTCGCGCAGGACCCAGTCGATGGCGTTCTCCAGCGCCGTCGAGCCCGACAGACGGCTTCCGAAGCCGTCCACGAGATCGCCCAGGCGGGCATACGCGTCGTGGTTGGCGGTTGCCGCGTCGATCAGGCGGTTCGCGACATCGCGGTAGGCGTCGACGTCCTGCGCGGCACCGGGGAGCGCCGCGAACACGAGGAGGGCGAGGGAGCCGAAGAGGGCCGGGAGGGCACGGGGTCGTTGCACGCGGAAGCTCCGATGAAGGGGAGGAGGCGACGCCGCGCAAGATCGAGGTGGCGCCCATCCGGAGCAAGGCGTCAGGAGGTGCCCGGGGACTCGAAGTACGGGCGCACCGCGGAGGCGGGCGGCGGCGGGGTCAGGAGGCTCACCCCCCACCACAGGACGGCCGAGACCACGAAGCCGGGCAGCACCGGGTCGATGGCGGAGGGCCCGTACAGCTTCCAGAGGAACACGGTGCCCACGCCACCCACCATGGCCGTCGCGGCCCCCTCGCGGGTCGCGCGCCGCCAGAGCACGCCCCCCACGACCGGAACGGCGAAGCTCGCCGCCATGAGCGCCGTGAAGAGGAGCACGATGAACTGGACGAGCTGCCCCTCCCCCACCCCGCTCAGCAGCAGCACGACCGGCACCGAGCCCACGACCAGGATCCCGAGCCGGTCCACCCACATGCGCCGCTCCGGGGTGACCTCGGGATGGATAAGGTTCTGGTAGAGGTCCACCGAGAGCGCGGAGCCAGCGACGATCAGGAGCGAGTCGACCGTGGACATCATCGCGGCCGTGATCGCGGCGAGCATCATCGCGCCCAACACGGTGGGCAGCACCGCCGTCGCCACCATCGGCATCGCCAGGTCCCCGGTAGGCAGCTGCGGGAAGAGGACGATCGCCGCGAGGGCGATCAGGAAGACGATCAGGTTGAGGACCGTCACCACGACGACCGCGAAGAGGATGCCGCGGCGGATCGTGCGCATGTCCTTCATCGCGTACAGTCGCACGAGCTTCTCCGGGGTCGCGATCGAGCCGAGGAAGAACGCGAGCCCCATCGTGAAGAGCAGCGACGCGGGAAACGCCTCCCACCGGAAGACCGACGGCTGCGCCGCCTGGACGGTCGCCAGCAGCGAGCCCCACCCGTCCACCTGGCGTACCGCCAGGGGGAGGGCGAGCAGGGCGCCCAGGCACATCACCACGAGCTGGAAGGCGTCGGTGTACACCACGGCGAACATGCCGCCGACGACCGTATACGCCAGCAGGACGAGCGTGAAGCCGATCATCCCCCATCGGGTCGGGATGCCGAACACGATGTTGGCCACCAGCCCGCCGGCGACGATCTGCGCCTGGATATAGACGACGGTGGCGATCAGGACGATGACGGCCGAAAGGCCCCGCACCCCCCGGCTGTAGTAGCGCGCCTCCATGAACGCCGGTAGCGTGAGGCGCCGCACCCGCGTGAAGCGCGGCGCGAGCACGGCCGCGACGAACCAATACGCCAGCGGGATCGAGAGCAGCACCCACCCGAACGACCATCCGCCGGTGTACATCACCCCGATCGTCCCCACGAACGTCCCGGCGCTGGTGTGCGTGGCGGCGAGGGTGGCGCCGCCGACGAACCAACCCAGCTTGCCTCCGGCGATCCAGTAGTCCGCCTCATCGCGTGTATGGCGCAGGCTGTACCAGCCGATGGCGAAGACCACCACGAAGTACGCGACGAACACCGCCGTCATGCGCACGTCCATCACCGGCGCTCCACCCACCACATCCACACGATGTACCCGGCCAGAACGACCGCGCAGGCGAGGAAGAGCCCCCAGAACGCGAACCCCGGTGCCGCCGACGCGAGCCCCGTCACGACGCACCGTCCCGCAGATGGCGCCACCCCACAGCCGAGAACGCAAGCAAGAGCACGAGCCCCACTGCGTCGAGGGCGAGGGGCAGGCCGGGACGCCAGGCGCCGTCGGAGCGGGCTCGGAAGCCCACCAGGGCCGGAACGACGGCCAGATCCACCTCGTAGACACCCGGCGCGGAGCCGGGGGCCATCCCCGTCGGAAAGCCCTCCGTGACCGACCACTCCGGCGGCAGGCGGAGCTCCGCCCGGAAGAGACCCGGGCTCGTAGCCTCGGGAGGGAGGTCGAGGCTCAGGACGGGAACGTGGCCACGGAGAGCGGCGCCGTGTGCGACCACGGCGCCTGGCACCACGTAGGAGGCCACCACCCTCCGCCCTTCCCCCCCACCCGACGTCAGAGGCAGGCGGGCCAGGGTGACGAGCGTTCTCGGGCGAAGGATCGGCAGCGGACGACCGTCCTCCCCGACGCGCAGCGCCTCGATCGTCGCTCCGGCGAAGTCCAGCGCGGTTGCGCGCACGACGCTGTCCGCACCCGCTCCTGCGAGGAGGTACTCGGCGCGCACGTCGGCGGTGCCGCTTCCGTCGGTCAGGTCCACGACCATGCGCACCGACCGCACGGCCTGGCGGGCCGCTGCCGGATGGGGCGCCCCCAGCGCCGCGCACGCGAGGGCGACGGCGAGTCCCCTCACCTCTGGACCGGCGCTCGCCGACTCACGACCATCACGCCCACACCTGCCCGAGCACGCGGAGCACGTTGCCCCCCATCGCCTTCTCGATGTCGGCGTCCGGGTACCCGTGGGCGACCAGCCAACGCACGATGTTCTTCGAGCCCTCGGTCGGGTTCTCCAGGCCCTTCACGTACGCGACCGGCTCGTACTGCTGGTCGGGGCGACCGGCTCCGTGGGCTTCCTTCAGGGAGAGGTTCGCAGCGTACGTGCGGTGGAGCCCTACGTGGTCTCCGTAGAGGCTGTCGGGACCGAAGGCCACGTGGTCGATGCCGACCAGGTCGCGGACGTACTCGAAGTGCTCCATGAACGCCTCGAGGTCGTGCGTGCGGTGGTTGCGCGTGAGCGTCGTGTGGGGGGCGGCCTCCACGCCGATGACGCCACCCTTCGCCGCGCACGCCTCCAGCACCTCGTCGGGGGCCAGGCGGTTCGACTCCCACAGGGCCCGCGCGCCGATGTGCGACAGCACGATCGGCCGCTCGCTCCACTCGATCGTGTCCAGCGTCGTCTGGTCGCCGCAGTGCGAGCAGTCGATGAGCATGCCCACCTTGTTCATGCGCTCGACCGCCCGGCGGCCGAACGCCGTCAGGCCCCCGTCGCGCTTCTCCTTGAGCCCGTTGCCCAGCGCGTTGGACTCGGAGTACGTGATGCCCAGCGCCCTCACGCCGAATCCATACAGGAGATCGATCCGGTCCACCTCGTGCTCGATCATCGCGGCACCCTCCATCGACGCCACCAGCGCCACCTTCCCCTCGTCGTGCGCGCGGGTGATGTCGG
The DNA here is from genome assembly GCA_964591135.1 of uncultured Gemmatimonadaceae bacterium. GTDB lineage: Bacteria > Gemmatimonadota > Gemmatimonadetes > Longimicrobiales > Gaopeijiaceae > SZUA-318. The sequence continues at coordinate 3,153 of CAZPZU010000057.1, read as the reverse complement.
AGACCCGCAGGCAGTGGCGCACGAAGTCCTGATGGGCGAGGTCGCACAGGCGCATGCCGAGGTCGTGCAGGACGTCGTCCCACTGCCACCCCGATCGGGAGTGGATCGTGCAGATCCCGTCCATGAGGTTGTCGAAGACGCAATCCCAGTAGGACGCGGCGAGGCCCCGGAACGCCGTGGCCATCCGCCCGTGGCGGACATACTCCGGCGTCTCCTCCATGCGCGCGGGGAATACGCCCAGGTGCTCGTGCAGCGAGATGAAGACGCAGCGCTCCGCGAGGGCCCGTACCCGGGCCTCGCCGTCCTCGTCGAGGGGCACCACGTACGGTTCGACCCGCCCGAGCTCGTCGGCGAGGTCGAAGGCCTTGTAGTCGCTTCCGGCTTCGAGATACGAGAACGAGGCGTAGCCGTCGTAGTTCTTGGACAGGCTCATGGGATGGTCCGTGGGGCGCGTGGTCCGTGGGTGTCGTCGGAACCACGATCTACGCCGCACCGGGCGCGATCACAAGGACCGCGCGTAGCCGCTCGAGGGTGGGGGGTCAGGCCTCTCCGGCCCGATGCGACAGCTTCAGGTCGTAGCGCGACGCGATGAGGCCGACCTGCACGCGGTTGCTCAGCCCCATCTTCTCCATGAGCCGCGCGAGATGGTTCTTGACCGTCTGCTCCTTGATCCCGAGCTGACGGGCGATGGCCTTGTTGCCGAGGCCTTCCGCGACGAGCGCCATGACCTCGAGCTCTCGCGGCGTGATGGGCTTGTTCTCGGTGTCGGTGTCGGCACCGAGGCCGTGGGCCGCAGCCAGCCACGGAGCCGCCACCACATCGCCGGCCGCGACGGCACGCACCGCGCGCACAACCTCGTCGGCGCCGGCCTCTGCAGGGAGGCAGCCGTGCGCCTGCTCGCGTAGCGACGTGAGGCAGCACTCGTCGACCAGGCAGACGGCCTCCGGCGAGAGCTGCGCCCGCCCTCCGGCGGTGAGGAGATGGCGGATGACGCACTCCTCCGCCGTGTGCGCCACGTACACGAGCACCCGCACGCCCGGGTGCTCCTGCGTGATGCGAGGGATCAGGCGCGGATCGGCCCTCCGGTGGCGCACGTCGAGGACGAGCACCGCGTTGGGGAAGCTACGAAGGGTGTCCTCGAGCCCTTCGACGTCCGCCATGACCTCGACGACCTGCAGACCGTCCGCGCGATCGAGGGACGCCTGGAGGCCCAGCCGCACGAGGGGCTCCTCTACCGCGATGACCACGTCGAGCATCGTCTCGTCCCCTTCGGGTAGCCGCGGACACGCATCCGCTCGATCCGCGTGTGGAGGGAGGGCCGAGCGCCAGAATATACGTCATTCCGCAGTACTTTCGTACCCCTTTTTTGAGGTTGGATCGCTCCGAGTTGACACGTATACCTCGACCCGGAAAAATACGGAGGGCGTAGACGGGCCCGGGGCGCTCCGATCTCAACCCCCTTTCAAGCCCCCGGGAACCGTCAGCGGTGCTGGCTGCAAGGCCCCACCCGCCGCCCTGTCGAGGGGGAATTCCGAACGGAGATGCGCCATGAGGAGGCGAGTACCGGTCTTGGCCGGAGCGGCGATGCTGGCATTCGTGCTGGCGGGCTGCGAGGGGCCGGCTGGACCTACAGGGACCGCGGGACCCACAGGTCCCGCCGGGCCTGCGGGACCACAGGGCCCAGCGGGCCCTGCTGGAAACTCAACGTGCCAGGAGTGCCACGCCAGCGACACGAGAATCGTGGTGAAGGAGCTCCAGTACCGATTCTCGGTGCACTATCTCGGTGGCCACTACGACCGGAACGAGGCGCCCTGCGCCGCGTGCCACACGCACGAGGGCTTCATCGAGCGGATCGCGACCGGCGCCGAGACGGCCGGACCCATCGACGACCCGTCGCCCCAGGGCTGCAGGACCTGCCACCAGATCCACACGACGTACACGGACAGCGACTTCGCGCTCACCTCGACGACCCCCGTAAGCCTGTGGTACGCTCCTGGTGAGACCGTGGACTTCGGCGAGGGCAACCTGTGTGCACAGTGCCACCAGGCGCGTCCGGTGAGTCCGCTGCCCACGATCGGCGGCCCCGACGTCACGGTGACGTCGAGTCGCTACGGCGGGCACCACAGCCCGGTGGCCGAAGTGATGGGCGGCGTGGGCCTGTTCGAGTTCACGGGGGGCGCCACCATCGACGGCGGACCGTTCGTGCACGGCGGCCCCAACGTCGGCTGCCCGAAATGCCACATGGCGACGCCGATCAACGGCGCGCAGGCCGGTGGACACAGCTTGAACATGGAGGCCGACGGGGACGACAACGTCAACGGGTGCAATTCGTCAGGCTGCCACTCCACCGTGGAGGACTTCGACAAGTACGGCGTGCAGTCCGAAGTCCAGTCGAAGCTCGATCAGCTCGCCACGCTGCTGCGGGCCAAGGGGATCATGGCCGCCGCGCCCAGCGTATCGAGCGTGGCCGGTACGTGGCCGGCCAACGTGGCCGCCGCGTTCCTCAACTGGCAGATGATCACCGAGGACAAGAGCCTCGGGATCCACAACCCGCCCTACGTTCTGGACGTGCTCCAGAACACCATCGGGGCGATGCAGTGACGACCTAGACGCCACGACGTCGAAGCCGTCGGCTCCAGGCTGAGCATGAAGGCCGGGGCACCGTCGCAGGGAGGTTCGGCGCCGGGGCCCCGGTTGCGTTCGGGAGCATGCAACCGTCGAGGTCGTCATCCGCGGCCCACAGTGGACCACAGGTACTTTCGTACCCTCGTGCGACGTACCATTGGGCTGTGTTGACACGGACTACACTATCCGGGAAACTACGGAGGGCGTAGACGGACCTGGGGCGCTCCGATCTCAACCCCCTCGACAAGCCCCCGGGTACTGTCAGCGGGTACGGGCCGAAAGGCCCTGCCCGCCGCCCTTTCGAGGGGGAATTTGACACGGAGACGCGCCATGAGGAGGCGAGTACCGGTCTTGGCCGGGGCAGCGATGCTGGCATTCGTGCTGGCAGGCTGCGAGGGGCCCACAGGACCCGCAGGGCCCGCAGGAACCGCGGGATCCGCAGGGCCCGCAGGACCTGCAGGACCACAGGGCCCCGTGGGCCCCGCCGGCGAGGACGCAAACCAGAACTGCACGCAGTGCCACACGAAC
>CAZPZU010000056.1:0-34302 GCA_964591135.1 uncultured Gemmatimonadaceae bacterium | reverse complement strand
CAACTCCGCCTTCCTCATGAAGCCCCAGGGGCTCACCGACTACGAGTACGACAAGCGCTACCTGGTGCCGTTCGTCGAGCGCGTCCCCTGGGTGCCGTCGACGTGGCTCCGGGGCCTACGGTACTTCGGCTCCTTCGGGGTCGGGCAGGGGTGGCCGTTGGCATGGGTCGACGAGACCGCCTACGCACCCCTGATCTGCTACGAGTCGACCTATCCTCAAGGTGCGCGTGCCTTCCGTCGCGAGGGGGCGGACGTCCTGGTGAACATCACGAACGACGCTTGGTACGGGCGGGAGCCGTGGTACGCACGCACGACGGCGCTGTGGCAGCATCCCGCGCACATGGTCATGCGTGCGATCGAAAACCGTGTGGGCGTGGCGCGGGCCGCCAACACGGGCATCTCGATGTTCGTGGACCCCCTGGGCCGCGCGTACGACGCTACGCCGCTCTTCCAGCGAGCGATCCGGGTGGACACCGTGTACACGACCGACGTGCGCACCTTCTACACGCGCTTCGGCGACCTGGTCGGCAACGGGTCGGCCGCGGGCGCGCTGCTCCTCGTGCTCATCGCGTGGCGGGCGCGGCGGCGCCTTCCCTCCCTGGACCCGACCGGGGCTCGCGATTAACTTTTCCAGGCTATGGAGGCGAACGCCTGCGGGGGATTCGCCTCCCACTCCGTTGAAACGCCGGGCCGGCTGCCGCTTCCCGAGGGCGCCAGGCCCGTTCCACTTCGGCACGTGGAGCTGGACATGAAGCAGGGCATCCATCCCGACTACAAGCCGGCGACGGTCGTCTGTTCCTGCGGCAACCGCTTCGAGACGATGTCGACGGTGGAGGAGGTCCACGTCGAGATCTGCTCGGTGTGTCATCCCTTCTACACCGGCAGACAGCGTCTCGTGGATACCGCCGGACGGGTCGATCGCTTCAAGAAGAAGTACGAGAAGGTCGGCAAGTGACGCAAACGGCCGGGCCTCGGCCCGGCCGTTTGCGCCCGTCGACGATCCAGCCGCGGTCTGCCGATCCGCGGGCCTCCCATGAAAACCCCCGAACTCGACCCCCGGCTCGATCAGCGCCTCCGCGCGGCGGAGCGGCGTTTCGCGGAGCTCGACCGCGCGCTGGCCAGCCCCGAGGTGTTCGCCCACCCGGACCAGCTTCGGGAGCTCGGGCAGGAGCGGGCGCACCTGGAGCCCGTCGCGGAAGTCGCTCAGCAGCTTCGCAGCGCGCTGTCGGAGCACCGCGGCGCCGTGGAGCTCCTCGACGAGGCCGACGAGGAAGAGATGCGCACCATGGCGGAGGACGAGGCCGCCAGTCTGGAGGAGCGCATCGAGGCTCTCGTCAAGCGGGCCCGCGAGCTGCTCATTCCCCGCGACCCCCTCGAGGACCGCGCGGCCGTGGTGGAGGTGCGGGCGGGCACCGGTGGCGACGAAGCGGGGCTGTTCGCGGCGGACCTCATGCGCATGTATGAACGGCTGGCCGAGCGACTGGGATGGTCCGTGGAGCTGCTGAGCCTCTCGGAGGGCATTCCCGGCTCGATCAAGGAGGCGATCTTCGTGGTGCGCGGGCGCGGCGCCTACGGTCGGCTGCGCTACGAGTCGGGGGTCCACCGCGTGCAGCGCGTGCCGGAGACCGAGAGCCAGGGGCGCATCCACACCTCGGCGGCGACCGTGGCGGTCCTGCCGGAGGCCGAAGAGGTGGATCTGCAGATCGACCCGGCCGACCTCCGTATCGACGTGTTCCGCTCCTCCGGTCCCGGCGGCCAGTCCGTGAACACCACGGACTCGGCGGTGCGCATCACGCACGCGCCCTCGGGCCTGGTCGTCTCGTGCCAGGACGAGAAGTCGCAGCACAAGAACAAGGCCAAGGCGATGTCGGTGCTGCGCAGCCGCCTCCTCGACAGGATGATCGCCGAGCAGGAAGCGGAGCGTGCGCGGGAGCGCAAGACACAGGTCGGCACCGGCGACCGCTCCGCGAAGATCCGGACGTACAACTTCCCCCAGAACCGGGTCACCGACCACCGTATCGGCCTCACGCTGTACAGCCTGGGCGACGTGCTGGAGGGTGACCTGGACGAGCTGGTCACGGCGCTGCGCCTGGCTAAGGAGGAGGAGCGGCTGGAGACCTCGTCGGCGTGACGGAGAGCGTGCGGAGCCCGGAGGCCGGTCGAGGCCGGGACGAGGAGGTGTGGACGGTGCTCCGGCTCATGCGCTGGAGCGGTGAGTATCTGGAGTCGAAGGGTGTCGCGCGAGGTCGGCTCGATGCCGAGCATCTTCTGGCCCACGCCGTCGGGGTCCCGCGGCTGCAGCTGTACCTGCAGTTCGATCGTCCGCTGGAGGCCGAGGAGCTCGACCGATTCCGGCCCCTCCTGCGGAGGCGGGCGGAACGCGAGCCGCTACAATACATTCTCGGGCGAGCCGCCTTCCGGGAGCTCGAGCTCACGGTGGATCCGCGCGTGCTGGTGCCGAGGCCCGAGACCGAGATCCTCGTGGAAGAGGTTCTCGCCTGGGCGGCGGCGCAGCACCGAGACGATCTCACTGCGGTCGACCTGGGGACGGGTTCGGGGGCCATCGCCCTCTCGCTCCTGCACGAAGGCCCATTCGCCCACGTCGTCGCAACCGACGCTTCGGAAGACGCTCTGGTCGTGGCCGCGCTCAACGCGCGGTCCACCGGGATCGAGGAGCGTCTGGAGCTGAGGCGAGGCTCGCTGTTCGAGCCGCTGGGCGAGGGGGAGCGCTTCGATGCCCTGGTGTCGAACCCGCCCTACGTCGCGGAGGCGGAAGCCCCCGGGCTCGAGCCGGAGGTCGGCGTCTGGGAGCCGGCGCAGGCGCTGTTCGGGGGCGCGGACGGCCTGACGGTGCTGCGGGCGATTGCGGAAGGGGCCGGGCCGTATCTCCAGCCCGGCGGGCTGCTGGCGCTCGAGGTCGGCGCGGGACAGGCCGGGGTGGTGGTGACGGCGGTGGAGGGTGTGGGTGAGTACGACGACGTATCCGTCCGACGGGACCTGGCGGGGCGCCAGCGGGTCGTGCTGGCCCGGCGAGCAGGTGCGAGAACCGAGAGCGAAGGTTGACCAGAGAAGCAGAAGAAAGGGAGCTCGGAATGGCAGGCATCTACGACATGGCGAAGGAGCTGGGCGGTGCGCTGGCCCGGACCGAAGAGTACCAGGCCCTCAAGCGGGCGAGCGCGTCGGTCGACGAGGACCGCGAGCTCGTCGAGCTCAGGAACGAGCTCCAGGCCCTCGAGCAGCGGCTGGAGGCGTCGCTGCGCGCAGGCCGGCAGCCGGAGGAGGAGGTGGCCAAGAGCTACGAGGAGAAGGCTGGCGAGCTGCAGGCGAAGCCCGGGTTCCAGCGCCTCATCGCCGCCCAGTCGAACTTCGACAAAGTGATGTACAAGGTGAACGAGACGATGGCCCGTGGGCTCCAGGAAGGCGCCCAGAGCCGGATCATCCTCTCGTCCTGATCCCCCGACCACCAACGCGAACGAGGCAGATTTCGTGAAGCAGCCATCCGATGTCCTTCCAGCCAGCGGCAAGCTGGGCGTTCTTCTGCCCGGCTTCGGTGCCGTGGCCACCACCTTCGTCGCCGGCGTGGAAGCGGCACGCCGCGGGCTCGCGAAGCCGATCGGAAGCCTGACCCAGATGGCAACCATCCGTCTGGGCAAGCGCACCGAGAACCGGACGCCCTTCATCAAGGACTTCGTGCCGCTTGCCGGGCTCGAGGACCTGGTGTTCGGGGCGTGGGACCCGATCCCCGACGATGGCTACCAGAGCGCGCTCAAGGCCGGCGTGCTGCACAAGGAGCAGCACCTCGACCCGATCAGGGACTTCCTGTCGTCGCTGAAGCCGATGCCCGCGGCGTTCGACAGCCACTACGTGAAGAAGCTCGACGGCCCGAACAAGAAGAAGGCGGCCAGCAAGAAGGAGCTCGCCGAGGCGATCCGGGCCGACATCCGGCGCTTCAAGGAGGAGAACGGCTGCGGCCGGCTCGTCATGGTCTGGTGCGGCTCGACCGAGATCTACGTGCGCGCAGGTGCGGTTCACGAGAGCCTGGACGCGTTCGAGAAGGCGATGGCGGCCAACGACCCCGGCATCGCTCCCAGCCAGCTCTATGCGTACGCGGCGATCATGGAAGGCATCCCCTACGCCAACGGTGCGCCGAACCTGTCCGCGGACTTCGCGGCCCTCGAGGACCTCGCGGTGAAGCGGGGCGTGCCGATCTGCGGGAAGGACTTCAAGACGGGCCAGACCCTCATGAAGACGATCCTGGCCCCCGGCTTCAAGACGCGGATGCTGGGCCTGAACGGATGGTTCAGCACGAACATCCTCGGCAACCGAGACGGCGAGGTGCTCGACGACCCCGAGTCCTTCAAGACGAAGGAGGTGTCGAAGCTGGGCGTCCTGGAGCACATCCTGCAGCCGAAGATGTACCCCGACCTCTACGACAAGCTCTACCACAAGGTGCGGATCAACTATTATCCGCCGCGTGGTGACAACAAGGAGGGGTGGGACAACATCGACATCTTCGGGTGGATGGGCTACCCGATGCAGATCAAGGTGGACTTCCTCTGCCGCGACTCGATCCTGGCCGCCCCCATCGTGCTCGACCTGGCGCTGTTCATGGACCTGGCTTCGCGGGCCGGGATGAAGGGGATCCAGGAGTGGCTGTCGTTCTATTTCAAGAGTCCCCAGACGGCGCCCGGACTCTATCCCGAGCACGATCTCTTCATCCAGCATTGGAAGCTCAAGAACACGCTCCGCTGGATGATGGGCGAGGAGCAGATCACGCACCTGGGCGTGGAATACTACGATTAGCGGAGGCGGGGGTCCGGTCGATCCGGGCCCGGCCCGCTCCGCGCACCGGGCGGATTCATGGCTCTAGGAAGCTTCATCGTGTTGGAGGGCGGCGAGGGTGTGGGCAAGAGCACCCAGGCCGTCCTCCTGGGCGCCTGGCTGGAACAGCTGGGCGTTCCACACGTGGTGGCCCGCGAGCCCGGCGGTACCCCGGTGGGAGAGGCCGTCCGCTCCGTGGTGCTCGCGCGCACGGATCTGGACATGCCGCCGGAAAGCGAGCTATTCCTGTACCTGGCCTCGCGCGCCGCTTTCGTGCGGGACGTGGTGCGTCCCGCGCTCGAGGCCGGGAAGACCGTGATCGCGGACCGCTTCGACCTTTCGACGCTCGCGTACCAGGGATACGGAAGGGGGCTCGACCTGGACGAGGTGCGCCGGGCCATCGCGCTGGCCACAGGGGGGCTGGCGCCCGATCTCTACGTGTTCCTGGATCTACCGGTCGAGGTCGGGGAGGCGCGGCAGCATGACGAGGGCAAGGCCCCGGACCGCATCGAACGTGAAGGCGGCTCGTTCCTGCGCAGGGTGCGGGAGGGATACCTGGCGTTGGCGGCGGGGGCGACGAACGTGCGGGTGATCGACGGAGCCGGCGAGCCCACGGAGGTGCACGCGCGCGTCCGCCGTCTCCTGGAGCGCGAGCTTCCGGAAACCTTCACCCCTTCGGGGGTTTAATCGGGGTTCGGAGGCCGAAAGGCCCCCGCGGACCCGGAAACGCATGGAAAGGTCGAAAATGCGGAGAGGCGTGGTGGCGCCGGTGGTGATCGTAGCCGCCGCCGTTCTGACGGGAGGATGGCTCCTCCAGCGAGGCGTGGACCGCGCCGAGAACGTGTACATGAAGGTCCACCTCCTCCAGGAGGTGGTCGACCGGGTCGAATCCAGCTACGTGGACAAGGTCGATACGGGCAGCCTCTACCACTCCGCGATCGACGGCCTGATCGACGACCTGCACGACCCGTACTCGTCGTTCATGGAAGCCTCCGACTTCGAGAACCTGCGCATCCAGGGGATCGAGGGGGAGTACGGCGGCGTCGGCCTCGAGGTGAGCGAGCGCGACGACTACGTCACGGTGGTCAGCCCCATGCCGGGCACGCCCGGGGCCCGGGCCGGCATCCGGGCGGGAGACCAATTCTGGGAGATCGAGGGCCACGCCGCGGACACGATGAACGTGGACCAGGCGGTCGCACTCCTCCGTGGCAAGCCGGGCAGCAGCGTGCAGGTGAAGATGCTCAGGCCGGGCATCGACGACCCCATTCCGTTCACGCTCACGCGCGAGGTCATCCAGCTCAAGGCGGTGCCCTTCGCGCTCATGCTCGAGCCGGGCATCGGATACGTTCCCCTGCAGAGCGTGTTGGAGAGCTCCTCCGAAGAGGTGCGCGCGGCCCTCGATTCCCTCGAGACGGCCGGGATGAAAAGCGTCATCGTCGACCTCCGCGGTAACCCGGGCGGCCTGCTCGACCAGGGGATCGAGGTCTCGGACCTCTTCCTCGACAGGGGGCGCTCGATCGTCGAGACGCGGGGGCGCGCGGAAGACCAGACCGCCACGTACAAGGCCAGCCAGGACGACCGCTACGCCGGCTTGTCGATGATCGCGCTCGTGGACGGGGGCAGCGCATCCGCCTCGGAGATCATCGCCGGCGCGCTGCAGGACAACGATCGCGCGCTGCTGGTCGGCGCCAGCACGTTCGGCAAGGGCCTCGTGCAGAGCCTCTACCGCCTGTCCGGGGGCAACGTGCTCCGGCTGACTACGGCACGCTGGTACACGCCCGTCGGTCGCTCGATCAACAAAGACCCGGATGCGCGCTTCCACCCGGAGGGCGGAGGATCCCTTTCGCTCACGGGTCAGTTCGTGGCGGGTCCGGACCTGTCGGGGCGGCCCACCTACGAGTCCGTGGGTGGTCGCCGTCTCTACGGGGGTGGGGGCATCGCTCCCGATGTCTTCGTGATGCCCGAGGTGCTGAACGCCGACGAGGAGCGGGCGGTGCGGGCACTGTATCGCCAGAACGGGGTCATGACCGTGGCGGTCTTCAACTACGCCGTGCGCTACGTGCGGGACCACCCCGACCTGAAGCCCGGCTTCGAGCTCACCGACGCCGACCTCGAGGCCTTCTATCGGAGGCTCCCCGAATGGGATGTCTCGGTGGACCGGGCCGATTTCCGTGCGGCACGCCGTTTCATCTCCTACCAGATCGAGCGCGAGATCGCGCTCCAGGACTGGGGTGACGAGGGCCAGTTCCTGCAGGAACGCCGGTTCGACAAGCCCCTCGCCAAGGCCGTCGAGCTCCTCGAGGGTGCGCCTTCGCAGGACGAGCTGCTCGCGCGCGCCTCGGCCTCGGACGAGGCCGAGGCGGGGTCCTGAGGCCGACGGGCGCCCCGGCAGCGGGTCGTCCCTTCCGAACATGTCGAGGACGCGGGCCCGGATGTCTCTTTCGACGGGTGCGATCGAGGTCCTGCGCGGCGGGGTCGTCGAGGCCCGCCATGCCGTCCACGCGGTGGTGGCGGACGCGGGCGGGCGCGTCGTGGCGTCGGTGGGGGAGCCCGGCGCGAGCGCGTTCTATCGCTCTGCGGCCAAGCCCCTCCAGGCCCTCCCGCTGGTCGAGGACGGCGTCGTCGAGCGCTTCGGGATCACCGAGGACGAGCTCGCCCTGTGTTGCGCGTCGCACGAAGGAGAACCGAGGCACCTGGCCGGGGCACGCTCGATCCTGGCGAAGGCCGGGCTCGACGAGTCGGCGCTCCGCTGTGGAGCTCACCTCCCGTTCTCGGAGGTGGAGGCGCGCGCAGTGGTGCGCAATGGGGGCGAGGCGCTGCCGATTCACAACAACTGCTCGGGTAAGCACGCGGGCATGCTGGCGCTGGCCATGGCGAAGGGGTGGGATCCGGAGGGATACCACGCGGCCGGACACCCTGTCCAGAAACGGATGATGAGGGAGATCGTGCGCTGGTCGAAGGTCGAGGAGTCGGACGTGGCCACCGCCGTGGACGGATGTGGGGTGGTGTGCTTTGCGGTTCCGCTGCGGGCCATGGCGGCTTCCTTCGGACGTTTCGCGGCCGCCGCGGCGGACGATCAGGCCCCCGGGCGCATCGTTGCGGCGATGACGCGCCACCCGTTCATGGTCGGGGGAACCGGGCGCGCCTGCACCGCCGTCATGGAGCGGACCGGCGCGAGGGCCTTCGTGAAGCTGGGCGCCGAGGGCGTGTACGGGGCGGGCGTCCCGGGCCGGGGCCTGGGGATCGCCATCAAGGTGGCCGACGGCGCCCGGCGGGCGGTCGAGGTCGCGCTCGTCCACGTTCTCCACCAGCTGGAGGTTCTCGACACGGACGACCTCGGCGCGCTGGCTCGCTGGGCGAGGCCGGAGGTGCGGAACACGCGTGCCGAGGTGGTCGGCGCGATCCGCCCGGCCTTCGAGCTGGCGCCGGCATGAGCACGCTGGACGCCGGAACGGAGGCCCTCGTGGCGTTGAGCGCCGCTTTGGCTGTGGGGAGCCGAACCGTCGTGGACGAGGCGCTGCGCGCGGCGGCCCGGGTCGCGGATCCGGTCGCCGTGGAGGAGACGCTGCTCCAGAGCCACCTCTTCCTCGGATACCCCGCCGCGCTGAACGGACTCGCGCGCTGGCGGGAGATCTCGGGCCGCGCCGCGCCTCCCGCCGCGGACGACCGGGACCGGTGGGCGGAGCGGGGAGAGGAAGTGTGTCGGGTCGTGTACGGTGGGCAGTACGCGGGGCTGCGCGCGAACGTGCGGCGTTTGCACCCGGATGTGGAGCGATGGATGGTGGAGGATGGCTACGGAAGGGTCCTCGGGCGACCCGGGTTGGACCTCCCTGTCCGTGAGCTGTGCATCAGCGCGATCCTGACGGTGCAGGATGCCCCCCGGCAGCTCTATTCGCACCTGCGGGGCGCCCTGAACGCCGGTGCCGGCCAGGCCCAGGTGTCGCGGGCGCTCGAGCTCGCGGCGATGGTGAGTACGCCGGTGGCCCGCGAACGCGCGGCCGAGACGTGGACCGAGGTGCGGCGACGCGCCGCAGGAGACGACTGAGTGTTCGTCGATCGCGCGGTGATCGAAGTGCGTGGCGGTGTCGGGGGGTCGGGTTCCGAGGCCATGCGCAGGGAGTCGTTCGTGCCTCGCGGTGGGCCCTCGGGGGGCGACGGAGGGAAGGGCGGCGACGTGGTCCTCGAAGTCGACGCGCAGCTGTCGACCCTGCTCGACTACAGCTACCAGAAGCACTACTTCGCGCCCCGCGGTCAGCACGGCGAGGGCAGCAACCGCACCGGGCGGTCCGGGGAGGACCTGGTCCTGAAGGTGCCGCCGGGGACCGTCGTGACCGACGCGGACTCGGAGGAGCTCCTCGGCGAGCTGCTCGCGGAGGGGGAGCGGCTGATCGTGGCGTGCGGCGGCCGCGGCGGCCGTGGCAACGCCCATTTCCCGACGTCGACGAACCAGGCGCCGCGACGATGGGAGCCGGGTGCCGAAGGAGAGGAGCGCCGCATCAAGCTGGAGCTGAAGCTCATCGCCGACGTGGGGCTGGTCGGTGAGCCCAACGCCGGCAAGTCCACGCTGCTGTCCGCCGTTACGGCGGCGCGGCCCAAGGTAGCGGACTACCCCTTCACCACCCTCGCCCCGAACCTCGGGGTGGTACGGCTCTCCGGATATCGGTCCTTCGTGGTGGCGGACGTTCCCGGGCTCATCGAAGGCGCGCACGAGGGGAGGGGGCTCGGGCACCAGTTCCTGCGCCACATCGAGCGCACGCGCACCTTGGCCCTCCTGATCCCCGTCGACGCGTCCGACCCGCAGGCCGAGTACGAGGCCTTGCGGGGTGAGCTCGCCGCGTACGCCGCGCCGCTGTCGCGCACTCCCCACTGCGTGGTGCTCACCAAGACCGATCTCCTGGGCCCGGACGATCCACCGCCCGAGCTCTCCGCCCCGGAGGCGTTCGGCGTCTTTCCCGTCTCTTCGATCGCCCGCCAGGGGCTCTCCGAGTTGCTGGACGCCCTCTGGGAGCGAAGCCGCGCGGTCGAGCGCGCGGAGAAGGGCGAGGAAGAGGAGTGGTGGACGCCCTGATCCGGGATCGGGATCGCCGCCGCGAGGTGGAGGCGCTCCTCGTCCTCGACGCGCTCCCCCGGGTGGGGCCGGCTACCGTCCGGGCGCTCGTCGAGGCGGCCGGATCCGCGACGCGCGCCCTGACGATGCCCTCCCTCCTCGACGGATTCGGCGGCGCGGGCACGTCGGCGGCCGCATCCGATCCGGCGGTCGCGGCGGCGGTGCACCGCTCCCTCCAGGCTGCGGATCGCCTCGGAATCGGGACCGTTCTGATGGGCGAGAGGGACTATCCGGAGCGCCTCCTCCACCTGGTGGACCCGCCGCCGGTCCTCTTTCTGCGCGGGCGCGCCGAGCTGCTCGGCCCCCCGGGTGTCGCCATCGTCGGATCCAGGCGGTCCACCGAGCGGGGCCGACGCGCGGCCCGTCGCATCGGCGCCGCCGTGGCCCGCGTCGACGTCCCGGTGGTGAGCGGACTGGCCCTTGGGGTCGACGGGGCCGCGCACGAGGGCGCGCTCGACGCCGGCGGTCCGACCATCGCGGTGCTGGGCCGAGGAGCGGATCGGGCCTACCCGCGGAGCCACACCGCTCTGTTCCGGAGGATCCTGGCGGACGGTCTCCTGGTCAGCGAGTTCCCGCCGGGCGCTCCGGCGCTTCCGCACCACTTCCCCCGCCGCAACCGCATCCTCGCCGGGCTCTGCCACACGGTCGTCGTGGTCGAGGCGGGGGCGCGCAGCGGAGCGCTCATCACCGTCGAGCACGCCCTCGACCTCGGCCTGGACGTGTGGGCCGTCCCGGGGCCGTTCGGGGAGGCGTTCTGCGAGGGGAGCAACGGCCTTCTTGCCGACGGTGCGCGTCCCCTGGTGACAGTGAACGGCTTCGTGCGCATGGCGCTGAGGGTGGAGCCGGGGGAGGCGGGGGTCCCGACGTCCCTCTCCGACGAGGAGGTGCGCCTCCTCGAGGTGCTGGCGGGAAGCGCGCGCACGGCCGACGAGGTGGCTCGGGGGACGGGGCTCCGGGTCGGGAGGGCGCTGGCGCTCCTCGCCGAGATGGAGTTGCGCGGGCAGGTCGTCCGCGGGCCCGGGATGCGGTTCCGTCGTGCGGGATGACCGCCCCCGCGGCGCAGCCACGGTCGCCTCGGTCTACGTGCACGCCCCGTTCTGCGTGCGCCGTTGCTTCTACTGCGACTTCGCGGTGCAGGTGCGCAGGACTGGCGACACGGCTGCCTGGCTGGCGGCGCTCGGCGCGGAGCTCGGGAGCGTGGCGCGCGAGGGTCTCTTCGCCCTCGCTCCGCGCCTGGACACGCTGTACGTGGGCGGAGGAACGCCGTCGCTGCTCGGACCGGACGCGATGGCCGGCCTCGGCCGCTTGCTGGGGCCCGAACGGCTCCACCGGGGCGACCTGGAGTGGACGGCGGAAGCCAACCCGGAGAGCCTCACGCCCGCGGTCGCGCGCGCGTGGCGCGAGGCCGGCGTGAACCGCCTCAGCCTGGGCGTCCAGACGTTCCACGCACCCGCGCTGCGGTGGATGGGGCGCATGCACGGTCCCGAAGGTGCGGAGGCCGCCGTGGGGGCGGCACGCGGGGCGGGCGTCGAGAACCTCTCGGTCGACCTCATCTTCGGGCTTCCCGGGCACCTGGGGCGCCCGTGGGAGGAAGACCTCGATCGCGTCCTGGCCCTGGACGTCCCCCACGTCAGCCTGTACGGGCTGAGCGTGGAGCCGGCCACGCCACTGGGCCGGGCCGTCCGCGAGGGCCGCGAGCCTCCGGTGGACGAGGAACGCTACCGGGAGGAGTTCCTCCTGGCGGCCGAGACGCTGTGCGCCGCCGGCTACGAGCACTACGAGGTGTCGAACTTCGCACGCCCGGGCGCCGCGTCACGGCACAACCGGGCGTACTGGTGCGGGGTACCCTATCTCGGGCTGGGGAACGGGGCCCACAGCTATGCGCCGCCGGTGCGACGATGGAACCTGCGGGCCTGGGAGGAATACGCCACGAGGACGGCCGACGGCCGCAGCCCGGAGGAGGGCAGCGAGGTGCTCGACGCAGACGCCCGACGGCTGGAGCGGATCTGGCTCGGGCTGCGCACATCGGACGGGCTCGTCGTGCGCGAACTCGGCGACGGGGCCGAGGCGGCGGCCGCCGCCTGGGAGCGGAAGGGGCTCGCGGAAATCGACGACGGAACGGTGCGCCTGACCCCCGAGGGGTGGCTCGTGCTGGACCGACTCGCAGTGGAGCTCGACGATGTTCGTGCTTGACGCTCTCCCGACGGAATTTCGATCTTCCAACCCATGACCGGACTGGACAGAAGCGTGCTGGCGGGCGGCGACCTCACCGACCGTGAGCGACAGGTGCTCGACGCCGTGATCCGCACGTACGTGGACACGGCGGAGCCCGCGGGGAGCCGGGTGGTTTCCCGTCGGTTCGACCTCGGCGTGTCCGCAGCCACCGTGCGGAACACGATGAGCGATCTCGAGGAAAAGGGATACCTCACGCATCCGCACACCTCCGCGGGGCGCGTGCCCACGGACCTGGCCTACCGCTTCTTCGTCGATCGGCTCATGGAGCCATTCACGCTGTCCAGCCGGGAGCAGGAGAAGCTGGCACGCGAGCTGGACGTGGCCGGAAGCTCCGCCGTGGAGCGGCTGGTGCGCCACGCGGTGCGCGCGCTGAGCCTGATTTCCAACGAGCTCGGCGTTGCCGTCGCCCCGCGGGTCGAACAGGCGATCCTGGAGGGGCTGGAGCTGATCCAGGTGTCCTCGGACAAGGTCCTCCTGGTGGCGACCATCCGGGGAGGTGTGGTGCGTACGGTCTACGTCGATCTTCCGGTCGAGGTCCCGCGCGAGACGCTGCTCATCCTCACGGTGGCGTTGAACGAGCGCCTGGCAGGCCTTTCCCTGCAGGAGATCCGACGGACCCTGCCGGAGCGTCTGAGGGACGCGCACGCTGGCGAAGGAGGCGCCTCCGAGCTCCTCAACATCTTCGTCCAGGCCGGCGCCGAGCTGTTCAGCCTCCAGGATCTGGACAGGACGCGCATCCACCTGGGCAGCACCAGCGTTCTGGCACAGCAGCCGGAGTTCGAGAGCGGCGAGCGACTCAAGAGCCTCATCGAGCTCACCGAGCGCAGGGACCTTCTCGCCCACGCGGTGGGTAGTCGCGAGCACGGCGGCCAGCTCCGGATCACGATCGGCGGCGAGAACGTCTCGCTTGCGCTCGCGGACTTCACGCTGGTCACCGCCGAATATCGCGTGGGCGGCCTGAAAGGCGTCATCGGCGTCATCGGTCCCACGCGCATGCCCTACGAGAAGGTGGTGGCCATCGTGGACTACACGTCGTCCATGGTCACCCGCATCTTCGCGACCTGAGGACCAGCCAGCCTGCCATGGCGGACTATTACGAACTCCTCGGCGTATCCCGCACCGCGGACACCGAAGAGATCAAGAAGGCCTATCGCCAGCTTGCGCTCAGATACCATCCGGACCGCAACGAAGGCTCGAAGGAGTCGGAAGAGCGGTTCAAGGAGGTGACCGAAGCCTACGAGGTGCTGCGGGACTCGGAGAAGCGCGCGGTCTACGACCGATACGGCGAGCAGGGGCTCAAGGGCCGCGGGGGTCCCGGCGGGTTCCACCACTTCGATTTCGCTGACGCCATCGAAGTGTTCATGCGCGACTTCGGCGGCTTCTCCGGAATCGAGGACCTCTTCGGAGTGCGCGGGGCGCGCACCCAGCGTACCGCCAGCCGCAAGGGCCAGACCGTGCGCCTGCGGCTCCCGCTCACGCTGCGCGACGTAGCGCACGGTGCGAAGAGGAAGCTGCGCGTCTCGATTCTCGACGCCTGTGACGGCTGCGGAGGCAGCGGGGCCGAGGCGGGCTCCAGCCCCGTGGTCTGCCAGGTGTGTGGCGGCTCGGGTGAGGAGCGGCACGTGCAGCGGTCGGTTTTCGGACAATTCGTGAGCGTCCAGCCGTGCCGCTCGTGCAGGGGTGAGGGTCGCATCATCGAAAAGCCCTGCGGCACCTGCCGGGGCGACGGCCGCGTCCGACGGGAGCGGGAGGTCGAGGTCGAGGTCCCGCCGGGAGTGACGTCCGAGAACTTCCTCACGCTGCGTGGCCAGGGGAGCGTGGGCCCACGCGGAGGACCGCGCGGGGACCTGGTGGTCCTGCTCGAGGTGCAGGAGGACCCCCGGTTCGTGCGCGACGGCTCCGACCTGGTCCACGAGCACCCGGTGACGTTCGCCCAGGCGGCGCTCGGGGCCGACGTGGACGTGCCGACGGTCGACGGCAGCGCCAGGGTGACGATCCCGGCCGGCATTCAGAGTGGCGAGATGCTTCGCCTGCGTGGGCTGGGCCTGCCCGACCTGAACGGACGGGGGCAGGGAGACGAGCTGGTGCGGGTCGTGGTGTGGACACCGGATGAGCTCACCCCCGAGCAGGAGAAGCTCCTCCTCCGACTCCGGGAGGTGGAGACGCCCGCGCCCGAGAAGGTCGGCCGCAAGGTGCAGAAGGGCTTCTGGTCCCGCGTCAAGGAGGCGTTCTCCGGGGGATGAGCGCCGTCCCGCGTCGCTGGCTAGAGCTCGGCGTCCGTAGCCCCTCGGCGGGAGAGCGTGAGGCGCTCCTCGCCGAGGGGCTCGTCGCGCTCGGCGCGCGCGCCGTGGCCGAGGAGGGTGGCTGGTACATTTCGCACTTCGAGGAGCCGTCCGACGTCGACGCCTTCGTGGCGCACGTCCGAGACCTCCTCGTAGAGGTCGGAGGTCTGACGGACGTGGAGGTGCGGACCCGCTGGTGCGAGCACGAGGACTGGGCGGAGACGTGGAAGCGGGGTCTGCGCCCCAGGCGGCTTACGCATCGACTCATCGTGACGACGAGCTGGCAGCCGGTGGAGTCGGAGCCCGGCGACATTGTCGTGGTGCTCGACCCCGGGATGGCGTTCGGCACCGCGGAGCACGGTACCACCCGCGGATGCCTGCGCCTCCTCGACCGGACCGTGCACGAAGGGAATCGGATCGTCGACGTGGGCGCCGGTTCGGGGATCCTGTCGATCGCGGCCGCCCGGATGGGGGCGAAGGAGATCCTCGCGATCGAGGGGGATCCCCTCGCGGTGGAGGCACTCGCCGAGAACGTCGCGAGGAACGCCGTGACCGGGACCGTGACGTGGGTGACCCGGTGGGCGGACGTGCCGTTCCTGACGGTGCTCGGCCCGCGGGACGGGGTCGTCGCGAACATCGAGACCGGTGTGCTCGGCCCCCTGCTGCCGGGATTCGCGCGGACCCTGCCGGCAGGTGCCTGGCTCATCCTGTCGGGGATCCTCTCGGAGGAGTGGGACGCGTTCCGCACACGCGTGGAGGGTGCCGGCTTCCATCTGGAGGAGGTGGACACGGACGGCGAGTGGCGGTCCGGGCGGTTCCGGAGGGGAGAAGGTCGGGGAAGCCTCCGCGACAGCTAGCAGGTCGCTGAAGAAGGGGAACACCCCCCGCCTCCGTCGTTGGAACTCCTGGACGTAGCTCTTGCTATGCCTTCGTCGCCCCGCCTGGGATTCGGGGCCGTGGCGCTCCCAACGCGGGGTGTTCCCCTTCTTCAGCGACCTGCCAGTGTGGTGCGCCGAAACACTAGGCGGCCTTCCTGGCGAGAGCCGTTCGGGCCGCGTCGGAGGCGACGGCGATACCGTGCCAGCGTGACACCGTACGGCCCGACGTCGCGTCGAGGGTCAGCGCCAGCCAACGAACGGAAGCGCTCAGGCGGCGGTCCGGGCGCGGTCGTCCCTCCCGCGCGCCTCCCTCGTCGCCGGGGTCCCCGACGACCACGACCCACGGGTCGACTCCTCGACCGGTGGTCGACCCTCGGCGGACGAAGCGCCAGGGGCCCCGCCACGGGTCGAGAAGACGGAACCGGTCCGGCCGCGTCTCCAGGACGCCGCGCAGACGGCCCGCGTCCAGGGTGCGCAGCCCCGTCTCGGAGCGGACGTGGCCGAGCAACTCCGACAGGCGCAGAGCCGGAGCGGCGTGACGGCGGAGGACGTTTTCGGCGGAACGGACCAGGGCGTCCATGGGACCTCCGGGCGATCGGGGGCGGGGCTCTCGGGACTCGGTGCATCAACGTCGGCCGGGTGGCGGGACGTCTCCATGGCCCACGGGGACGAACGTCGCGGAAGTGCGGCGCAAAGGCGCATTGACCTCGCTCCCACCCTCCATCATGATCGGGTGGGAGGGAGCCACCGCCCGCGCGCGACCCGTCCCCCGCCCGGGCCCCCCACCCCTGCGAGCTACGCCACACCCAACCGGAGGCCTCCCCGTGAGCCCGTCCGACTGCCTCTTCTGCAAGATCGCGCGCGGCGACATCCCCGCGACGCTCGTCCACGAGGATGAGCGGGTCGTCGCGTTCCGCGACATCCACCCGCAGGCGCCCGTCCATATCCTGCTCATCCCCCGCGAGCACGTCGCGTCCCTCGACGCCGTCGACCCCGAGCACGAGGCGCTTCTGGGCCGGCTCTTCCTCGTCGCGCGCGACCTGGCACGATCGGAGGGGATGGCCGAGGACGGCTATCGGACGGTCCTCAACGTCGGGGCGGACGGAGGGCAGACCGTACATCACCTCCACGTCCACCTCCTCGGCGGTCGCTCGCTTGGATGGCCTCCCGGCTGACCCCCGGGCAGCGGGGCCGCCGCGACGGGCGCTCCGCGTTGACCCTTTCGCCCGAGCCGGGGTAGCTTCGTGCGCCCCACGACCGTGCACCTCCTCGGGGTGACCCGAACCCGCGCGTCCGCGACCGTACGGGGCCGCGCGCGGATGCGCCGAAACCCAGCGAGCCACTCATGTCCAGCGAGCTGAAGGGCCGCATCCAGGCCGACCTGAACCAGGCGCGCAAGCAGCGCGACAAGGAGCGCACGCTGGTGCTGTCCACGATCCTCGCCGACCTCCGCAACAAGGAGATCGAGACGGGAGGAGCGCTGGACGACGACGGGAGCGTCCAGGTGATCTCGAAGGCCATCAAGCAGCGCAACGACGCGGCGGTGCAGATGCGTGACGCCGGCCGGGACGAGCTCGCATCCAACGAAGAAGCCCAGGCCCGCATCCTGTCCGAGTATCTGCCGGAGGCGCTCACGGAGGACGAGGTGCGCGACATCGTCCGGGACATCCTGGGAGGTGGGGCCGAGCAGTTGGGACAGGTGATGGGGCAGCTGATGCCGCGCATCCGCGGGCGCTTCGACGGCAAGGAAGCGAACCGCATCGTCCGGGAGGAGATGAAGACGTGAGGCGTCGGGAGGCGCGTTGAGCGCGCACGCCCTCGAGGTACTGGAGTTCGGCAGGGTCCTGGAGCGGATCGCCGAGCGCTCGGGAAGCGAGCTCGCCCGGGAGCGGATCCGTGCGCTCGAGCCTTCCACGGACCCCGACCAGGTCCGCGGCGAGCTGGCTCGCGTCGGGGCGGCCATGCGGTTCTCCGAGGAGAAGCCGGGATGGGGGATGCCGGCCGTGCCCGACGCGCACCGGGCGCTGCGCGATCTCGCGCCCGAGGGAGCGGTCCTCGAGCCGATCGAGCTGTACGGCATCTCGGTGCTCCTGGCCTCGTCGCGCTCGCTTGCCGCCGAGCTCGACGGGCGCGAGCATCCCTTCGCGGAGCTCGCCACCGTGCGCGAGCGGCTGGTCGAGGACCGACAGACGCAGGAGGCCCTGGAAAGGGCCGTGGACGCCGAGGGCGCGGTGCTGGATACAGCGTCCCGGGAGCTGAAGCGCATCCGCGAGCGGCTCAAGGGTGCCCACGCAAGGGTGGTGCGCCAGCTCGAAGCGTACATGCGCACGCTCCCGGGGCGCTTCGTCGTGCCCGATGCGTCGGTCACGATCCGCGAGGGACGCTACGTGATTCCGGTCCGGAGGGAGGGGAAGGGGGAGGTGGGCGGCATCGTCCACGACGAGTCCGGCAGCGGCGTCACGATCTTCGTCGAGCCGCCCATCGCGATCGAGCTGATGAACCAGCTCCGGGACCTCGAACGGGACCAGGGCCGCGAGATCCGCCGCATCCTCGGCGAGCTCACGGCGCGGCTGGCTCCGACGAGGGACGCGCTTCGAGGTGCGCTGGAAGCGCTTGTGGAGTTCGACAGCCTCCACACGCGCGCGCGCACGGCGCTGGCCTGGCGGGCTTCCGTCCCGGAGGTGGTCGAGGCGGGTGTCCTCGAGTTCCGTCTCGTCCACGCGCGGCACCCACTGCTGCTCGAGACCCTCGAGCGGCCCGTGGTGCCCTTTGATCTGGAGGTGCTGCCGGGCGAGCGGGCGATCGTCGTATCGGGACCCAACACGGGCGGCAAGAGCGTCTTCCTGAAGGCGACGGGGCTCATCGCCGTGCTGGCGCAGAGCGGCGTCGTCCCCCCCGTCGGACCGGGGACGACGCTGCCGGTGTTCCGATCGTTCTTCGCCGACATCGGCGACGAGCAGTCGATCGCCGAGAACCTGTCCACCTTTTCGGCGCACCTGGCCAACCTGAAGGACCTCGTGCAGGGGGCGGATGCGGGCTCGCTGGTGCTCATCGACGAGATGGGCACGGGAACGGATCCGGCCGAAGGCGCCGCGCTTGCACGGGCGGTGCTCGAGGTGCTGGTCGAGCGCGGAGCCTTCACGGTCGTCTCGTCGCATCTCGGGCAGCTCAAGCGTCTGGACGGGAAGGACACCGGGATCGTGAACGCCTCGCTGCAGTTCGACCCCGACCGGATGGAGCCGACCTACCAGCTCGTGAAGGGCCGGCCGGGCCGGAGCTACGGCCTGGCCATCGCCCGCCGGCTCGGCTTTCCAGGCGACGTGCTGGACCGGGCCGAGGGTTACCGGGAGGGCGACGAAGCGCGCATGGAAGAGGTCCTCGAGCGCCTGGAGCGTCGCGAGCGGGAGGCGGAGGCGCAGCTCGGCGACCTCGAGCGGGCGCGGGCGCGGGCCGAGCGTCTGCGCGACGACGTGCAGAAGCGCGAGCGGGCGTTGCGCGAGGCCGAGAGCACTGCGGAGCAACGAGCCCGCGAGGACGCGCGCCGCGTGCTCCTGGACGCGCGCGCGGAGGTGGAGGAAGCCATCGCCGAGGTCCGCTCGGCGGCCCGGGCGGAGGAGGAGCTGGAGGAGGCCGCCACGCGCGCCCGACGTCGCGTCGAGGAGGCGGCGTCGCGCAGCGCCCGCAAGGCCCGCGCGGGACGCGGAACGCGCGTGGGACCCCTCCCCGATCTGGTGGAAGGGGAGCGCGTGCGGGTCCATGCGACCGGCGCCAAGGGCAGGATCGTCGAGCTGCGGGACGGAAGGGCCGTGGTGGAGGTGGGCTCGCTCCGCCTGGAGATGCCGACGGCCGACCTGGAGGTGGTGGAGGGCGGCGGCGAGGTGTCGTCCCCGCGCCGGGGCGGAGGCGGATGGTCGGGCCCGACGGGAGGCCAGGTCCGCACCGAGGTCGACCTGCGCGGGCTGCGGGTGGACGAGGTGGACACGGAGCTCCTGCGCGCCCTGGACCAGGCCGTGCTCGAGGACCTCTCGGAGCTGCGCGTGATCCACGGCAAAGGGACGGGCGCGCTCCGCCAGAGGGTGGGCCAGCTGCTCGAGGGCGACGGGCGCGTGACCGGCTTCCGCATGGGCACCCCGGAGGAAGGTGGGGCCGGGGTCACCGTGGTGGCGCTGCGATGATCCCGGACGACCAGGTCGAAGAGGTGCGGGCGCGCGCCGACATCGTCGACGTGATCGGCGAGTTCGTGCCCCTGAAGAAGGCCGGCAGGGAGTACAAGGCGAACTGCCCCTTCCACGAGGAGCGCACCCCGTCCTTCTTCGTCGTTCCCGAGAAGGGATTCTACACCTGCTTCGGGTGCCACAAGACCGGCGATGTCTTTTCCTTCGTCATGGAGAAGCTCGGGCTGGACTTCGTGGAGGCGGTCAAGCACGTGGCCGCGCGCTCCGGGATCGCGATCCACGAGGTGTCGCGTCAGCGCGAGGAGGAGGACCCCAACGGCCCGCTCTACGAGCTGAACGCCTTCGCCAGGGACTGGTTCCGTCGACAGCTGCTGGACTCGGCGAGCGGCGCCGCGGCCCGCGCCTACCTCAAGGGACGTGGCCTCGGCCTCGACGTGGCGGAGCGGTTCGGCCTCGGCTACGCGCCCGACGAGTGGCGCGCCCTGCGCGACGCCGCGGCCAAGCACGGCTTCGACGAGGCGCTCATGCTCGAGGTCGGCCTGCTCGCCACCAGCGAGCGCTCGTCCGAGCCCTACGACCGCTTTCGCGGACGGATCATCTTCCCCATCGAGGCGCTGTCCGGGAAGGTGGTCGCATTCGGCGGCCGCGTGATCGAGGCGGACCGCAAGGGCGGCGCCAAGTACCTCAACTCGCCGGAGTCGCCCATCTACCACAAGGGGCGCATGCTGTACGGCCTCTCCTGGGCGCGGCATGCGATCCGTCGGGACGAGGGCACGCTGGTGGTCGAGGGCTACATGGACGTCGTGTCGCTCGCGGCGCACGGCTTCGAGAACGTCGTCGCGCCGCTTGGCACCGCCCTCACCCCGGAGCAGGCAAAGCTCCTGGCGCGGTACGCGACGCGGATCTTCCTGCTCTTCGACAGCGACGCGGCCGGCCTCAGGGCGACGTTCAGAGCGGCGGACACGCTCCTCGAGGAAGGGCTCCATCCGTCGGTGGTCACGCTGCCCAAGGGAGAAGACCCGGACACCCTGGTGCGGGGACGGGGCGCCGCGGCGCTGCGCAGCCACCTCGACGACGCCCTCGACGTGCTGGACCGGAAGCTGCAGATCCTGGAGGAGCGAGACTTCTTTTCCAGCATCGAGCGCACGCGCGAAGCGGTCGACCGGCTCCTGTCGACCATCCGGGCGGCCGCGGACCCGGCGCTGCGGGACATCTACGTCAAGAAGGTCTCGGACCGCACCGGCGTGCGACGGGAGACGCTCGAGGCGGAGCTGAGGCGTGCGCCCTCCGGACCGGCGCGCGGCCGCGCGGAGACACCGCCGCCCTCACCCCCGACGCCTCTTCTCCCCAAGATGGGAGCGGAGCGCAACCTCCTCCTGCTCATGATCAGGAACCCGGCGTACGTGGACCAGGCGGCCGAGTGGCTGTCGGCGTCGGACTTTGAAGATTCCAGTTACCGCGCCATCTTTGAGGCGCTCCTGGACAACCCTGAGCTGCGCAGCTCCCCGTCCAACATGGATGTGGTGGCCCGTCAGCGCTTGGAGGAGCTCCTCGGCACTCCCTTCGACACGGCGGGCGCCCATGAGGAGTTCACGGCGGCGCTCAACCGGATCAGGGCGGTGGCCCTGGACCGGCGGATGACGGAGATCCAGCACCGGATCCTGGCAGCCGGGACCGACGAGGAGAAGGCGCCGCTCGTGGTGGAGAAGCAACGATTGTCCCGAGAGCTCCGGGCGATAGACCCGGAGAATTGGAAGGCTACGGCACAACGTCGTTGGGCCGACCCGAACTCGAACCAGCAGGACCGATGACGGAGCAAACGCGCACGGCACTCAAGGAGCTACAGGCACTCGACAACCGCATCGAGGAGGTGCGCCAGCGAATCCGGGACTTCGACCCGCAGTTCGCGGAGGTGGAGGAACCGGCGTTGGTGCTCGAGAGCGAGGTGACAAACACGCGAAAGCGCCTCCAGGAGATGAAGCTGGAGGAGCGAAAGCTCGAGACCTCCTCGGAAGAGAAACGCACCCGGGTCAAGCGACTCGAGGAGCGGCTGGGCTCGGTGCGCAACCTCCGCGAGGAGGCTGCGGTCAGCGCGGAGCTCGACATGGTCAAGCGGGCGCTGCAGAGCGACGAGCAGGAGGCCTACACGCTCATCGACCAGATCCGAAAGCTGGACGAGCGGCTCGCCGAGGTCGAGGGGGCCCTCGGTGAGGCGAGGGCGCTCGTCGAGCCCAGGCTGAAGGGCCTGGTCGACCAGCGCGACGAAGCCAAGTCCGACCTGCAGGGCCTCGAGCGAGACCGTGCGAGCTTCGTCGAGGAGATGGATCCCGCTGAAGTGCGCCTCTACGACGGAATCCGAGCCGGTGGGCGGCGGCGGGCCGTGGCCGAGCTCACTCCGGACGGTGCCTGCGGCCACTGCTACGGCATGGTTCCGCTCCAGATACAGAACGAGGTGCGCCACGGCAGGGGACTCATCCGCTGCGAGTCGTGCGGCGTGATCCTGGCCGCGCCTTCGGCCCAGGACCCCGAGGCATCCGAAGCCGGGTGAAGCCTGCGGGAAACGCCCCCGAGGCACCCCTTCTCAAGCCGCTTACCCCGCGCTGGCAGGAGGTCCCGCCCGGCGACGAGCGGGTGGTCGCGACCCTCACCGAGTCCCTCCGCCTCCCGTCCGCCGTGTGCGCGGTGCTGGCGGGCCGGGGCCACGGGGACCCCGAGTCCGCCAAGCGTTTCCTGCGCCCGCTCCTGGAGCATCTCCACGATCCCGCCCTCCTGGCCGACGGCCGCGCGGCGGCCGTGCGGATCGTGCGTGCCGTCGAGAGTGGGGAGACGATCCTCGTCCACGGTGACTACGACGTCGACGGCATCTGCGCCACCGCGCTGCTGACACGTTTTCTCGCCGGGCGCGGTGCGCGTGTCATCCCCTTCGTGCCGCACCGGCTCCGGGACGGCTACGACCTGTCGGATGCCGGGCTGCGGGCGGCGTCCGCGGCCGGCGCGTCCCTGATCGTGACCGTCGATTGCGGCACGGTCGCGCTCGAGCCGATCGCGACAGCGCGGCGCACGGGCATCGACGTGGTCGTGACCGACCACCACACGGTGGGTGACACGCCGCCGCCTGCCACCGCGTTCGTGAACCCACACAGGCCGGACTGCGCCTACCCGGACAAGGGGCTGTGCGGCACCGGCTTGGCGTTCAAGCTGGCACAGCTGGTGGCGCGGGAGATGGGCATCGGGGACGACGCCGTCCACGATCTCCTCGACCTGGTGGCGCTGGCCACGGTAGCGGACCTCGTTCCCCTGCGTGGCGAGAACCGGGTCCTCGTGAAGTTCGGGTTGCGCGGCTTCGGCACCTCCCGGCTTCCGGGCATCACGGCCCTTCTGGCCGCCGCCGGCGTCGAGGCCTCCGGCGTCACCGCCGGCCAGCTCGGGTTCGTGGTGGCCCCGCGCATCAACGCCGCGGGCCGCATCGGCGAGTCGGCCGACGCCCTCCGCCTCCTCCTCACGGACGATCCCCGCGAGGCGGCGACACTGGCCGGCCAGCTCGACCGGGTCAACCGCACGCGGCAGGAGGAGGACCGGCGCACGCTCGACCAGGCGCTGGAGCTCCTGGCGCGGAGCTACGACCCGGAGAAGGACTACGGGGTCGTCCTCGCCGCCGACGGATGGCATCCGGGCGTCATCGGCATCGTTGCGTCGCGGGTGGTCGAGCGCATCCACCGTCCGACGGTGCTGGTGGCGCTGGACGGTTCGGGAGGCCGCGGGAGCGCGCGTTCGATCCCGGGATTCCATCTCTACGACGCTCTCTCCGCTTGCAGGGCGTACATGGGCCGCTTCGGCGGACACAGCCAGGCGGCGGGGATGGACGTGGACCGCGACGCGGTGCCGGCCCTCCGTGAGGCGTTCAACGCGGAGGCACGCCGCCGGCTCCTCCCGGAGGACCTGGACCCCGTGCTGCGCCCGGACGTCGAGCTCGACCTCGGCGAGGTGGATCTGGGTCTCGTGCACTGGCTCGAGTACCTCGGACCGCACGGCATCGGCAACCCGCGCCCGGTCTTCCTGGCCCGGGGCGTGCGCCTCGAGGGCGCGCGGGTCCTCAAGGACGCCCACCTGAAGGTGAGCCTCCGGCGTGGCCCGGCCGTCGTGGACGGCATCGGGTTCGGTCTGGCGGAGACCCACCCCCCGGAGGCGTTGGGCGACGGCCCCCACGACGTCCTGCTCAAGCTCGAGCGCAACGAGTGGCGGGGCGTGGCGCGAGCACAGGCCCAGATCCTCGATCTGCGTCCCTCCGCGGGGGGCGGGCCGTGAGGATCATCGGTGGGGTGTGGCGGGGCCACCGCCTGAAGCCGTTGAAGGGGAGGGGGATACGCCCGACCATCGATCGGGTGCGGGAGGCCTGGATGTCGGCCATGGGTGGAAGGATGGACGGCCAGCGGGTCGTGGACCTGTTCGCGGGTTCGGGGGCGTTGGGCCTCGAGACGCTCAGCCGGGGGGCGGAGCACGTCGTGTTCGTGGAACGCGCGCGCGGCTCGCTCAGGGTGCTCGAGGCGAACGTGGCGCTCCTCGGCGCGGAGGATCGGACGACCATCGTCGTCGACGACGTCTTCCGCTGGCTACGCAAGGGCGAACCCGGCTCCTTCGACCTCGCGCTGGCAGACCCCCCCTACGGGACCGGGGACACGGCACGCCTGGTGGAGGCCTTTCTCGCCCGGTCGTTTGCGCGGGAGCTCTGGGTCGAGCATCCTTGGCGGGAATCGATTCCCCTGGGACCCGCCGATCGGAGCCGCCGATACGGCGATACCGCCCTCACCCTCATCGTCGCGCGTCCATGAGCGCCATCAAGAGCCTCGTCGCGATCTACCCCGGGTCGTTCGACCCGATCACCCGGGGCCACGAGGACATCGCGCGAAGGACCCTGCGCATCGCCGACACGCTGCTCGTCGCGGTCGCGCACACCTCCTCCCAGGCCAAGAAGAGCCTCTTCCCCGTCGAGGAGCGCGTGGAGATGATCCGCGAGGTGTTCCGGGGGGAGGACAGGGTCGAGGCGGTGGCGTTCGACGGACTCCTCGTCGATTTCGCACGGCAACGGGGCGCCCGCATGGTCATCCGGGGGCTGAGAGCGGTCTCGGACTTCGAGTACGAGCTCCAGATGGCCCAGATGAACCGGGAGCTCTGGTCGGGGCTCGAGACGGTGTTCCTGGCACCGGAGGTGGATTTCTCCTTCCTCTCCTCGTCGCTGGTGCGCGAAGTGGCGGGCCTGGGTGGCGATGTCGAGCGCTTCGTATCCCCGGCGGTGCTGGCCAGGCTGAACCGGAAGCTCGGGCGGTAGCCGCCCTGTCGCGGTAGCCTCCCGCTTGCCCCGACATTTGTTCCTTTCTTATCATTAGCGGGCTGTTCCGGCAGGGTGGTCGCACGCCTCGCGTGCGGCACCCGAACCCGAACCCGATCCACGGGAGCAACAGAGCCATGAGCTTTCAGGTGTCGCGGAACGGTGGTGTGACCCTCGTCGAGGTCGAGGGTCAGCTCATCGTCGGAAACCGTCAGGAGCTCAAGCAGAACGTGCTCGAGCATCTGGAGGGCGGGGACCGGAAGTTCGTGATCGACTTCTCCAACACCGGCTACATCGACTCGTCCGGTCTGGGGGTGCTCGTCAGCCTCTCCAAGAAAATCCGGGAGCAGGGCGGCGAGTTGCGGCTTTCCAGCCTGAACGAGGACCTCAGGACCCTCTTCGAGTTGACCAAGCTCGACACGCTGTTCAGGATCACCGACACGAAGGAGCAGGCGCTCGAGGGGTTCTGAGCCCCCGTCGCCCCCACAGCTCCGGTCAATCGCGTGAACCAGCGGAGGCGTATGGAGAACGATCTCGTCCTCGAGTTGCCAACGGACATCCGATCGATCGAGCACGCCGTGGAGTACGTCGTCCGGCGCTGCCAGGCCTGTGAGTATCACGCCCACCGCCTACGTCTGAACTTCCGCGTCGGGCTCACCGAGGCCCTTTCCAACGCGATGATGTACGGCAACGGCCATGATCCCGCGAAGCGCGTGCGCGTCGAAGTGACGGTGGCCCAGGGCGAGATCAAGGCCCGCATCACCGACCAGGGGGCGGGGTTCGACCCCGAGGCCATCCCCGACCCGACGACCCCCGAAAACCTCCTCAAGGCGGGAGGGCGGGGCCTCTTTCTGATGCGCCAGCTCCTCGACGAGGTGTCGTTCAACGACCGTGGCAACGAGGTGACGCTCGTTCTCCGATTGGAATCGAGTCCCCCGGCCCTGGAAGGCGGCGCGCAGGCATGATGAGCCCGGATCGGCACGTCCAAGGGACGGTGCCGGATCCGGTCCAGAGGACGCTGCGGGACTTCGAGGAGGCCTTCGACCTCGATCTCAGGCTCCTCGCCCCTCCCTCTGAGCCGGGTGCGGCCGCGGAGATCCTCTACGCGACCCCTGGAGCCGACGGGAAGCGTGAGGCGGCTCCGTGCCTGCGCGTCACGGTGAGCCCACGCTCGGCCGAAGCCGTCGAGCTTCAGGTCGTGTCACCCGGCGGCGAGACGATCGAGGCCGTGGCGACGGTGCTGGGTCGCACGCTGGAGCGCGCCTATGAGGCCGCCCGCGAGATGCGCTTCTTCACCGTCGAGCTGTCCGAGCGCTACGAGGAGATCCACCTCCTCTACTCGATCAGCGAAACGCTCGGCTCGATCCTGCACATGGACGATGCCGCCCGCGTGATCCTGCGCGAGGTCTGCGACGTGATGGGCGCCAAGCGGGGTTCGCTCTGGCTGTACCGCGGCGAAGACGATTCCCTGCACCTCACCGCGGCGGTCGGCGGGGAGGGCATCGACGGTCCGATTCCCATCGACGACCCGGACGCCGTCACCTCGATGGTGTTTCGCGAGCAGCGTGCCGTGATCGCCTCGCGGACTCCCACCCGGGAGGAGCGGGAGCGGGGCGTGCGCGGAGACTCCTTCCTGTCGGTGCCGATCCGCTACACGCCTCCCTCGGGCGAGGCGCGCACACTCGGCGTGATGAACCTGATCGGAAGGCGCGGGGACGAGCGCTACAGCGCGGCCGATCAGAAGCTGCTGTCCGCAATCGCGTCGCAGGTGGGATCGGCGCTGGAGAACAAGCGCCTGCACGAGGAGAGCGTCTCCAAGGAGCGGATGGGGCGGGAGATGGAGCTCGCGCACGACCTGCAGCAGAAGCTCCTCCCCGTGGCGGAACGATTCTCGGCCGCCGAGGCGGCTGCACGCGTGTCTCCGGCCGAGCAGGTGGGCGGGGACTTCTACCAGCTGTTCAAGCTCTCCGAGGGCCGGGTGGGGGTGATGCTCGGTGACGTCTCCCTGCACGGCTTCCCGTCTGCGCTCATCATGACGCTGACGATGAGCGCTGCCGGGATCTACGCTCGTGAACACGACTCTCCCGCCAAGGTCCTGCGCAGCCTCGACGATGCGCTCGCGGAAGAGCTCGAGACCACGGAGATGTTCCTGACCGTGTTCTATGGCGTGCTCGACCCGAAGCGGGGCCGGCTCGTCTACTCCAACGCCGGGCATCCGCACGCCTTCGTCCTGCACGAGGACGGCGGGCTGGACCGGCTGACCGCGACCGATCCGCCCGTGGGGTTCGCGGGTGCCGACGCGTACGGAGAGTCCGAGATCGAGTGGATCCCGGGCGATGATCTCCTGCTCCTCTTCACCGACGGGCTGTCCGACGTCCTGGCCTCCGCGACGCGGGGAGACGGTGAGGAGCGCGTGCTCGACACGGTGATCGCGCTGCGCCACAGCCCGGTCAAGCTGATCGTGGACGAGCTGTTCGATCTCACCGTGGCGGCCGATCCCCCGATCCGGGGGGATGATCGCACGGCGCTGGTCGTGCGCACGCCCTGACGCCGCGCGGTCGGATGGGCCGGGGCCCCTCCTCCAGGGCGAAGCGGTCCCTCGGTCAGAACTTCCTGGTCGACCCGAACCTCCAGCGGAAGATCGTGGCGGCGGTGGGGGCGGGAGCCGACGACGAAGTGCTCGAGATCGGGCCCGGACGGGGCGCGCTGACGCGCCATCTGGTCGGCTCCGTGGGCCGCCTGGTGCTCGTGGAGCTCGACGACGGCCTGGCGGCCGCGCTCGCTCGTGACTACGGCGGGCGCGACGACGTCGAGGTCGTCCACGGAGACGTGCTCGACGTCCGGTTCGAGCGGCACGTGCGCCGCCCGGAAGCGTTGCGCGTCGTCGGGAACATTCCCTACAACATCACAACCCCCATCCTCTTCCGGCTGCTGGAGCGACCGCGGCCCCGCGTGATCGTGCTCATGGTTCAAGAGGAGGTGGCTGCGCGCATCGTCGCGCCGGAAGGGGGCTCCGCCTACGGGGCGCTCGCGGTCGGCGTCCGCAGCGTCGCCGGTGCCGAGATCCTGTTCCGCGTGGGCCGCAAGGCGTTCCGACCGGTGCCTCGGGTGGATTCCGCGATCGTACGGATCGAGCCGTTCATTCCCGAGCGGCTCGGGGAGGAAGAGGAGCGGCGGCTCCGGCGCCTGGTGCGCGCGGCCTTTCAGTGGCGCCGCAAGCAGCTCGGCAAGATCCTGCGCGATCACCCCGACCTCGCCCTGTCTCCCGAGGCCGCCGCAGCGGCCGCCGCCCGGGCCGGCGTCGACTTGCGGGACCGGCCGGAACGCCTCAGCCCGGAGCGCTTCATCCGTCTGTCCGCCACGTTGCCGTAGCCGTGCGCGCCCCCTAATATTGTGAAGCTTTTCACAAGCCAGCCTGACCGGGTTTACCTGGCCAGAAAGCAAGGTCAGCCGTGCCCCGACGCGTCTCCGAATCGACCATCCGCAGGCTCTCCCACTACCTCCGCGCCCTCGAGAAGCTCGAGCGCGACGAGGTGCCCACGGTCTCCAGCGAGGAGCTGGCCGAGCGTGGCGGCACCACGGCGGCTCACGTGCGCAAGGACCTCTCCCAGTTCGGCTCGTTCGGCAAGCGGGGCCTGGGCTACAGGGTCCCTGAGCTCGCCGCCAGCCTGCGTCACATCCTCGGCGTGGACGTGCGATGGCGGGTCGCCCTGGTCGGGGCGGGGCGGATCGGCTCGGCACTCTTCGAATACCCGAATTTCGCGGAGCGCGGCTACGACTGCGTCGCGATCTTCGACACCGACCCCGAGAAGATCGGACGGTGTTGGAGCGGGGTGCCGATCCGGCCCCCCGACGAGCTGGAGACGACGATCCGTGCGTTGGGCGTCAGCCTGGTCATCTTGGCCGTGCCCCCCGAGGCGGCCCAGTGCCTCGCCGATCGCGCGGTCTCCGCGGGGGCGCGCGGCCTCATGAACTTCGCCGCCGTGCAGCTCCGCGTGCCAGCCGACGTCGCGTTGACCGACGTGAACCTGGTCATGGAGCTCGAGGCGCTCTCCTTCGCCATCTCGCAGGGCGGGTCGAAGGCGTGAGGCCGGCCGGATCCGCTTCCCTGGTCCGCGCCGCCGAGAAGCGCCTCCTCGAAGGGCCGGTGCACACGCTGGACCTCGCGCGGGAGATCCTCGGTCTGAGCGGGCACGCGGGCGCCGCTTCGGCGGCCGTCTACCAGCTCCTGGGGGCCGACCGGCGCTTCCGGGTCGACGCCGCGGGGGTGTGGAGCGTGGACCCCGACCTGGCCCCGCTGGGCCGCTCCCTCGACGAGGTCGGCTTCGCCGTGGTGGACGTGGAGACGACGGGTGGAGGGAAGGACTTCGGGCACCGCATCGTGGAGATCGCGGTGGTGGAGGTGCGGGGGGGGAGGATCGTCGATGAGTATCAGACGCTGGTGAACCCCGGGCGGCGCATCCCCCCGGGCGTGGTCGCGCTCACAGGGATAACGAACGAGATGGTGGCCGGAGCACCCTACTTCGACCACGTCGCCGAAGCGGTCCTGGCGCGCATCGAGGGTCGGGTGTTCGTAGCCCACAACGTCGCATTCGACTGGGCCTTCGTCTCGTCCGAGCTGACCCGCGCGCTCGGCGATGCGCCGGAGCTCGTGCGCATGTGCACGGTGCGCATGGTGCGCCGCCTCGTGCCCGCCCTGCGGCACCGCAACCTGGACGTGGTAACCCGACACTTCGGTGTCGACGTCCACGCGCGTCACCGGGCGCACGGCGACGCGCTGGCTACCGCGAGGGTCCTCCTCCGCCTGCTGGACGAGGCCCGGGGACGGGGTCTGGACGACGTCGCGTCGCTGGAGTGGTACCTCCGCAGGAGGAGTCGCCGCAGGAAGCGGCGCGATCCCCGCCAGACGACGCTGCGGCTGCCGGAGCACGAGGGCAGGCCCGCGAAGAGAGAGGCGGGATGATCTCGACCGCAGACCTTCCGCTCGTCCGCTCGACGCAGGTCGGCCGCATGCGCATCCACGCGCTCGAGGCCGGCCTGCAGTGGCTGGACGGCGGCGCCATGTTCGGCGTCGTGCCGAAGCCGCTCTGGGAGCGACGCATCGCGCCGGACGCCCGCAACCGGATCCCGCTGGCCCTGCGCTGCCTCCTCGTGGAGGCGCCGCAGGCGCTGGTGCTCGTCGACACCGGCATCGGCAACAAGGAGGACGAGAAGTTCCGAGACATCTTCGGCGTCGACAACGACGGAGAGCCGACCCGGCTGGAGACCGCGATCCGCGCGGCGGGGTTCGAGCCGGACGACGTCGACATCGTCCTGAACACGCACCTCCACTTCGACCATGCGGGTGGCAACGTGGTGCGAGCCGCGGACGGGAGCCTGCTGCCCGCGTTCCCGGGCGCGCGACACGTCGTCCAGAAAGGCGAGCTCGACTTCGCGCATTCGCCCAACGAGCGCATCCGGGCGAGCTACCTCCTGCACAATGTCGACCCGGTCGCCGACGCCGGCCTGTGGGACCCCGTGGAAGGGGACGCGCCGGTGACGGAGGGGGTGCGGGTCCTGCACACGCCGGGCCACACGCCGTGGCACCACTCGGTGCTGGTGGAGAGCGACGGGGACGTGGCCTGCTTCCTCGCCGACGTCTGTCCGACCGCCGCGCACCTCCCGCTCCCGTGGATCATGGGATACGACCTCGAGCCCCTCGTCACGCTCGAATCCAAGCGCGGCCTGTGGGCCCGCGCCATCGAGGAGGGTTGGCTCCTCGTGTTCGAGCACGACCCCGTCGTGCCCTGGGGCCGACTCGATCCGGACTCGGATCGTCCGACGCTCGTAGAAGAGCCCGGTTCCGGGTGACCGCACCCCCCTTTTTCCCTATCTTGGAGGGGCTGGAATCCCCCGCGTCGCACCTTTCCAGCGCCCGCCCGCAGTGACAACTCCAAGAGCCGACCCATGACCGATAGAGCCAGGACCGCCGTGATCCTCGAGGGGGGCGCCCGCACCGCCATCGGACGCTTCCTGGGAGGCCTCAGTCCCCTCTCCGCGCCCCAGCTCGGGGCCATCGCCGTGCGCGCCGCCGTCGACCGTTCGGGGATCGACCCGAACCAGGTGGAAGAGGTCATCATCGGCAACGTCGTGGGCGCGGGCGCCGGACAGGCCCCCGCGCGTCAGGCGGCCGTGCATAGCGGCCTGCCCGCCACGATCCCGGCGATGACGGTCAACAAGGTGTGCGGATCGGGGCTCAAGGCCGTGATGCTCGCGGCGCAGGCCATCCGGGCCGGCGACGCGAGCCTGATCGTGGCCGGTGGCATGGAGTCGATGTCGAACGTCCCCTACTACCTGCGGGGAATGCGCTCCGGCGTGAAATTCGGCGACCAGACGCTCCAGGACGGACTCATCCACGACGGACTCTGGTGCTCATTCGGGAACTGCCACATGGGTGGCCATGCGGAGTACACCGCGGACAAGGCCGGCGTGAGCCGCGAGGAGGCGGACGCGTTCTCCTTGCGCTCCCACCAGAAGGCCGTAGCAGCCATCCAGGGGGGGCAGTTCGTTGACGAGATCGTTCCCGTCGAGATCGCCGGACGGAAGGGCACCACGGTGGTGGACACCGACGAGGGACCGCGCGCGGACACGTCCATCGAGGCCCTCGCCAGATTGAAGCCCGCGTTCGTGAAGGACGCGCCGCCAGGGCTCGCCCAGTACGTCGTGACCGCGGGCAACGCACCTGGGCTCAACGACGGGGCGGCGGCCGTTGTCGTGGCCTCGCTGGAGTACGCGGAGGCGAACGGACTGCCGATCGCGGCCGTGATCAAGGCGTACGCCTCGGGCGCGACCGAGCCGAAGGACCTCTTCTTCGCGCCCATCGACGCGGTCCAGAAGCTGATGGCGCGGGAAGGGAAGTCCATCGGCGACTACGACCTCTTCGAGGTCAACGAGGCGTTCGCGGTGCAGGCCATCGCTGACATGCGTGCGCTGGGCATGGACGAGGAGCGCGTGAACGTCAACGGCGGCGCCGTCGCCCTGGGTCACCCCATCGGCGCGTCGGGCACGCGCATCCTGGTGACCCTGCTCAACGCGATGGAGCGGCGTGGCGCGGCGACGGGGCTGGCGACGCTTTGCCTCGGTGGAGGAAACGCGGTGGCGCTCTCGGTGGAGCGGGTCTGAGCGGACTTCGGTACCCCTGGAACGAGGAATGCAGATGAGCATGCTGACGGAGACGTTGAGGACGGCCGCCGTGCGGGAGGTCGTGCAGGATCGTCGGGCGCGGATGGGCATCGGCATCCTGGCCTTCGCGCTGGCCACGAGCTTCGGTGCGACCATCGCCGTTCCGCTTCCGGGCACCTCCGTCCCCATGTCCCTTCAGCCCCTCTTCGTGATCCTCTCCGGAACGGTCCTCGGAGCGTGGGGCGGCGCCGCCGCGATGGCGCTCTACCTCGCGATGGGAGCGATGGGCGCGCCCGTGTTCGCCCTCGGCGGAGCCGGCATCCCCTGGCTGCTGGGCCCGACGGGCGGCTACCTGGTCGCGATGCCGGCTGCCGCGTTCGTGTCCGGCGTCGTCGCGGGACACGGCCGCGGATGGGGTTGGCTGCTCGCCGGGCTCACCCTCGGTCTCGCGGTGATCTACGTGGGTGGCCTTTCGCGGCTGTTCGTGCTGACGGGCCAGGAGGTGGGCGCGCTCCTGCGGGTGGGCGTCTTGCCGTTCCTGGCCGGAGACGTCGCGAAGATCCTCGCTGCGGCGCTCCTGACCAGGACGGTCGAATCGAGAAGCCTGGGAGGGTGATCGGAAAGCGGAGTACCCCAACACCGTGATTGATATGACCTTACGAGACTTTCCGATCACCCTCCTAAGGCGTTGACACCCGAGGCTTGGTCGTAGGTGGGTGGCGGCGCGCGCGTCTTCCGCGCGGCAGACGGGAGGGTGCGGCTCGGTTGGCGCCTGCTCCTCTTCTTCGGCATCGCCCTGCCGCTGGCGGGGATCGCCGGAACGTTGCTCGGGTCGCTGGGGCTGGTGGGAGGCGCGTCCGCCACGCTGCTGGCGGCATGGTTCGCGGGCGCCGTGTGCCTCCGGCTGGACGGGCTCGCACCGGGGGCGCTGGGCTTCTATCTGGCCCGCTCGGTGCCGGGCGAGCTGGTCCGGGGCGTGGGGCTCGGCGTCGGCCTGGCAGTCGCGGTCGTCGGCGTGCTGGCGCTGACGAGGGCGGTCGGTTTCACCGGCGAGGGCGGCACGGTCGGGGGTTGGCTGCTGGGAGCGGTGGGCGCCATGGCGCTGCTCGCGCTGCCGGCGGCCGCGGAGGAGGCTCTGCTGCGTGGCTACCCGCTGCAGGCGCTGACACGAGCCTGGGGACCGGGGTGGGGGATCGGAATCACCTCCCTGGCCTTCGGGGCGCTGCATCTGCCCAACCCCGGGGTCACGCCGCTCGGCGCGGCCAACACGGCCGCGGCCGGGGTGTTTCTGGGGGTGCTGTACCTGAGGACCGGGAGCTTGTGGTGGGCCAGCGCGGCCCACCTGGGGTGGAACTGGGGGCTCGGCTATCTCGCCGACCTTCCGGTGAGCGGGTTGGATCTGGTGAATGCGCCGCTGGTGCAGAGCGCGAGCAGGGGGCCCGCCTGGTGGGGCGGTGGAGCCTTCGGGCCCGAAGGGAGCGTGGTGACGACCCTGGGCTTCCTGGCGGCCGCGGCGGCCTGCTGGTGGGCCCGATGGCCCTCGGCGGAGCCGGCGGCCAGAGAGAGGCGACCCCTGGCCTTCGGGCCGGGGAACGAAATGGACGGAGCGGCGGCCGACACGGCGCCGGCGCACGAATAGGAGCGAGGCGAGCATGAACATCGATCGGATCGCGGTGATCGGGGGCGGCACGATGGGCAACGGCATCGCGCACGTGGCCGCCCAGCATGGCAAGTCCGTCAGCCTTCTGGACGTCTCGGCGGAGGTCCTCGAGCGCGCGACGGCCACCATCGGCAAGAATCTCGATCGGCAGATCAAGAAAGGGACGCTCGAGGAGGCCGCCAAAGCCGAGATCCTCGGCCGAATCGAGACGGGGACGGATCTGGCCGCGGGCGTGGCGGACGCCGACCTGGTGGTCGAAGCCGTGCCGGAGAAGATCGAGCTCAAGCACGCGATCTTCTCGACCCTCGACGCGTCTGCGCCCCCGGGGGCGATCCTGGCGACGAACACGTCGTCGATCTCGATCACCGAGATCGCCGCCGCCACGGGGCGTGCCGACCGCGTGATCGGCATGCACTTCATGAACCCGGTGCCGCTGATGCAGCTCGTGGAGGTGATCCGCGGGCTGGCCACCAGCGACGAGACGACGGCCTCCGTCGTCGCGCTGGCGGCAGATCTGGGCAAGACGCCCGTCGAGGTGAACGACTTCCCCGGGTTCGTCTCGAACCGCGTGCTCATGCCGATGATCAACGAGGCGGTCACGGCGCTCATGGAGGGCGTGGCCGAGGCGGAGGCCATCGACACGGTGATGAAGCTCGG
>CAZPZU010000055.1:30016-34490 GCA_964591135.1 uncultured Gemmatimonadaceae bacterium | reverse complement strand
ATCTGGGCGCCGGCGGCCCTCGCGGTCGTGGCGGTCGCGGTCCTCGCGCGCGGGCGAATCGACTCGACGGTGGGCATCCCCACCGCCCCGTGGGCTGCTCCCGAGCGCGTCCTCACGCGCGCCGACATGATGCGCATGCTCGACGTGGTCGACCCGGACGGCTCCCCGCGGCTGGAGGTGATGGACCTCCAGACGTACTACCTCCTCGTCCCCTTCTTCGCGGCGGAGCGCCGGGCCACCGCCGCCGGGCCGGAGGACACCTTCTTCGACTTCACCTACGGGAAACGCGACATCGTCGTGGTGCGCTCATGGCTCCTGACGGCCGGGGACTCGACGGCCAACGCGGCGAGCGACCTCCTGACGCTGCCGGAGAGGGTCGATCGCTCGGATGCGCGCGTCGGGATGGGCTCCGCGGAAGGGATGCAGGTGCTCGTGGGCGGCTGGCGATCGGAGGTGGTCGATCGACTCCTCGCCCTCGAGGACGAGGGGGTGGTCACCGGCCACAGGGTGGTTCCCGGCCTATTCGCCTTTCTCGTGGACCCGCGCCGGCTGCGCGAGGGGGATGCGGGTCACGAGTGAGCGGACGAGGTCCGCGACCAGCTCGCTCGTCACCTCGGGCCGGAAGCCCTCCGAGCCCGCCTCCGTGGTGACGGGCATCACGGCCAGGCTGCCCGCCGCGATCGGCCCGCTCGGATGCAACGGCTCTCTGAAGCGGGTCGCGATCCCCGCCGCGCGTCCGGCGAAGAGCAGGAGGGGGACCACCGCAAGTGTCCTCTGCGTGCGACCGCCGCGGAGCCATCGCCCTCGCCTGAAACGGCGTCAATGTCGATCCTCGGGGTCGGTGCCAATCGGGGGCGCCACGCCGCGCTCCCACACCCTCCCGCACGGGCAAACCGCGTGCCGTCCGTGCCCGCCCTGACTCCACGCGCTTCGGCCCGCCGGACGGTCCTCCTCCCGCTGCTCCATCGCGTGCGCCGCCCACCCGGCGACGAACGTCCCCAAGAACAGCTGGGATGCTGCTGCGCGACATCGGCTACGAGACGCTGACCGCGGTGGACGGCACGGAAGCGCTCGACAGGGTACGCAGCGAGCATCCGGATCAGGTCACGCTCGCCATCTCCATGCCCAAGGTGTCGGGCACGCGCTTCGACCGCGAGGTCATGACCGACCCGCAGCTCGCGCCCTTCCCTTCGGGCACCGGCGCGTCAGCTCACCACCGACCGCAGCAGCCCGCGCCAGGAGAAGACCTCGGCGCCAAGGAGCATCGTAGGGAGCGGGTGGAGGAGGAGCAAGCGTGGAGGGTTGAGGCGCAAGGCGGACAGAAGGACGAGGTGAAGAAGAGACGAGAGGGGGGATGGCCGCAGGGGCCGAGACCATGGGCGGATGGGCGGGCAGAGGCGGACGCCGATAAGCAGGTCGAGAGAGCGTCTCCTTCAGTTGTCGAGGTCGCCGCTGTCGAGGTCGCCGCCGTCGGGGCTCATGCTGGACGCGGGGGCCGACGACGAAGCCCATCGATCGCGAGGCGTTCCTCGATGGGGTGGAGAAGCTGCTGTCGTCCTGACGCTCCGAGGCGCAGGGAGGTGGGCCTCACCCCACCTCCCGCCTCCGCTCCTCGAGCGCCCCGGCGATCCCGTCGGTCGCCTCCCGCGGCACGCCCGTCTCCGCGGCGTAGGCCGGCCAGCGCGCTACGACCTCGGCCACCTCGTCGACGACCTGGGAGGGCGCCCGGATGCCGAACGCGCGGGCCAGCTCCACCAGGTCGGCGCGGGTGACGCCGCTGCGCTTGTCGGCCAGGCGCATCTGGTGCGCAGCGGTCCATTCACCGCCCCGGGCGAAGGTGACGTCGTAGGCCGGCGTGAGGCGCCACGCGCCGTCGGCGTCCAGGTGGAAGGAGAGGTTCTTCACGTGGTCGTCCTGGTTCACGCCCAGCACGTTGAAGACCGCCCGCCGGTACCCCTCCAGCATCGCCGCCGGCGGCATACCCAGGCGGAGGATGGTGCGCAGGTATTCCTCGTAGCTGCTGGCGCCCACGTCGTTGTAGTCCAGGTGGAGAAGCCCGCCGAGCGTGTGCTGGTGCAGGGGCGTGGGCCCGGGACGGTCGAAGCGGGGAACGACCAGGTGGGCGTGCCCTTCGTCGCTCTCCAACATCCGGATGCGGACCACGTCCAGGCCGGCATCCCGGGCCATGGCGGCGTACGCGGCCTCCACCCGGTTGAAGGGCTGGGGTGGTCCCAGGGTGCCCGCGGGGGCGTCGTCGCCCACGCCGTCGAACTTGAGGATGGCGGCGATGTCACCCTCTTCTGCGGGGGCGAAGGCGGAGCGGATCTCCCCCGAGGCGCCGTTGTAGAGCACCACCGCCTTGGGCCTCATCCCGCCGGCCGAGGAGCCGATGCGGTAGATCTCGGGGATGGCCACCTCCACGTCGCCGGCGATGATGCGCCGGGCGTCGGCCACCAGCGCGGCCACCTCCAGCGCGGCGGCCTCGGCGGCCCTGGCGGGGACGTCCTCCGGGGGGTGAAACTCCAGAGCGCCGATGCCCCGGGTGCCCACGTAGAGGAGGTGCTGCACCGGCGAGAATGCCCGGTCCACCCGTCCCCGAGCCGTGTAGTAGGCCCGGATCACCTGCTTGCCGAAGGCGTCGGGCAGCATGTCGGCCAGGACGCCGGGGAGCCCGCGGAAGGCCTGCCTCCGCCGGAGCTCCTCGAACCGGACCGGTCCCCGCAGCGTCCGGGGGAGGTGGAAGGGCGAGATGTCCCAGCCGCCCCGCCGGAACGTCTCGGCGTACTCGAAGACGATGCTCCCGTCATCGAGCTCGGCCACGGCCCCGACCGTCTCTCCCCAGAGCCGCACCTCGGCGAAGGCGGTGACGTCGGCCACGCGTCAGCTCCTCCTCCCGATGAGCGCCATGGGGCTGACCGCGGGCTCGGGGATGAAATCGTCCAGGGCCGCGATGCGGCCGTATACCCTCAGGAGGCGCAGGATGGTGAGGAGAGTGGGGTTCTCCCCCTGTTCGGCCCGGGACACGGTCTTGCTGGAGAGGCCGGCCGCTTCGGCAGCCTCCGCCATGGTGAGGTCCCGGCTCCGGCGGAGGCGCCGCAGCCGGCGACCCAGGACTTCGAGGATCTCCGGATCCGTGGCTTCCACAAGACTTTTAGGTTCCATGCACACTCTCAGAGTGCGTGGTCAGACATATACATCCTCTTGAAAGCATCATGCCGTTGGGGGGGAGGCGTCAAGATATCATAGAAGTCCGATATTGCGCCTTGTGGATCTCGACAGGACATATATATCTGACATCCCGGACGTGCGGCAGTGCGCTCTACCGGGATAGGGGCGAGAGGACGGCCCAACGAATAGGGGCGGGGCTTGCGGACCGGGCGGTCTCGGGTTGGGACAGGACGGTTGGCTGTCCGGTCGGTGCGGTGTGCGCGAGCACGGGCGCCTCGGGTGGGGGCTTGCCGATGGCGACGACGGCCGGGCGGTCTCGGGCGACCCACCTGCGGTGGGTGCCCCGGGGCGAGCACACCGTGGTATCGGTGACGGTGCATCCGAGGCGGGGGAACGAACCTGCGCCAGCGCCCGGGCACCGGGCGGCTTGCCGTCCGCGTCCCTGGCAGGCTTCTTCGTCGTTCTCGTCGTCGTGCCTCACAGACGCCCGCCCCGCTTCACCACCATCGAATCGCCGGCCCGCCCGGGACGGCCGGTGCCGCTACCCCAGCCGGTTCTCGAGGAGGGTCCAGTGGATGTGGACGATCCGCCAGTGGGTGTCGATCCGCCGGAGAACCTGGGTGCTGCGCCAGCGCGTCCTCAACTGGGAGTCATCGGCGGTGGTGTAGGACGCGAAGTCGAAGGCCAGCACGGCCACGTCATCGAGCACCTGGACCGTCGGGTTGACGAGGTCGAAGTGGTCGTACGACGTCTCTCCCGTCGGAGGCCCGTACATCTCCACCAGGGCCGCACGCCCCACGAGCAGCGAGTCGAATTCTACGGAGTAGTAGGTGACGTCATCGGCGCAGGCGTCGGTGATTCCCGTGGGATCTCCCCTGCGCAGCCCATCGAGGCCCTTCCTCACGAGCGCGATGACGTCCTTTGCGACCTCGGCGTCGGAGGGCCGGGGCACGGCGTCCGACGGCGCCTGGCATCCGCCCGACAACATGAGGATCGGGAGCGCGAGACCACGTGTCCTTGCGGACGCGCCGGTCATGCGCGCCTGCGCACCATCAGCATCGCCAGCACGACACACGCTCCGGAAGCGAGAACCAGGCCGACGAAACCCTTGGGTCCCGGGAGACCTTTCACGAAGGCGACCGCGCCGAAGGCACCGCCTCCGATGACCGTTGCGAGCCCCGCGGCGCGAAGGTCGCCGCGGGGCTCGCTCACCAGGGCGTATCCAGGCGTGCCAGGATGGCGAGCAACTCGGCGGTGGCCTCCTCGAGGGCCTTGGTGACCGTGTGCACTGCCCGGTCCACCAGGT
>CAZPZU010000055.1:0-30006 GCA_964591135.1 uncultured Gemmatimonadaceae bacterium | reverse complement strand
ACTCGGCGGTGGCCACCCCGCTCGCGAATACCAGCACGGCCGACAGGGGATCGCTTCCTCCCTGTCCCTCGAGGAGGCTGCCCACGAGGATCTCGCCGGCGATCGCCT
Organism: uncultured Gemmatimonadaceae bacterium; assembly: GCA_964591135.1. Lineage (GTDB taxonomy): Bacteria > Gemmatimonadota > Gemmatimonadetes > Longimicrobiales > Gaopeijiaceae > SZUA-318. Next base: position 29,898 of record CAZPZU010000055.1, on the reverse strand, counting down.
GGCCGGCGATGTCGGCCGGGTCGAACGAATAGGTATTCGAAGCGCCCTCTTGGGCCAAGGAGCATCGTAGGGAGCGGGTGTTGTTCGTGGGGCTGGGCCGCGCCCTGCCCGCCGGTGCCGAGCCGGCCCTGTGGAGAAGTCGAGCCCGGCGGGGCACATGCCCCGCCGGGCTCGCGCGCGGGCACCGGCGCGCGTCTTGCCTCAGCATGGAGGCCAGTTGCGTGACGGAGCGCACAGACCCCAGCTAGGAGAGCGGCTTCCGCCCGTGGTGAGCGCGTTGGGTTGGACCATGTAGAACTCGTCCATCCGGCGGATGCTTCCCTGCCCGTCGATGACGTCTTCGTCGCGCACGAAGACGGTGCTCCTTCCGTCGGGCGCCCAGGCCGGCTCGGTGTCGTACACCGACTCCGCCGTGAGCGTCACGCGGTAGTAGGGGAGCGGGTTTCAGGTTGGCCGGCGGGGTCGCTCCGGCCTCGTCCACGATCCAGATGTCCGCGTTCGCGGGGCCGCCCTCCGCGACGTCGACGATCTTGCCGGGCCGTTGGACGACGAGGCTGTGCCGGTCGAGGTGGTGGGCGTCACCAGTTGGTCCCCTCCATCAGATCGGCGCCCGCGATGACGGGCCCCGACGTACCCCTGCAGCGGGTCAGAACGCCCGAAAGCGGTGACGGTTCTGAGGGGGGACGGAACCTGACGCCGGGGCGCCGGCTCGCATGGTCGGCGCCCCGGAGGTCAGCGCGTGCCCTGGGGGGCGTCGGGCTCCGGGAGCACCTGCCAGATGTCCTCGACGATGCGCCACGCTCCGTCGGCTTCCCGCCTCCAGATGTGGAAGTCGCGCAGGTGCTCGGCGGTAGGCGCGCCATCCGGTCCGGCGAAGGTGAGCTCCAGGAGGTTCAGCGTGTACCCCATGTCGCCCCCCCGGGCCACGTCCATAGTCACGGGGCTGGCGGTGAGGTGGAAGCCCGCCATGGCCGAGACCCGCTCGGCGAAGGCCCGGATGGCCTCCGGTCCGCCCGCCGGCTCCCCGTCGGGGGGATAGCGGGTGGCGTCCGTGGCGTAGAGGGACACGATGCCCCCCACGTCGCCTGCATCCATGACGGCGGTATAGCGGCCGTCGGCCTCCTGCAGTTGCGAACGAAGCGCGGCGAGGTCGGGGGAGGGCGCGCACGACGCGAGGAGCAAGAGGCAGCACGGAAGGGCGGCGAGACGGCTCGTGACGGACATGGTCTCCTCCTCTGCGACGGGCGCGTGACGGGACGACGACCTCACTCCTCCCGAAGCGCCTTCATGGGATCGATCCCCAGCGCCCGGCGCGCCCGCACGAAGCTGGCGACCAGGGCGGCGACAAGGAGTATGGACGTTCCGCCGGCGAAGGCCAGGGGGTCCACGGGGCTGACGCCCACCAGCACCACGGTGAGGATGCGGGCGCCAAGGAAGGCGAACACCACCCCGCACCCCAGGCCCACGATCGCGGGACGCATGCCGGCCCGGATCACGGCCCCGCCATGACCGCGCCCCGTTCGGCCCCGATGGCCAGGACGCCCTGGAGCCGGCTCCAGTGATCGGGCTGGAGGAGCGTCGCTTCGTGGAAGAGAGCCTCACGATTGTGGCCGTCGTCGCCTCGGGAAAAGACGCCGTCGAGGACGACCAGATGGAAGTGGAGATGGGAATTGAGGGAGGAGCCGAAGCGGTGCAGGAAGCTGACGGCGCCGAGCCGGGCATCGATGGGCGCACCGGGACTGGCGTGACGGAGGGTGTGGATCGCGCGCAGGAGAATCCGGAGGACGGCTCGCGTCGCCCGCTCGCGTCGCGCGCTCCTTCGCGAGGGTCCGGCCACCCACCCGGCCGGCTCGTCGGACGCTGGCAGGCGCCGGGCCGCTGCGGGTGTGGCACCGCACCGGGCAAACCTCTGCTCCTGCGACCGCACGAAGACTGCCCCGGTCGGTCGTCACCCCGAAGAGGAGGATCCCATGAGGATGCAACGCAGCTCTCATCCGTCGCCCGTGGGAAGCATGTCGTTCGGCATCGTGTGCGCCGGCGCGATGCTACTGGCGCAGGCGTGTACGCAGGATGGCGCTCCGACGAGGGTCACCGCGCCATCCGAGGACGTCGCACCGGGAGGGATTCCCGGTGCCGTACTCTCGGGGTCTTCATCGGGCATGGCCTCGTCGTTGTCCGTAGTATGTCGCGCAACGGCGAAGTACCACGCCCTCTCGGCGGCCCTCGCCGACGGGTACCAACTCGGCTGCCGCGGTGTCGTCACCGGATGCATCGAGCTGCCCGGCGTCGGGGCTAGGAACTTGGCGTCACCACACGGACTCGCCCCATCCCGCGGCGGAGCGGAGTCGGCTGGCGTCCGCGCTGACGGGTCTCGACCCGGCGGTGAATCACGTCGAAGTGGAGCGGCTCGACAGCTTCGTGGACGACCAGGTGAGACCATGGCGGCTGGGGGCCGTGGTGCTCACTCTCACCGCAGCGCTGGCCCTGCTGGTTTCCCTGGTGGGCGTCTACGGCGTGGTCTCGTACGGGGTGGCCCAGCGCAGACGGGAGATCTGCGTGCGCCTGGCCCTGGGCGCGACGTCGGCATCCGTCGGACGCCTGGTGCTCCGCCACGGCCTCGTCACGGGCGTCGTCGTCGTGGCGGTGGGTCTGGCATCGTCGCGGGCGCGTCGCGGTGGCTGGCTCCCCTTCTCTTCGAGACGTCCGTGGTCGGTCCCCTGGTCGCGGCCTCCCTGTGCGCACTCCCCGTCACATCCGCCGTCGTCGCGTGCGTCCTCCCCGCCGCCGAAGCGGCTCGGGTGGACCCATGACCTCCCTCAGAGGCGAGGGGTGAGGCCGGCCGCGACGATCCTGGCCAACGCGCGGCCTGTCAGGCAATGGCCGCACGGACTGCGCCACCGTGATGGGCGCGGCCGGTTTCCGCCTGCTCGACGGAGGGATGCGGCGTTGTGGCCCTGCCCGTGCCTCACGCCGGGCACGAGCAGGACCATCACCGACCAGTGGCTGCCATCCTGAACGGTCAGCGGCCCACGGCGAGCCGCATGCGGGCCAGGTGATGCCAGCTGTGCCTCATCGCGTGGTCCTCCACCACGAACTGGGCGGTGACGGGCGCACCGAAGCTCAATGAGAAGGGCGCCGCGGTGTCCAGCTCCTCGTCCGTGAACTCGCGAACGGCCTCTGCCGCTTCGTGACCGTTCCGGCGCAGGAGATCCAGGGCCACCTCCCTGGTCGCACCGGCGTGTTCGCGAGCGTGCTCGGCGTTCATTGCAGCGATGGCTTCCCACGTCAGGTCCACGACCGCCGCGCCGCTGGCGATGGTTCGCGCCACGTCGACCTCGATGGGATAGAGGGTGGCGACATGGTGGACGAGCACGCCGAGGGACCGCCGGTCTCCACTGCCATTGCCCACGGGGAGGGTCCACTCCGCCGGGGAGAGACCTTCGGCGAACGCGGCCAGGCCGGCAGCGCCCTCTTCGATCCGGGCGGCGAGTCTTTCTGAACGACGAATCACGATGGCTCCTGAGAAAGGGTAGTTGCGAAGGGCCGCTCACGGTCAGCCGGACGGCTGCACGCGGGGCGCTTGTCGACGGGCGTCACGGTTGGACGACCACGCTTCCCTGCATGGCCGGATGGATCCCGCAGTGGTAGGTGTAGGTCCCCGCCGTTGGGAACGTGATCGCCTTCGACGACGACGCAAAGTCGGCCACGTCACCCGGACGGCCGGCCACGTCGTCGAATCGCACGTTGTGTGCGATCGCGGCCGGGTTGTTGAACGTCACCGTGTCGCCAGCCGTGATGGTGATGGCCGTTGGATTCCAGGCGGTCACCCCGACCGCGTTGACCACCTTCGTGCCACCTTGCTGCGGGCCGGTACCGTAGTCCCCGCCTCCACACCCGATGGAGAGAATCGTCAATATCGAAAGACCGATGGAGCGCATGATTGACCTCGTGAAAGGGCTGAGAACGCCGAGCACGCTGCCTGGCGTGGCGAGACGAAGCCTCTCGGCTCGATCTCGGTTCCATCACCGCGACGCGTGCCGGCCGACGCGTTCGGGCGCCAGGGATTCGCGGGGCGGCGATTCCGGCGTCGAGACCGTGAACGCGACATCGACGTGGATCTCGGCGGCCACCTTCAGGAACATGATCCGAGGAATCTCGATGCCGTGATCCGCGAGCCGGACCTCGAACGCGCACTTCGCCCCATAGCTTCCGCCGGCGGACACCACGTCGCAGGCGATCTCGCGCTCCGTGGAGACACCGTGCACGGTGAACGTGCCGGTCGCCGTGACCTGCGTCGCACCGTCTGCACGCGAGTCCACGTGGACGACCCTCCCCCGGAAGGAGGCGTAGGGGTACTTCTTCACCTCCAGGTAGTTGTCGCGCATGTGACGGTCGCGGAGCCCGATGCCGGTGGTCAGGCTCGCCAGGTCGACCTCGAAGTACATCTCCGCGCCGTCGTCCCCTGCGGCGGACGAGAGCGTCCCGCCACGCAGAAGGACGTAGCCGTCGATCCTCGCCGTGGCCCCCTCGAAGGCGTCCAGCTGAGTCCGGGAGCTGAAGCGGGCGACCCTCGAGGCGCCCATGTCGACGTGCAGTTCCCGCGCCCCGACCGTGGGTGGGCCGTGGCCCACCGCCAAAGCGGTGATCGCGATGCCCCACGATGCTGCGACTGAAGATCTGGTGCGCATGGACGGCGCCTCCCCCCGGTTCGATTGGATCTGGACGACGACGAAGTCCAGACACCGAGCGGGAGTTCCAGGATTGCGCCGGTCGTTCAGGACATATCTGAATCGAGGGGGCCCGGCATCGCAGCACCCTGCGCGTCCATGCCGGAACCGAGCGCAGGGGACGGAGACGCCTTACGGCGCCAGGCGCCAGGCGCCATACCCACGGATCTCTTGAATGCCCGGCTGAACGCCGCTTCCGAATCGTAGCCGGCCGCGGAGGCCACGGCCGCCACCTTCGCCCCGCTCCGCGACAGGAGCCCGGCGGCGAGCTGCATCCGCCATTGCGCCAAGTACCGCATGGGAGGCTGGCCGACGTAGGCGGTGAAACGTTCGGTCAGCTTCGAGCGTGACGCCGCAACCTCGCGCGCCAGCGCCTCCAGGGTCCATGCCCGGCGTGGGTCGGCGTGCAGGAGGCCGAGAGCACGTCCCACCGTGGGGTCACGCAGGCCGGCGAGCCAACCAGTCTGTCCCTCCGGCAGCGACTCCAGGTAGAGCCTGAGGACCTCGATGAACATCAGCTCGGCCAGGCGCGTGAGCACGCAATCCGCGCCCGCGCGTCCGACCCGCGACTCCTCCACCACGTGCTGGGTGAAGGTGGCGAGCCACCCACGGTCGAGCCCGCGCATGAGGATCTGACGCGGGAGGTTGCTCAGGAGCGGATTGAACGGCCGGCGATCGCAGCCGAGGAAGCCACAGACGAAGGTGGCCGCCGGGCCCCCGCCGGGCCCCAGCCGTAACGTGCTCGGGTACCGGGCCGGCGTCGAGCCATAGCGCTCCAGCGGAGCACGCTCGTCCGGACCGTCCGACATGCGGTGGCCTTCGCCATGTGGGAAGACCAGGACGTCGCCGGGCAGCATCTCCACCGGGTTCTCGCCGATGAGCCCGCCCCAGCAGCGTCCGTCGGTCAGGATGTGGTAGGAGATGAGGTGCTCCGCGTCGGGCAGGATCCGCGGCACGAGCTCGGCTGCCGGCACGACCTCGATGCGCCATGGTGCGGTCGCCTCGACGGAATAGAAGAACGCGCCGCTGAGCCTCACGGCACGGAGCACATCGGACAGGGGATCCACGAGGCTCCGGATGCGGGCGAGCCGCCGCAATGGGTGAGCAGGAACACGCGAGACCCTCGTACCCCCGATCATCAGATTCGGACGCGCAGTCATTCAGCGCATTCCGGACCTCGCGTAACGTGGAGGCACGAACCAGCCGACCACCTCCATTCGAAGCGATCCATATGCCCACGGTCCCATCCGCCATCCGTTTCACCTCCGGAGACCCCACGAGCCAACGTCCGGGAGGCAGCGGCGACGCGCAGGATTTCGAGGAGAGCGCCCTCCTTCATCTCGACAGTCTCGCGGGGTTCGCTCTCTCCCTGGCCCGGAGCAGGGTGGATGCCGACGACCTGATCCAGGAGACCCTCCTTCGTGCCTTCCGGGCGTGGCACACCTTCACCCCGGGCACCAACTGCCGGAGTTGGCTCTTCACCATCTGCCGCAACACCTTCACCAAGCTGCGCTCCCGCGGCAGCGCCAGGCTCGAACGACTTCTGGACGACGAGGAGGCGCGGCCCTCGGCGAAGGTACCCGGCCAGCCCGGGTACAGCGGTCTGGCCGACCTCCTGGACAGGACCCACGTGCGCCCCGCTATCGTGGCCGCCGTGGACGACTTGGCCGAGCCACATCGCTCGGTTCTCGTCCTCGTGGACCTGGAAGGACAGAGCTACGAGGAGGCCGCCGCCGCGCTGGACGTCCCTGTGGGCACCGTGCGCTCACGGCTCAACCGCGCCCGTCGTCACGTCCAGGGGCCGCTCCTGGCCCACGCCCAGGACATGGGCATCCGCAGCAGCGGCCGGGACGCTCGGGCAGAAGGTCGGGACGTGCGGTCATGGGAGGGACGCCCTCCCGCTCCTACACTCCGGCTCGCTGGTCGACGGACCCCAACTCCCTGCAGGTGAACATGTGTTCCATACGTGACGTGGTCGCGTTGCTCACGATGGCCGCGATCTCCCTGGGCTGCGATACGTTCAGTCCGCTCGTGCCCGGAAGCGTGGCGACCATAGAGATGTCGTTGGTCGAGAGCTCAATCGAGGTCGGCCAGACCACGACCGCCGCCGCGGTCGTTATGGACCGTGGCGGCGCGTCGATCGACGGCGCGATGGCAGCATTCGCCTCGGATGCACCGGACATCGCCGCCGTGAACCCGACGACGGGGGCGGTGGTGGGCATCGCCCGCGGCACGGCACGGATCACCGCGACCTTCCGCGACCAGGCGGACGGGAGGACGATCTCGGTCGTCGCTTCGCCGATCAGGATCAACGAGATCTACCCGAACGCCGAGCGGCCCGGGGGATACGTCGAGCTCTACAATCCGACGACCGATACCATCGACCTGTCGAACTGGACCGTCACCGGGCGCGACGTTTCGCGGGGCTTCACGATCCCTGTGACAGCGACGATACCCCCGTTCGGCTTCGTCCTCGTCAACGAAGGCCTCTTACCCCAGGGCCTCGGGACGGCCGGTGAGGCCCATCTCTTCAGCCGATTCGGGGCGCCTGTGGATTCGTACGCATGGGGGGTGAGTGAGGCGGCCTCCTTCGGCCGTTGCCCGGATGGCGGCGGACCCTTCGTCGCGCTGACCTTGCCGACTCGCAAGAAGGAGAACGCCTGCTTCACGGCCCTGGGGAGTCCGGGCCCCCGGTAGAGCGCTCCCCATCGCCCTGGGGGCGTGCGACGACACCAAGGTCACCGCTCCCGAGACCCCGCAAGGCGTCGATGAGCTTCGCACGTCGCTCGCGCCCTACGCGAGCTTCGGCCAGGCCACGAGCGCAGGATACGACACCGCTCTGACGGACTGCATGTCGAACGGAGACATCGGTGCCATAGGAACCAGGGGAGCCGCACCATGGGCGGCTTGTGGAACGCGCAGGCGCTGGCCCCGATGACCAGCAGGTCCATGGGTCCGCAATACGGCCCTCCATGGCCGGTGCTGAGACCTACGGGTCGGACACCCGCGGGAACGGAGCAAGGAGCGAGAGGTGCTCAGGGATTGCGTCCGTCGCGAACTTCCGGCGCAGTGAGGGTGACCCGCGGCCCTGCTTGCGCTCGAGCCCGGCGCGCCGCTCCGCGTTGCCCCACCGGTCGCGCACCAGATAGCGACCTAAAGGCGGCGAGGGGTCCTTCGGGGACGGCAGGACCGGCGCGTCCCCTATCCCGGGCGCGTGCCTGCGGGCTATCTCGAAGGCCCCGCGCGCCCGGGGCGTCATGGGCGTGACGTGCTCGCGACCGGTCTTCTCGTGCTCGACCCACCACGTGATCCGGCCCTGGGCCAGATCCACGTCCCTCCAACGCAAGTCTCGGATGGCTCCCATCCGGTGGCCTGTCTCGTGGGGGAGCACCAGCGCGACGTGAAAGCGCCAATTCATCTCCGGTGCGATCGCGAGGAGCGCCTGATACGCCTCCTCGCTCAGCGCCACCCGCCGAGGGTTCTTCTGAACCGTGCGCGCTCCTACCGCGCTCCACGGCCCTTTGCCCGGGCCGGTGCGGCCTGATGCCCGGTCCCGCGTGAACGCATTGAATCCCGCCCTCAGTCCGCCCTCAACGTCGCCGCCGGATCCAGCGTCGTGGCCCGTCGCGCGGGCACGAGGTTCGCCACGAGCGCCACCAGGATCAGCACAGCCGGTACGCCGACGAAGGTCAGCGTGTCGGCGGTGCTGACCTCGAAGACCAGGTTGGCGAGGAGGCGGGTCAGGGCGAACGACGCCAACAACCCGATGGCGATCCCCCAGCCCAGGAGCCGTGCTCCCTGGGAGACGATCATCCGGCGGACGTTCCCCCGCTCGGCACCCAGCGCCATGCGGAGGCCGATCTCGTTCTGCCGCTGCGATACCGAGTACGACATGACTCCGTAGATGCCGATGGCGGACATGAGCAGCGCGAAGACGGCGAAGGTGACGAACAGGGTCACGAGGGCGGTCATGTCCGCGTCGTTTTCGTAGATCGCCCGCTTCAGCGTGCGTATGGCGTCCGCGGGCTGGTCCGCGTCCACCCCGCGGATGGCGCTGCGTACGGCGCCGGCGACGAGGCCGGCCGGCGTGGCCGTGCGGGCCACCAGGTACATGCCCTGGCGCGCGTCCTGGGTGAAGGGGAGGTAGATGTTCGGCGCGCCCTGCTTCGTGTCGGCGACGTTCCGCACGTCGGAGACCACCCCCACGACCTGGATCCACTCTTTCTCGCCGGACACCTGGAGCCGCTGGCCCACGGGGCTGGCCCCCGGCCAGTAGCGGTCTGCCAGGGCCCGGCTCACGAGGGCCACGGGCAGCGAGGTGGCGTCGTCGGACTCCGCGAACCCGCGCCCCTCCTGCACGGGCATGCCCGCGTAGTCGAAGTAGCCCGTGGACACGGTCACCAGCAGGGCCGTCGGCTGCGCCCGCCCCTCGACGACCTCCCGCCCCTCCACCACGAAGGAGCGCCGCCTGCCCCCATCGATTCCGGGAAGGGCGCTGACGAGCTCGACCCGGTCGGAGGAGAGAGCGCCCGCCGTGGCCGCCTGCGCCTGGCTGAAGAAGATCCGCCGGCTCTCCGCGCTCTCGTAGCCCGCGTCCGGAAGGTCGATGCGGACCGTGAGGAGGTCCTCCGGGTCGACGCCCAGGGGGCGCGTCTGGAGGTTGATGACGGTCCGGGTGAGGAGGCTCGCCACCACCATGAGCGTCAGCGCCAGCGACACCTGCACGGTGACCAGCGCCGCCCGGGCGCGCTTTCCGGCGCGCCCGCCGTCGCCGGAGCGTCCGTCCCGCAGCGCGGCCTCGGGGCCGCTCGCCGACGCCCGGAGTGCGGGGAAGAGGCCGAACGCCAGGGGTGCCACCAGGGAGACCAGGAGGGTGAACTCCAGGACCCTGCCGTCGAGCTTCGCCATCTGGAACACCGCTTCCTGGCCCGCGGAGATCAGGACGAGGGCTTTGTTCAGCGCCCAGGCGAAGCCGAGACCCAGCGCCGCCGCGGCCACCGAGATCATGAGGCTCTCGGTGAGGAGCTGGCGCACCAGACGCCCCCGGCCGGCGCCCAGCGCGGAGCGTACCGCGATCTCCCTGGCCCGGGCGGTGGCACGGGCCAGCAGCATGTTGGCCACGTTGGCGCACGCGATGAGGATCACCATGCCCACGGTGAGCTGCAGGAAGAGGAGGATGGTGTTGCCCTGCTTGTCCAGGAGGGAGTCGCGCATGGGCTTGGCCCAGATCCGCCACCCGGCGTTCTCCACGGGATGTTCACGAGCCAGGTCGGCGCTGACGCGGTCCACCTCCGCGGTGGCCGCCTGCTGGGAGACCCTGGGGGCCAGACGGCCCGCGACGAACAGGTAGCGGGTGCTCCGGTTGGGATCGGCGTGGTTCAGGATAAGCGGCGTGATGACCTGGGCGCGGCGGAAATCCGCGAACTCCAGCCCGGGATCGGTGACGCCGATGATGGTGTGTTCGACGCCGTCCAGGCGGATCGTCTTGCCCAGCACGTCGGAGCGGCCGCCGTACCGGTCGTGCCAGTATCCGTTGGTGATCATCGCCACCGGCGGTGCTCCCTCCCGGTCCTCCCCCGCGGCGAAGCTCCGCCCGAGGATGGGTGGGAGGTGCCAGGTCTCCGTCAGGCCGGCCGTGAACTGAAGCCCCTCCACCCGCATGGGAGCGTCACCGCCGGTCAGCACCCACTGGGTCTCGGTGAGGGCCGAGAGGGATTCGAAGCTGCGCACCCGCTCCACCAGATCCAGGTAGTCTCCCGGAGACACGCTTCCCTGCTCGATGTCCAGGTCCGCGTTGGCGGTCCGGATGAGCGCCACGGTCTGCGTGTCCCGCATGGGCAGGTCCGCGAACACGATGGCGCTTACCAGGCTGAAGATGGAGGTGTTCACCCCGATGGCCAGCGCCAGCGTGAGGGTGGAGACGATGGCGAAGCCGGGGCTCTTCAAGAGGGCGCGGATGCCGAACCTGAGGTCCTGTCGGAAGGTTTCCATACGGATTCCGGAAGGGTTGTCGTTGCGGGTCTGATAGCGGAGGCGCAGCGTGGCGGGCAGGGACCGGAGCACCTGCCGGACGTACCAGCGCCGTGCCGCCCGAGCCGAGGCGGCGCGCCGTAGAAAGGCCTCGTGGAGGTCGCCGAGGTGCTCGTCGCGGTACTGCCACGGGAGCAGGGCCGCCAGCAGGCGGCTCGCCCACCCGGGCGGCTTGGGCGGGTGCGGCCGACGGCTCATGCCCGGGCGCCTGGGTCCAGGTTCAGCCCGTCCCAGAGGGTGGCCAGGACCTGGCGGGAGCGCTGCAGGGCGTCCACGCCGGCGGGGAGGAGCGAGAAGAACCGCTTGGCGCGGCCGCCCCGCTCCGGGGTTGGCGCCCCGATCTCCGACTTCACCAGATGACGCCGTGCCAGCCGGTCCAGGGCCGCGTACACCGACGCCACCGCGGGCTCCGAGCCGGTGGCCAGGGCGAGCTCCTGCACGATGGCCATGCCGTAGGCCTCACCCTCCAGGCGGGCCACGGCCAGCAACACCATCTGCTCGAATTCCCCCAGGTAGTCCCCTCTGGGCATCGTTTTTTTCCATGACTGCGAGGAAATGGATGCCGGACCTTACGGGAGGGGGCTCGGAGGGGTTCAGGAAGAACCTCCCGTGGACGTCCATCTCCGTCCCTGCGGTCAGCTGATCACCGGTGGTACGATCGCTCCCCCCCTCAGCATCGAGGTTCGCCCCGGCCTTATCATCGCGAGTCTCGATCTAGAGTCCGACCGACAGGGCAGGAGACCATGCAGGTGCCCTTCGCGGTCGGAGAGTGGGGGCGCAGTCGCTTGGGCAGGACAGCACCCATTGCCGTACGGGCAGGTGCGGCAGGACGTGGTCGGTGAGATGGGCGGCGACCTCGGCCATACGCCGGGTGTTGCACGAGGGGCAGATCCCCCGCCCCTTGTCAGCCAGACGACGTCCTTCGCTGGGTTTCGTGGTGTAAGGAGGTGGAGAAGGATGGTGGAGACGACGGACGAGGCGAGACCCCTCGACAGAAGGAGAGAAGGGATCCACCGTACCGAAGTTCCCACGGCCCGATGATCCAGGGAGACTTCCAGGGAGACATGGTCGCACGCAGCGTGGTCGTCGTTCGGCGTGCGAGCGGTGTGGTGACGGGCGTCCGCGGGTGGCCCGCACTCCTGCTGTTGGTGGTCCTTGTCACCGCTGGCCGCGCATCGGCGCAGTCGGCACTGGATCGGCCCGCCCGCGTCAACGTCGAACGCGCGCCTCTGGAGGAGGCCCTCCGCCTTCTGCAGGAGCGCGCGGCCGTGGGGCTGATCTTCAGTACGGACCTGCTGCCACGGGTGGCGGTCTCGTGTCCCTGCGATGGCCGGACGGTTCGAGACGCGCTGGAGCTGATGCTCGACGGAACCGGGTTGACCTTCCGCGTGGCGCAATCTCGGATTCTCATCGTTCCCCGGGCCCGGGCCAGGCCCAGCATCGGGACCGTCGTCGGCAGAATCTCGGACGCCGGAATGGGGGGTCCGGTTTCCGGCGTGGTGGTTCGACTCGAGACGGGCCGGAGTGCGCTAGTAGACCGGTCCGGGAGGTTCGTGCTGCGGGACGTGCCGACCGGCGTCCACCGCCTGGAGGTGACAGAGATCGGTTGGGAACCGTGGATAGAGGAGCTGACCGTGACGGCGGGAGACACGGTCGCTCTCGACGTACGACTCCGCCTTGCCGCCGTGCCCCTGCCCGAGATCATCGTCACTCCGGGCACGTTCGGGATCCTCGAGTCCGTTCCCCCGGGTGCAGTGAAGACCATGACCCGAGAGGAGATCGAGACCATGCCCCAGGTGGTCGAGGACGTCTTCCGCTCACTCACCCGACTGCCCGGTGTCACATCGCACGACATCTCCGCGCGTCTCAGCGTCCGCGGCAGCCTGGACCGTGACGTGACGCTCCGTCTCGATGGGCTGGAGCTCTACGAGCCCTTCCATCTGAATGAATGGGGAGGGGTCCTGGGCATAGTAGACCTGGCCACCTTGGCGGGCGTGGAGCTGAAGGCGGGTGGCTTCGGGGTCGAGGACGGGCCCCGGGGCGCGGCGGTCTTGGACATGAAGTCGGCGACGGCGGTTGGGCCCGCCCAGACGGCAAGCGACCTGAGCCTCAGCCATCTGTCGCTGATGAGCAAGGGTGGATTCGACGCCGGCAGAGGGAGCTGGCTCGTCTCGGCTCGGCGCGGGCTGCTGTTTCCCAGGATCGCGGAACATCTCTCCCCGGCGTTCTACGACGTATTCGGCAAGGTGGCCTGGGAGCCGGCGCCGGGGCAGCTCCTGACGGTTCACGTGCTCGGAGCACACGACGACCTCAAACTCGATGTCGAGGACCCCGACGGAGTCACGGCGGGACCGGGGATCGAAGGGGGCCGCATGCGGTCGAGATGGAGCAGCGGCTACGGCTGGATCACGTGGGATGCGCGGGTGGGGAAGGCAGCGTCCTCGAGTGCGCAGCTCTGGTTCGGGAGGGTCGCCCGGAATCGCGTGGGCAACGTTGAGGACCGGGGAACGGTGGGATCTCCGGAGCAGATCGCGGTGAGCGACCGGCGCGGCTTCGACTTCGGCGGGATGCGCGAGCAGGTGGACCTGGAGGTTGCCCCCGGGTTGCTCCTCCGGCTGGGCGCCGAGGTGATGCGCGGAACCGCCGACTTCACGTACGCCGGGCGCACGGCGACGCCCACGTTCGCGCCCGACGGCGTGGTCCGGCTTCGCACGGACACGCTCACCGTGGCGCTGAGGCCGAGTGGCCATCGGCTGTCCGCGTATGCGGCGGCGAGAGGACGTGTGGGCCGGCTGACCGCGGAGCTGGGTGTGCGCTACGACCGCTTGTCCCAGGTGGATGAATCGCGTTTCGCGCCTCGAGCTCAGACCTCCATCTCTCTGGGTAGTGGTACCACCCTTCAGGCGAGCGCGGGCCGCTACTACCAGTCTCAGGAGATCGGGGAGCTGGAGGTGGGCAGCGGGCAGACTCGCTACTGGCCCTCGGAGCGGTCGAGTCTCCTCGCCCTCGGCCTCGAGCGGCGCATCGATGCGCAGATGAGTGTGCGCCTCGAGGCGTACCACCGGAGCATCTCGAACCAGCAACCCAGGTTCATCTCACTCGAGCAGGAGCTTTCCAACTACTTCGCGGAACGGCTTGGCGACCGTTTACGCATCGATCCCGGCCGGGGTCGGGAGCGAGGTATCGAGCTCTACGCGCAATGGGCGCCCGGCCCGCGCTGGAACGTGGCGGCCAGCTACGCGCTGGCGAAGGCCGAAGACGAGATCCGGCATGAGGAGCCCTGCTCGAGTAGGCCGATCTGTCTGGCAGCCCCATGGGTCCCGCGCGCCCGTGACCAACGGCACGCCGTCGACCTTCAGGTCGCCTTCACGCCGAATGAGAAGTGGCACCTGGCTGCAGCGTGGGTCTTCCACACGGGGTGGCCGGCGACGGCGTGGACCTACGCCGCCGCTCACACTGCGGACGGCTCGCTGTTCTGGACGAAAGAATACGGACCGCTCCGCGCCGAACGGCTGCCCGGCTATCACCGGCTGGACCTTCGAGCGACGCGCACCTTCCAGTTCCGACGCGGGACACTGGAAGCGTTCGCCGATCTCATCAACGTCTACAATCGGCGCAACCGGGACGCGTACGCGTATTCCGGCCGCTTCATCGACGGCCAGGCGGTCACCGTACCGACGGACGCGGAGAACCTGGTGCCGTTCCTCCCGACGCTCGGGCTGCGCCTCCGATTCTGACCCGGCACCGCGCCCGGTCCGGCTGACAGTCCCGCCATCGGCGTCGGTATTCCCGTCGCGCACCAGTCGTTCGCGTGTGCCCCCACGCGGCTGTGGATCAGCTACGACGTGCGGTCCCACGGACGGTCGGTCAGCGATTGGGTGCCCTTCTCCGATCACGAGGACCTGGGGCAACTCCTGGACGCTTTGAAGATCCCCCGGGCCGTCCTGGTGGGGCTCTCCATGGGCGGGCAGATCGCCATGGACTTCACCGTCACCCATCCCGACCGCGTCGCCGGATTGATGTTGGCGAGCTCCGGGCTGTCCTGCTTCCAGCCGCACAGCGTGGAGATCATGCGCTACGCGAAGGAGATGGAGGCCGCGCGCCGTGAGGGGCTATCCGCCACGTACGAGACGTTCACACGCTGGTTCTGCGACTCCACCGATAGAACGCCGGAGAGGGGCGGACGTACCGGGCTCGCCATGCGCAACGCGGGGTGCTCCCCTTTCCGCGTACCCTTCTACTAGGCTCCCGGAGGGAGTCCGCCGTTGGTATGAGGGGCCGGCGGCCGTCGTGTTGTCCTCGACCGGTACCTCGTCACGACCACCGCGCCTGGAGGCGACATGACCCCTGTCCTCGGCCGCCACCCCCGTGTGCCGTTCGGGCGACGGGGCGTCGTCCTCCTCCTCGGCTTGGCCGCCTGTGGCGGGTCGTCCACGGCCCCGGCCCAGATGGTGGACAGCGGCTCCTGGTACCGGACGGGGTACAGGTGGCCCCACGATGGAGCCCCCTACGAATCGGAGCGTTTCATCGTCTACAGCGATGCCGCGGACCTCGACGCCCGCGTGGAGCTTGCCTCCATCGGCGAGGAGCTGCTCACCTCGCTGCGCCGGGACTTCGACATCGGCAGCGACACGCTGTACCACTTCCCGCCGGGTCAATCGAAGATCGACATCTACGCCTACAAGGACCATTACGAGTCGGACTGGGGAGGACGGGCATACTACGGCGGCGTCATGATCTACTCGCTGGACAATCCCCGGCGCGCGAGTGCGGGGAACACCCAGCTCGACGTCTACAAGGGCGTGGTCAAGCACGAGCTGATGCACGCGATTCAGTTTCTGCTGCAGGGCTCGGACGACCCGGATCTCACCGACGCGTGGCTGACCGAGGGAATCGCGGAGTATGTCTCGGGAGGCACCGCGGGAGGCAGCATCCACGATCTGGCGCGGCTCGACTCACTTGTCGGCAAGTACGGAGCGCTGAATCCCGTCGCGATGCACCAGTATCACTACCCCGACGTTGAGCTCATCGCGTACTACTACTACCCGATGTTCGAGCTGGCGGTGACGTACCTCCTCGCCCCCTCGGGGGCGGGGAAGGCGAAGGCGAGCGTCCGGGACATCTTCCTGGACGTGGGGAAGGGGATTCCCTTCGCAACCGCGTTCGAAGACAGGCTGGGCATCAGCCTGGCCGACTACGAGGATCACTTCTTCGACCGCGTCCGGGCGTTCCTCGAGTAGTAACGGACCCGCCGCCACCTCGAGTTCCCGCTCCCCGGGCCCGGGGGCACACCCCCCGACGTGCAATTCGGTAGCGTCCCGTGCTCCGGAGCGTTGGGTACGCGGGCGGCGTGCGTGCCACGCAGTCGAAGCGCTCCTCGCCGCCACCGGAAGCGTGGCATGTACGCCAGGCAGCCCCGCACGGTGCAACCCTGGAGGAGAGGGACGGAAGAACGATGAAGACGACATCCAGCGGGATCAACGCAGGACGCCGAGGGGGGCTTCCGGGGCTGGTCGGCGAGATGCTCGTGGTGCTTCTCGCGGCCCAGGTGTGTGGCCAGCGAGGCCTCGCTGGACAGGCCGTCGACACCGAGCGCCAGGCAATCCGATCTGGCTTCAGCCTGGCCTTGGGAACGGGTCCCTACGCGGTGCGCGACGACTACATCTCCCGTGAGCGGTACGCGGGTACGTTGTCGTACCTAAACGGGTCCTGGACCCACGTCGACCACGGCAGCGGGTACCGGCTGGCGTTCGCATACGACGGCTCCGACAAGATCTCGAACCACACCGTGTCCGCCCGGATCGACCGCGCGGAGTTGAACGTGGACTACTTCCACCGCGTGGGGCGATTCAGGCTCCTTTCCCGGGATGGCCAGCTCTTCCTGGGGCCGTCCGGCGGGTTCTCGCTGTACGTGAACCAGCCAGCCGTGAGCGGGAACGCCTTCGATCTGATCGTCTCCTTCGCGGCACTGCTCTCCGCAGGAGTGAACGCCCAGGCGGTCCTGCCGGTGTCCCGCCGCCTGCGTGTCGCCGGCGACCTGCGCACCACGGTCCTGTCATTGGCATTGCGGATGGTGGATCTCGTGGGCGAAGACGAGTCCCCCGTGGGACTGCTCACACCCCTCAAGGGGTTCAGCTCCACCCTCAGCCTGGATGCGCGCTATTCGGTCCTGGACCACGTGTCGGTGGGCGTCGGCTGCGAACTCTCCGTGCTCCGCATCCGTTCGTGGGACAAGTTGGCCTCGGCCGGCAACAACCTGTTCGTCCAGGTGACGGTGTCTCCATGACTACCTCCGGGCGTGGATTCTGCGCGGTGGCTGTGGCTGCGCTGCTGGCGGGCGCGGGGGCTTGCGACACGCTCCTGGTCTCGGCTCCCCCCGGCGACACGAATGTCGCGGACTTCGAGGCGGCCTGGAGGTGGGTGGATTCCGTCTATCCCGACTTTGAGGAGAAAGGGATCGACTGGGACTCCATCTACGCCGCGTATCGCCCGCGGGCCGAGGCGGCCCAGGGTGACGAGATCCGCCAGGTGCTGAGCGACCTTCTGGCCGTGCCCCGTGACGGTCACCTGTACCTCGCGACTCCCGGTGGCGGCCTGCTCTACCCGTACATTCCGACCCGGCTTCTCCGGGACCGACACACGTTCGACGCCCAACTCGTTCCGGCGTACCTGGACGCGCCGCTGCAACGGGTGGGAGGCGGAGCCGTGGAGTACGGGACCATCGGCGGCGAGGTCGGCTACATCCGCATCGCCAGCTTCGATCCTCGGGCCGTGGCCGATCACTTCGGCGAAGTCAGCGACGTTCTGCGGAGCGCCAGGGCACTCATCCTGGACGTCCGTGACAACAACGGCGGTGACCAGGAGAACGTGGCGGCAGTGGTGAGCTGCTTCATCACGTCCACCCTCACCTGGGTCCAGGGCGTGGAAGCGGACGGCGTACCGTTCGAGCCGTGGGATCCCATTCAACCCGATGCGAGCCACGCCACCTACACGAATCCCGTCGTCGTTCTCATCAACGGTGCATCCATCAGTGCCGCGGAGATCCTGGCCGAGACCATGAAACAGCTTCCCACGGTGACCCTGGTGGGCGACACCACCGGGGGCGCCGGCTGCAACGACCGCGACGAGATGCCGGGTGACTACACCCTTCCGAGTGATATCCTGATCCACATTCCCACGGGATGCGTGCTCCGCTACGACGGCGTCCTCATCGAGTGGAACGGCGTGCCGCCGGATGTTCGCGTCACCCAGTCGGAGGCGGATATCGCCGCCGGCCACGACCGGCAACTCGAATACGCCGTGACCTTTGCCGCCACCGGGGGAAGCAAGTGAGCCGACCGACGCGACGTCTCGGGATCATGGTGGGGGTCGGCCCGTCGGGACGCGCGGGAACGGTGACCCGGCGTGGGTCGGCTCACGGAGCGCCGCCATAGGCTGACGGGCCTCAGCTCACCACCGAGCGCAGCAGCCCGCGCCAGGAGAAGACCTCGGCGGGGTCCACGGTCTCCGACACGATGCCCCGCGCCGCATCGGCCATCCACCCGCCCCGGCGCATGCGCCGCGAGATCAGGTCGTTCAGCCAGGGGCGGCCGAGCCAGCGCTGCGCCACCAGATAGCCGTGGTAGAGTGGCCGGAGCTCCCTTTCCAGACGTTCGGCATACGCGTCCAGCGGGGCGGGATCGCCCGTCTCCAGTGCCAGCGCCACCTGCTCCGCGGCCATCTCGCCCGTCTCCATCGCCTTGCCGATCCCCTCCCCGGTGAAGGGGAACGTCGTGCCGATCTGCTCGCCCACCGCCAGGACGTTGCCGGGCCCCCGAACGCGGGCGCCGGCCAGCCCGCAGCGCAGGCGCGCCCCGCGCAGTGGCGTCACTTCCTCTGCGGCGTCCATCAGCCGGCGGGCGTCCGGGACCTCGCTGCAGAAGATGTCGAAG
The DNA here is from genome assembly GCA_964591135.1 of uncultured Gemmatimonadaceae bacterium. GTDB lineage: Bacteria > Gemmatimonadota > Gemmatimonadetes > Longimicrobiales > Gaopeijiaceae > SZUA-318. The sequence continues at coordinate 11,210 of CAZPZU010000055.1, read as the reverse complement.
AGTGCGCGCAGGTCGTGGCGCGCGGGCTCCGTGGGATCGTACAACGCCCCAACGCCGACGTTGTACTCGCCGTCCGGCAGCGGGAAGATCCACGCGTAGCCGGGGACGATCTCGCGATCGAAGGAGATGACCAGCGGCTCGATCTCGGCCGGCGAGCGCACATAGGCGCGCACCGCGACGGCGGTGGGCGCGGCCCGCTCCACCATGCCGAGCTGGTCGATGAGCGAGACGTCGGCGCCCGTCGCCATGATCCCCATGCGTCCCTCCAGGGGGCGCGCGCGGTCACGGACGTGGACGTCGACACCTCCGTCCGTTCGCGGCACGACCCGCTCCACGCGCCCGCGGGCGACGGTAGCGCCCTGCGCCGCCGCGCCTTCTGCGAGGAGCGTGTCGAAGCGCTGTCGCTGAAGGACGAGATATTCCCCCGGAATCGACCACTCGATGCGCGAGGGGCTGGAGATCACCGCTTCGGTGACCGGGCGCGCCTCTGCGGCGACGGCATCGAAGAGCCCGGCGCGGCGGAGGGCTCCCAGTGCGTCCGGGATGAGCAGGTCCCCACACGCCTTGTCCCGGGGATAGGCGTGCCGCTCCAGGAGCAGCACCCGGTGACCGGTGGCGGCGAGATGCAGCGCGGCGGTGGACCCGGAGGGCCCCCCGCCGACCACGGCCGCGTCCCACCCCCCGTCGGGGAGCGTCGCGGCGTCGTGCTGCCACTCCGGGAGGTCGCCGCCCTCCCCGCTCACGAAGCCCTGCGTCGCACGACGGGGATCTTCAGGTGCGACGGGTGGCTCGGGTCGCGATAGACGCGAATACGCGAGGGCTGGAAGTCGGCGTCGCTCGCCTGGAAGATGTTGGGCACGAACTTCTGCGGGTTCCGGTCGATGATCGGGAACCAGGTGCTCTGGACCTGGATCATGATCCGGTGTCCCTTCCGGAACGTGTAATCCTGCGTGTGCAGCGAGAACGAGTAGGCGAGCAGCGAATCGGGCACGACGGGCTCGGGGTGCTCGAAGCTCTCACGGTAGCGGCCGCGGAAGACCTCGTTGGACACCATGAGCTGGTAGCCCGCGAGCGCCCAGTCCTCCGGGTAGTTCTCGGGGTAGACGTCGATGAGCTTGACGATCCAGTCGACGTCGGAGCCGCTGGTGGCGGCGAAGAGGTCGGCGACCACCTCGCCGGCGATCGTCACGTCCTCGTCGAGCACGTCGCTCTCCCACGACAGCACGTCCGCCCGGTCGTCGACGAAGCGCTGGTCCTCCACCAGCCAGGTGCGCCACGTCGAGCCGGGGCCGTAGGTCTGCTGGACCGGACGGTGCCGGTACGGCACCGGATGAGCGGGGTCGGAGACGTACGCGTCGAAGGGATCCGCCTCGGACGCCGCGGGCGGCTCGAACGACAGCCGCTCGTCCGCGCGGAAGTAGAGGCTCCGCTCCTCGGTGTCGCCCTTCGGCGGCCACGCGTCCCACCGCCGCCAGGCGTTGGCGCCCGCCTCGAAGGTGAGCGCCTCGGGAAGGTCGAGCGTCCCCTCGTCCTTCAGCCAGTATGCGAACCACGGCGCCTGCACCCGCTCGAGGAAGTACGTGGACGTGGCGCTCCCGAAGGGGATCGGGCCGAGGGCGTCGCCGGGCCGCCGGGACCAGCCGCCGTGGTTCCACGGTCCTACGACCAGGTAGTTGATGCCGGCCGTGTCGAAGCGCTCGAGCGCCTCGTAGATGCGAAGCGGCCCATAGAAGTCCTCCTGGTCCCACCACCCGCCGACGTTGAGCGTCGGCACCTTCACGGAGCGGATGTGCGGGATCATCGTCTGCCGCTGCCAGAAGGCGTCGTAGTCCGGGTGCGCCACGTAGTCGTTCCACGTGGGGATCTTCCCGTTCAGCACGCGCTCGTTCACGTGGGCGAGAGAGCCGAGATCCAGGTACCAGTCGTACGTGTCGTAGCGGTCGAAGGCGAACTGCTCGGTCTCCTTCGACGTCTCCATCATCGCCGCGTACTCGAAGCCGTAGCTCAGGCGGAACGCGCCGTTGTGGTGGAAGTCGTCGCCGAGCCACATGTCCGCGGGCGATGCCTGGGGCGAGATCGCCTTCAGCGCGGGGTGCGGCTCGAGGGCGCCCATGATCGTCGTCCACCCCGGGTAGGAGATCCCCAGCATGCCGACGCGACCGTTGTTGTTCGGCACGTTGGCCAGCAGCCACTCGATGGTGTCCCAGGTGTCGGTGCCCTCGTCGAGGGAGGTCGTGTCGCCGGGCGCCCGCGCGGGCCGCTGCATCACGAACTGGCCCTCGGAGCCGAAGCGGCCGCGGATGTCCTGGAAGGCGAAGATGTAGCCGTCCTCGGCCAGGTCCTTCATGTAGCTCGAGAAGTTGCCCGCCGCCCCCGCGACGCCGTAGGGCGTGCGCTCCAGGATGAAGGGGAGGGGGCCCGCCTGGTCTTTCGGGACGAAGATCTTGGTGTTGAGGCGCACGCCGTCCCGCATGGGGATCATGACGTCGCGCACCTCGTAACGGCTCGCGACGTCCTCTTGTGCGCGGGCGGCGCGCGGCGCCACGCAGGGGAGTATCAGGACGGCCAGGGCGAAGCTGCTTCGGACGCTCTTCATGTTCGCAATCCCCGGGATCGGTGTGGGGCGCTACCGTCCCCCGCCGCCGGCGGCGCCATCGGCGATGGGATGGTCCACCTTCGGCCGGTGATCGAGATCGGCCACGTGCACGGCCACGTCCTCCACGAGCTTCGCGATCTTCGCCATGTGGTCGTAGTCGACGTACTCCGGCTCGTCGGTCACCTGGTGGTAGTCGGAGTGCAGCCCCGTGGTGAAGAAGACGATCGGGATGCCGTAGCGCGCGTATTCGTAGTGGTCGCTCCGCCCGTAGATGTTGGACGGATGGTTCTCGACGTCGAAGGCGTAGTCGAAACGCAGGTCGTGCCCGTCCTCGGTGTTCACCTGCTCCACCAGGTCGCCGAGCTCCGTCGACAGGCGGCGTGAGCCCACGAGCATCACGTAGTTCGGCCCGCCGTGCAGCGCCGTGCCGTCGATGGAATGGCCGGTCTCGTCGTCCGCGTCGCCCCGGCCCACCATGTCCATGTTGAGCTGGGCCACGATGGAGTCGCGTGACACCGTCGGATGGTCGGTGAACCAGCGGGAGCCCAGCAGCCCCTTCTCCTCGCCCACGTGCCACACGAAGAGGATCGAGCGCTTCGGCCTCGGGTTCATCGCGGCGATCCCCTCGGCGATCTCCAGGACCGTGACCGAGCCCGATCCGTCGTCGTCGGCGCCGTTGGAGATGGAGTCCATGCGCACCGGCGCGGGATGGGCCGCCCGATACTCCGCCAGGAGCTCGTTCACCTCGGCCTGCTGCTCCGGCGTGGCCTCGTTGCCGCGGGAGTCGGCGCCCTCGGGGCGTACCACGTGGTTCCAGATGCGCAGCGAGTCGTGCGCCACCGGACTCTGGCTGAAGCCGATGTGGTCGTTGTGCGCGCCGATGGCCACGTACTCGCCGCGCAGCGCGGGGTCGCTACCACGGATGATCCCGACGACGTTGCGCGACGGGTAGGGCATGTCCTGTACGTCGTAGCGGAGATCGACGTCCACCGTCCCCCCCGTCGCGCCCGGCTGCAGCTGGTCCATGGGCGTGGAGAACATCCGGGCGGCCGCGGCGTCGGACACCAGGAGCACCGGCGTCCCACCCTCGTCCCTCGGGGCGGCGGGATCGTCCACGAAGCCCTGTGGCCGCGTGAAGTACCCGCGGAAACCCTGCGGCAGCTGGTCCAGACCGACGAGCGCCACGGCGGCGGCACCCGGAACGCCCAACCGGCGCATGCGGCGCGTGTTCGCGTTCGGCTCGGCGCCGAGGACCACGAGCTTGCCGTGCGCCTGCTCGGGCGTGATCGCGGCGCCGGTCTCCGACGCCGTTCCGCCGTACACCACCTGGAGACCGGTCAGCTTCGAGGGCTCGCGGCTCACGGGCAGGAAGTCCCGCCCCAGGCGGAGCGGGGCGCCGCCCACGGCGATCACGGACATCGTGTCGAGGGCGCGCGTCTTGTAGGGGACGGTCTGGAAGTACGTGCCGTCGTCTCCGGCGGGCTCGAGCCCGATGCGCTTCAGCTCGGCCGCGATGTAGTCAGTTCCCTTGACGTTGCCGATCGTCCCCGCCTCCCGCCCCTGCATCGAGTCGTCGGCGAAGATGTACAGCCGGGTCATGAGGTCGCCGGGCGTGATGGCCGCCACGGTCGGCTCGGGGGTGTGGGTTCGCGGGAGGGCGCTCTGCGCTGCGAGCCCGGCGGGGGCGGCCAGGGAAGCGGTCGCCAGCAGGAGGAGGGGGATGCCATATCTCATGGGTTCTCCGGATCGTTGACGGTACAGGAAGGGAGTAGAACCGCCCTGCTCGCCTGGTGCAAGCGGACCCTCACCTGGCAGGTCGCTGGAGAAGGGGAGCACCTCGCGTTGGTGGCGTGCCGCCCCAACCCGAGAACATGTACGTTCATATGTCGCATGTCGCAGCGCGATGGGCACAGGGGGGTCACGCTGCTGATAGGTCGCCTCTCCTTCTCGCCGTAGCTCATGCTACGACTCGTCGTCGTTCCTACTCTGAGCAGCGTAAGCCCCCTGTGCGCGGGGCACTCCCCTTCTTCAGCGACCCGCACCCCCGAACTGCTTGTCGAACCAGGCCGCGGTGGCCGAGTCGGCCTCCAGCCAGCTCGCGTGCCGCAGGAAGTCGTGGATCTCGTCGGGGATGACGATCTCCTCGAAGGGCACGCCCTGTGCCCGCAGGCGCTGCGCGAGGTCCACCGTCTGGTGGAAGTCCACGTTGCGGTCGTCGTCGCCCTGGATGAGCAGCACGGGCGATCGCCACGAGCCGACCCACGCCACGGGCGACGACTGCCAGGCGATGTCCGCGCGGCGCTGGAGCTCCTCCTCGCCGAGCTCGTAGCGCCACTCGCCCCGGCCGAAGCGGCGTCCTCCGTCCACGGTGAAGTCGTGCACGCCGTGCAGGTCGACACCCGTCGCGAACAGGTCGGAGTTCCTCCCCAGCCCGAGCGCCGTCAGGTAGCCGCCGTACGACCCGCCCCACAGGCCGATGCGGGCGGGGTCGACCTGCGACTGGGCCGCCAGCCAGCGCCCCGCGGCCTCGATGTCACGGTACTCCGAGGCACCGCGCACGCCCGCGTCGTCCGGGTGGTGGAAGTCGTGCCCGTAGCCGATGCCCAACCGGTAGTTCACGGCCAGCACCACGTAGCCGTGGGAGGCCAGGTATTGGTTCACGGCGTAGGCGTTCGAGTAGTAGTACGAGTAGTGCCAACCGAGGAGCATCTGCCGCGGCGGCCCGCCGTGGATGAAGATGACCGCCGGCCGCCTGCCGCCCCGCGCCAGGCTCGGCTCGGCTCCCCGGGGCGGCTCGAAGAGGTCGGCGTGGACCTCGACGCCGTCGGCGGCCTGGAACGTCACGGCGCGGGGCACGATCAGCGATTGGGTCGGGAAGTCCGCGGGGACCCGATCCTCGCCCATGACCACGGCCTCCCCGCCCGCCGCCGGGAGGGCGTGGGGGAGGGGTGGGCGCCGGGCGCCGCCGCCGAGGTACGCGATCCAGCGGCCGTCCGCCGTCACGACCGGGGTCCACTCGTTGCCCGTGCCCGGGGTCACGTTGCGGAAGTCCGAGCCGTCCACGCCCACGCGGAAGACGTGGCGTCGCTCGATGTCGTCCGCTCCGTCGCCCATGTTGCCCGCCCACACGAGGTAACGCCGGTCCTGCGAGAGCGCGATGTACTCGGCCATCCCCTCGTGGGGCGTGAGCAGGAGAGGCTCACCGCCGGAGACCGGCACGGAGTACAGGTGCTCCCACCCGTCCATGTCGGCGAGGAACACGATGCGGTTGCCGGCGCCCCAGTGGAGGTTGGCCTGACCCTCGGTGGTGGGATACGAGCCGTACAGCGTGGCGGGGCTGGACCAGACGAGCCGCCCCTCGCCCGAGCGGGCGTCGGCCACGCGGATCTCCCAGGGGGAGGGCGTCTGCTCGAGCCACGGGTCGGGCGCGCCTCCCGAGCCGGGACGGCGCACGAAAGCGACGCGCGCCCCGTCGGGCGACCAGCGCGGCATGAAGTCCCGTCCGGTGGACGGGTCGAGGTAGAGCAGGAGGGGCTGGCCCTCCGTCCAGACGCCGACGAACGCGTGGTCGCCACGCTGGCTCACGAACGCCAGGCGGGTCCCGTCGGGAGACCACGTGGGGTCGCCGTTGCGCCCCTTGTCGAAGAACAGGCGGGAGGCGTCGGCCGAGCCGTCCAGGGGCACGGTCCAGATGGTGCCGCCCCGCTCGAAGGCGACCACGTCGCGGGAGGAGACCGCCGGCCCGTCGCCGTCGGCCACGAGCCTGGGCTCGCCGCCGGCGAACGGCACGGCGAAGATCTGGACCTTCCGTTCCTGGTCGGTGGCCATCGGGTCGGGCTGCAACTCGCCGGCCCAGTTCGAGCCGTGGTCGCCGCCGCGCACGAAGACCACTGTGCCGCCGTCCGGGGAGAACCGGAGCTGGGTGAGCTCCTGGCCGTCGTCCTCCGCATAGGCCGTCAGACGGCGTGCCTTCCAGTCCGGCGCCTCGGCGCCGTAGACGTTGCGCACCCCCTCCTCGTCGAACACCCATGCTACGCGCGCGCCGGAGGGTGCGGCCACCAGCTCGGTCGGGTACGGGTAGCTGCGCACCTGCCGCAGCGTGAAGGGCTGCTGGGCCGCCACGGAGGCAGCGGTCGCCCCCAGCGCCAGGGCCACGAGGAGGCCGCGCGCGGCGCGGACGATGGAGGTGCGCATGATCACCTTCCTGGTTTCGATGGGGGGCGCTCCGTCACGAGGACGGTTCCCGGATTCGGATGAGGTACCCCGCCTCGTCGAGGTCGCGGGCCCAGTCGTCCACCCAGCGGGCCTCGTCGCTTCCCAGCACGCGTCGGACGACGCCGGGAAGGACGGGGCGGCCGGAAGAGCCGCGGCCGCGGCCCGTGATCACGTGGACGACGCGTCCGCCGGAGATGCGGGCGTGTGCGCGGATGAAGTCCCGAACGCGGCGTTCGGCCTCGAGGGCGGTGTCACCGTGCAGGTCGAGCGTGGCGACGGGAGGGACGTCGAGCAGGGGGTCGTGGCCTCCGAAGGCGGGGATCTCGCCTCTGTTGCGGCTGCGCCGCTTGCGAGCCACGGGCTTCCCTCCTCGGCCGGCGTTGATTCCGCGCTTCCGGCTGACAAGGTACAATCCCGACCACGGCCGGTTCCCTCCCGCGACGCCGGGCGAAGACGTCCACGCCCGCTTCCGTCTCCCCCGACGGACGGCATCCGTCCGCCCGGGGGGACGCCCGACCTCCCCCGACCGCCGGTTCGCGGGGTACGCGCGGCGGCACGAGTCTCGCAGATGGCCAGCGCGTGGGGGGGGCGATCTACGCGAGAACGGAGGAAGGCATGAGGACATCGGGTACGCCGGCGGCCACCCAACCGCCCGTCACGTCGTGGATCCTCCCACGCCTCTTGCTGGTCGGGCTCCTGGGTGGGACCCTGGCGTGCGGGGACACGGGACCTTCCGCCCCGAGCCTGGAGGAAGCGCTCTCCCCGACCGCCGCGGCCTACCTGAACGCCGCGCTCGACATCATGCAGACCAACTCGATCAAGCGGTACGAGATCGACTGGGAGGTCCTGCGGGAGTACGCCCTCCGGACGGCCGCGGGCGCGGTCACGGCGGCGGACACCTACGACGCCATCCGGAACGCGCTGGCGGCCATCGGGGACGGCCATTCGTTCTTCATCCCGGCCGATGCGCAGACCGGGAGCGGCTCCTCCACGAACCCAGAGCCCACCGCCATGATCATGGACGGGCTGCCGGGGGTGGGGGGGCGCTTTGGATACGTCTCGGTGCTCGCGTTCTCCGGATCGGGTGCGCCGGCCGACGAGATGGCCACCCTCTACCACCGCCTCATCGAGGGGGTGGACACGCTGGGCGTGTGCGGGTGGATCGTCGACCTGCGGGGCAACCAGGGGGGCAACATGTGGCCGATGGTGGCCAGCGTCGGGCCCATCGTGGGCGAGGGGGTCCTGGGCTACTTCGTCGATCCGGACTCGGTGGTGAGCACGTGGACCTACGCCGACGGAGAAGCGGCGCTCGACGGCGTCGTGCTGACGCGGGCGGATTCCCCTTACGACCTGATCGAGCCCGATCCCCCCGTGGCGGTCCTGGCCGACCAGCGCACCGCCAGCTCGGGGGAGGCCACCTTCATCGCCTTCAAGGGACGTCCGGAGACGTGGAGCTCTGGCGTCCAGACCTACGGGGTGTCCACGGCGAATCAGGCATTCGCCCTGGGCGACGGAGCGATCCTCGTGCTCACCGTCTCGACGATGGCGGACCGCACGGGCCGCTTGTACGGGGGACCCGTTCCCGTCGACGAGCAGATCGGAGGGCCTCGGAGCCTCGATCCCGCGACCGACAATCCACTGCGCCTCGCCATGGCCTGGCTCGGGGGCCGGCCGGCCTGCGTGCGATAGCGTCTCGGTGGTCGCCACGGGCGGCGCAGGCACCAGCCCTCCCGTCTACCAGATCCGCTCGCCCACCGCCTCCTCGAGCCGGTAGCGGCCCCGCACCACCTCGTACCGCGCTCTGAGCTGCACGAGCCTGGCCTGCGCCAGCAGCGTCTGCGCGTCGAGAACGTCGAGGTTAGTGACGACGCCCGCTTGGTAGCGCGTGCGGGCGAGCTCGAGCGCGGCCGTGGCCTGGCGTACCTGCACGTCGGTGAGGCCGATCTTCTCGCGAGCGGCCCGCACGGCGGCAACGGCCCTCTCCACATCGGCCGCGACGTTCCGCTCCAGCGCCTCCGTGCGCGACCGTGCGGCGCTCGCGTGCGCCTCGGATTCCATCACCTGGCTGCGCGTGCGGTCCCCGTCGTAGACGGGCAACTGCACGGCCATCCCCGCCACGAAGTTGGGCTTGATGCGGTTCAGGTTCGGCACGTAGCCGTTCTTCGCCCCCACCCTCAGGTCGAGGCTCACGGACGGGCGATCCCCCAGCGACGCCAGACGGGTCTGCACGTCGGCGGAGGCTTCCGCGTTCCTGGCCATGCGCACGTCGGGGCGGCGGGCCAGCGCCACCGCCTCGAGCGAGTCCAGGTCGAGCTGCAGCGAGTCCGCTGGAAGGCCGCCCGCGGGCTCGACGGTGGTGTCCGGCGGAAGCCCGAGCAACTGGCGCAACTCGATCCTGCGCTGCTCCAAAGCATCGGCGATATCCACCCTCTGGCTCCGGGCCGTCGCGATCCGCACCTGGGTGCTGAGGACGTCCAGGTCCGTCGCCGCGCCCGCCCGCACGCGCCCCTGCGTGATCTCGAGGTGCTGGGACAGCGCATCGATCTCCTCGTCCTGGACCCGGAGGTTCTCCTCCAGGAAGAGGACGCCGTAGAAGGCGGCGACGGTCTGGAACGCGAGGCGGGACGTGACGAAGTCCACGTTCTCCATCGCGCTCTCCCCGAGCGAGCGGGCCTCCTCGACCGCCGTCTGGCGCCGTCCGCCGTCCCACAGCGTGTGCCGGAGCGTGAGGTCCGCGTCGTAGTTGTTGGACGGGAACAGCGAGAACGACTGGTCGTTGAACTCGAGGCTGGGAACCGGACCGACGCGCGAGTACGAGCCCGCGGCGACGACGTTGGGCGAGAGCGCGGTCTCCCGCACTTGCACCCGTGCCTCCGACGCGGAAACGCCGTTCTTCGCCTCCTGGATCGCGGGATGGGTCTCGACCACGCGCCGGATCGCCTGATCCACCGTGAGGGAGTCGACGACCTCCTGACCGGCGAGACCGCCCGGGGGGAGGAGGAACGCGGCGGCCAGGAGAGCGAGCATGCATTTCATGGGGTCGATCCTTCGGGAAGCACGCGTCGCGTGCGCATCGTCTATTCCACTATTCCATCGAGGCCGGTCCGCCTCGCGGAGCGCGTCCGTGGTGGGGACGCAGGAAGAGGACCGGCAGGAGGGCGGCGAGGAGGATGAAGAAGGCCACGCGGAACACGTCGTCGATGGCGGACACGAACGCCTGCTGCTGCGTGTGCGAGATCAGCAGCGCCCTGGCCCGCGAGGCCGCGTCGCCCATGGTGCCGCCGGTGGCCTGCAGCGCGAAATGCTGGAGCCTGCGGATCGTGCCCTCGTAGGCCTCCGAGTACGGCCGGAGTTGCTCGCCGTACATCGCGGCGTGGAAGATCGTACGCCGCGTGAGGATGGTGCCGAACAGCGCGACGCCGAAGCTCCCACCGATCTGCCGGATCACGTTGATGAGCCCGGAGGCCTGGGCCATCTTGCGGTTCGAGATCTCGGAGATCGCGACGGTGGTCAGCGGCGACATGAGCAGGCCCATCGCGATCCCCCGCAGGTAGAGCGGGAGGAGGATCTGGGGCTTTTCCGACGACAGCGACAGGAAGCTGAACTGGTGCATGGTGAGGGCCAACAGCCCCAGCCCCACCAGCACCGGCACGCGGGCGTCCCACCGGTCGGCGAACATGCCGGCGAAGGGCGCCGTGATCCCCACCAGGATCCCCACCGGCAGGAAGACGAGGCCCGCCTGGTAGGGCGTGTAGCCGAGGGAGTTCTGCAGGTAGATCGGCACCAGGAAGTTCGCGCCGAACATCCCCACCCCGAAGATGAACAGGACGAGGTTGCTCACCGAGAAGTTGAAGTTCCGGAAGAGCGCGATCTCGATGAGGGGGTGGCGGACGTTGAACTCGGTGATGAGGAAGATCGACAGGCCGAAGAACGCGATGGCGAACGAGCCGAGGATGAAGTTCGACGTCCAGCCTCCGGTGTTCCACGCCGAGTTGCCGTTGGCGAGCGCGAGGAGCAGCGCGGTGAGGCCGGCGCTCAGCGACAGGAAGCCGACCATGTCGAAACGGGTCCTCGTCTCGGACCGAACCTCCCGCAGGATGAGCCACGCCGCGGCCATCCCCATGATGCCGACCGGGACGTTCACGTCGAAGATGACGTTCCACTCGAAGCGATCGATCAGGTAGCCGCCCAGCGTGGGCCCCAGGGACACGGAGGCCGAGGCCGCCACCGACCAGAAGCCCAGCGCGATGCCCCGCTTCTCCGGTGGGAACTCCCGCGTGATGATGGCCATCCCCACGGGCATGAGGAATCCGGCGCCCGCGCCCTGGATCACCCGGAAGGCGATGAGGACGTCGATGTTTCCCGCCAGGCTGCACAGGAACGAGCCCAGCGTGAAGAG
>CAZPZU010000054.1:0-34657 GCA_964591135.1 uncultured Gemmatimonadaceae bacterium | reverse complement strand
TCGAACAGAGAGCTGAACATGCGCTCACCTCCTTTCAAGGGGCGTCGGCTTCCGGGAAAATCCGCTATGGAAACCGCGAGCGCTCCGCTCAACCGCTCAGCTTCGCTTCGCCGTCAGACCGAGGGGGTTCTCCTTTCTCCGCTTCGAGTTGTCGGGCGGGTCCGCAGACCCGGGACTAGACCCTGCCACGGACCCAGCGGTCCGTCGCCTGTAGCGTCGCGAGAATCGTGGCGCGGTCGGTGGACACCTCCACCTGCGCCGCACCGGCGAGCGGGGTGACGTCCCGCCCGGCCATGGCATTCACCGCGACCAACACGAACCTCCTGTCGAAGGCATCCACCAACTTCACTCCGTCCAGCGCCAACGTGACGCTCGCCGAGCTCGAGCTGGGATCCATCTCACTGCCCAGCGCCGCCGTCACGGCTTCGAGGGTCGCGTTGCTGACCGCCTCGAGGCGCGTGCGCGGCAGGTCGGCCGCGCTGGCGGACCCCATGAAGCGTTCACCTTTCCACTCGATCTCGACCCGGTGCCGTGCCTGGTGAGACCGCTCGGTCTCCACCTGGTGCCCGTGGAACAGCAACCGGTTGACACTGACTGCACGCTCGGGCAGAAGCCGCACGGAGGCTTCTTCCTCCGGTGGCGGCGCCGGCCGCTCCTTCGTCTGGGCCACCGATATCTTCCGGTGGTCCACCGCAAGGTCCAGATGTGCGAGCAGCGCGGACTCCACGTTCCGGACCGTCTGCTTCGCAGTCACCTCATCGGTGGTGAGGAGGTGGATCTCCTCGACCTCGCCACCGGGTCGTGTGACGAGCCTCGCGGAAACCACACCGGTCAACGAATGGAGGAGCCTCTCGGCCTCCTGGATGGTCCATCCAGCGCGATGTTCCTGAGGCGACGTCATCTACCTTCCGGATGCTCCGGATCCATGGCGCCAACGGCGCCCGGTTCTATGTCTATGTCAAGGGAGGGCAGGGGAGGGCACGGTCTTCAGACACGCCTCGTTTGCCAGACCCTTCATCCGCCGTTCCCGCGGAGGCGCTGGGAGGCGCGCCGTCCATCGTCTGGAACCCCACGACGAACCCCCTTGGACCTTCACCAGCCGGGGGCTCGTGGCCTGGGACATGGTTCAAATGTTTACGTTGAGCGCCCTACATATGCAGGTGGGCCAACTCTCTGTCAAGAGTCCAGAAAAGACGCGCCATTTCTGCCCATCAAGCTCGCTGTGGCGACGGTCCATCGCCCAACGAGAGTTGGAAAAAAAAGTCCCTCAACGATATACAGACTTTCCGTCGAGATCGTTCGGCACCGGTATCCCCGCGAGCGCGGCCAACGTCGGCGCCACGTCCACCGTGTAGACCCGGGTCGCCGACGTCCCCGCCCGGATGCCCATTCCCAGCAGCATGAACGGGACATGCCGGTCGTACCAGTAGGGTGTACCGTGCGACGTACCCGTGGGACCCGCGACGAGGTCGTGATAGCCGAACCGGATTTCCACACCGTATGCAGAAAGATAACCCCCGGCCCGTCCCGGATAATAGGAATTTCTGAACAGGACGGCGAACGAGTCCGGGGCGGCGGAAACGGTGAGGTCTTCGGCCGTGTAGGCCTGCGCGACAAGGCCGCGCTCCTTCACGGTGCGAGCGAGACGGCTTGCGATCTCATCTTGGTTCCCCCCGGCCGCGACCGTCTCGCGCACGGCCTGACCCAGAGCGGCGAGACGGGCTCTCGAGTCGATGCGCTCCGCTCCATCGCCCGAGGCGACCAAGTACTCCGGCATCGTCAAGACGCCGTGGTCGGCCGACAGCGCGGCGACCCAGCGCCCCCGTCCCACTTGCTCGTCCAGGTAGTCGAAGAGGCCACCCAGCTCGCCGTCGAGCCGGACGAGGTTGTCGAGCTGCTCCTGGCTCAACGGGCCGAACGCATGACCGACGTAGTCCGTCGCCGAAAACGAGAGAGCGAGCATGTCCACGTGTCCGCGCTGCCCGAGCTGCAGCGCGTCGATCGCCTCCTTGGCGAACGCTGCCACCGCACGATCCGCCGGGGGCTTGCCCAGAAGCCACGCGACCCTGCCCTGGGGCGTCGTCTCCTGCGAGGCAAGATGCGGGAAAGTGGTGTGGACGCCATCGCCTTCGTACGAGGCCGAGTCGGGCCGAGCGAGCGAGCGCTCATCCTGGGGCACGATCTCGGTCCACGCCGTGTCGGCAAGCAGGCCCGGCATTACCTCGGTGTTGAAGCGATCCACCCACCCCGGATACTCGTCCCTGTAGTACGTGGAGGTTACGAAACGGCCGGCCGCCGGGACGATCCAGTAGACCTGGCTCCTGGTCTTGCCCGCCATCGTGATCGCCGCGCGGTCCTTGAGCGAGATCGAAGCGACCCTCGCCTCTGGGTCGGCCGCGAGCACCCAGTCCGCGAGACCACCGCGAAGCAGGTTTCTCGGGGAGCGCCCCGGAGCGTCGGGCATCCCGACGATCCGAGCGTCGGGATCTTCCACCGCGTACATGTCCTCCCAACTGCCGTTCGCCATGAAGGACCAGTTGTTCGCCACGATACCGGAACGCGACGGGAACACGCCGGTCGACAACGTCGCGTGGCCGACCGCGGTTTCAGTATTCGCGTGGGCGTGGGACGCTTCGCTGAAACGGAAACCGCTGTCCAGGAGGCGCCCGAAGCCCCCCGTGAAGGCGGGCGCGTAGCGCTCGACCAGGTCCGCGCGGAGCTGATCCACGGAGATCATCACCACGAGCCGCGGACCCTCATCCACCGTTTGTGCCGCGCACGTCGCCCCGGCGAGCGTCCATCCAAGCGCCAACGACGCGCACATCGAGATCGCAGTCTTCATCGACGTTTCCTGATCAGGAATCGGCTCCGGATCTCTCCGCCGGAGCGCAGCCACGTTCGCGTCCAGGCATCGGCTGGACAACCCCGAAGTGGCCGGGCTAAACTAGCCCCCCAGCCCACCCCGCCACAGGGCGGGGCGCCCTCGTGACCGTGCCACGCCCATCATGCTACCCAGCGTTCGCTCGCTGCTGGTCCCCGCGCTTCTTCTCGTCGCGCCCCTTTCGGCCCAGGAGGACGGCACCTACGCGATCCGGCCGGGTGACCGCGTCACGCTCGACGTGTTCACCGCAGCAGGAGAGAGAGTGGATGTGGTGTCGGGCTCGCGCATCGTCGACCGGAACGGCGCCCTCTACCTCCCCTACGTGGGTAGCGTACACGCGGCAGGCCTCGACCAAACCACGCTCCGCGAGGAGCTGACCCGCGGATACGGAACCTTCTACGATCAGCCCGTGATCAACGTAAAGGTCGAGCTCCGGGTGAATGTGACCGGGTCGGTGGGCCGCCCGGGTCAATACTATCTCGACCCGAGTGCGACGATCATCGACGCCCTGTCCGAGGCTGGCGGGCCCGCCAGCGAGCTCGCGGTGAACAGCTATCAGATCCCCTCCGACCAGAGCCAGGTCCGGCTGGTACGGGACGGCCAAACGTTTGTGCTGAACGTCCGCCCCGACGAGATCACACCGGAGGTCATCCAGATGAGAATCCACTCTGGAGACTGGCTGTACGTTCCCGCCCGGCAGCGCTCTCGCGTTCGGGACGAGATTACCTTCTGGTCGACCGTGACCTCGTTCGTCACGTCGGTGGTGGTCCTCGTCATCCTCATCAATCGCTGAGGTCCCGATGTACCACGGGGCGCAGGAGGGGTGGGTGGAGGTGGTCTCGGGCGTCATGTTCAGCGGCAAGTCCGAGGAGCTTCTGCGCCGGATCCGCCGCGCCGTGATCGCACGCAGGCGAGTCCAGGTCTTCAAGTCCCATCTGGACGACCGTTATTCCGGCGTGTTCCGGATCAGCTCCCACGACGGCGCCGAGCTCGACGCCCATCCTGTTTCCTCCTCGGTGCAGATCGCTGAGTTGGTCCGGCCCGACACGCAGGTCGTGGCCATCGATGAAGCCCAGTTCCTGGACGATGGGGTGGTAGGCGTCGTCAACGCCCTGGCCGACCGGGGCGTCCGTGTGATCGTCGCCGGCACGGACATGGACTTCCGGGGCGAGCCGTTCGGCCCCATGCCGCTCCTGCTCGCGATCGCCGAAAAGGTGGACAAGCTGCACGCGATCTGCGTGCTGTGCGGCGATCTGGCGACGCGGAACCAGCGCCTGATCGACGGGAAGCCGGCGCCGGCCGAGGGGCCGACCATCCAGGTCGGCGGGGCCGAGAGCTACGAGGCTCGATGCCGGAAGTGTCACGAGGTGCCGCGGACCACGCGACACCAGACGGAGCTTGAGATCGAGGGGACGGCCCGAACCCCCTGAGGCGAGTCGCGTTTCGCCATCCCGACGCCCCACTCGACGGGGCATCTTGCGGCGCACCTCGACACCTGGAGCCGCCGCATCATGGAATCCATCCTGCCGGGCCTCGTCCCGTCGCCGGCCTATCTCCTCGACGAGCGCGGTCGTCCCGACTTCCGCGACGCGTTCGGGGCCCTCGCCGCACGAGCTTCCCAAATCCTCACGGCGGTGACGCGCGTGCGTCTGAGCACCGTCGACCTCCGCCGCCACGATCTTCCCGAGCTCGAGTCCATGCAGGTGCTGGTGTCGGAGATGAGCGCGCTGAGCCTGGACAGCGAGGCCCGAGGGCTCATGCAGATGCCGGGGCGAGCACCCAACGTCCGCTTCCTGATCGGCCTCCTGGAGGAGGGATGCCTGGAGGTGCGTTCGGCCCCCCTGGGAGGATGGGCGCCGGACTTCACCGTCTTCGTGGAACCGGAGGGCCCGCGCGCGGTGATGCTCGGGTTCCATGCCTTCGAGCGCCCCTATCCCCACCGCGGTCCCGCCCTGGCCTCCCTGCACGGGGGAGACGGCGCGCGGCTGGCGGCGATTCGCCATCGTGAGCTGTGGGAGAGCGCACACGACGTAGGGCCTGCCCTGTGGAGCATCCTCTCCCGCGCGGAACGGCGTGCGACGCACGCGATGTCCGCCGGTTGACACCCTTCGACCCCATTCCTTTATTTTTCGGTCTCGGCATCCGACGCCGTTGGTCGGGGTCGACTCTTCCGGGGTAGCTCAGTCGGTTAGAGCATCTGACTGTTAATCAGAGGGTCGTGGGTTCGAGTCCCACCCCCGGAGTCGAACCGCCCTCGGGAGCCCCTCTCGGTTCCCGGGGCGTCGTGTTCGGCCCTGCGTGCGCACCTTGGCGACGCGACGCTACATCCCGATCCAATAGCTCAGCTTCACCAGGAAGACGTCGTCCGCTGGCGCGTGCACGAGCGCGTCGATGTCCCGGCGCACGTCCAGCGTCCCGGTTGGGGCCTGGTCGCTGCGCGAATGCGTCCACGCGAAGTAGAAGGTGGAGCCCGGGCGGAACTCCCAGCGCAGCACGGCGTTCCCGCGCAAGGAGCGGAAGTTGAAGTCGGGGTCGTCGAACGAGAACGCCGGCGCGCTGCCCGTTCCGTCGGGATCGACCACGTATTGCCCTTCGGCCGACGCGATCGTCCCGGCGTCCGTCCCGTAGACCCGTTTCGTCATCTCGCGCGGCCGGCCGAACTCCTTGAAGCGCGCATAGTCCGCGCTCACGATGAGCGGCTGCATGTAGAGGTCGACCGTGAGGGTCGGGGTCAGAGCGACACCGAGGCGGACGTTCATGCCGAGGGTGCGCTTCGTAAGGTCCGCGAAGACGTAGCGCACGCCGGAGAACGCGGTTGCCGTCGAGTCCTCCACCACGGTGACGTATTGGACCGTGGATTCCCAGTGGTCGAGCATTGGCCCTACGACGAGGTTCACGTTCGGCGCAGGCCGCAGGGTGATCTCGGCATCCACGTGGCGGTCGTGTGCTCCCTCGGCGTTCGAGCCGAGGTACACGCCGAGCCTCCCTGAGAGGGTCTTGCGGCTGTCGGTCGACACCTGCGCCTGCCACCCCGTGCGCGCCGGATATGGCACGACGGGCCCACCGCGGGTGAGCTGATCGTCGAGAATGGAGGGCATGTACTGGGCGAAGGTCGAGAACGTCCAGTAGTTGCGGAACGTGACGCTCGCGTGGGCTCGCATGGCCCGGCTGACGGGGTCGCCATCGAAGTTGAATTGCTGCTGACCGCCCGCGATCAGGGTGTATCGGCGGAAGAGCCAGGCCGGCGTGGTGCGACGGCGCATCACGTTCGCGTTCATCCACACGTAGTCGGCTCGTCTGAGAAAGGCCAGATCGTTGGTCTCGAAGCCTGGGCTACGAGCGCCGGCGTTCACCTCCCACAACCAATCTCCCGCCTCGCGACTCAGGCGGCTCTCGAACCCCCAGCCGCGCATCGCCGTCAGGCTGGGATCGTAGGCCTCCGTGAACAGCCCGTTCGTTCCCTGGTCGCGATCGGGTCGTTGGAAGTAGTGGGCGCTCGAGCGCTGCAGGCGCAGGATGGCGCTCGAATCGCCGGCCACCTGGGATGCCGCGAGGGTCATCGCCCACCGGTACCGTCGCTGCCCGAACCACCACTCGGCATCCAGGCCCCCCGCCTCGGCGTGGCGGGTGATCTGTGCCGCCAGCTCTGGACTGCCGATGTCGCGCGCGACGGACGTGGCCATCGCACGGACCTGGAGATTGCCGCCGCGGTAGTCCTTCGCCACGCGACCCACGAAGTAGTTGGTGAACGGCTCCACCTCCGCGTCGAACCGGCTACCGTCGGGCGCGGCGACACGGGCCCGCTCGCGAGACGTGACCGCGTTCAGCGCGCCTACGGACCACCCCGAGGCGGTGCGGCCGGTGACCTTCGCGGCGCCAAGGATGGTGGCGTTCCCGGGAACCCGCGCGAAGTCACCCGCCTCGCGGGCCAGGGCGGCGCCCTGTGGCGCCCGACCGATCCGACGCGAGTAGAAGAGGCCCAGGCCCGACCCGTCGCAGAAGAAGCACCACAGGCCGCCGAACTGGAAATACCCGCCGCCCTCGACGAAGAAGGGGCGTTTCTCGTCGAAGTACGTCTCGAAGGCGGTGAGGTTCACGACCGCCGGGTCCACCTCGACCTGCCCGAAGTCCGGGTTGAGGGTGCCTGTCAGCGTGAGGTTGGACGTGAGCAGGTACTTGAAGTCGGCGCCCAGACGCGCACTCCAGTCGTCTCGTCGATAGAACGGGCTCGCCGGGTCGGCGGTGCCCAGCCGTTCATCGCTGGTAACCACGTAGGGCAGGATCTCGCCCCCGGCGGGCGAAGCCTCGATGGACATTCCCTCGAGGTGACCGAAGAACGCCGGGCCTCCCGACTCGTTGGCCGGATAGTAGCTCCACATGGAGAACTCGTTCCGCCGGTGCAGCCCGCGCCAGATCTGGAGTCCCCAGGTCTGGAGCGGCTGGTGGGGGAAGCGGAGCTGGGAAAGGGGGATGCGAAGCTCGGCGGTCCAGCCCAGGGAGTCGACGGTCGTGACGGCGTCCCAGACCGGATCCCACGATTCGTCGGGATTCGCTCCGCCGAGTCCCAACTGGTCGCCTTTGACCCCGGCCGGATTGACGATGAACGTGGTCCGGCCCAGGTGGTCGTGGAAAGTGTCGAAGACGATCTGGAGCACGTCGCACTCGAAATCCCCGTCGCGTCGGAACGTGCGAGACACGATGCCCGCAGCCCCGTCCGAGTCGTACATGCTTGCACCGACGTAGAGGGCGGCATCGTCGAACAGGAACCTGACCTCGGTGCGCTGTGTGGCTGCCACACCCTCGTCGGGCTCCTGCTGGGTGAAGCCGGTGGCTGCGGGCGTCCCCCGCCAGGCTGGCTCGTCCAGCTTGCCGTCCACCCGGATGGGTGAGGCCGTACGCGTGGCGGCCACGCTCGGACGCGTCTGTTGGGCGTGAGCGGTGGTCGGCATCCCGAGCAGGATTGCCAGGAGCATGGCTCTCCGTCCACGCGGCGTGCACCGATTCCGGAGGAGCGCGAACAAGGCCATCCAACCTCCACCCCATCGTCCCCGTCATCGTCGACGTGCTTCACTTCATCAACGTGCAAGGCGGAGGGTGCTACCGACCCCGGGGCGGGCGGAGGGCAAAGGACCCAAGGCCGCGGAGCCGGAAAGGTCCCGGACCTCGCTGCGTAAAACCCTCGTGAAACGGACGTTCCCTGGCTCCGGGGGGCTGGTGATGACGGGAAGTGAAACCGTGCGGGGGGTGCTGCCGCGAAGGGCGTTCGTGCGGATCTCGCTGGGAGCCGTGCTGGCTCCCAACCTGGTGGGATGCTTCAAGGACCTGACGGACTACCGGGACGGCCCGACACTTACGGCCCGTCCGGGGGCCCCCACCAGGGCTCCCGTCACAGGAAGCATTCAGCCATTGGGTCTGGGAGGGAAGCGCGACGGGTACCTCTACGTCCCGCCGAGCTATTCGGCCGACGAGCCCATGCCGCTCTTCGTGGCCCTGCACGGGGCCGGCGGCAAGGGCCGTGACTGGGCGAGCTACCCGGGTCGGGCCGATGCGCACGGCATGATCGTGCTGGCGCCCGACTCGCGCGCCTCGACGTGGGACCTCGTCACGGAAGGGCTCTTCGGGCCGGACGCCCGCTTCCTCGACGAGGCGCTGAGCCACACGTTCGAGCAGTGTCGGGTGGATCCCACGCGCCTGGTGCTCGGCGGCTTTTCCGACGGAGCGTCGTACGCCCTCTCTCTGGGGGTGGCCAACGGAGACCTCTTCACGCACCTCATCGCCTACTCACCCGGGTTCTTCGACCCGGGCCGGCCCATTACCGGGGAGCCACGCGTCTTCATCTCCCACGGCAGGCAGGATCCGATCCTCTCCTACGCCTACACGGCCGAGGCGCTCGTCCCCGGGCTGGAAGGGTTCGGATACGACGTGACCTTCCATCCCTTCGACGGAGGGCACGAGGTGCCGGGTGAAGTGTCGGAGGCCGCGCTCGGGTGGTTCCTGCCGGGCTGAGGGGTGAGGAGGGTCGACGGCGGGGGCACCCTCCACGACGTCGGGGTGGCGTGGACCGTTCTCCCGCATCATAGTGGAGACGCCGGACCACGCCCCCCGGGCTGGCGGGGAGGAATCACGTATGGCGACGAACCGGGCGAGCCTCTGCGCCCGCTCGATCATTGCGCGCTTCGACACGATGGGCGGCCCGTCACGCCGCCGCGCCATCGATCGTTGGTCATCGTCCGAAATCGAGCTCCGTCCGCGCACGCCCATGCCCAGCTTCCGCTTCGATGCGTCCCCCACGTTGATCCTTGGCGCCGCCGTCTTCGGGCGCGCCCTCCCATGAGCGCCCCGGAGCGACCCGCGAGCCCGGTGGAGATCGCGGTCGTCGAAGCCGCGCTGGCGGTCGCACCGATCAGCCACCGGGCCTCGCTTCTCCGCCGGAGCGTCCACGACCTACGCATCCGGGCTTCCTGCGACTGCGGGTGCGCGTCGGTGGATTTCGAGACGACGCCGGAGCCCGGCAGCTGCAGGCTCGTTGCCGACGGCATCGGGCGAACGCCGTCGGGGGGAAGGGTCGGTATCCTGGTCTGGGCTGTGGACGATCGCGTCAGCGGTCTCGAGGTATACGACCTCGGCGCGGGCCAGGACGACCGGAAGCTGCCGATCCCGTCATCGATCCAGCCTTCGCCGGAAAGCGCGAGTTGGCAGCTGCGCGTCCGAGCGACCACCCCACCGGACGCGGGCGGCACGTTGGAGCAGACAGCGTCCTGATCGGGTCAAGGTCCCTCTCCGGCTGGGCGGTGTGGGCCCACGCGCCTGACCTCACCCGCAGTCGGTCGTCGCCTGTCGCTCGACCAGATAGAGCTGTCCGCCCGTGCGCGGGACGAGGACCACGGTGAGGGGTGCGGTGGTCGCCTGAGTCACGATGCAGCCCGGTCCCGGGGAGCGCTCGACGACGGTCAGCCAGAGATCCGCGCCCTTCTGGCTCAGCGACTCCGCCGAAATGGAGTAGCCGCCGGTGGGGCGGCCTCCCATCGCCAGGACCACGAGCACGTGGTCGGACAGATCGACGGCGGGCGCGGGCGGTTGCGGCAACACGTCGGCGCTCGACTCCGCCCACACCGCCTCCCACTCCGCCTGTGTTTCCACGAGCTGCCTGCGGGGCTCCCGGATCGCCTGGTTGGCTCGTGTGACGACCGACTCCACGCCTCCCTGCTGCACGGGCGTGGCGTCGGCCGGGACATCCTGCGCGACCTGGGGCTGCGTGGGATCGAGATCGCTGGTACAGCTGGTCGGCACGAGGGCCGCCGCGACCGTCGCGATGACCAACGTCGCGGGACTCGAGCGTAGCATGGAACGTCCTCCTCGGAGTGCCAGCGCGTCCGGCGCTCCGCACGATTGGGCCGCCTCGCCGTAAGATACAACGGAGGGGCCGCTTTCGGACATCGGCACCCCCGGGCCGGGGCCCGGGGCCGATCGCCGACGCGCCGGAGGGATGGCGCCGTGCGCCGCCCGTCGCTAGGGTCCCGCGAGCCGGGCCCCTTCAACCCTCGCACGGACAGTTCCATGACCGAACGAGCCGCGCACCAACCCGTCGTCGCCCCCGGACTTCCCGAGCCCGTCGGCCCCTACTCGCCGGGGATCGCCTTCGAGCGACTCGTCGTCGTTTCGGGGCAGGGTGCCACCGATCCGGCCACCGGGAAGCTCGCCGGTCCGGACGTCGCCACGCAGACCGAGCAGGTCTTCCGGAACATCCGGTCGATCCTCGAGGCGGCGGGAACGGATCTGGACCATGTGCTGCGGTGCGGCGTCTTCCTGGTGGACATGCGCGACTTCGAAGCGATGAACGGCGTCTATGCGCGTGTGTTCGGGGACCACCGCCCGGCACGGACCACGGTCCAGGTGGCTTCGCTGCCCCACGTCGGCCTCCGGGTGGAGATCGACGCGATCGCGTATCGGCCCTAAGAGGGGCTCCAAGGCAGCATGCGGCGCCGGATTTCGCCGGCGCCGGGAAGGCCGAATCCGCCCGATGGGCCGCACCGTGCCCGCGAGGAGCCTTCCTGCTGTCGAAAGGGTGGGCTGTGAAGCGCGGGAACCGGACGCTGGCGTCCGGCCGAACGAGGATGGGGTGGTCCGGCGGCAGCAGACGATCTCGTCGGACGCACCCGGGCGGGATCTTCGGGAAGGGAGCTCCACCACGGACGTCCAATACTTGGGGGGCATGGACTCCAGTCGTGACGGCGCTCGCCGACCCATCGGGCGGACTCCTCTCGGCATCGTGTTGCGAGTGTGCACCCACTCTGCCACCCGAACGCCCCCGTCGCGCTAGGACTCTCTACGTATCGACCACGCAGGATGACGTAGACGCGATCCGCCGCCGACGTAGGCCGCGCGTGGACCATGCTCCCAAACGTAAGTCAGACATCGACTTCCGGGAGGCGACGTGCGATCCACACCGTTCGGAATATCGCCGTGCCGACAGTCCCAGCCGCCACCAGGCCGATGACCGGAACAAGGAGCGCGCCCGTCGCGCGGCCGGTCCAGGCGGAGACCGCCGGATCCAGGATCGCGCCGAACCCCAGGAGGAGAAGTCTCTCGGCGCGCTGCATCACCCCGAGCTTGCACACGACGCCCACGCTCTCGCCTCGCGCTCGCGCGTAGCTGACCAGAAGCGAGCCGCCGAGTGCGGTGACGACCAGCACCAGGCCGGTGCCGGAGGCGCTGAAGAAGAGCGCCAGTCCGACGAAGGCCGCGACCTCCGCGAACCGGTCCAGCGTGGAGTCGAGGAACGCACCCCGCCGGTTGGCCATCCCGAGGGCGCGGGCGATGCGCCCGTCCAGGACGTCGGCGACGCCACCGAGCAGGACCGCCCACCCCCCCGGATTCACGTGCCCGGTCGCGAAGAGCGCGGCGGCCACCACGCCGAAGGCCACGCCGAGCAGGTTGAAGAAGAGCGGTCCCAGGCCGAGCGCCAGCGAGACCCCCTCGACGGGTCGGACGAACCAGTAGAACCAGCTCCGTGCGAAGCCGCCCAGCACGAACGATCCGCGATTGGCGACGTCGTGCGGATCGCGGGCGCGACGCGCGGGCCCGACCGCGTACACGGGCATGGAGGCCAGTGCCGCTGCCAGGACGATGAGAAGCACCAGCAGGTCGGTCCTCATCGTACTCGGTCCTCCCGTTCGGGGCGGGCGAGGAGCACCCGCACCACGCGCGGCCAGAGGAAGAGGAGCGGAAGGCGCCGCTCCAGAGGTGTGAGCTCCACCTTCATTCCGGTGCGCCGCTCCACCTTGCGCACGATGTAGGGGAGCCAGTTGTCGAAAGTGACCATGTGCTTGAGCCAGCGGGCGGTCACGCGCGCCTTGGACCAGGCGAGGTGGCGTCGCCAGCGCCGACGCGCTACAGGTCCAGGGGGGACGGCGAATCTGTACTTGCCGCCTTCCCCGCTCAAGCGGCCGTCCGTCACCGCGGCTTCGAGCAGGGGACCGAAGCGATCCCGGAAGTGGGTCCTCTGCATCTCGAAGATCGTGGCGGCCCTGTTGCGGGCTTCGGGCCGGAGCTCTGCCCGATAGCACAACTCGAGGAGCCGGTGGCCCAGGTCCTCGGCGTCGAAGGGCTCCGCCAGGAAGGGTCCGACCCAGTCGAGGACGCCCGCGCGGGCCGTTTCCAGCACGCCTTCGGCCCAGCGTTCGCGGTCCGCATCGGCGGCCCGAACGAGGGCCACCTTTTGCACCATGCGCGCCAGGAGGAAATGGTCCGGCGGATCCGACCCCAGGGCTCTGACGAAATCGGACCGGTCCACCACGAGGCACTTGGCGATCCCGTCGGCGCCGTCCTCCGGCGTGAAGGCGATCACGTTGGGTGGGAGGAAGCGGGACAATGCCCCCATGACGCGGGGTGATCGGTGGATCTCGCCGGCGGCGTTCAAGGCGCGATAGAAACGCGCGTAGTCGTCCACGACCACGACGAAGTCGAGGGCGCTGTGCCGGTCTGGATTCGCACCCAGGAGATGGGAGCCGTACAGGATCACAGCGTCCACGGACCCCGCGGCTGCTTCGGCCAGCAGGGCCGCCAGATCCTCGGCGACGCCCGGGCCGGTGCCCGAGCCGTCGTCCGGCGTGCGCTGGGTCATTTCGAAGGTCACGCGGTGGGAACCGGGGCGCGCATCTCGGCCAGCCGGCGGGCCATGTGCTCGCGCATCTCCTGGATGAAGGGCGCGGGGTCCGCGCCTTCGTCGGCCCACTGGAAGGGACCGATGAGCTCGATCCGCCCCCGGATGGCACCCATTCCCCCCAGGAAGTGCTTCAATTTGGCCCGCTGCCAGAACCCGTCGGCCACCAGGACGTAGACCGTCCATGGCCGCTCCTCGAGGATCAGGCCCAGCCCCGTGGTCTTGAAGCGGCCGATCTCACCGTTCCGCGTGCGCGTGCCCTCTGGGAAGATGGCCAGGGGGACATCGGTTGTGCGGGCCGCATCGCGGATCGACCCCAGCATGCGCCGGGTCGTCCCGGCGTTTGCCGACGGGTCCACCACGGGGTATTGATACAGCCGGACCATGTGCGAGATTAGCGGGATCCATCTAAAATAGCGCTTCCGGGTGACGATCCTCGGGTAGGCATTCCTGACCGATGCCACCACCAGGGGGATGTCAAGAAGCGACTGGTGGTTCATGAGCACGAGGGTGTCGCCACGCCCCGGAATGGCCGGCAGCGTGGGGATGCCGGCGCCCCCGATCGTGGAGACCGACCGTAGGACGAAGTGGGCGAGGAAGCGCTGCCAGCGGGTGAGCACCCGTATCCGCCGGGAGGGAGCCAGGCGCGCCCACGGTCCGACCACCAGGCGCTGGACCGGATCCAACAGGAGCAGCACGAGGCACACGAACGTGAGTGCCAGGTAGCCTCGGAGCTTGAACAACGGGCCTCCGTCGATACGGGAGGTCGGAAGTCACGGTGGGCGCGCGCGCCTCGAACGGCCAACGCTAATCGGATCTGCGGACGCGCATCAAGGCGGGCCACCCCGAATCGTACATCGGCCAAGGATGACCGACGACATGGAGTACACGTACTACGGGTTCCGTAACTGCGTCGGAGCCTTCTTCGAGATGGCGACCTCGGACGCCAGGAAGATCCTCCCGAGCCATCTTCAGCCGCTCGAGATGCAGCACACGCGTAGCATCTTCGCGCTGATGGCCTTCGAGTTCACGCAGAGCGAGGTGGGGCCGTACGAGGAGGTCGTGATGTCGATCCTCGTGCCTCCGATGGTGGAGGCCGGCAGACCTCTCCCCAAGGGAGCGTTCTACCCGTTCATCGTCGGGACGTCGACGGAGGCATCGCGCCTGCACGCCATCGAGAGGTGGCACCTGCCCCACTACATGAAGGACCTGCACATCGGGTTCACGCCGTCGGACGGCAAGATGGAGGTGCGGGTCCGCGACCAGGACCGCCCGGTGCTCGATCTCACCGTCACGGAGTATGCCTTCGAGCCGGCCAAGAACCTCTACAACGCATTCACACTGGACGGGGACGACCGCTTCAAGGCGAACATCCTCATGGAAGCGCCCCACTCCGAGCACGAGGAGGAGCGGGGCTCGCTCACTCTCTACGAGCACCCCATGACCGCGCCGCTCTCGATCCCCGAGGTCCACGCCTGGCCGTTCCGCGAACAGTGGTACCAGGCGGGGATACAGACGTTCGAGCCGCTGGAGAGGATCTGAGCGACGCGGGTCGGGTCTTCGTCGTCCTCAACCCTGCCTCCGGGCGGGGGCGGGGGGCACGGCGCCTGGCCTCCTACCGACGTCTCCTGCGGGAGCACCTGCCGCACGCGGAGATCGGTGTCACCACCCGACCAGGTGAGGAGCGCGACCTGGCGGAGCGGGCAGTGGATCAGGGGTTCGACGTGGTGGCCGCCGCGGGCGGCGACGGGACGTGGAGCAACGTTGCGGACCGGGTGGTGGCCTCCGGCCGCGAGGATGTCGCGTTCGGCGTGCTCCCCAGCGGCACCGGAAACGACTTCGGTCGTAACCTGGGATTCAAACCGTCCGACGCCGCCGAGGCAGTTCGTGTTCTGGCCCAGGGTCACACCCGGGCCGTCGATGTGGGACGGCTCGAAACCCCGAGCGCCTCGGAGCACGCCCCCGATGTCCTCGAGGCGCGTCATTTCCTGAACCTCGTCGGATTCGGCTTCGACATCGCGGTTCTCGACGCGGCGGCCGGAGCGCGCTTCCTCAGGGGCGAGCTGCTCTACAAGCTCACGGCGCTCCAGCAGCTCTTTCGCTTCCCCGGCTTCCGTTTCGTCCTGCGCACATCCGGCGGCGAGCAGCGCGAAGGACGACACCTCATGCTCACGGTATCGAACGGGCGCTTCTTCGGCGGCGGCTTTCCGATCGCTCCGGAGGCGCACATCGACGACGGCAAGCTACACGCGTGCCGTATCATGGACGCGCCCCCGCTCACCCGGCTCCGACTCTTCCACCTGGCCGAGAAGGGCAGGCATGTCCAGTCGGAACGGGTCGAGGTGCTCGACGACACATCCTTCCGACTGGTGTTCGACGCCCCGCCGCGCTTCGAGATGGACGGCGAGGTCCGCCACGCGGCGGAGCCGGCCCTGGTCGTGCGGATCCTGCCGCGCGCCCTGCGGGTCGTGGCACCCCACTCCAACATCACGTAGCGGCGCCCCTTCGGGCTCGGGCGAGCGTGGCGGCCTCATGGGGCAATACTCTGTGGTACAAAGTACTTGCCGACAACCGCGAGCCTCGCCATCGTCAGAGCATGATCAGACCCGCGCCGCGTGTCGGGGAAGCCGACCTGCCACCGCTCGCCCTGCACGATCGGGCGATGGAGAACCTGCGCTACATCCGCGAGACGATGGAGCGCTCGCAGTCCTTCACCGCGGTCTCGGGGTTGGGTGGCGTCGTCATGGGGGTCGTCGCCCTGGTGGCGAGCTTCGTGGCGACCCGGGCCACCAGCACCGCCATGTGGGTGGGGACCTGGATGACTGCGGCCTGTCTCGCGTTGGGCGTCGCGCTCTTCGCAATGGCCAGAAAGGCCCGCCTGGCAGGCGGTACCCTCCTGGGGGGAGCCGGTCGCAAGTTCGCCTGGAACGTATCTCCACCGCTCCTCGTCGGTTTCCTCCTGACCGTGGCGCTCACCCGCGCCGGGCTGGTCGAGCTCCTTCCCGGGTCCTGGCTACTCCTCTACGGGACGGGGGTCGTCACCGGGGGTGCTTTCTCCGTGCGCGTGGTGCCCACGATGGGCCTCACGTTCATGGCGGTCGGCGCGCTGGCGCTGTTCGCGCCCGCGGCGTGGGCCAACCTCATCATGGCGGCGGGCTTCGGTGCGCTGCACATCGTCTTCGGCATCGTGATCTGGAGGAAACATGGCGGCTGAACGAAGGCCCGTTGCGCGCTCGGAGGAGGACATGGCCAGAGCCGGTCCCGCCCTGGACGCGGTCGCGGGCACGGCTCCGGAGGCAGGCGCGCTCGAGCTCGATCGACTCATCCACGAGCGCGTGCGCCTCGGGATCGTGAGCGCGCTGGCCGTGAACGGGAAGCTCCCGTTCACCGACCTGCGCGATCTCCTCGGCACTACCGACGGGAACCTGAGCGCGCACGCGCGGCGCCTCGAGAACGCGGGCTACCTTTTGTGCCACAAGTCGTTCGACGGTCGCGTACCCCGGACGGACTACGAATTGACCGCCCGCGGCCGGCGGGCGTTGCAGGCCTACCTCGACCACATGGAGGCGATCATCGCCGCCACGCGGGAGCGCTGAACACCATCGGAAGGCCACTCCGTTTTTTTGGGGCATGAACTCTATGTCACAGAGCAGACGCACGGGTGGAGCGGGGCTGCACGTCGGGATCATCATGGACGGCAACGGGCGGTGGGCCGAGGCCAGAGGCCGCCCGCGGGAGTGGGGACACCGCCAGGGCGCGAAGGCGGTTCGCGCCGTCGTCGAGGCCGCGCCGGAGCTGAGGGTCGCCACTTTGACGCTCTACGCGTTCTCGTCGGACAACTGGCAGCGGCCGGAGCGGGAGGTCCGCTCCCTCATGTCGCTGTTCCGTCGCTATCTCCACACCGAGAGCGCCGCCTTGGCGGAAAGTGGGGTGCGGCTGAGCGTCATCGGCCGCCGCGACCGGCTCGCGTCCGACCTGCTGCGTGCCATCGAGGCAGCCGAGTCGGTCACCGCCGACGGGACTCGCCTCCTCCTCCGGCTCGCCGTGGACTACTCCAGCCGCCATGCGCTCCTGGAGGTGGCTCGCTCCTGCGACGCTCGCGGTGCCCTCGACCGTGGGACCTTCGAGCGTCTCCTGGCGGAGGTGACGCACTCGACGCAGGAAGGCGCGCCGGACGTGGACCTTCTGATCCGCACCGGCGGGGAGCAGCGCTTGAGCGATTTCCTTCTCTGGGAGTGCGCCTACGCCGAGCTCGTGTTCACGCCGCGCATGTGGCCCGACTTCCGCAGTGAGGACCTCGCGGCCGCGGTGCGCGAATTCCACGGTCGGGATCGGAGGTTCGGCAGGGTCCAGGCGGCCGTCTAGCAGGTCGCTTGGAAAGGGGAGTACCGAGGGCGTCGATGCGCCGCGGTGGCGAGGCGCGACGACGAGGGTTACAACGCGTAGCGTTGTCGGCAGCGCTATTTGGAGGAGGAGCGACGCAGCCACCGTGGATGCAGCGGCGCACGAATGCCGGCCAACCTCTGACTCGGGACACTCATCGGCGCTTCGCGTCGTACGGGCCCGCTACGTAATCCGCCGGTTCCCGATACGTCGTGGTGCGGAGCGCCCCCGGGCGAGGGTCGGCGCAGCTTGCGGTGCAGGCTGCCCTCATCCCCGGGGTTCGACATGAACGCTGCCTTCCACTCGTCAGGAATCGTTCCGCAGGCTTTCCGCGATCCGCTGCCGACACCCGCGACGAGCCCGTGGCGCCCGCGCGCGTCCGAGCGCGTTGGCGGTATCGCGCCGGCGATCGGCCTCCTACCTTCAGGGCCGCCAGAACCCTCCGCCCTGCCCCGCGTCAGGAGGAAGATCATGGACGCGATCGAGCGCATCGGCGACACGACGCCGCTTACGGATCTGCTCCCACTCGTCGGTCGCGCCCCCGAGCTGGCCGCGCTCGAAGCGCTCCTGGAGAGCCCGGATCGAGCCGTTTCCACCGTTCTCCTGAGCGGCGAAGGCGGATCGGGGAAGTCCCGCGTTGCCGTCGAGCTGGCGGGTAGGGCGCTGCGCAGGGGCATGGTGGTGGCGCGGGGTCGCGCTTACCCGGTCGAACGCGGCGTTCCCTACGCGCTCTTTGCGGACGCTTTCCTTCCCATCCTGAAGGACATGGATCCTGAGACCCTCACCGTCTTGAGCAGGGGGGGCGAGGGGAAACTCCGATACCTCTTCCCGGCACTGGATACGAACACTCCCGTCGATCGCGATCGCGCGGAAGCCGAGCCGGACGAATTCCGCACCCGCCTCTTCTGGAACTTCATGGAGTTCCTGAAGAGCCTTGCTGCTCGGGCTCCCCTGTTGTTGATCCTGGAAGGCCTGCACTGGGCCGACCCTTCCTCCCTGGAGCTCGTCCACTTCATCGCGCGGCAGGCGACGGGTCAGCCCATCTTCCTGCTGTGCACCTACGTCGACACGGAGCGCGAACGCACCCCACGTCTCGTGCAGATCGAGCGGTCCCTCACCTCTCTGGGCGCCGCCAGGACGCATCACCTCGCGCCGCTTACGCGCGATCACGTCACCGAGCTCGTATGTCGGTTGTTCGCGGTGGACGCCGAGCTCGTGGGGGAGTTCTCCGCGATGTTGTTCGGTTGGACGCGGGGCAACCCGTTCTTCGTGGAGGAGATCCTTCGGTCCCTGGTGGCGAATCGTCGCCTCGAGAACAGGAAGGGGACGTGGGTGGGGTGGGAAGCCCGCGACTTCGCGCTGCCGGCATCGATCCGCGACGCCGTGACGGCCAGCCTCGCGGCGTTCTCCGACGACGCCCAGGCCATCGCCGAGCTCACGGCGGTGATCGGCACCCGCGCCACATACCCGCTCCTCGCGTCGACCGCCAATCTCGGCGAGGGCGCCCTGCTCTCCGCCCTCGAGGAGCTGTGCACGCACGGGATCCTGACGGAACGGGCGGAAGGAGCGTCGGTGGTCTACGACTTCCGACACCCACTGGTCCGAGAGACCCTCTACCGTGAGTTCGGGCTGCAGCGTACGCGCGTCCTACACGGTGCGGTCGCCGAAGCGATGGAGGCGCACTGGGGCGAGCATGCGCTCGAGCACGCAGACGAGTTGGCGTATCATTTCGCCCGAGCGGATGCCGACCACGTCACCCCCAAGGCGGTGCGCTATCTCTCGGCCGCCGGGCGACTTGCCCTCGAGCGGCACGCAGACCGTGAGGCTGCGGACTACCTGCGCGCGGCCCTGGATCGCGCGGAGACCCACGGCACCGACGCGATCGGCGCCGACCTGAAGCACGCCGTCATCGACGATCTCGCGCGGGCGCATCAGCGTCTGGGCGAGTACGAGGCGGCTTCGGCGCTCCGGGCTAGCGCACTGGAGCATGCGCCCCCGGACTCGGTGGAACGGGCCGCGCTGCTGAGAAGCCTGGGCCTGGTGACCTTTTGGTGTGGTCGGGCTTCGGAGGCACTCGACCATCTCGCCGAGGCGCTCCGTTGCGCCGAAGCGGCGCACAACGACGCGATGCAGGTGCACGTGCGACTCATCCGCGGCCATTGCCTACAGGAGCAGGGGCGCGGCGCCGAGGCGCAGGCCGACGTCGCGGCGGCGCTTCCCCTGGCCGAGGCCATCGGCGACGGCCAGCTGCTGGCGCGTGTCCACCGGTCGCTTGCCCTCCTCCATGTCTGGATCGGGCCACCCGAGATGGCAGACGTCCACGCGCGGCGCTCGATCGAGCTGGCCCGGGAGGCCGGGGACCTCTCCGCTCAGTTCTGGGCCCGATGGGGGCTTGCCGTACTCTGGGGGATGACCGGCGACACGACCCGCATGGTGGCCGAGACCGCCGAGGCGAACCGGTTGGCCAACGAACTGCGCTCGCCCGTGCTCCGGCTGTGGACGGAAGAGCTCTCCATCGAGCTGGCCTACGGCAGCGGGGACTGGGACGCCGGCATCGCGCTCGGCGAGCAGGCCATCACGCTCGCCCGCGGACTGAACCAGTGGCGCCTGCTGCCGAGGCTGCTCGTGCTGACATCACTGTTCTACGAGGGTCGCGGTGATCTCGAGCGCGCCCGGGCGCTCATCGACGATGGGCGCGACGTCTCCGGTCTCCTGGGCGACGGCCCGCACGACGTGCACCTGGTAGTTCCCACCTTGATGGGGATCGCCCACTACCAGGTGGTTGTGGGTGACCACAGCAAGGCCATCGCCACGGCGCGGCGGGGACTGGAGATCGCCGAGGGTACGGGCTACATGCTCTGGGCGGTGCACAGGTTGCTCCCGATCCTGGCGGAGGCGTGCCTGTGGGCCGGAGAGATCGACGAGGCCGAGAGGGTGGGTCACCGACTTCGCGAGCACTCCACGGCCATGAACCACAAGCTGGGGCTGGCGTGGGCGGACGCCTGCGACGCCCTCGTGCGCTGGAAGCGCGGCGATCCACAGGGAGGTGCCGTCGCGATGCGGGAGGCGGCCGTGGCGCTGGAGGCGATCCCGATGATCCCCTACGCGGCGAGGCTCCGCCGACAACTGGCCGGTCGCCTGGCCGAG
Organism: uncultured Gemmatimonadaceae bacterium; assembly: GCA_964591135.1. Classification (GTDB taxonomy): domain Bacteria; phylum Gemmatimonadota; class Gemmatimonadetes; order Longimicrobiales; family Gaopeijiaceae; genus SZUA-318. The sequence goes on along the minus strand of CAZPZU010000054.1, from coordinate 14,084 downwards.
ATCGGTGACGTCGACGGATCGGTCACGGAGCTGCGTCGGGTCCACGACGTGTTCGCGCGGCTCGGTGCCGAGCTGGAGCTGGAGAAGACGCGCGCCATGTTCCGTGAGCTCGACCAGCGACCGCCGCCTCGCCCCGTCCCCGAGGGCGCGGCGGGACTCACCCCGCAGGAGCTCGTCGTCGCTCGCCTGGTGGCGAAGCGGAAGTCGAACAAGGCGATCGGCAAGGATCTCGGGATCTCCCCGAGAACCGTGAGCACGCACCTGTCCAACATCTTCAAGAAGCTGGACCTGAGCTCACGCACCGAGCTGGGCGACCTGATCCGTGATCAGGGCCTGATGGAGGACTGAGGGCGTCCGCCGTCAGGCAACCCGCGCGAGCGAGCCCCCGGAGAGGTGCCACCGCTCTCCTGCCAGGGCCGATGCGTCCGCTTCGTCGTGGCTCACCAGGACCAGCGGGACGTCGCGCGCCTCCGCCCATCCCCGGACCGCTGCGGTGATCTGGGCGCGCAGAGGCCGGTCGAGCGCCGAGAAGGGCTCGTCCAGCAGGAGGAGCCTGGGGTCGGAGAGGAGGGCCCGCCCCAGCGCCACGCGCTGACGCTCCCCACCGGAAAGGCGGCGCGGGCGTCGGTTCAGGAGGTGGGCGACCTGGAGGAGGCCCGCGATCTCCTGCACCGCTCCCTCGTCGGCGCCGGCATATCCGAGGTTGCCGCTCACGCTCAGGTGCGGAAAGAGCAGGATCTCCTGGGGCACCCACCCCACGCGCCGCCGCCATGGCGGAACGATGGGCCCGCGCTCCGGGTCCTGCCAGGTGACACCTCCGACCTGGACGCGACCCCTCCCCCGCCGCTCGACCCCTGCCAGGATACGCAGAAGCGTGCTCTTGCCGGCGCCGGACGCCCCCACGATGGCCACGGCGGGCGCATGCGTCTCGAGGTCGATGCGGAGCGCTCCGCTCTCCAGCGGGACCTCGACCGCCATGAGGATCCCCGCCCACTCACTCGCCACCACGCACCTCCAGCCGGCGGCGCTGCCGACGCGAGAGAGCTTCGTATCCGAGGAGGGCCACCAGCGCGAGGACGACGCTCGCCCCGACCAGCGTCCAGGTGGCGCTCCGCCCGGCGGGCGATTCCAGGAGGGTGTAGACGGCCAACGCGATCGTGCGGGTCCGCCCCTCCACGTTCCCCGCCAGCACCACGGTGGCGCCGAACTCGCCGAGTCCCCGGGCGAAGGCGAGCACGGCGCCCGCGGCGATCCCCGGGAGGGCGAGGGGGAAGGAGATCCTCCGGAAGGTCGTCCCCGGCGGAACGCCTAGCGTCCACGAGACTTCCTCGTAGTGCGGGTCGACCGCCTCGAAGGCGTTGCGCACCGAGAGCACGTAGAGCGGGAGCCCCACGACGAGGGCGGCGACCGACGCGCCCAGCAGCGTAAAGGGGATCGTGACACCCAGGGCGTCCAACCAGCGGCCCAGGGGACTGTGGGTGCCGAGGGCGCTCAGCAAGAGGAATCCGGTCACCACTGGTGGCATGACGAGCGGGGCCAGCATCACGGTGGAGACCAGCGCCTTGCCGGTGAAATCCAGCCGTGCCAGCAGCCAACCCGCCGCAAGCGCGACCGGGAATCCTGCGACCGTCGCCAGCAGCGCGACGATCAGGGACAGTGTGATGGCCGATCGCGTGTCGGGGACGGTCGGCGGAAGGCCGGTGGCGCCAGGGCCGGACGGGCCGGCTCGCGGCGCCGGGGGCCCGGTGATGAAGCCGGCCCTCGCGAAGAGCTCGGCCGCCTCGGGGCCGGCGGCGAACTCCAGGAACGCTCCGGCGAGCCCCGGCCTCGGAGCGTAAGCCAGCACGGCCGCGGGGTATCGGATGGCCTGGTGGCTGCCCGGCGGGAAGGTGAAGGCCACGCGAACATCCCTCTGCGCGATCGCGTCCGTTCCGTAGACGATTCCCGCGTCGGCCTCGCCTCGCGCGACCCATTCCAGCGTCCCCCGGACGGAGCCACCCCGCACCACATGACCGCGGAGCGCCTCCCACACCCCCGTCGCCCGGAGCGCCTCCTCCGCGTACCGGCCGGCCGGGACGTTCTCCCCCGCGATCGCGAGGCGGCGTACCGACGTCAGCGCGGCCGGTCCATCGGGCAGCGGGCGTCCGGCCGGCACCACGAGCACGAGACTGTTGCCGAGGAAGTCGCGCACGCTGCCCTCGAGGACGCCTCCTCGATCCACGAGCCAGTCCATCCAGGTCCGGTCCGCCGAGAAGAAGAGGTCCGCGGGAGCGCCCTCGATGGCCTGCGGTGCGAGGCGAGAGGTCGCCGCGAAGGAGAAGCGCACCGGCACGCCGCTCCGCGCGGTCCACGCCTCGGCCACTGCCGGCAGGGCGTCGGTGAGGCTGGCTGCGGCGAGCACCAGCAGTTCCCCTGCGTCGCCCCGTGCCTCCGGCCGCTGCCGCCCCGTCACACCCGGGGGAAGGCAGGTGAAGAGGGCGCACCCGAGGGTCAGGATCCGACGCGTCGGGGTCCGGCGGGTCGCTTGGATCTCGAGGGGGAAGCTCGGCATGGGTCCGGCAGGTTACCCCGTGGCGCCGCGTGAGTGCAACATCGGCCCCGGCCGCGTTGCCGCGTCTTGCCCGGGCATCGGCCGGCGGGCGTAATTGATGCCATGATCGAGCCGCCGCCGGGCGTACCCTGTTCGGAGTGCGTGATCGAGGTCCGCAGCCATGAGCTGGATTCCTTCGGCCACGTGAACCACGCCGTCTTCCTGAACTACCTCGAGCACGGCCGCTTCCACGCGCTGCGCGATTGGGGCTTCCCCTACGAGGCGCTGAGGGCACGGGGCTGGGGCGTCTACGTGGTGCGCGTGGAGGTTGACTACCTGAAGGAGGCGCTCCTGGGCCAGCAACTTCGGGTACGCACGTGGGCCGATGGGTTCAGGCGCACCAGCATGGTCCTGGCGCAGGACATCCGGGACGCCGAGGGCTCCGCGACGCTGGCGCGCGCCCGGGTGACCGCCGTCTTCGTGGGCGAGAACCGGCGCCCGATGCGCGTGCCCGAGCCGATCCGCGCCGTCCTCGGCGGGGGAGGCTCCTGAGGAGACGACGGACCTCGGGTGGTCTTGACGGCCACGGGACGCCGGTCGATCCTCGGTACCACCCGTACTCATCGCGTTGGAGCATGACCATGATCAGCAGTCGCCGCCTCCCCGGCGCCGCCGCGTACCTCACCGTGCTGGCGTTCGCCGCCTGCACCGCCTCCGAGAACCCCTCCGCCGGCGAACGTACCGCTGCGGGGGACGCTCCTTCCACGACGGCCGGACTCTGCGACCGCGACAACGGCGGGATCACCCTTCCCGAGGGCTTCTGCGCCGTGGTGGTGACGGAGGACCTGCCAGGTGCAAGGCACGTGGCGGTCGCCGCGAACGGGGACGTGTTCGTAGCCACCAATGGCTCGGACCAGGGAGCCGGCGGCGTGGCGGTCCTCCGGGACACGAACGGCGACGGGAAGGCCGACCAGGTGGAGAAGTGGGGCGAGGTGGGCGGCAACGACGTGCTACTCGCCGACGGCTGGGTCTACTTCGCGCCGAACGACCGTGTGCTCCGGTACCCCCTGCAGTCCGGTCAGATGACGCCGTCCGGTCCGCCCGAGACGATCGTGTCGGGCCTCCCCGACACGGGGAACCACACCGCGAAGAGCATCGCGCTGGGTGACGACGGCAGCCTGTACGTGAACATCGGCTCGCCCTCCAACGCCTGTCAGGAGCAGACGCGCACCGCCGGCTCTCCCGGTAAGGATCCCTGCCCGCAGCTCGATACGCGGGCCGGGATCTGGCGGTTCGACACCGGCCGCACGGGCCAGACGGAGGCGGACGGCACCCGCTTCGCCACCGGCATGCGCAACACGGTGGCGCTGCGCATGCACCCGGAGACGGGGGTCCTCTACGGGGTCGTGCACGGGCGCGACCAGCTTCACGGGCTGTGGCCCGACCTCTACACGGAAGAGGACAACGCCGAGAAGCCGGGAGAGGAGTTCGTCCGGGTGGACGAGGGCTCCGACTTCGGGTGGCCGTACTGCTACTACGATCCGCAGGCGAGCCAGAAGGTGCTGGGTCCCGAGTACGGCGGGGACGGGCACCAGGTCGGACGATGCGCCGACAAGGACCTCCCGATCGTCGCCTTCCCGGGCCATTGGGCCCCGGACGACCTCGAGTTCTACACGGGCGATCAGTTCCCCGCGCGCTACAGGGACGGCGCCTTTATCGCCTTCCACGGCTCGTGGAACCGTGCGCCGCTCCCGCAGGCCGGGTACAACGTGGTGTTCGTGCCCGCGCAGGGGTCCGGCTTCGGCACCGAGTGGGAGGTCTTCGCGGACGGCTTCCAGGGCCAGGATGCCCGACCCGTCGGCGTCGCGATGGGTCCGGATGGATCCCTCTACATCGTCGACAGCGCGAAGGGCAAGATCTGGAGGGTCCTGCACGTGGGCTCGTGAGCCGAACGCTCGTCGGAAACGACGTCGTCGATCTGGACCATCCCGCAACCAGGGGTAAGGCGGGCCACGGGCGTTTTCTCGAGCGGGTCCTCGCGCCGGCCGAGCGTGCCGCGGTCACGGCCGACGACGATCCCCACCTGGCTCTGTGGACCAGGTGGGCCGCCAAGGAGGCCGCCTACAAGGTTTTGTCCAAGCTACGGCGCCAGCCACCCGTCTTCGCGCATCGCGCCTTCGTGACCAGCGCGGATGCCGTGGAATACGAGGGGACGCGCGTTCCGGTGCACGTGACCCGCGCGGGGCCCGTCCTGCACGTCGTGGCGTCGCTCGGCGTGGCCCCGCAGTCGCTGGTCGCCCGGACGGCGCCGCTCTCCTCGGAAGACGCACCGTGGGGAGCCCCTCTGGACGCGCTCCTGGAGCGTTTCACGGCGCGCGAGGCCGAAGCCGTCCACACCCTCGCGTCCGCGGCGGTCAGGCTCGGTGCGCGCGCCGAGCTGGCGTCGGTGCTGGGCGTGGAAGAGCGGCGGCTGGAGATCGTATGCGCTCCGGGCCCGACCGGCAGACGGCCGCCCCTGGTGCTGCTCGACGGCGCACCGGCTCGGGCCGACGTGTCGCTGTCCCACCACGGAAGGTGGATCGCGTGGGCGCTCTTCGCGCACGCCGGCCGTCCCGGCGGCCCGAACGTCGGACCCGGGACGCCCCCGCTCAGCCCCCCATCGGCCGGTAGTTGAGCTGGATGGACGTCCCGAAGCGACGGTAGTACGCGCTGCCGATGTCCGTCTCGGCGCGCGTCCACCCGAAGCGGATCCCACCGTCCAGGTTCGTCGCGATCGGCCTGTTGAGCTGCAGGTACGCGAGTGAGGCGTTGTCCGCCTCTTCCCCCGGAACGAGCCGGGCGTACGTCACCTCGGCGATGTAGCTCTTCCCTGTGAGCAGCGCGTAGAGGCTCGCCGAGAAATCGCCCGGCAGGGGGGTCGTGATCAGGAGCCGGAAGCTGAGGGCGTCGTACTCGGGCCGCTTCCCGTTCGACCGATTCAACGTCCCGTCCAGGCCCATCTGGGCGAAGGCGGCTCCGGCGTACGTCCACTCCACGCCGGCGTGTATGGTGTGATCCCGTCGGAACGGGTCCGCGGGGTCGTAGCTCGGCTGGTTGGTGTAGTCCGTCCAGCGCACGCCCCCGTAGAAGCGCACGGTGGACGTGTATCCCCAGCGCAGGCCGAGCTCGACCCCCGACGATCTTCGATCCAGGAGGTCGAGCTGCGGCAGCAGGCTGGGTGTCTCGTAGTTCACCGACTCCAGGTCGAAGGTCCCGTCGAGGCTCACCCCGTCCAGCGAACGCGTGACCAGCGAGACGGACCCCTGTCTCGTCCCGTAGGACGGCTGTAGGAAGAGTGGCGGCGGCGGGCGGTCCCGGACCGCCCTCTCCCGCACTCCTCCCCGGAGCTGCAGGGACCCCCACGTTCCCAGGCGCTGCTGGAAGCGCGCGGATAGGTTCCCCACCCACTCCCTGGGCGCGTAGTCCTGGAACTCGAACCCGAAGGCGGCCGTCTGGCGCATGCCGCCGTCGAACGACAACTCCAGGTTCCGTCCGCTGCGCTCCAGGAGGGTGACAATCCCACGGAGGCCCAGCTCCCCCACCGTGGCGACCGCATGGTCGGTGCTGTCGACGAGGGGGTTGCTCACGGCCGAGAAGTTCCCGGCATAGCCCTCGACCGAGCCGCCGAGCGTCACGACGAGATCGCGGACCTTGACCTGCGCCGTCGCGGTGGAAGGTGCTGCCAGCACGACTGCGACCGTCAGCGCACCGCCGAAGCGCATGCGGCAGGGAGTGGGCAGGAGCAGCCTCACGAGGCCACCGATCGAATGCTCTGGCGGAACACCCTCGCCCGGACCAGGTGCTCGTCCCTGTATTGGACGAGTCGTTCCCGGATCTCGCGCAGCTGACCCAGTTGGTCCTCCAGGCTGACCGGATCGGAGCCGACGGCCGTGCTGTCCGAGGGAGCGGGACGGTCGCGGTCGCCCGTCGGCTGCCCGGTGACCACCGGCAGACGCGTGTCGTCGAACCGATCGAGCGTCGCCATCAGGTCGCTGCGCTGACGCTCCATGCGGATGCGATCGTTGAGGGACTTGATCTGCCGGTCCACGTCGATGATGGTCGTGTCGATGCTCGCCGCCCGTCGCTCGAGGATCTCCGCCTTCTGCAGCCGCTCGGCAGCCCCGTCCCGGGGATCGAAGATGATCTCGGGCATCACCATCGGGTCCAGGCGGAATCCGTCTCCCGCCTCCGATTCCAGCTCCCGCAGCTCGTGATCCAGGTCCACCCACAGCGTGTCGAGCTGCGCTCGCTCCTGCGCGCTCGAAGCCGCGTCCATCTGGTCCAGCAGCTGCTCCTGACGGATGGTCACGATCTCGATGAGCGCCTTGCGGGAGGAGGCCACTCGTGCGCGCTGTTCCTTGACGCGCTCCTCCTGTGCGCCGTATGGGATCGCCTGGTCCTGTGCGCGGGCGTACGCGGTGGCCAACGCGTTGTCGTCCCCGCTGCGGCGCGCGCGGGTCACCTCGTTCAGCGCGGTGGAGAACCGCTGCTCCACCACCCGCAGCGCGCTGCGGGCAGACTCGTACGAGGCCTTCGCGGCCAGATACTCGAGGCGCCGTTGTTGAAGGAGCTCCTCGGTCGTCTGGGCGGCCGTCGGCCGGCCGACGCCCCCGATGGCCGCCATGCACAGCGCAGCTGCCGCGAGGAGCCTCCCCAACGGCCGGGGGTTCACGCCTCGATCCCGTACTTCTCGAGCTTGTAGTACAGCGCGCTGGGCTTGAGACCGAGGAGCCGAGCCGCCTCCGCCTTCACGCCATCCGCCTGCTCGAGGGCCTGGCGGAGAAGCCGTTCCTCCATCCCCTCCACGGCCTGGTTCAGATCGAGCCCCCCCGTCGGAAGGCTCCCCGGGTCCTCCGGCGCCGGGTCGACGCGCGCCGGGAGCTGCCGCGTGCCTCCACCCATCCCGAGGGGAGGGATGTCGTCGGCGCCCAACTCCTCGCCGTCGGCGAGAACGAGCGCTCGCTCGATCACGTTCTCAAGCTCGCGCACGTTGCCGGGCCAGTCGTAGCCCGCCAGCCGACGCAACGCCCCCGGGCTCGCCGCCCGGACCGGCGATGCCGTCCGGCCACGCAGCTTCTCGATGAAGTGGTGCACGAGGAGCGTGATGTCCTCCTTCCGCTCCCTGAGGGGCGGGAGCGTGATCGGCACCACATGCAACCGGTAGAAGAGATCCTCCCGGAATGTACCGTCACCGCGCAGCGCGGCGAGCGTGGCGTTCGTAGCCGCGATGATCCGTACGTTCACCGGGATCGTTTCCTCGCCGCCGACCCGCTCCAGCTCCCGCTCCTGCAGGACCCGGAGCAGGCGCACCTGCGTGGTGTGCGGAACGGTGGCGATCTCGTCCAGGAAGAGCGTACCCCCGTCGGCCAGCTCGAATCGGCCCCGGCGGCGCTTCTCCGCACCCGTGAACGCGCCCTTCTCGTGGCCGAACAGCTCCGAGTCGAGCAGGTTCTCGTTGAGGGCCCCGCAGTTGACACGCACGAAGGGCCCGTCCTTGCGCGGCGAGGCGGCGTGGATCGCCCTGGCCACGAGCTCTTTCCCGGTGCCCGACTCCCCGTAGATCATCACGGTGGAGTCGCTCAGCGCCACGCGGTCGATCCAGCGGAACACCTGCTGCATCGGCGGCGACTCGCCGATGATCTCGCCGTAGCGGGCCTGGCCCTCCTCGCGCAGATAGGTGTTCTCCACCCGGAGCGCGAGGTTCTCCCGCAACAAGCTCTGGCGCTTGGCCTGCTCGCCGATCAGGCGGTCGACCTTCACGCCGAACTCCTCGGAGGAGAACGGCTTCGTGATGAAGTCCGCCGCACCGAGCTTCATGGCTTCCACGACCTTCTCGATCGTCCCGTGCGCCGTGATCACCATGACCTCGATCTCCGGCGAGGAAGCCTTGACCCGGCGCAGAACCTCCATCCCGTCCATCCGGGCCATCTTCAGATCGGTGATGACCAGATTCGCGGTTTCCTGCCCCAGGAGATCGAGGCCCCGCTGTCCGCTCTCCGCCGAGCGCGTTCGATGGCCGCGTCTACGCAAGAGGAGCTCCAGCCCCTCCCGCATGGAGTCGTGGTCGTCGATGATCAGGATGTCCGCCATGGGCACCGTCGCTCAGCCGCCTACGTGGAGGACGGGCGGGTTCTCGAGGTTGACGAAATATATGCGGAACTCGGCACCCCTCCCACCATCTGTTTCCCCATCGGGAACCAGCTCGACCCGACCGCCGTGGGCCTCCGCGACCTTGCGTACGATCGCCAGCCCCAGCCCCGCGCCCTGCTCCTTGTCGGTCACGAAGGGATCGAAGATCCGGTCCCGGAGGTCCGTTGGGACGCCTGGGCCGTCGTCCGAGACGGAGATGACCACCTCGCCTCCCTGGCTCCACGCGCGAATCCAGATGGTCTTCGCCACCTGCGCCGCGTTGCGCAGGAGGTTGAGCGCGGCACGCTTCACCTGATCCGAGCCGACCCTGGCGAGCAGCGGCTCGTCGGGGAGCTCGACCCGCAGATCACCCCCGCGCTTGTCGACCTCGGCGCGAGCGAGCTCGACCGCCTCGCCGAGGGGTTCTCTCAGGTCCGTGATCTCGCGCGCGGGCGCCAGCGGCCTGGCGAACGTCAGGAAGTCGTCGATGATGATGTTGAGCCCCGACACCTCCGTCCGGACGCGCTCGATCAGGCGCCGCCGCTCGCCGGGGTCGTCCGCGTCGGACGCCGCGGACGCGAAGAGCTCGAGGCCGCCCAGGGGATTGCGGATCTCATGCGCGACCTGCGCCAGCATCAGACGGAGCTGCTCGTCCCGTTCCTGGATGCCCCTGCGCATCCGTTCCATCGCCCGTGAGAGACGACCGAGCTCTTCTCCCCGCTCGAGGGCGACGGGCTCGTCCATTCGGCCCCGCTGGATGCGCAGGGCAACCCGGCTCAAGCGCTCGAGCGGCTCGACGATCCGCCCTGCCAGGTACGCGGCGAGGAGGGCGGCGAGCAGGGCAGCCACCGCCGAGCCTACCAGGAGGTTGCGCCGCAGACGGGCCAGCGGCGAGAGGTAGTCCGCCTTCATGAGCACGGCCAGCAGGATCCCCGAATCGTCCAGCTCGGAGAACCCCCACTTGTAGGGGCGCCCGTCCGTCCCCGGGAACGCGCGCGTCGTCGCGGACCCCCACGCGCGTGCCGAATCCAGCTCCGGCGTGAACTGGTCGAGGAAGCGGAGGGGCGCTCCGATGGGCACCGAGTCCGCGGGCGCCGAGCTCACGAGCGCCGTGTTGTCCGGTGCCACGAGGTACGCAGCGTCGACGAAGCGCAGGAGGTGCCTCAGCCGTGCGTGGTTGCTCTCCCACGCCATCGTGTTCTCGAGGCCCGGCTCCAGCCCGACCACTACCGACGCCTGGAGGCCCGTCTCCACCGCGGCCCCCGCCACCACGGACGCGCGCTCGTCGAGTTGGGCCTCCACGGCGCCGCTGGCCTCGCGCCACGCCAGGTAGCCGCCCATCACCGATTCCAGGACGGCGAAGGTGACGAGCGCCGAGACGAACAGGCGCCGCAGGGACACGCCGCGCGGCCTCCTCAGCGGCCGCAGGGGACCTCCTCCCGCTGGATCGCGGCGAAGCGGCGGGGCGGCGGGGTCCGTGGCGCAGCGACGATGTGGTAGGGCACGTGCGTCCGCGCGGCCGGGGAGCAGAAGTCACCGGGCACGCGCTCCACGACCTCCGTCCGGGTTCCATCGTCGATCTGGAGGATGCGGCGCACCTCCACCGAGTCGCCGGCCTCCTCCCTCGGCCCGACGATGCCGACCACGACCATGTCGCTCTCGAAGTCCACGTCCGGGAGCGGCCGCGATCCGGCGTGCTCGATCCAGAACGACTGCCACGTCGACGGGTCGGTGATCACGGTCGGTGTCGACAGTGAGGAACCCGAGTCCTCGCCGCGGTCGAGCGTTCCGAATGCCACGCTGCCCCCGTATGGCGAGGTCCACCGATTGCCCACTGTCGCGTCGCGTACCAGCTGCACCGCCAGGGCGATGCGCGACGCCGCGAAGTCGGGCCCCGCGTCGTCGATCCTGATGCCGGACAGCGAGCCGCTCACGCAGCGCTTCCAGGAGGAGCTGTCCTCCTTCGCGTCGTCGTGGATCGTGAAGGTGACGCGCGTGCGTCCCGGGCCACAGTCCGGGTCGAGATCCTGGGGCAGCTCGGGAACGTCCAGCTCCAGGCCGGAGGTCTCGTTCAGCTGGATGATCACCTCGGCATATGCGCCGGCCGACTGGCCGGGGACCCCGGTGTAGCGCTCGAAATTCTCGTCCCCGACGAGATCCCGGTACGAGATCGACTCCTGCAGCGACCAGGCCCCCGAGGACCCCCAGGAAAGGACCTGGCGAAGGTGGCCCGTCCCCGTGGCCGGCGGTGTGTACAGGGGCGTGTCCATGTCGACCACGATCTTGCCCAGCTGTCCGAAGCGCAGGGCACCCGGAGGGATCGGGCCGTCGTCGCTGCACCCCGCGGACCCGAGCGACAGGCAAAGCACCACGCAGGCCGCGATCGGGCCTGCGCTCCAACGCCGCCTCGTATAGCTTACCCCGCCATGGATCATCGTGAACGACTCAAGGAGCTCCTCGTGGAGCGTTCTGTACGCGTGGGCGACTTCACCTTGGCGAGCGGCGCCCGCTCCGCCTACTACGTCGACGCCCGCCGTACCACCATGAGCGCCGAAGGCCAGTTCCTCGTGGGCCACGTAGCGTATGCCCTCCTGCGCGAGAGCGGACTGGACGTGACGCACGTGGGTGGACTGACCATGGGCGCCGACCCCGTCGCCTACGCCCTGGCTCACCGGAGCTGGCTGGAAGGTCGACCCCTCGACGCATTCTCTGTTCGAAAGAAAGCGAAGGAACATGGTACAGGCCAGCGTGTCGAGGGCGGACTGCCCGTCGGCGCACGCTGTCTCGTAATCGAGGATTCGATGACGACGGGCTCCAGCGCGGCCGCGGCGGTGGATGCGCTACGGGAGTTCGGCGCCACCGTCGTCGGCGTCTTCACACTCGTCGATCGGCGCGAAGGCGGCGCCCAGCGGATGGAGGCTGAAGGCCTTCCGCTCCTCTCTGCTTTCGGTGGCCCCGATCTCCTCGACGCAGCCCGCGCTCGCTCCTTCCCATGAACGAGCGGGGGCAGCCGACCGTGTCACGGCGGCCGCCCCGCGGATGCACCTCCGCAGGTCAGTCCAACAGCCGTAGCGGCATCACGAGGCAGAGGTAGTCGATCGTCTCGTCTCCGTCGGGGATCGGCTCTACTGTGGCGGCACGCTCCGGTGCTTTGAACGCGATCTTTACCTCGTCGGTGGGCATATAGCGAAGAACCTCGAGGAGATAGTTGGCGTTGAAGCCGATCTCCAGCTCCTCCCCGGCATAGCCGATCTCCAGCTCGTCGTGGCCTTCGCCGAGGTCCGGCGTGAGCACGTTCAGGTGCATCCGGCCACTCTCGAAGCGCAGGCGGATGCGGTGGGTCTGATCCGACGCCACCACCGCCATCCTGCGTACCGCGGACTCGAGGGCCTTCTTCTGGACACTCGCGACCTTATCGTTGTCCCGTGGGATCACCTGGTCGTAGCTGGGATATGTTCCCTCGATGAGCCGCGTGAAGACCTCGGTGGATTCAGCCTGGAAGCCGAGATGGTTACCGCTGCGCGCGACACGTAGCTCGTCCTCGGACCGGAAGAGCCGTTGTACGTGCTGCAGTGCGGCAGGCGGGACGATGAAGTCGGCGGACGGTGCATCGGTGGAGCCTGCAGGGATGCCCATGCGGGCGAGCCGGTGACCGTTCGTAGCCACCATGCGCATCTCCCCGTCACGCAGCTCCCAGAGGACGCCGTTCAAGATCGGACGGCTCTCCTCGGTGGATACCGCGAACGCCGTATGGTGGATCAGGTCGTGCAGATCCTTGCCCCTGACCGTCCAGCCGTCGTCGAACCCGATCTCCGCCAGGGAGGGGAACTCCTCCGCAGGCAGACCGTTGAACTTGAAGTGGCTACGACCACACTTGAGCTCGATCTGGTCTCCGCGTGTGGATACGTCCACCGGCTCGTCAGGGAGCTCCCGCGTAATCTCCTGGAGCTTCTTTCCCGGCGCGGTCAGGCTTCCGGCCTCGCTCACGTCCGCGGGCACCCTCACCCGTACCGCGACGTCCAGATCCGTCCCGCTCATCCAGACGCCGTCCTCCCGGGCCTCGAAGAGGATGTTGGACAGCACCGGCAACGTCGTCTTGGACGGGATGCTGGCCGAGACGGCTGCAAGACCGTTGTGGAGGTTCTGTCTGGTGATCGTGAATTTCATGGACTTGAAAGCTCCTGACGCGGTTCCAGGCCGAAAGCACGGACGGTTTTCAACGTTTGGTAGAACCTATGTTCCTAGAGGTAAGAAAAACATAGTCGTAGTAGGGGTTGTGGATGTGTGGATGAAAACACCGCCGGTCCCTGACATAAGGAAGCCCCACAAGGCTTTTCAGTTGTCCTTCCGTCTGTGGAAGACCCATGGAGAACGGAAGCGAATGCCACACTGCGGGGGTCCCGGAGGGAGGCCGCGTGGATAACATGCCGGCTTTCCCCAGGCAGTCCACGTCAGGTTCGTGACGGTCCACCGCGCGCCTCCTCGCGCGCCTCGTCCACCCGCTTCCTGAACTCCGGGTCGCGGGCCATCTCCTCCTCCACCTTGCGGATCGAGTGGATCACGGTGGAGTGATCGCGTCCACCGAACATCTCACCGATCCGTACCAACGACGTTCCAAGCGTTTCCTTGATCAGGTACATGGCGACCTGACGGGGCACGGTCAGATCCTTGGTACGCCGTTTCGACGCCAGAGCCTCCGGCCGCACCCGCCACCGTCGTGCGACCAGATCCTGGATACGCTCGGGGGAAAGCACCGGCGCTTCCTCGCGATGGCGGCTCAATACACCGTTCAGCGCCATACGCGCCAGGGTGGGCGTGATCTCCTGGTGCGTGAGCGAAGAGTATGCGAGCAGCTTGATCACCGCGCCCTCCAGCTCCCGGACGGAGGCGGTGCAGGAATGCGCGATGAACTCGATCACCTCGTCGTCGAGCGTGAGGCCGTCGTCAGATGCTTTCTTGCGCAGGATGGCCATGCGCGTCTCGTAGTCCGGGGCCTTGATATCGACGACGAGACCCCACTCGAACCGGGAGATCAGCCGGTTCTCCAACCCCGGGATCTCCTTGGGCGGTCGATCGCTAGTGAGAATGATCTGGCGCTGCGCGTCGTAAAGGGCATTGAACGTGTGGAAGAACTCCTCCTGTGTGCGCTCCTTTCCTTCGAGGAAGTGGATGTCGTCCACGAGGAGGAGGTCCATTTGACGATAGCGCCGACGGAAGGCGGCCATGGTGCCTTCCTGGATTGAGCCGACCAGTTCGTTCATGAACTGCTCGGAGGAGACGTAGGCGACCCGACGCGAAGGATCCTCCCCGAGAAGCCGATGGGCGATCGCGTGCATGAGGTGGGTCTTGCCCAGGCCCACCCCCCCGTACAGGAAGAGGGGGTTGT
>CAZPZU010000053.1:0-36615 GCA_964591135.1 uncultured Gemmatimonadaceae bacterium | reverse complement strand
AATCCATCGGTCGCAGGTTCGAACCCTGCCGGGCCCACTTCAAGCCACCGCCACGTCCTCGACGAGCACGACGACGTGGTCGGGGCCTCCGTTCGCGTCACGCACGAGCCCGAGGCGCAGGCGCGTCCACAGGATCTCCCCGTCGGTGCCCAGCAGCCGGCGTTGGGCCTTGCTGTCGTCCAGCTTGCCCGACGTGATCCGGCCGAGCTCCCCGGCGACGGCGTCGCGGTCCGCCGGGGCGACCAGCTCCAGGAACGGGCGACCGCGCAGCGCGCCCCGTTGCCACGCGAACGTGCGCAGGAATTCGGGATTGGCGTCCTGGATCGTGCCGTCCCGGCGCACGAGGAGGATCGCGAGGCCGGATGTGGCGAAGATCCACGAGAAGCGGGCCGCCCGACCCTGCAGGTCCCGGACCTCACGCTCCTCCGAGACGTCCTCCACGGCCCCCTCTACGTAGACGGACCTGCCCCGGCCGTCGCGGTGTGTGCGGGCCGCGTTGCGCACGTGGACGATCCGGCCGTCGGGACGTACCAGCCTGCTCTCGAAGCCCCGCAGCACGCCGAGCCCCTCCAGCCGCTCGAGGAACAGCTGCCGATGCTCGGGGCTGACGAAGAAGTTCCGGGCGTACTCCACCTCCAGCGTGCGACGGTCGGGATATCCGACGAGCTGGACCAGGGCGGGATTGGCGTCGAGAAGGACCCCGTCGACGCCGATGCGGTAGAGGCCGATGGGCAGGTGGTCGAACATGGCCCGATGGCGTGCCTCGCTCCGGCGCAGCGCCGCCTCGGCGCGGGCTCGCTCGATCGCATAGCGAATGGTCCGCTCCATCACGTCCGGATCGATCTTGCCCTTTTCCAGGTAGTCCCACGCGCCGGCCTCCATGGCCTCGACGTCCACCTCCCACCGTCCCTTGCCCGTCAGGAGGATCATCGGGGTGCGGTTGAGCGCCGCGCGGGCTTCCCGGACGAGCTCGATCCCCGACCGGCTCTCGAGGACGTAGTCGACCAGGCAGACGTCGTGCTCCTCCCGCGCCACGGCCTTCGCCCCCTCCTCGAAGGAGCTCGCGTAGTCCAGCTGGAAGGTGGCGGAGGGGATACGATCCAGGATCGCGCGCGTGAGGTGGAACGCTTCCTCGTCGTCATCCACGAGGAGCACGCGGATCGGCGACTCGTCGGGCATCGGGCAGACCTTCGATTGCGTGGGCCGCGGGAGGATCGGCGCAGGGATCTCCACAGCCGAAGCTACCCGTCGAACGGGGGCGGGGGAAGCATCGGCGCCGTCGACGCGGCGGCCTCAGTCGCGTTCGGGGTCCGGGGGCTGGCGCCGCCGCTTGGCCTCGCCGCGGCGGCGCTTCTCCTCGAGGCGCTTCCGCTTCACCCGAGGCGGGACCCGCGTCGGAACCCGGGGCGCCGGACGGCGATTCCGGCGCTCGAGGCGATCCCTGAGCCGGCGAAGCGCCAGAGCCCGGTTGCGGTGCTGCGACCGCTCGTCGCGTGCCTCCACCTGGATTCCGGTGGGGAGGTGGACGAGTCGAACGCCGCTCTCCGTCGTGTTCTGATGCTGCCCGCCGGGGCCGCCGGCGCGGAAAGTGTCCACGCGGCACTGGGCGAGGAGGTCTTCGTCCGCCTCGGGGATCGGAAAGGGCTCCCCGTCGTCGTGAGGGTCGGAGGTCATGGCCTCAACTTACAACATCCAGGTGGCCCGACAGCCTATGGCACATACCGCGGCGACGGGGTAATCTTCGGCGCGCTTCGCGCCGGCCCGGTCTCGTCGAGGACGAACGCTGCGCCCCAGCCCCACGGACATCCGGATGATCTTCGACCGCACGGAACAGAACCCCGGCGCCCGGTTCCTCTTCATCTTGGCGTGTTTGGTCGTGGTGGTCTACGGGCTCAAATACGCCGCACCGGTTCTGCTTCCGTCGGCGCTCGCGGTGTTTCTCGCGGTCCTCTCGCTGCCGGTCATGATCTTCCTGCAGCATCGCAGGTTCCCCGCGCCGTTGGCCATCGGCGTGACGGTCCTGGTGGTGGTCGGCGCGTTCGGCCTCGTGATCCTGCTGGCGAGCCAGTCGATGTCCGAGCTGCAGGCGCGCCTGCCGCGCTACGCGGTGCGGCTCCAGGACCTGCAGGAGCAGTGGATCCAGGGGCTCGAGAGCACGACCGGGCTGCCCCTTGGCAGCTACGTCTCGACGAATCTCATCAACCCCGCCGCCGTGGTCGACCTGGTCGGGAGCGCCGTGGGGAGGATCGCCCAGTTCGTCTCGACGACATTCCTGGTCTTCCTCATCATGATCTTCATGCTGGGGGAGGCGACGGTCTTCCCAGCGAAGATCCGTTACGTCTTCGGCGACGACGTCGCGGACGAGGATCGACTCGCGAAGGTGGTGGCGGAGGTCCAGACCTATCTCGGCATCAAGACGGTGGTCTCGCTGGCGACCGGCCTGCTGCTGGGCGCGTGGTGCTACGTGATGGATCTCGACTTCCCGATCCTCCTCGGGCTGGTCGCGTTCGTGCTGAACTACGTGCCGACGGTGGGCTCGATCATCGCGGGGGTCCCCGCGGTGCTGTTCAGCCTCATCCTGCACGGCACGCTCACACACGCGCTCGTGGTAACCGGCGGCTACGTCGTGGTAAACACCGTGTTCGGGAACATCCTGGAGCCTAACCTCATGGGACGCCGCCTCGGTCTCTCCACGCTCGTCGTGATCCTGTCCCTGCTGTTCTGGGGATGGGCCTGGGGCCCCCTCGGGGCGCTGCTGTCCGTGCCCCTCACCGTCGTCGTGAAGATCTGGCTGGAGAACACGCAAGACCTCCGCTGGGTAGCCATACTCCTGGACAAGGCCCCTCCGAAGGCCGCGCTGGCCAGCCCGGCCGGGGCGGACGACGACCTGGGCGTCTGAGAAACCGAGAACCAGCAGCAGGATCCTGCCCATGCCCCGCATCGCATTCGACGCGCTTCCCGATCACGGGCGCGTGTGGGTCTTCCCCGCCTCCCGGCCTCTCGACGGAGAGGAGTCGGACCGCCTTCTCCGTGAGGTCGACGCCTTCCTCGACACCTGGGCCGCGCACAGCGCACCCCTCAAGTCGGGACGCGAGCTACGGGACGGGACGTTCCTCCTGGTCGGAGTCGACGAGGACGCATCCGCGCCGTCCGGGTGCTCGATCGACGCGCTGGTCAATCGGCTCGAAGCGCTGGGTGCCGCCCTCGGCGTCCGCCTGCTCGAGCACGCTCCGGTGTGGTACCGCGACGGCGCAGCGGTGCGGGTCGCAAGTCGAGCCGAGTTCCGGACCCTGGCCCGTGAAGGCGTCGTGGACCCCGACACCCCGGTCTTCGACACGACGCTCACGCGCTTGTCGGCGCTGCGGGCGGACGGGCTCGAGCGGCCCGCCCGCGACGCCTGGCACGGCAGGGCGTTCTTTCGGGATCAAATGCCCGCGGAGTAGGGAAGGGCGTGCGCGTCAGTCCAGACGCGTCACGTTCTCGGGGGCCGCGGCCAGAAGGCTAGGCGCCGTCAAGAAAGTCGGGGTCTTCCCGGGCGCCCAACGCGGTACCCAGGAAGCGCGCGCCCTCCTCGTCGCCCCACAGGCGCGGCGTCCACGGCGTCCCCTCGAGGAACCCGACATGACCACCGCGCGCGGAAAGGAGGGCGACGATGGCCTCGTTGGAGTCCAGGGCCGCGCGCGGAACGGCCTCCCGGGGGAGGAAGGGATCGTCCAGGCTGTGGATGACCAGCGTGGGCACGCGAATGGCCGCGAGGTAGTGCATGCTGCTGGATACGTCGTAGTAGTGTGCGGCGTCCCTGAAGCCGTGGAGCGGCGCGGTCGCGGCATCGTCGAACGCGCGCAGCGTGCGTGCCCGCATGGCCGCCTCGACGTCGATGTGCCCGCGCAGCATGGCTTCCTTCGCACGGACCTTTCGGCGCAGCGAGCGGAGGAAGTAGGTGGCGTAGAGATGGCCCAATCGCGTGCGCTCGAGCTGGTGGGCGCCCGCCGCGAGGTCGAAGGGGACCGACATCGCGACCGCGGCGTCGACCAGGCCCACGCCGCCTCCGGGGTGGGATCCGAGGAGCTTGAGAAGTGCGTTACCTCCGAGGGAGAAGCCGATGGCGCCGACCGCTCGCCCGGGATGGTCCGTGCGCAGCCGCCCGATCACGAACGCCAGGTCGGTCGTCTCCCCTGAGTGGTACATGCGCGGCAGCAGGTTCGGGGTTCCGCTGCAGCTTCGGAGGTTCAGGGCGACCGGACGGACGCCGCGGGCCTGGAGCTCGCGGCACGTGCCGAGCACGTAGCGCCGCCGCGAGGAGCCTTCGAGGCCGTGCACGACCATCGCCAGCGGCGCACCCGGCCCGGGGTCCGGCCCGAGATCGACGTCGAGGAAGTCGCCGTCGGGCGTGTCCCACCGCTCGCGGTGCATTCCGGGGTCCACGCCGCTCCGCAGCAAGCGCGCTCCCAGCGTCTGAACGTGGGGCCCCTCCGCCCATCTGCTGGGACGGAACGGGCGCGGACGGAACGAAGGCGTCACCGGCGGCGATTCCCGGATGGGCCGGGTGGTCCAGGGCGCGCGTCTGCGGGGCGGCGCGAGTGTGGTGGGAGGTCCATGGATCCTCGAGCGTTGGGCAGTCCGCTTCGGACGCCGCCAAGGTAGCGGGGGTGCGTGCCCGGGCGACACGGGCGCGGCGCGTCGGTGCGTCGTTGCGCAACGCTCGCCCTATTCCCGTACTGCGCGAAGTGCAATATCCTAAAATATTCGACAGAAACGACTTGCGTGTCATGCCCCTCCGTGGCACGAGGCTCGCTACGGACCATCGGACGAGGGAAGGCGCCTCGGGCCCTGCGGTGAGCCGGACGGCTGAAACGTGCCGTGGCGGGATGCCGTAGGGGGCCGAAGATACCATGGCATCCGCACGGGAGGGGTAGGATGGGAGCGATGGCGTTTGCGGGGCTCGCGCTGCTGGCGCTCGGCGGCGGCGTGCAGCAGGGGCCGGGCTCGGACCGGCTCTACGGCCGGGTGGTGACGGTGGGTGGGGAGGTTTACGAAGGCTACATCCGGTGGGACAGGAACGAGGGTAGCTGGGCCGACCTGCTCGACGGGAGCAAGGAGCTGCCCTGGGAGAACATCCGCGAGGCGGAGCGCCTCGGGGGCCGAGAGGAGCGTACGAGCCGCGAGCACAGCGTCCGCATCCTCGGCCTGCGCATCTCCTGGGACGAGGACGAGGACGCCTACCCGAGCTCGGCCTCCTCGGGGATCCGCTTCGGACACCTGCGCTCGCTCGCGGTCATGGGTGACGATCGCGCGCTCCTGACGCTCAAGTCCGGGCAGGAGATCGAACTCGAGGGCGGGTCGACGGACATCGGCGACGAGCTGCGCGGCCTGGTGATCGACGACCCCGAGCGGGGTGAGGTCGAGCTTCGGTGGAGGGATCTGGACGTCGTGGAGTTCACTTCCGTCCCCGAGGGCGTGGCCGATCCGTCGGCCCCACGGCTCTACGGGACCCTGCGTACGCGCGGGGGGTTGGAGTTCACCGGCTATCTGGCGTGGGACGTGGACGAGATCCTCGCGTCGGACATCCTCGATGGCGAGGAGCGGGGTCGCGACCGGAAGATTCCCTTCGACCGCATCGCCGCCATCGAGCGCGACGGGTCGTCGGGGGCGAGGGTGATCCTGAAGAACGGCGAAGAGATCACGCTCCGCGGCAGCAACGACGTGGACTCGAGCAACCGTGGCATCACGATTGCCGATCCGGCGCTGGGCGAGGTGAACGTGGACTGGGACGGCTTCGATGCGATCACGCTCCACGAGCCGCCGCCGAATGGCGGGGGCTACGACGGCTTCGACGGCGGCCGGCCACTGTACGGCACGGTCGAGACGGCCGACGGCGAGCGCTACACCGGCTCGATCCGCTGGGACAACGACGAGGCGTACACGTGGGAGATCCTGAACGGGAGTGCAGAGGACGTGGACTTCGACATCGAGCTCGGGCAGGTCCGCTCGATCCGGCGTGACGATTCCTGGGGGGCGAGGGTGACCCTTCTCGACGGACGCACCTTCGAGCTCGAAGGCTCCAACGACGTCGACGAGGACAACAAGGGGATCTTCGTGACGCCCGACGACGGCGAAACCGTGCTGGTACCCTGGCGCGACTTCCGCGAGGCCACGTTCGGGGCGCGGTGATGCGGGTTTCCCTCCTGGTAGCGGCCCTGGCGTTCGGCCCCGTGGCGCCGAGCCCCGGGGCCGCACTCGTC
This sequence comes from uncultured Gemmatimonadaceae bacterium, assembly GCA_964591135.1. Classification (GTDB taxonomy): domain Bacteria; phylum Gemmatimonadota; class Gemmatimonadetes; order Longimicrobiales; family Gaopeijiaceae; genus SZUA-318. The sequence continues at coordinate 30,373 of CAZPZU010000053.1, read as the reverse complement.
CAGGAGGCCGGCGGCCCGTTCGCGGACGCCGTGGCGAGACGGCTCTACGAGGTCGCCGCCGCCGCGCGCACGCGCCTGGACCGGGAGCTGGCCTCCTACACGGCGGTCGTGCGCCAGAGAGTCGGCGTCGGGCTCCGCATGCCGCTGAAGGACCGCACGCTCTATCGCTCGGAGTCGGCGCACCGGGTCTTCTGGAGCCGGGACGGAGACGTGCTCGTCCAGGTGCTGGCCCTGCGCGAGCAGACGCCGGTCGGGCTCGAGAAGGGGAAGGTCCACCTGGGCGTGTTCGACGACAACTTCGACCCGGGCAACGACCAGCTGATGTTCGGCATGGTGCCCCCGGACGACGAGGTCTACGAGGAGAACGCCGAGGACTTCTGGATCGCCCACCCGCTGGACCCCGCCTACCGCGACGACTATCGCTTCGCGGTGGGCGACACGCTCGTGCTCTCGCTCCCGGATGGCCGGAGGATCCGCGCCGTCGAGCTCCGGGTCGTCCCCACGGTCGCGGACGTGCATCGCATCATCGGCTCCCTCTGGATCGAGCCGGAGAGCGGCGCGCTCGTGCGCGCTGCGTACAGGCTGTCCGACACCTTCGACGCCTTCCGGGACCTGGCGGACCTGCGCGAGGAGGAGGACGACGACCTCGAGCACGTGCCCGGCATGTTCAAGCCATGGAAGGCCGAGATCGGCATGATCGCCGTGGACTACGCGCTGTGGGAGTCGGGGATCTGGCTACCCCGGAGCCTGCACGCGGAGGGCGTGGCCACGGCCGGCATCCTGAAGGCTCCCGCGGCGATCGAGCTCACGTACGACTTCGAGTCCGTGGTCACGGACGAGGACATGCGGGCGGATGCGGAGGAGGCCGACCCGGTGACCGACCGCCGCTACGGGACTCGCGCCGAAGCGCTGCAGGCGCTCACGCACGAGACCGTGGGGGACGTCCCCTACCGGCTCTCGACGAGCGTGACCCATCGGGGACCCCGCGCCACCGAGAAGCGGGTCCGCTACCTCGTGCCGGCCGATCCCTCGTACCTCCGGTCGAGCCCCGAGCTGCCTCCGCCGATCTGGGACGCGGCGCCGGGGTTCACCTCGGAAGCCGAGGTCCACGACCTCTTCGACGGGCTGGCCGATCTCCCGGCTCCCCCACCGCAACACGTTCCGCGCACGTTCCGTTGGGGGCTGCAGCGCCCCGACCTGGTGCGTTACAACCGTGTCGAGGGCCTCTCCATGGGCGCGCGCGGGCAGGTCCGGCCCGACACCCGTTTCGGCCCGCTCTCGGTCACCGCGACCGCGCGCGTGGGCGTGGCCGACGTGGAGCCGAGCCTCCGGTTGGACGTCACGCACGAGACCCTCCGACGGGCGGTCACGGGCAGCCTGTACAACGAGCTCGCGGCCGTCGACGAGGACGCACGCCCCTTCGGGCCCGTCAACTCGATGACGGCGCTGCTCTTCGGGCGCGACGACGGGGACTACTACCGGCGTAGCGGCGCCTCGCTCGAGTGGACGCCCCCGGCGGCGGACCGCCGCTCCTACCGTGTGCGCGCCTATGCGGAGTATGACCGTGCCGTGGAGTCCAATACGGACTTCACGCTCGCGCACCTCACCGCCTCGGACTGGGCCTTCCGCGACAACCTCCTGGCGCGGGAAGGGTGGGAGCTCGGGGGCGAGGTCATCCTCTCCCCGTGGTGGGGAACGGATCCCCGCTCGCCGCAAGGCGGCCTCGCGCTGGGCGTGCGCGGCGCAGGCGGCGACTGGTCGTACGCCCGCGCCTCGCTGGTGGGGCGGGCGGCTCTGCCGCTCCCGGAGGATCTGCGCCTGGGCCTCGAGATCGGGGGCGGAACGAGCTGGGGAGATCCCCCGCCGCAGCGCCTGTGGCTGGTGGGCGGCCCCGCGACGCTGCGTGGCTACGATCCACGGACGCAGATGGGCCGGGCCTTCGGGAGGGCCCGCGCGGAGCTCGCTCGGCTGTTCCCGTTCGGTGCCGTCTCCGTGTTCAGCGATGCGGCCGGGGCGGGCGGGCGAGGGCCGATGCGGCTCGAGGACGCGCTGCTGTCGGCGGGGGTCGGTTTGTCCCTCGTGGACGGCCTGATCCGGATGGACGCGGCGTGGGGTCTGCGCGCGCCGCGCGGCTTCCGCCTGGAGCTGTATCTGGACGGCATCCTCTGACCTCTCCACGTTAGCGGGGACCGGAGCGGCGGGCCTCGCCGTTCCGCCCGTTCGTCCAGGGGTCACCGATGTCCCGATATCCGCTCCTGTGCGCGTGTGCCGCGCTCCTTGCGTCGTCGTGCGCGCGCCCGACGCCTCCGCCCGCCGATCTCGGCATCCCCTGGGAGCTGGCGCGTCATCGTGCGCGCACGATCCTCGAGCCGAGCTACGAGATCGACCTCACGATCCCCGCCGAGCGGACCGCGCCGATCGAGGGCCGGAGCGTCCTGCGGTTCGGCTGGGACGATCCGGACGGCTTCGACGTCGTGCTGGACTTCAAGGACCCCGAGACGCGGGTGCGCTCGGTGGAGGTGAACCAGCAGCCAGTGGAATGGCGCCCCGTGAACGACCACGTGGTGATCCCCGCGTCGAGCCTGAAGCGGGGCGCGAACTCGGTCGTGCTCGACTACACGGCCGGGGACGAGGCGCTGAACCGGAACGACGACTTCCTGTACACGCTCTTCGTGCCGGACCGCGCGCACTTCAGCCTGCCGGTCTTCGACCAGCCGAACCTCAAGGCGACCGTGGCCTGGACGCTGCGCGTCCCCGCTTCCTGGCGGGCGGTGGCAAACGGCCCCCTGGTGGAGGAGTCGGGCGACCAGAAGACGAAGACCCTTCGCTTTCTCGCGACCCACCCCATCCCCACGTACCTCTTCGCCTTCGCCGCCGGGAACTTCCGGGTCGAGGAGGCGGTGGTGGACGGACGCGTGATGCACATGTTCCACCGGGAGACGGACAGCCTGAAGGTGGCGCGCAACCGCGACGCGATCTTCGACCTGCACGGCAAGGCGCTGAAGTGGCTGGAGGAGTACACGGGGATCCCGTATCCCTTCCAGAAGTTCGATTTCGTGCTCATCCCGTCGTTTCAGTACGGCGGGATGGAGCATCCCGGAGGGATCCTCTACAACGCGTCGGGCATCATGCTCGACGAGTCGGCCACGCAAGGGCAGATCCTGGGTCGCGCGAGCGTGATCTCCCACGAGACGTCGCACATGTGGTTCGGCGACCTCGTGACGATGAACTGGTTCGACGACGTCTGGATGAAGGAGGTGTTCGCCAACTTCATGGCCGGGAAGATCGTGAACCCCTCCTTCCCGGACGTGGACCACGACCTGAGGTTCCTGATGTCGAACCACCCCGCCGCCTACGGGGTGGACCGGACCGAGGGCGCGAATCCCATCCGGCAGCCGCTGGAGAACCTCCGGGAGGCGGGGACGCTCTACGGCGCGATCATCTACCAGAAGGCGCCGATCGTGATGCGCCAGCTCGAGGCGCGCGTCGGCGAGGAGACCTTCCGCGACGGGCTGCGCGAGTACCTCGGCGAGCACCGATACGGCAACGCGACGTGGCCGGACCTGATCGACGTGCTGGACCGCCGGACGCCCGAGGACCTGGCCAAGTGGAGCCACGTATGGGTCGAGGAGGCGGGTCGCCCGACCGTGACCGTGGCCCGCGAGGACGGCGACGTGTTGCTGCGCCAGGAGGATCCGGCGGGAAAGGGGCGGGTGTGGCCCCAGACGCTCCACGTGCGGCTTGGGCGCGCGTCCGGTGACACCGTGGTGACGGTCGAGCTGGGCGCCGAGCCGGTCCGGATCGCGGGAGCGGACGACGGCGGTCTGGACTACGTCATGCCCGACGGATCCGGCGTGGAGTACGGATTGTTCCTCCTCGACCCCGCCAGCCGGGAGTATGTCGTGGCGCACCTCCCGGAGCTGGCGCCGGGGCTCGTGCGGGGCACCGCCTGGGTGACGCTCTGGGACCAGGTGCTCGAGCAGCGGCTGGCGCCCGGCGCCTTCCTGGACGTGGCGCTGCGGGCGCTGGGCTCGGAGGACGTGGAGCTGAACCTGAGCCGCATCCTCGGCTATGTCGGGACCACGTTCTGGCGCCTCCTCCCCGCCGACGAGCGCGTGCGGCGGGCCCCGGACGTGGAGGCGACGCTGTGGGCCGGCACCACCGGATCCCTCCCGGCCACGGCGCGGGCCGCCTTCTTCGGAACGTACCGGAGCGTGGCGGTCACCGATGCGGGCGTGTCCCGCCTGCGCCGCCTCTGGGCCGGACGGGACTCCATTCCGGGTGTGCCGCTGTCCGAGACCGACCAGATGGCCCTCGCGACCGAGCTGGCCCTGCGGGGTGTGGACGGGTGGTCGCGGATCCTGGACGAGGAGGAGCAGCGGATCCAGAACCCCGACCGCAAGGCCCGCTTCCACTTCGTGCGACCGTCGTTGGACGCGGACCCCCAGGTACGCCTGGGCTTCTTCGCCTCGCTCGCCGACCCGGCGAATCGCGAGCGCGAGCCGTGGGTGCTCTCCGGACTCGACAACCTGCACCACCCCCTGCGCGCGGCCAGCGCCCTGCCGACCATCAGGCCGGCGCTGGACATGATCGAGGAGATCCAGCGCACCGGGGACATCTTCTTCCCTGGGCGCTGGCTCGACGCCACGCTCGGCGGACACAACGAGCCGGAGGCGGCGGAGACCGTCCGGTCGTTCCTGGAGGCGCGGCCGGACCTGCCGCCGCGCCTGCGGGCGAAGGTGCTCCAGTCGGCGGACATGGTGTGGCGCTCCGCGGCGATCGTGCACGGATGGCAGCCCCGATGAGGCGCGCACTTGCCGTGTCGGCCGGAGCCCGCTCCCTCGCGGCGACGCTCCTGGTCGCGGCGTGCGCATGCGGGGGGAGGGCGGGGGTCATCCCGACGCGCGAGCCGCCGCACCGGCCGTCGGACGGGCTCCTGGCCGACCCCGGGCTGCAGGCGATCGTCGCGGACCAGGTACGCCGGGACGGGAGCGCCCTGATCGGGCACCTCTCCGACCCGCGTCCCCAGGCGCGCGCGCGCGCCGCCTTCGCCCTGGGCTCCGTTCAGGCCCCCGAAGCGCTCGGGCCGCTCGTCGCGGCGCTCGCGGACGGCTCCGCCGACGTACGCCGTGACGCCGCGTTCGCGCTGGGGCAGTTGGGCGCAGGCGAGGCCGTAGCTCCCCTTGCCGAGGCGTTCGCGGGTGAGGGGGACGACGCGGTGCGCGCGCGGATCCTCCAGGCTCTCGGCAAGATCGGGACCGTCGGGTCGGCCGACGCGCTGGTGGGCCTCGACGTCCCGGCAGCGCTCGAGGCCGATCGCACGCTCGCCCTCGCGGTGCTGGGCGCGGTGCGGATGGTGCGCACGTCCTCGGGGCAGGAGCACCTCCTCGCGCGCCTGGACGACCCGCGTCCCCGCGTGCGCGAAGCAGCCGCGTACTACTTCGGTCGGGTCCCGACGCCGGAAGCCTGGGCCGACCGCGCGACGCGGATCCGCGAGGCGCTGGACGGCTACGCGAAGGATGATCCGGCGGCGATGTACCTGGTGCAGGCGCTGGGCAGGCTCGACGACCCGTTCGACGGGGAGCGCCTGCGCACGTGGGCCACGAGCGCAGGCGATTGGCGGATCCGGGCCAACGCCATGACGGCGATGGGGGGGCCACGCCTGGACTCGGAGGACCGTGCCGCCCTGTACGGGGGTCTGGACGACCCGTCGGCACACGTCGCGCTCGCCGCCGCGCAGACGCTGGCGCGCTCCGGTGTCGGGCCCGACGAGGCGAGGCGGATCGAGGCGTGGATCGACGGGCACCCAGACCGCTGGCAGGTGGTCGATCCGCTCCTCTCGCTGCTGGCGCGCTCGGGCCGGGCGGACTACGTGCTGGGGTGGATCGACGCGCTCCCTACCGACGACACCGTGCGCGCCGGCGTGGGGCTGCGGGCTCTGGGCGTCCTGCCGGGGGACATGGCACGTGAGCGGCTGGCGCGGGTCGCGGCTTCCGGTTCACCGCGACTCGCCGCCGACGCCGTGGGAGCGCTGGCGCGCCGGTGGTCCGCATCCCCCGACTCGGTGGCCCGGTCGTTCTACCTGGGCGTGTTCAGCCGGGCATTGCGGAACGGCAGCGTCCGCGCTGCCTACGAGGCCGCCCCGGTGCTGGCGGATCCGGCGTTCGTCGACCTCGGGGGCGCGGACACGCTGGCGGCGGCGTATGCATCGATGTCGACGCCTCGCGACCTGGAGGCGATGCAGGCCCTGCTGGCGGCGCTGGGCGCGACGGGCTCCCCGGCGGCCGAGCCCGTCTTGAAGGAGGCCTCGAACCACGGCGATGCGGCGATCCGGCGGGCCGCGGCAGAGGCGCTGGGGAGCCTCACCGGCCAGGCCGCCCCTTCGGCACCGGCGGTGGGCGAAGCGGACACCGCGGGGAGCGGCGCGACGCCCGGGACGCCCGCCGTGGATTGGGGATACCTGTCGGGCCTCGGCACGGCTCCCCGCCTGGTCCTCGAAACCGCTCGGGGAAGGGTGGTGGTCCGCATGGAGACGGAGGAGGCACCCCAGACGGTCCAGACGATCGCGACGCTCGCGGAGTCGGGGCGCTACGACGGCGTGCCCTTCCACCGCGTGGTCCCGAACTTCGTGGTGCAGGGAGGCGACTTCGCGTCGGGAGACGGCTTCGGAGGCCCCGGCTTCACCATCAGGAGCGAGTTCACGCTCATCCCCTATCTGCGGGGGGTGATCGGGATGGCCTCGGCCGGGAAGGACACCGAGGGCTCACAGTTCTTCATCACCCATTCGATGCAGCCGCACCTCGACGGCGGCTACACGGCGTTCGGCTGGGTGGTCGAGGGGATGGACGTGGTGGACCGGCTCCTGGTGGGCGACCGGATCGTGCGGGCGACGGTTGAGCGACGGGACTGAGTCGCCGCAGATCCCCTGGCAGGGGGTGGGCGCGCCGTTCACGATGGTGCCGCCGGGCCTCCAGGCGATGGCCGTCAGCGCGCTCTTCTTTTCGCTGATGTCCGCGCTGGCCAAGCTGGCGGGTACCGCGGTGCCGATCTTCGAGATCGTGTTTGCCCGCTCGATCGTCGTGGCCGTCCTCTCCGGTGGAAAGCTGCTGCACGACGGTCGGGGATTCCGGGGCCGCGAGCCCCGGCTCCTGGTGCTGCGGGGCGTCCTGGGCTTCGGCGCGCTGTCGTGCTTCTATTTCGCGGTCGTGCGCCTTCCCCTCGCCGACGCGACGGTGATCCACTTCATGAACCCGGTGTTTACGGCGTTCATGGCCGCGGTGGTGCTGGGAGAGCATCTCGGATTGGTGGAGGCCCTGCTCGTTCTGACCAGCCTCGGGGGCGTCCTGCTCGTGGCCCGCCCCGCCTTCGTCTTCGGAGGCGGAGGCCTCGACGCGGTGCCGGTCCTGGTGGGTCTGTGCGGCGCCCTGCTCGCCGCCGGGGCCTACGTGGCCGTGCGGCGTCTGCGCGGCGAGCCGCCCATGCTGATCGTCTTCTACTTCGCGGCAGTGTGCACGCTGCTGTCGGCCCCGTTCGTAGTGGCCCACGCGACCCTCCCCGATGCCGGCATGCTGCTCGTGCTCCTGGGCGTCGGGGTGAGCACGCATCTGGGACAGACCTTCGTGACGTGGGGCTTCCGCCTGGAGCGGGCGGGACGGGCCTCGGCGGTGGGATACCTCCAGATCGTCTTCGCGGCGGGGTGGGGGCGGCTGCTGTTCCACGAGCTCCCCGACCTGTGGACGTGGGTCGGCGCCGCCGTCATCGTCACCGCCACGCTCCTCCTCGTGCGGCTCCACCCCGTACGCTGAGCCCCGGGGCCTCCGCCCCCTCCCTCGTGGGTACAAGCGCAGCAGCGTATGAGCCCTCGCGCGGCCTTTTTCGGTATTCCAGGGTGAACGCAGAAAGCACGATTTCGCACTAAACAGTGTTACGCGATGTATTCGCACGGGCATTGACCGATTCTCGAGCTTTGTTTACAGTGTTCACCATGTCTGAACAACGCGACAGGATTCTCGGGTGCGCCTGCGACCTCTACCTCTCGAGGGGTCTCGAGGGGTTCTCCATGCGGAAGCTGGCGAAGCAGGTCGGGGTGACCGCCCCGGCGCTCTACCGGCACTACGAGAACCGGGAGCACGTGCTCGCCGACGTCGTGCGGGAGGCGTACCGGGAGTTCACCGCGTACCTCTACCGCGCGCTCGAGGGCAGGACGGCGCTGGATCGATTCTTCCGCGCCGGCGAGGGATACCTCGACTTCGCCCTCCAGCACCCGCGCTGGTACGAGCTCCTGTTCATCTCGCCCGAGCACATGGGGATGGACGAGCTGCCGGACGACATCGAAGGCATGGGGTGTGCCATCCACCAGTTCTGGGTGGACCGGGTGCGCGAGTGCATGGACGAGGGAATCCTGAAGCAAGGGGATCCCGTCCAGATGTCCCTGACGATGTGGGCGCACGCGCACGGCCTGCTGCAGCTCTTTCACCATGGCCACTTCCGCATGGACGAGGGGGATTTCCGGCGCCAGTTCGCTGCTTCCGGCGCCGTGATGATGACGGGGATCGCCACAGACGAATTCGCCGCCCAGCTGGCCGACCACATGGACGCGGCCAGGTCGGCGGGTGTCCAGGGATAGTCCGCAGAAGGGACGAGGAAGGGATGACGAACAACGACGCCCGGGACCTCTGGTGCCTGGGATCATGGAAGAGGGCGATCACGGTGGCGGCTGCCGTGCTGCTGGCGCTCCTGCTGGCGACCGTCGAGGCCCTGCACGGGCAGGAAACCCCGGAGGCCACGACCACGCTGTCCATCGAGGACGCCGTGCGCACCGCCATCCGGCAGAATCGCGACGTGCAGACGGCGCGCCTCGCCCTGGACGAGGCCAACGAGCAGGTGTCCGAGGCGTGGAGCAACGTCTACCCGTCGGTGGACTTCAACGCGAGCTACACCCGCAACGTGTCGCCGAACGTGAGCTTTCTGCCGAAGGTGTTCATCGATCCGAACGCCGGTCCGGACGACTTCATCGCCGTGCGGTTCGGGGCGGACAACCAGTGGAACACGACGATCAGCCTCGAGCAGCCGCTCTTCTCGGCGGCCGCGTTCATCGGCGTCGGCGCGGCCGGCCGCTACAAGACCCTGCAGCAGGAGATGGTGCGTGGGGTGACGCAGGGCGTGGTCACGCGCGTGCGCACCGCCTACTACCAGCTCCTCCTCCAGCAGGAGCAGCTTCGCCTGACCGAGAACTCGGTGCGTCGCGTCCGTGAATCGCTCAAGGAGACGAAGGCGCTCAACCAGGCCGGCCTGTCGTCGGACTACGACGTGCTGCGCCTGGAGGTGGAGCTGGCCAACCTCGAGCCGAACCTGCGCCGGGCGGAGAACGCGGTCCATCAGGCACAGCGCCAGCTCATCGTCGAGCTGGACCTGCCGGAGGGACAGGCCGTCGCCGTGGGCGGATCGCTGGCGGACATGAACCTGGACGACCTGGCGGCCAACACGCCCGCCAACCGCGAGGTGTTGTCGTTTGCCGGGTTCGGCGGGATGCAGGCGGAGGAGGTCGACCGCGCGATGCAGATGGCGGAGGACCTGCGCTCGGACCTGCGGCAGCTCGAGCTGACGGAGTCGCTGCGCAAGACGGAGATGCGCCTCGAAGAGGTGGAGTACCTGCCGAAGGTCACGTTCTTCGGGAACTACGTGATCAACGCCCAGGACAACGGCAGCCCCAGCTTCTTCGGGCGTGGTGACGGCCAGCGGGCCTACGGCCGTAACGTCGGGGTGCGGGTGAGCGTTCCCATCTTCACCGGCTTCCGCCGCGACGCGCGGGTGGACCAGAAGAGGGCGGCGCTGAGGCAGGCCGAGACGCAGACGCGCCTCGCGACCGACCAGGCGCGCCTGCAGGTGCAGAACCTGATCGAACAGTCCGACGAGGCACTGCTACGCGCCCGCGGACAGAAGCTGGCGGTCCAGCAGGCCCAGAGGGGCTTCGACATCGCCAGCGCGCAGTACCGGGAGGGACTGGGGAGCCAGCTCGAGCTGACCGACGCCGAGGTGGCGCTCAGGCAGAGCGAATTCAACTACGCCCAGGCGGTCTACGACTACCTGGTCGCGCGCGCGCGGCTCGACGAGGCGACTGGGCAGGTACCGATGGTCGACACCGGCGAGCGCGCGACAGATGGCTTCGAGGACTAGGACGGAGACGACCGTGGAGACGAGGACCATGAACGCACGGTGGATGTGGGGAGCGCTGGCGCTGGCCCTTTCGGGCGCTGTGGCCGGCTGTGGGAACCGGGCGGCCGATGCCGAGCAGACGGACGCGGCCGACTTCGTTCGCGTGATCAACGTCGAGGTCACCGAAGTCCAGGCCCGGCCCTTCGTGGACGAGATCCAGCTGACCGCATCCGTCCGGGCGAATCAGGACGTGCAGGTCGCCGCCGAGGAGAGCGGGAAGATCCGTGAGATCCTGGCCGACAAGGGCTCCCGGGTCCGGCAGGGCGAGCCCATCGCCAAGATCGACGACGCCATCCTGTCGGCCCAGGTCGAGCAGGCGCGGGCGCAGGCCGAGCTCGCCTCGCAGACGTGGGATCGGCGCAAGCGGCTCTACGAGGAGGACCGGGTGGGCTCGGAGATCGCTTACCTGGAGGCCAAGTTCGGCGCCGAGCAGACGGCGGCGAACCTGAAGGGCCTCGAGGAGCGGCTGGCGCGCACGACGATCCGGGCGCCGTTCGACGGCGTGCTCGATGAAAGGATGGTGGAGGTCGGGTCATCGGTCGCGCCGGGGCAGGTCGTGGCGCGCGTCGTGGACCTCGACCCGGTCAAGGTCACGGCCGGAGTGCCCGAACGCTATGCGGCGGACGTGCGCAAGGGCGCGGAGGCGCGGGTCACCTTCGACGTCTTCCCGGACGACCTCTACCGCGCACGGATCGGATATGTCGGCGCGACCGTGAGCGCTCAGAACCGGACGTTCCCCATCGAGGTGATCGTGCCCAACCCGAAAGGCCTGATCAAGCCGCAGATGGTCGCAAACGTCTCGGTCGCACGCCGGGATCTCGCGTCGGCCCTCGTCGTCCCCCAGGACGCGCTCGTGCGCGTCGAGAACGGCTACGTGGTCTTCGTGGCCGGGGACCGGGGGCAGGGGCCGATCGCCGAGGTGCGCCCGGTCACGCTGGGGCCGAGCCAGCGGAACGAGGTGGTGATCGAGTCGGGCGTCCAGGAGGGGGACAGGCTGATCGTGGTCGGTCAGAAGTCCGTCGCCGACGGCGACCACATCAACGTCGTGGGAACCAGGTAGCCCCAGGGAATACGGGAGAGGCAGATGAGCGACGACAGGGGACGTGCGTCCAGGGGTGACTCGGCCGAGGAGGGGCGGGCGATCCGCTTCCTGGAGCGCTTCAAGGAGTTCCGGGCCGCGAGCTTCGCCATCGAGCACCGCACCAGCGTCATGGTGTTGCTCGGGATCATCGTGATCATGGGCGTGCTCAGCTACCGATCGACGCCCAAGGAGTCGTTCCCGGAGATCGCGATTCCGATCATCGCGGTCAACACGACGTACCCGGGCGTGTCGCCCAAGGACGTGGAGAGCCAGGTCACCCGAGAGCTCGAGGACGAGCTGTCCACCATCTCCGACCTGGACGAGCTGACGTCCACGTCGGTGGAGGGCTACTCGAGCATCGCGGCCAAGTTCAAGACGACCGTGAACCTCGAGGACGCGCTGCAGAAGGTCCGCGAGAAGGTGGACCTGGCGAAGGGCGACTTGCCCGACGACGCCGAGGAGCCGTCGATCGTCGAGTTCAACTTCTCCGAGATCCCGATCATGTCGGTGAACCTCTCGGGTGAATACGGCCTCGTGCGCCTCAAGGATCTCGGCGAGGACATGAAGGACCGCCTCGAGCAGATCCCCTCCGTGCTGCGCGCCGACGTGCGCGGCGGGCTCGAGCGCGAGGTGAAGGTCGACGTGGACCTCGCCAAGCTGAAGTTCTACGGCTTGGGACTCGAGGACGTGGTGGATGCCGTCCGCAACGAGAACGTGAACATCCCCGGGGGCTCCATCGACGTCGGGGACAGCAAGTACCTCGTGCGCGTGGACGGCGAGTTCGAGGACCCCAGCCTGATCGGGGACCTGGTCGTGAAGATGCAGGGAGGCCGGCCGATCTACGTGCGCGACGTCGCCGACGTGGACTTCGGCTTCGCCGAGCGCGACAGCTACGCGCGTATGAACGGCAACGAGGTGGTGACGCTCGAGATCGTGAAGCGCTCCGGTGAGAACATCATCGAGACGGCGAACGCCGTGCGGAGCGTCATCGAGGAGATGCGCCCGCTGTTCCCGCCCACGACCCAGGTGAGCATCACCGGGGACATGTCCGACCAGATCGAGAAGATGGTCTCGAGCCTCGAGAACAACATCCTCTCCGGGCTCATCCTGATCGTCGGCATCCTCCTCTTCTTCCTGGGCGTGTCGAACTCGATGTTCGTCGCGATCTCGATCCCGTCGTCGATGCTCCTGAGCTTCATCGTGCTCAAGCTGCAGGGCGTGTCCATGAACATGGTCGTGCTGTTCAGCCTCATCCTGGCGCTGGGGATGCTGGTCGACAACGCGATCGTGGTGGTGGAGAACATCTACCGCTACCTCGAGGAGGGGTGGGACCGCACCCTCGCGGCGAAGAAGGCGACGGGGGAGGTGGCGATCCCCGTCATCGCCTCGACCGCGACGACGCTGGCCGCGTTCGCGCCGCTCATGTTCTGGCCCGGTGAGACGGGTGAGTTCATGAAGTACCTTCCGCTCACGCTCATCGTCACGCTGTCGAGCTCGCTCTTCGTGGCACTGGTGATCGTGCCAACGCTGTGCGCGATGTTCATGAAGCTCGACGGCACGCCGCCACGGCCGCTGCGCCCGGCCGCGCGGTGGACCCTCATGGCTGTGGCGGGCCTCGCGTTCCTGTCCGTGGCGGGCCGGAACCCCCTGTCCGCGGTCCTGCTCGCGGGGACGGCGGCCGGCCTGTGGGCGCTGCAGCGCTACGTCCTCGCGGGGGCGGCGCGGCGGTTCCAGGACCGGATCCTGCCGGGCGTCATCTCCGTGTACGAGGGGCAGCTCCGTTGGGCGCTCGACCACCGCATGGTGATCCTCGCCGGCACCGGCGCGGTCTTCGTGCTGACCATCCTGGCCTTCGGGATCTTCAACAAGGGCGTGGAGTTCTTCCCGGAGAACATGCCGCCCCAGCAGATGATGGTGAACGTGGAGGCGCCGGTCGGTACGCGTGCCGCGTTCACGGACACCGTCGTCCAGCACATCGAGCAGCAGCTCAACACGTCGATCGGCGGCCGGGAGGACTGGGAGTCCGTCGTGGCCACCGTGGGCGGCGGCGGCGGCGGGAACTTCATGGACCAGGGCCCCAGCGGCGCGCAGGACGGCCGCGTCACGATCAGCCTGGTCGACTTCGAGGACCGGAAGCGCGACGCCTTCGCCACGCTCGCCGAGATGCAGGAGAAGATCGGCAACGACGTAGCCGGCGCGACCATTTCGGTGGACAAGCCGAACGAGGGGGCGCCTCAGGGCGCTCCGGTGAACATCGAGATCGTGGGTGAGGACCCCGACCAGCTCAAGGGGCTGTCGGACCGCGTCCTCGACATCCTCCAGAACGCGCCGGTGTACCGGAAGCTGGTGGGGCTCTCCAGCGACCTCGACGAGGCGCGCTCCGAGCTGGCCGTGCACGTAGACCGCGAGAAGGCGGCGCTCTACGACCTGAACACGTCGAAGGTCGGCGGGGCGATCCGCAGCGCCATCAACGGCGTCGAGGCGGCCAAGTACCGCACGGGCAACGACGAGTACGATATCGTCGTGCGCCTGGCCGAGCGAGACCGGAGCGACCTCGAGGGATTGAGGGACCTCACCGTGATGGCCGAGGGGGGCATCCAGGTGCCGCTGTCGTCGGTCGCGAGCTGGTCGGTGGAGGAGGGTTACGGCTCGATCCGCCGGAAGGACCAGACGCGCATGGCGACGATCACGTCCGACGTGGCGGCGGGCTACAACTCCAACGCCGTGCTCTCCGAGGTGCAGCAGACGCTGCACGACTTCACCGACGCGCTCCCGCCCGGCTACACGGTGCGTTACACGGGTCAGTCCGAGGACCAGGCCGAAGCGCAGGCGTTCCTGGGTGGTGCGTTCCTCACGGCGCTGCTGCTGATCTGCTTCATCCTGATCAGCCAGTTCAACTCGGTGGTGAAGCCGCTGATCATCATGACGTCGGTGATCATGTCCACCGTGGGCGTGCTCATGGGCCTGATGATCTTCCGCATGCCCTTCGGCATCATCATGTCCGGCGTGGGCCTGATCTCTCTGGCGGGGATCGTGGTGAACAACGCGATCATCCTGATCGACTACATCGACGTCCTGCGGGACCGGGACGGGATGAACCGTCGCGAGGCGCTCGTGCAGGGAGGCAAGACGCGCTTCCGTCCCGTGATCCTCACGGCGACGACGACCGCGCTCGGCCTCGTGCCGCTCGCCATCGGGCTCAACTTCGACTTCTTCGGGCTGTACCGCTCGCTGAATCCCGACCTCTTCTGGGGCGGGGAGCAGGCCGCGTGGTGGGGGCCGATGGCCGTGGCGGTGATCGTCGGGATCCTGTTCGCGACGTTCCTCACGCTCGTGCTGGTTCCGGTCTTGTACTCGCTGGTCGACGACTTCACGGAGTTCTTCAGGAAGCACTTCGCGCGTGGCGACGACGAGCCGGCTTCGGATGGGCGCGGTGGCGGGCCTGCGGAGGTCCCCGGATACCCGGAGGAGCGGCCAACGGTGTCGCGTCCGGTCCGCGAGCCGGTGGGCGTGCGGCGTAGCCGCGAGGCGCCGCGCATGCTACCGCCGGGCGTAGCGCCGAGACCGCACACGCCGTAGCGTGTCGGGGTGCGCCTTCGCTCGCTCAATCTGATCGTCGCGTACTACCTCGCGACACCGGTCTTCGCCGTAGCGGACCTCGTGTTCGGCGTGCCGGTGCGGCTGGCTGGAATCGCCGACGCCGCCCACCGACTCGCGTACTACGTCGTGGTGTTCGCGCTGGGCATCCTGTGTCGGCTCCGTCCCACGGCCGCACCTTTCGTGGGCATGGCCGAGAGCACCGTCAACCTCCTGATCCTGCTCCTGTCGATCCTCCTCCCCATCTGGTCGCTCCCCGACGCGCTCCTCGCCGGCGCGCCGCTGGACGCCGGCCTTTCGGGGATGGCGCTCGGCAACGCGCTCCTGTCCGCGACCGCGCTGGTGGTGAGCTTCCACAGGAGCCAGGCCGCGGCGGCGCGCCAGCTGTTCGGGAGGGGAGGCGGGCGGTGAGCAGGTGCCGGTGGATGGCGACCGCCGTTCTCCTCGCGGTGCTCCTGCCCACCGCCGGCGCGCTCTCGGCCCAGTCCCGGCAGGGACTGCTGAGCCTGCCCGAGGGGCGCCTGTTCTACGAGGTCGTGGGCACCGGAGACCCGATCTTCGTCGTGCACGGCGGCCCCGGGCTGGATCACCGCTACCTCCGTCCCGGCCTCGACGTGCTGGCATCATCCCACGCCCTGGTCTACTACGATCAACGGGGAACGGGCCGCCCGGCACCCATCGCCATGGCCAGGGCCCTCGCCGAGGCCTTTCCCCAGGGGCGCTTCGTGCCGCTGGACAGCGGCCACTTCCCCTGCATCGAGGATCCACAGGGTCTGGCCGAGGCGGTGTCGGGGTTCCTGGCCGGACTCGGCGGCGGATGAGCGGCTCGGATGGGGCTTTGCGCCGCGTCACGGTCACGCTGGCCGTCTACGGGGCCGGGGCCGCCCTTCTCCTGTGGGTGCTGCCCGCCATCCAACGGCTGCTGCTGCTCCCCGCGCTGTTCGTGCTCCTCGTGAAGGTGGCCCTGGCGCTGGGCGTGCCGGTCGTCTGCCTCCTCGCCTGGCGTTACCCCGCGCTGGGTGGGGAGCGCGGGGAGGGGTAGGGGCGGAGGTGGACGTGCACCTCCGGGCGCTGTCCCCGGACGACTGGCCCGCGGTGGCGCGCATCTACCGCCAGGGGATCGCGACCGGCGACGCCACGTTCGAGGCCTCGGGCCCGACCTGGGAAGCATGGGACCAGGGGCGTCTCGCGACCTGCCGCATCGTGGCGGAGGTGGACAGCGCGGTGGTGGGCTTCGCCGCGCTCAGCCCGACATCGAAGCGGGCCGTGTACGCGGGCGTCGCCGAGGTGATGGTCTACGTGGCCGAAGGGCAGCGGGGCCGGGGCGTGGGCCGTCGCCTTCTGGACGCCCTGGTGCGGGCCTCCGAGGACGCGGGCGTGTGGACGCTCCAGGCCGGGATCTTCCCGGAGAACCGTGCGTCGGTCGCGCTCCACCTCGATCTGGGGTTCCGCATAGTGGGCACGCGCGAGCGGGTGGGGCGGATGGCCGACGGGCGTTGGCGCGACGTGACGCTCCTCGAGCGAAGGAGCCGGGTGGCGGGGACGGAGTGAGCCGGGTGCCGATGGCCGCGGCGCCCCCAGGGTCGACGCACCGTCCCGTGCGGCCCCACGACCGCGCTCAGGGCGTCAGGTCCACCTGATACGTCGTCACGAACTCGATGAACCTCGAGATCTCCGTCATGTCGGCGCCGACGTAACGGATCGTGTGCGAATCCACGCGCTCGACGTCCGGCAGGTACGCCAGGACCTCCGCGGGCATGTAGTTCTTGAAGGAGATCTCGAGGGAGATGGGCCCTTCGAGCCGGTAGGGCCGGAAGTCGTCCAGGCGTCCGAGCGCGGCCGCGACCTTCTGGCGGATCAGGGCGTACGAGGCCTCCGGCATGAGGGTTCGGGCCGAGTGGAAGCCGAGCGTGCGCTTGGTGACCGCGGTCTCGAGGTCGCCGAGGAGCGCGCGCGCTTCGTCGGCGATGGCGTCGTCGCCGGACAGCATGACGACGGGCACGCCGAAATCCCCCGCGATGGCCGCGCTCACGCCGGCCTCGGGCACGTCGCGCCCGTTGAGGCGGAGCGCGGTCAGGTTGGCGCTCGACATGGTGTGGGCGCGCACGCCGCGGGGGTTGGAGGTGCTCGCGTGGTAGCCGATGAAGAGCACCGCGTCGAACGTCTCGTCGATCCCCTCCATCATGCCCAGGGGCCGCGGCCAGGAGCGGACCAGCTCGATGTCGGCCGGGAGGCGCTCCATCAGGAGGTTCTCCCCGTTGCCGTGGGAGTCGCTCACCAGGATCTCCGTGGCGCCGGCCTCTCGAGCCGCCTCGATGGCCGCGTTCACCTCGGTGGTCATGATCTCCCGGAATCGCTGGTACTCGAAGCCGGCGGGGCCGAGCTGGTCGGAGGTCACCGTGCCGACCACGCCTTCCATGTCGGCGGAGATGTAGACCTTGAGCCCCTGGCGACCCTGCTGGGCGCCCGTGGGCGAGTGCAGGAGCGCGGCGGCCGCGGCGGTGAGGGCGAGGACGCGTCTCATGAAGCCTCCGGAGGGGGGTCGTGGATCGTTCATGGCGTGGCGTGGCCGGCAGCCGCCCGAGCGCAGCGTCGCACGATCTCGCCGGCAGGGAGGATTTCCCGGACGCCCGCGACGGAGCGGCCGGCCTGCCAGTACTCGGTGGTGCCGCGCTCGTCCAGGGAGGCGCGCTTGAGCCGCCACGCCGAGCCCAGGGCGTAGAGGGTGCGCATCCAGCGCTTCCTCCTCCGCCCGCGTAGCATCCAACGGGCCAGGGGGCCCGCCTTCAGCCCGATGCGCCGCACATAGGGCGTGGCGATCACCGCGACCGGCACACCGGTGAGCCGCTCGGTGAGCACGATGTCCTCCTCCTCGGCGTCCAGGATCGCCTGCTTGTACGGCGCCGACGCGCGGCACTCCGGGGTCGCGATGAAGCGCGTGCCCATCTGCACGCCCGCGTAGCCGAGGCGCAGCGCCCCGGCGAACTCCTCCGGCGTGCCGACGCCGCCGGCGCACACGACGGGGAGGTCCAGCCCGCCCACGTCGTCGAGGAGCTCCTCCACGCCGAGCGGACCCGCGTGGCCGCCCGCCCGCCGGTTCACCGCGATGAGCCCGTGCACGCCGGAGTCGCGGGCCTTGAGCGCCCACTTGCGCTCCGTGATGTCGTGGTAGACCACCCCTCCGGCCGGCTCGACGAGGTCGACGACCCAGCGCGGCTTCCCCAACGAGGTGATGAAAAAGCGCACGCCCTCCTCGAGGGCGGTGTACACCCATCGGACCATGCGCTCGTGGTAGGTGCGCGAGGACGACTCGATCAGCGCGTTCATGCCCATCGGCCGGGCGGTGAGGCGGCCGATGTGGCGCAGGCCCTCCCGGAAGTCCCACCCGTGCACGTAGGTGAGCGACACGGGCTGGACGATGCCGATGCCGCCCGCGTCGGACACGGCCGCCACCAACTCGGGATTCGAGCAGGGGAACATCGCGCCGCAGATGAGCGGCACCTCGATGCCCGCGTCCCGCGTGAGGGGCGTCTCCAACGCACCGGGGCGCCCTTCCCCTCTCGGCGTCACGGGCGTGCCCTCGGGTCCGAAACGGCCGGTACGGGCCCGAGGAGCCAGCGCGCCGTCACGGTCGCCACCTCGTCGCCATCGCCGTCGCGGACGTGGGCGACGGCCGTGTGCTCGGCGCTGGCCGTGACCTCCGGGACCTCGCAGCGGCACTCCGCCACGAGGACGCCGCGCGCCTTCTTGTGGTACGCGACGTCGAGTCCGACGAGGATCCCGCGCACGCTGGGTGGGAGGGCACCGACCATCGCGAGGCCGCTCGCGACCTCGCCCACGTTCGCGAGGGCGATCGCGTGCACGGAGCGGAGGTGGTTGCGGACCGCCCGTCGGTCCCTGAGCGCGACCAGCACGTGACCGGGTGCGAACTGGACGATGCGCGGGCGTATGCTCCCGGAATACGGGACCATCCAGCCGAACAGCCAGCTGAACAGCCAGCGGCCGCCGGGGAGCGGGGACAGACGCCGCCACAGCGTCTGCAGACGCGCTGAGGTGGATGGGATCGGAGGCACCGTGGCTCATTGAACCGGGAACGGGAGCGGCTATCTTCGGGCACCCGGCAACCGGGGGCAATGGTGCGGACAGGGGGGAGACCGCGCGAAGGGCATGGACGGATTCGTCGAACAGTTGGTCGGATTGGTGGTCTGGCTGGTTTCGATCGTGGTGTACGTGGACGCACGACGGCGCGGCCGGCACGGCTTCACACGCCTCGTCTCGTTCTGGCTGGGGTTCCCGGCCACGTGGATCTCGCTCTTCGTCGTCCGGGAAGGAAGCCAGCCCGACATCCATCCGCCTCCGGACGACGAGGCCGCGTTGCTGGAGGAGATCCGCCAGGATCGGGAAGCCGGCCGATCGCTGAAGGACGGAACGGGGCCGCCGCCCGACGGCGGCGAACCCACGACACCCGAACCCCGGGAGGACGCATGAAGACGCTGTCGACGCTCCTGTGCCTGGCCCTGGCAGTCGCACCGGCCTCCGCGCAGGAGGCGGACACGCCCGCGGCCGTTGTCGACGCGCTCTTCCGCGCCATGAAGGCGGGGGACGCCGACGCGATGGCCGCGCTACTGCATCCGGACGTGAGGCTGATCACGACGTCCACGAACGACGGCGTACCGGTGGCCCGCGTCGTGGCGGCGGACCGCTGGCTCGAGGGCGTGCGCGCCTCGACCCGCGAGCTGGACGAGCGCATCTACGACGTGCGCGTGCAGGAGGACCAGGGACTCGCGTCCGTCTGGGCCGGCTACGACCTGTTCGTGGACGGGGTCCACAGCCACTGCGGCGTGGACGCCTTCCACCTGGTGCGCGTCGACGGCGGGTGGAGGATCATCGAGATCGCGGACACCCGGAGCACGGAAGGCTGCAGGGGCGGGTGAGGGGCACCGGGGGCACGCGCGGGGCGGGGGCGCACCCCGGCGCACCCGGGAGCTTCGTCCCGACGCGGGCGGACCTGGCGGGGCTCGTACGCCTGGCGTTCCCCGTGGCCGTCGTGCAGGTCACGATGATGCTCATGGGCACCGTGGACACGGTGATGGTCGGACGCGTGTCCCCCACGGACCTGGCCGCCGTAGCGCTGGGGAACCTCTACTTCTTCGGTGCCGTGGTGTTCGGCATGGGTGTGTTGTTCGCCCTCGATCCGGTCATCTCCCAGGCCGTGGGGGCGGGCGATCCGGTGGGCGTGGCCCGCGGCGTCCAACGCGGCGCGGTCCTCGCGGTGGCGTTGAGCGTCCTTGCGGTGCTCGTGCTCCTGCCGGCCCGTGCGGTCTTCACCGCCCTCGACCAGCCCCCCGACGTGATCCCGGTCGCCGCGGGCTACGCGATCGCGTGCATCCCGGGCGTCCTGCCCTTCTACCTCTTCAACGTCCTGCGCCAGAGCCTGCAGGCGATGCACCGGGTCGGGCCGATCCTCGTCACGGTCGTCGCCGCCAACCTCGCCAACGCCTTCTTGAACTGGGTCCTCATCTATGGTCACCTGGGCGCGCCCGCGATGGGCGCCGTGGGCTCGGGGTGGGCCACGAGCCTCAGCCGCGGGTTCATGACGGTGACGCTGCTGGCCCTCGGTTGGCCGCTGCTACGCAGCTCCGTGCGGCCCCTCCGCCGCGAGGCGATCGCGCGCGCGCCGCTGGTTCGCTTCCTCCGCCTCGGCACGCCCATCGGCGCCCAGCAGATGCTCGAGTTCGGCGTATTCGGTGGGGCGGGGCTTCTCATGGGGTGGATGGGCACGGTCGCCATGGCGAGCCATCAGGTCGCGCTCAACCTCGCGTCGCTCACGTTCATGGTGTCCGTCGGTGTGGCGCAGGCGGCGGCCGTCCTCGTGGGACACGCCGTGGGGCGTGAGGACCCTCCGGCCGCCCGGCGCGCCGCGGGCGCCGGCCTCCTCGCCGGCGCGGGGTTCATGGCGTGCACCGCGGCGCTCTTCCTCGCGGTGCCGGAGGCGCTGGCCCGGCTCTATACGGACGAAGCGGCGGTGGTGGCGGTGACGGCGGTGCTGATCCCGGTGGCCGGCGTCTTCCAGGTCTTCGACGGGATCCAGGTCGTGTCGTCCGGGGTGCTCCGGGGGGTGGGCGACACCCGTGTGCCGATGGTGGTGAACCTGGTGGGGTTCTGGCTGGTAGGGCTACCGGTGAGCGTCTTGCTCGGCTTCGGCCTCCGGCTGGGTCCCCGCGGCGTATGGCTGGGCCTGGCCGCGGGCATCGGGGCGGTGGCGCTCCTTCTCCTTCTCCGCGTGCGTGCCCGGTTCGGACGTGACCTGCGCCGGCTCGTCCTGGAGGAGGACCACGGCGTGGCGCGCACGCCCGCGCCAGAGGCGTCGTCCTGAACCCCCTTCAGCCCACCGACATGGAACCTCCCCGCCGCTATCGTCTTCCGCTCTTCCCGCTGCCGGTCGTACTGTTTCCCACCGCGACCATGCCGCTGCACATCTTCGAGCCGCGTTACCGCCGCATGGTCGCCCGCTGCCTCGAGGCGGACCGGCGCTTCGGGCTCGTGTACCACGACGTCGACGTGAAGGGGCCGTTCCTCACGGAGATCGGCACCGTGGGATGTATCGCCGAGATCGTCGACTTCCAGCCCCTGCCCGACGGGCGGTCGATGCTGATGGCCCGGGGGCTCGAGCGCTTCGCCATCGCGGACGGGATCGAGTCCGGCGAAGCGTACTACGAGGCGCTGGTCACGCCCTACGCCGACGTGCGCCCCGACGAGGGGATCGAGGAGCACCGGCGCCGCTCGCTGGCCCTCTTCGAGGCGGTGGTGCGGGCGCTGCCCAGCGAGCCCGCCTCGCTTCCCGAGATGGATGTGTCGACGGAGCTGTCCTTCCCCCTGATGCGTACCATCGACGTGGATGCCGCCTGGCAGCAGGCCTTTCTCGAGCTACGCGACGAAGGTCACCGCCTCGAGCGCCTGGACGCCGTCTTCCGTGCAGCCCTCGGGTAGCCCCCCTCCGTCCGTCCGCCGGAGCGCCGTTGCCCGGCATTGCCCACCGAGCCAGCTTCCTCCCCATGTCCTTCACCTTCCAGCCCCTCGACATCCCCGACGTCGTCCTGGTTCGCACCACGCGCCACCACGATCCACGGGGCTTCTTCACGGAGACCTACCGCAGGAGCCTCTTCCTCGCGGGCGGGATCGACGCGGAGTTCGTCCAGGACAACCTCGTCCGCTCCGGCCCGGGCGTGCTGCGGGGCCTGCACTACCAACGGCCACCTTCCGCGCAGGGAAAGCTGGTGCAGGTCCTGCGCGGGCGCGTTTTCGACGTGTCCGTCGACCTTCGTCGGGCTTCCCCCAGCTTCGGCCGTTGGGTGGCCTGGGAGCTCTCCGGGGACTCCGGCGAGGGACTGTGGATCCCGGCGGGCTTCGCGCACGGCTACGCCGTGCTGGGCGACGGGGCCGACGTCGCCTACAAGGTCACGACGGAGTTCGATGCCGACCGGGACGCGGGGGTGCGCTGGGACGATCCGACGCTGGCGATCCCCTGGCCACTGAAGGAGCCGGTGATCTCGGAACGGGACCGCGGCCTGCCGCGACTCGACGACGCCGAGGCCGCCTCCTGATGGGTGTGGTGGAGCGTCACCTGGAGGTCCGCAGGACCGCGCGCTACTGGGTGCTCGGTGGGGAGGTCGCGGCGCCACGCGAAGCGTGGTTCGTCCTGCACGGGTACGGGCAGCTGGCCCGGCGCTTCCTGCGCCGATTCCAGACGCTCGACGACGGCACCCGCAGGGTCGTCGCGCCGGAGGGGCTGTCGCGCTTCTACGCGGGGAACGAAGCGGGGCGCCACGGACCCGGCTCGGTGGTGGGCGCCACCTGGATGACGCGGGAGGATCGGGAGCACGAGATCGACGACTACATCGGCTATCTCGACCGCCTCGACGCGACGGTGGGCGGGGAGCTGCCCGGGGGCGTGCCCCGCACGGTTGTGGGGTTCTCGCAGGGGGTGGCCACCGCCGCCCGCTGGACCGTCCTCGGCGCCATCCGCCCCGCACGCCTCGTCCTGTGGGGCGACTTCCTTCCCCCCGACCTGGACCTGGAGCGCGCACGGCGGGCGTGGGAGCGGACGGACGTCGTGCTCGTGCGCGGCTCGCGCGATCGGGCGCTCCTCGATCCCGCCCGGGCGCGCTCCGAATCGGACGCCCTGTCCGCGGCAGCCCTCACGGTCCGGGAGATCGCCTACACCGGAGGGCACGACATCGATCAGGGGACGCTGCGGGCGCTCCTCGCTCAGTCGTCGGCGCCCAGCAGCGCCACGTAGTCTCCGGCCAGCCGCGCG
This sequence comes from uncultured Gemmatimonadaceae bacterium, assembly GCA_964591135.1. Lineage (GTDB taxonomy): Bacteria > Gemmatimonadota > Gemmatimonadetes > Longimicrobiales > Gaopeijiaceae > SZUA-318. Next base: position 7,163 of record CAZPZU010000053.1, on the reverse strand, counting down.
ACGAGCAGCGCGCCGCTCCACACGTCGACGCCGACCCGGACACGGCCCCGCCCCCAGCGTGCGAGGCTCCGGCGGAACCTCCGCCAGGAGCGCGGGTCCACGACGCCCGCCCGCGCCTCGAAGTCGTCGCGGATGGGCGCCAGGTAGGACACCGTGCTCTTCTGGATGACCGTGCGGGCCTGGATTCCCTCGTCTTCGAGTCGGACGTGGACCAGCGCCCAACCGGCCAGGATGGCCTGCGCGGCGACGCTGCCCCCGAACGCGGTGGCACGGTGGTTGAGGTTGAGCGCGATCGGAGCGGCGAGCACCACGCGCTCGGGCGTGGCCGCGCGCACCTCGGTGGCCATGGCGGCGGACAGCGGGATGTGGTGGTGCAGGTAGGCCTGCAGCCTCTCGGCGTGCGTCAGAATTCCCCCACGAATCCGATCTCGGGAACGAGCTCGTAGCCGGTCTCGCGCGCCACCGTCTCACGGGCCAGGTCGATGAGGGCACGTACGTCGGCGGCGGTGGCGCCGCCGAGGTTCACGATGATGTTGGCGTGCTTGTGGAAGATCCCCGCCCCTCCGTGCAGCCGTCCCTTGAGGCCGCACTGGTCGATCAGGCGCCCCGCGCCCACACCGCCCACCTTGCGGAAGATCGAGCCGGCGGAGGGGTAGAGCCACAGGTCCGGGTGGCGGTCATCCCGCCACGCCAGGTTCTCGCGGATCACGCGCCGCAGCTCGTCCACCGGTGCGGGCTCCAGGCGGAAGGTGGCCTCGAGCACCACGTCGGCTCGGTGGTGCAGGACGCTCTCGTCGTAGCCGAACGCGAAGTACTCCACCCCGACCCTGCGCCGCTCACCCTCCTCGGTGAGGATCTCCGCCGATTCGAGCACCTCCTCGATGAACATCGTGCGGGCCCGCTCGGGGGCGGGGGAGAGGAAGTGCAGGTTCTGCCATAGCGCCCCGCCCACCGTGCTGGGAATGCCCACGTAGTGGTGGAGCCCCCCCAGCCCCCGCGCCACGGTGGCGTCGATCAGGTCGGGGTACGTCTCCACGCCCGCTCCGGCGAGCACGTGCACGTCGTCCGGAAACGAAACCCCCCGCGACTCGCTGCGGACCACGAGGCCGCGCACGCCGTGGTCGCCCACCAGGATGTTGGCGCCCCGGCCCAGCAGGACGTACGGCACGCCGGTGTCGCGCGCTGCCTGGACGGCGGTCGCCAGCTCGTCGGCGGTGCGCGCGCGATAGAGGAGGTCGGCCGGCCCCCCGATGCGGAAGGTGGTCAGAGGGGCCAGCGGCACGTCCCGCTCCAGGCGGGCCGGATCGAGATGGCGCGCCAGGGTGCCGAGATGGTCGGAGGTGGGGGTCATTCGTGCCGGGGATTCGTGGGCGCGGGTACCGCAAGCGGCTCGAAGATAGTTTGGTGCGGTGGGGTGGGGTACCCGCCACCCGTGCCGTGGCGATGCCCCGTCGGCGTGCGACCTTCTTGGCGCGGCCTCGCCGGGCGGGATAACTTGGCCCGCCCCTGGAACCCTTCCGAATGACGATGCCGATGCGCTTCACCCCCACGCTCGTGGCCGGACTCCTCCTGGCTGCCGCGACGCCGGGCGCCGCCCAGGCGCCCATCCGTTACGAGATCTCCTTCCCGAACGCCGGGCACCACGAGGCCGAGATCACGGTGGTCTTCCCGGACCTCAACCCGGGGACGCTCGAGATCCGCATGAGCCGGACCTCTCCCGGCCGTTACGCGCTCCACGAGTTCGCGAAGAACGTGTACGACTTCCGGGCCACCGGCGCGGATGGCCGTGCGGTGGTGGTCGAACGACCGAACCTCCATCAATGGAACGTGTCCGATCACGGGGGCGAGGTCCGCGTGACCTATACGCTCTACGGCGACCACGCGGACGGAACGTACACGGGCATCGACCTCACGCACGGGCACCTGAACATGCCGGCCACCTTCGTGTGGGCTCGCGGACTCGAGGCGCGGCCGATGGAGCTGACCGTCCGCGTGCCGGAGGGTAGCGGGTGGCGCGTGGCGACCCAGCTGGCGCCGACGGATGACCCCTATCGCTTCACGGCGCCCAACCTCGACTACTGGATGGACAGCCCGACCGAGGTCTCGGACTTCTGGGAGACCTCCTGGCAGGTCCAGGGGCCCGACGGGCCCGAGACGGTCCGGATCGCGCTGCACCACACGGGTACGGACGCGGAGGCCGAAGCGTACGCGCGGGGGGCCATGGAGATCGTACGGGCCGAGCAGCGTGTCTACGGCACGTTCCCGCGTTACGACTACGGGACGTACACCTTCCTGGCGTGCTACCTCCCGTGGGCCGACGGGGACGGGATGGAACACCGCAACTCGACGGTGCTCACGAGCACGGGATCGCTCGCGCGCGCGCCCCAACGGCTCCTGGGCACCGTCGCGCACGAGTATTTCCACTCCTGGAACATGGAGCGGATCCGCTCCCAGGAGCTGGAGCCGTTCGACTTCGAGCACGCGGACATGTCGCGGGAGCTCTGGTTCGGCGAGGGCTTCACCAGCTACTACACGGACCTGTCGATGTGGCGGGCGGGGATCGTGGACGACGAAGGCTTCGCGGCGGCGGTCGGACGCGCCGCGGCCGCGGTGGTGAACGCACGGGGACGCCGATACGCCTCGCCCATCGAGATGAGCATGCAGGCGCCGTTCGTGGACGCAGCCGTGTCCGTGGACGAGACGAACTTCGCCAACACGTTCCTGTCGTACTACACCTGGGGCGAGGGCATCGGACTGGGCCTCGACCTCACGCTGCGCACGCGCTTCCCGGGCGTTGCGCTCGACGATCTGATGCGGGAGATGTGGCGCACGCACGGCTCGCCGGAGATTCCCTACGGGGTGGACGACATCGAGACGGCGCTGGCGCGCGTCACGGGAGACGCCGGCTTCGCCCACGATTTCTTCCAACGCTATGTGCGGGGTCGCGACGTCGTCGACTACGTGACCCTCCTCGCGGCCGCGGGTATCCGCTTCGGCCCCGCGGAGCCGGGCCGGCCTTCCATCGGGCCCGTGCGCCTGGGGCCGGGTGGGGAAGGGGTGGTGGTGGACGGTCCCACGCTCGTCGACACGCCGCTCTACGACGTCGGAGTCGACCGGGGAGACGAGATCACCGCGCTGGGAGGACGGCGGCTCCGCCGCCCCCAGGACGTGGAGGCGGCGCTCGGGGGACACAGGCCCGGTGAGCGGCTCGAGATCCGCTGGGTGAGCCGGGGGCAGGAGCATCGTGCCATGCTGTCGCTGGCGCAGGACGAGTCCCTGTCCGCGTCGCTGGCGTCGGGGGCCGACGACGACGCGGGCCGTTTACGGGCCGCCTGGAAGGAGGGAGAGCAATGAGCTCGAAGCTGAGCGGAGAGTTCGCCCGCATCCTCGACCGCGACCTCGGCGCACTGGCCGAGCAGATCGAGACCTACCCGGACGACGCCGGCGTCTGGCGCTCGGGCGGGAGCATCAAGAACTCCGCCGGCACCCTCGCGCTCCACCTGGTCGGCAACCTGGAGCATTTCGTCGGCGCCGTGCTCGGCGGCACCGGCTACGTCCGCGACCGGGAGGCGGAGTTCGGGGAGCGGGACGTACCGCGCGCGGAGATCCTCGAACGGATCGACCACTGCCGGGCCGTGGTCGCCGAGGTGCTCGCCGCGCTCCCGGACGAGTCCCTGGCGGAGACGTTTCCCGGCAGGATGCCGCCGGTGTTCGAGGGGGCGAGCACGCATCTCTTCCTCCTCCACCTCACCGCCCACCTCGCCTGGCACCTGGGACAGATCGACTACCACCGCCGCCTCCTGGCGTAAGGGGCCCACGCTGCAGGCTTTGGCCCCGGGATCGCCGGGGTCTTGGCGGCGGCGTCCCTCCCTGCTTGCCCCGGTCGTTCGGAACCCGGAGGTCTCTCCATCCGTAGGGCCCCATGACGGAGGCCCCGGAGTGTCCGGTTCTGGGACGCGGCTTCCCGCAGGCGGTACGACCCGAATCTCGACGAAACATCAGATCGATGTACATAACCAGATGTGTAGCAATAGGTTGTGGGAAGTGGCGATTCGTGGCACGGCCCTTTCATAGTGAAGGGACAGCACGAGCGGAACCGCGTCCGGCCGGAGGGACGACGAGGGGATGGGGGACGGGTCGGTGATCAGCCCGCCGGCTCCGGTCGGACGTTTCTGCTCGAATGACGATCCGAAAAGATCCATAGAAGCGAGATGAGTGTGAAGACGAAGACGAAGGGGTGGACCGCCGAGGCGGTCCTGGCGCGCGCGCTGCTCGCCGCCCTCGTGCTGCTGGCTCTCGGGGCCACGGTGCTGGTGGCGCAGCAGGCGCCCCGTCAGCTGACGCTGGAAGAGGCGATCCGGCTGGCTCAGGACTACAACCCGACGTATCTGAGCACGAAGAACGATCGTGCCGCCGCCGACTGGCAGGCGCGGGAGGCCTATTCGGCATTCCTCCCGACGGTGAACGCCAGCTCGAGCTACACCTGGCAGCAAGGCGGCGCGCAGAAATTCGGTACCGTGGACCTGGGTGTGTCGGGGACGGACTACCTGCAGTCGTACTATAGGTTGGGCGCCACGTGGCGCCTCGACGGCAACACGATCTTCGGCATTCCGGCGGCGCGGGCGAGCCAGAAGGCCGTGGACGCGCGCATCACCGCGGCCGAGTTCGACCTCGAGTCGCAGGTGACGCTCCAATACATGGCGGTCTTGAGGGCACAGGACGGGGTCGACGTGGCACAGCGCCAGGTGGACCGGGCGCAGCAGAACCTACGTATCGTCCAGAGCCGAGTGAGCTCGGGTGCGGCGGCGGGGACGGACGGGAAGCAGGCCGAGGTGGACCTGGGCCGGGCCGAGGTGGGCCTGATCCAGGCGGGCCGGCAGTATCGTGAGGGGCTGGCGTTGCTGGCCGAGCAGCTTGGCGTACCGCTGGACGAGAACACGGAGCTCTCGAGCCAGTTCCGGGTCTTCGAGCCCACGTGGAAGCGCGAGGAGTTGATGGCCACCGCGCTGAACTCGCATCCTTCGCTCCGGGCGTACGAGGCCCAGGAGCACGCGGCCAGCGCGACGGCCAAGCAGGCCGCCAGCAGCTACTTCCCTTCATTCTCCCTCAACACGAGCCTCCAGGGGGTCGCGCAGGAGGCGACCAATCGGTCCTTCGTGATCGGCGCCGCGCACAGCGATGCCGAGAACCTCGTCAGGACCTGCCAGCGCAACAACGCGATCGCGGCGGCGATGCCTTCGTACCCCCTGAGCTCGGGATCACCGATCGGGGACTGCTCGCAGTACGGCTACACAGACGCGCTGGGCCAGGCGTATCTGTCCCAGAACAACGCCTTCCCCTTCAACTTCACGAAGCTTCCGCTCGCGGTGACGTTCCAGGTGTCGATCCCGGTGTTCACCGGTTTCAACCGGCAGCGTCAGCTCTCGCAGGCGAACAACGCCGCCGAGGACGCCAAGTACGCGCGGCGTGCCGAGGAGCTCCGGCTGCGGACCGCGGTGACCCAGGCGTTCGACAACCTCACGGCGGCCTACCAGGTCGTGCAGCTCGAGGAGCGCAACCGGTCCCTCGCCGACGAGCAGCTCGACATGCAGCAGCGTCGGTACGCCCTCGGAGCGGTGGGGCTCCTCGAGCTCCTCGACGCTCAGACGACGGCCACCACCGCGGACCAGGCCTATCTGAACGCGGTCTACGACTTCCACTGGAACCTGATCCGCCTCGAGGCTGCGGTCGGTCAGCCCCTGCGACCGGAGCAGGGTGCGGGCGACGACACCGCCGGCCTCTGACGCATAAAGGACGCGACACGTGGACATCATTCGCGATACCAAGCCGCAGAGGAAGAAGAAGCGGATCGTCTGGACGGCGGTGATCCTGGGGGGCCTCGCCATCATCACGCTGGGCATCCAGCAGCTCCCCTCCGCCGCTCCCAGCGTGGACGGCGCCGTGGTATGGCGTGACACCGTGGAGCAGGGGACGATGGTCCGGCAGGTGCGTGGGCCGGGGACGCTGGTGCCCGAGCAGATGCGCTGGATCACCGCCGTGACCGCGGGGCGGATCGAGCAGATCCTGTCTCTCCCCGGCACCGAGGTGCAGGCGGGCGACGTCATCATGCGCATGAGCAACCCCGACGTGGACATGCAGCTCCTGACGGCGCAGCAGCAGCTCAGCCAGGCGCAGGCGGCGCTGGCCCAGCTGCGGACGAGCCTGCAGACGCAGGAGCTCACCCAGCGCGGCACGGTGGCGACAGTCCGCACGCAGTTCCTCGATGCGAAGCGCGTCTACGAGACCAACCAGAAACTGTTCGACGAGAACCCGGACCTGGTGGCTCGGGCCGACCTCGACCGTTCCAAGGAGTCGATGGAGGAGCTGCAGGAGCGTCTCCAGATCGAGGAGGACCGCCTCTCCGTGATGGAGAACACGCGCGGTGAGCAGATCGACGCACAGGAGGAGCAGATCCGCCGCCTGACGGAGATGGTGGACTTCAACAAGGTCCGGTTGCAGTCCATGCAGGTGACCGTGCCGGTGGCCGGCGTGCTCGCGCCCCTCGACATCCCCCTGCAGGAGGGGCAGTGGGTCCAGTCGGGCCAGCAGCTCTCCAGGGTGGTCGTGCCGGGACGCCTCAAGGCCGAGATCCGCATCCCGCAGACCCAGGCCCAAGACATCGTCGTGGGTCAGCAGGCGAACATCGACACCCGGACGGACACGATCATGGGCCAGGTGGTGCGCATCGACCCGGCCGTGCGCAACGGGACGGTGACGATCGACGTGGCGCTTCCCCCGGATCTTCCGCCTTCTGCGCGGCCCGACCTGAGCGTGGACGGCAACGTCATCATCGAGCGGCTCGACAACGTGGTCTACGTCGGACGGCCCACCTTCGGCCAGGCCAACGGCAACGTGAGCATCTTCAAGCTCACGCCGGACGGCCAATACGCCGACCGGGTGACGGTGCGCCTGGGCGCGAGCTCGGTGAACGAGATCGAGGTGAAGGACGGGCTCAAGCCCGGGGACGTCGTGATCCTCTCGGACATGTCCCAGTGGGACGGGTTCGACCGGGTGAGGATCAAGGGTTGAGCGAGGCACTCCAACGGGAAGAGGGGAAGCAGATGGCTGGAGATCACGCGTTGATCAAGCTGGAGGGCCTGAGCAAGGTCTTCTACACGGAAGAG
>CAZPZU010000052.1:0-36949 GCA_964591135.1 uncultured Gemmatimonadaceae bacterium | reverse complement strand
TCTCGTTGGTGCCGACCATCATGGGCCACCACTCGTGGCCGGTCTCGTGGTCCGCGGCACCCACGCTGGACATGATGAACGACGGGTACTCCATCCCCCCTTCGGGGCCGTCCACGATGGTCATCTGCGGGAAGGCGTAGGGCATCCACAGCTTCGAGTAGAACTCGAGGGCGTGCCGCACGGTGGGGCCGGCGTCCGCGTAGCGCTGGGCGTCGCCCGGGAGGTACAGGATCTGGATGGGGATGGGCCCCTTCCCGGGGATGGTGGCGCGGCTCACGTCCCACACGAACCGGTCGGACGTGGCCCACGCGAAGTCGGCCACGCTGTCGGCCACGAAGTGCCACTGCAGCCGGTCCCCGGCAGCGGTCGCCTTCCCGGGGCCCAGCTCCCCGGCGGTGACCACGCTCAGGGTGGTATCGGCGTCCAGCGCGTGGGACAGGCGCTCACGGGTCGTCGCGGTGAGCACCTCTTCGGGGTTCTGCAGGACGCCCGTGGCGCCCACCACCCATCCGGCGGGGACGTCGATGGTCACGTCGAAGCGGCCGAAGTTGTTGTAGAACTCCGAGGGCCCGAGATAGGGATCGGTGTCCCACCCGCCGTCCCTCAGGTCGTCGAACACCGCCACCCTCGGGTACCACTGCGCCACCTGGAAGAGGGAGTCCGCCCAGCTCCCCATGCGCAGGCCCCGCACGCTGTCGGAGCGGGGGACCTTGAAGCTCCACTCGGCTTCCAGCGTTCCACTGCCGTGCGCGGGGATGGGCGTGGGCAGCGTGATGCGCGCCGTCGTCTGGGTGATGCCGTACGCCGCCAGCCGCACCTGGGGAGCCTCGGCGCCGGGGCCGCGGAAGCGCCGCTGCGGCGGAGGGCTCAGGTCCACGTCCTCGCCGTTGAACGCCAAGCGGGTGACGGGCATCCCGTCTGTGATCTCCGGGACGGTCTCCAGACGCGGCACGTTGGGCGCGAAGATGTTCTGGTCCAGCCGCAGCTGGAGGCTCGTCATCGCCGAGTCGCTTGTGTTGTGGATCACGGCCGTCTCGCGGCCGCTCACGCGCGCCGACGCCGGGTCGAAGCGCGCGTGGATCGTGTAGTCCATCCACAGCTGCCAGTAGTTCGGGCCCGGCCGGCCAGTGGCGTCCCTCGTCCCGGCCGCCCATGCGCGGCGGATCATGTCGGTCATGGGGATCGTCCGGCGTATCGCCCGCTCGGGGAGCGTGGCGGCCGCGGAGGATGCCTGAGCAGAGGCGGCCCTGGGTGCGAAGGCCGCGCCGGCGAGGAGCGACAGCAGGACGACGGTTCTCTTGGTCATCGGATTCCCTCAGGTGGCGAGCTTGTCTCCGGAGAGACACGTCACGGGACGTCGCCGTTGATCGCAGGCGGGCGCACCGCCTGCCGAGGCGTGGATCTACACGGTAACTTCCACGCACGATGCACACCGCCCTGGTCTTCGACGTGCAGAAGTTCTGCATCCACGACGGTCCCGGCATCCGCACGACGGTCTTCTTCAAGGGCTGCCCGCTGTCGTGCTGGTGGTGCCACAACCCCGAGAGCCGTGGCCGCACCCCGTTCGTGCACTACGACCGGGAGCGCTGCCTCGGGTGCGGCGACTGCGTGCGGGCCTGCCCCGAGGGGGCGCTGGCGCTCGGGCCCGAGGGGGTGGTCACGGATGCGGCGGTCTGCCGGCAACACGGCGCATGTGCCGACGCCTGTCCGGCCGAGGCGCGCCGCCGCGTGGGCCGCACCATCGACGTCGACGGGCTGCTCGCGCAGGTGGAGCGCGACCGCCCCTACTACGAGGAGTCGGGCGGCGGGGTGACCTTCTCGGGAGGCGAGCCGCTCCTGCAGTGGCGGTTCCTGGTGGAGATGCTCTCGGCCTGCGGGGAACGCGGCCTGCACCGCGCCGTGGACACGACGGGGTTCGCAGCGCCGGGGGTGGTGCGGCGTGTCGCGGCGGAGGTGGATCTCTTCCTGTACGATCTGAAGGTGATGGACGACGCGCTGCACCGGCGGGCGACGGGCGTGCCCCTGAGGCCGATCCTGGACAACCTCGCGCTCCTCCTGTCGCTGGGCGCGCGGGTGCGGATCCGGATGCCGCTGATCCCCGGCGTCACCGACGACGCCGGCATCGATCGCCTGGGGACGTTCCTCGGTACGCTCCCTCCCGTCGACGGCGTGAACCTCCTGCCCTTTCATCGATCCGCCAGGGACAAGCACCGGAAGTTCGACATGCCCTGGCTCATGGAGCACGACGGGGACATCCCGCAGGACCGGGTGGCGGCGTGGGCCGCACACCTCGCGTCGCGTGGGCTCCCGGTCAGCGTGGGCGGGTGAGCGCTCACCCCCCGGGGAGACCTGGACCGTGAACGAACGCGTCGGCAGGCTGCTGGAGCGGAGCTTCGGGGCGGAGCCCACCCTCTCCACCGAGCGGGCCGAGATCGTCACCCGCTTCTATCGGGAGAACGAGGGCCGGCACCCGGTGCCGGTCCTCCGGGCGCTCGCGTTCCTGGAGCTGTGCGAGAAGAAGACGATCCACATCGGGGAGGACGAGCTGATCGTCGGGGAGCGCGGCCCCGCGCCCAAAGCGGTGCCCACCTTCCCCGAGCTCACCTGCCACTCGGTCGAGGACCTGCGCACCCTCGACTCGCGCGAGCGGACCCGCTACCGCGTGGACGACGCGTCCGTCATGGTCTACGAGCGGGACGTCATCCCGTTCTGGCAGGGCCGCACCATGCGCGACCGCCTCTTCCAGCAGTCGTCCGAGCCATGGCGTCTCGCGTACGAAGCCGGCGTCTTCACCGAGTTCATGGAACAGCGCGCGCCCGGCCACACCGCCCTCGATGGAGAGATCTACCGGAAGGGGATGCTCGACTACAAGGCGGAGATCGCCGAGCGCCGGGCGCGGCTCGGCAACCTGTCCGATCCGGACGAGGCGGCGAAGGACGCTCAGTTGCGGGCGATGGACGTCGCCTGCGACGCGACCATCCGCTTCGCCGAGCGCCACGCCGATCTGGCGGAGGCGATGGCTGGTAGGGTGCTCGGCCCGGCGCGCCGGGCCGAGCTGCTCGAGATCGCGCGCGCGTGCAGGCGTGTGCCGGCACACGCCCCGCACACATTCCACGAAGCGATCCAGGCCTATTGGTTCGTCCACCTCGGCACGGTCACGGAGCTGAACGGGTGGGACGCGATGAACCCCGGCCACCTGGACCAGCACCTGTGGCCGTTCTACCGGCGGGGTCTCGTAGACGGCAGCCTGGACCGGGAGCGAGCGAAAGAGCTGCTCAGCTGCCTGTGGATCAAGTTCAACAACCAGCCTGCGCCCCCGAAGGTCGGCGTGACCGCGCAGGAGAGCGGCACCTACAACGACTTCACCAACATCAACCTGGGGGGACTCACGCGGGAGGGCACGGACGCGGTCAGCGAGCTGTCGTACCTGATCCTGGAGGTCGTGGACGAGGTGCACCTCCTCCAGCCCCAGAGCAACATCCAGGTGAGCGCCCTCACGCCGGATCGCTTCCTGGAGGCGGCGTGCCGCGTGGTGCGCCGGGGGTACGGCTATCCGTCGATGTTCGGCGCGGACACGGTGGTGGCCGAGCAGGTCCGCGCCGGCAAGTCGGTGGAGGACGCCCGCGAGGGGGGCACCAGCGGCTGCATCGAGACCGGCGCGTTCGGCAAGGAAGCCTACCTCCTGACCGGGTACCTGAACACGCCGAAGATCCTCGAGATCACGCTCCACGACGGCGTCGACCCGGCTTCGGGGAAGCGGCTCGCGCCCCCGCTCGGCGACCCGCTCGCGTGGGCCTCCTTCGATGACCTGTACGAGGCGTTCGAATCTCGCCTCCGCCACTTCGTGGACGTGAAGGTCGAGATGAACGAGCGCATCGAGCGCCTGTTCGCGACCACGTGCCCCGCGCCTCTCCTGTCCGTGGTGATCCGCGACTGCATCGAGAACGCGCGCGACTACCACGACGGCGGCCCCAGGTACAATACGACCTACATCCAGTGCTGCGGGATCGGCACGACGACCGACAGCCTGTCCGCCATCCGCACCCATGTCTTCGACGGCGGCACGGTGGGCATGGACCGTCTGCTGGCCGCGCTCGCCGGCGACTTCGGGGACGCAGAGCCGCTGCGGCAGCGCCTGCACAACAAGACGCCCAGGTTCGGCAACGACGACGACCGCGCGGACACGCTGATGCAGCGGATCTACGCGTCGCTCCTCGACGCCATCGACGGGCGCCCGAACACGCGCGGTGGCCGCTACCACTTGAACATGCTGTCCACGACGTGCCACGTGTACTTCGGAGCCCGTGTGGGCGCCACGCCGGACGGACGCAGGGCCGGCCTGCCCATCTCCGACGGCACGTCGCCGGCGCATGGGGCCGATCGGTGCGGGCCGACGGCGGTGTGTCGCTCCCTGGCGAAGATGGACCAGGTCCGTTCCGGCGGGACGCTGCTCAACCAGCGATTCCTCCCGCAGGTGCTGGAGGGGGAGGCGGGCGTGCGCAGCCTCGCGGCGCTCGTGCGGACCTACTTCCGCCTGGGCGGCCACCACATCCAGTTCAACGTCGTGGGAACGGACACGCTACGCGACGCCCAGGCCCACCCCGAACGCTACCGTGACCTCCTGGTGCGCGTGGCGGGCTACAGCGACTACTTCGTCGACATCGGGCGCGACCTCCAGGAGGAGATCATCAGCCGGACCGCGCAGGGCGGGTGGTAGGGGAGGCGCACGCGTTCCGGAGCGAACGCGTGCCGGGTTGGCTCGCGGCCTTGCGTCCCCCGGCGGCGCCGGGGATGTTGCGCCCTCCCCCTCGAACCTCCGTCCGGGAGAGCTTCATGCGCGTGCCGTCACGGGTCGTCCTGGTCGCCGTCGCCTCCGCGGCCCTCGCCTGTTCGGCCGACCGTGGCCCCTCCGGATCGGAGACGACGGACGCGGCGATCGCCCGCGTCACCGCGGGCCTCAGGCCGGGAGCCGTCGCGAAGGGGCGACCGCCGACCTCGTTCCGGCTGGCAGAGCGCATGGAGCACTACCACGTGCCGGGCGTCTCCATCGCGGTGGTCGACAGCGGCCGCATCGCCTGGGCTCGCGGCTTCGGCGTGAAGGAGGTGGGAACCGTCGACTCGGTGACCGCGACGACGCTCTTCCAGGCCGCGTCGATCTCCAAGCCCGTGGCCGCCACCGCCATGCTGCGGCTCGTCGAGGAGGGGCGCCTCGACCTGGACACCCCGGTGAACCGGTACCTGACGAGCTGGAAGGTCCCCGAGAACGCGTTCACCGCCAGGGAGCCGGTGACACTGCGCCGCATCGTCTCGCACAGCGCGGGGCTCACCGTCCACGGGTTCCCGGGATACGCCGCCGGCGAGCCCCTGCCCACCGTCCCGCAGATCCTGGACGGCGCGCCGCCGGCCAACACGGCACCGGTCAGGGTGGACACCCTCCCGGGCGCGATCTCGAGGTACTCCGGGGGTGGCGTGACGGTGGAGCAGCTCCTCATGACCGACGTGACGGGCGAGCCCTTCCCGGAGCTGATGAAGCGCCTCGTCCTGGACCCGGCGGGGATGGCGCGCTCCACCTACGAGCAGCCCCTCCCGGAGCAGCGCAGGGGAGAGGAGGCCGCCGGATACCGCTCCGACGGGACGCCCATCGAGGGGCGCTGGCACACCTACCCCGAGATGGCGGCGGCCGGCCTGTGGACCACGCCCACCGACCTCCTGAAGTGGGCGATGGCCATCACCGCGGCACGGGATGGCGCACCCGACGGGCTGCTCTCGCAGGAGATGGCGAGGGAGATGCTCACGCCCCAGAAGGGCGACTTCGGGCTCGGCCCGGGGCTGGGCGGGACCGGCTCCGGCTTCCACTTCGGTCACGGCGGCGCCAACGAGGGGTTCCGGTGCCAGCTCATCTACTTCCCCGAGACCGGCCAGGGTGCGGCCGTCATGACCAACGGCGACGGCGGCGGCGGGCTCGCCCAGGAGATCCTCCTGGCCGTGGCGTCCGAGTACGGGTGGTCGGACTACGGTCCCCGGGAGATCGACGCGCTGGCCATGGACAGCACGGCGCTGGACTCCTTCGTGGGTGAGTACGGGCTCGATCAACCCCCCGTGACCCTCTCGGTCACGCGTGCAGGAGCGTCGCTCTTCGCGGAAGCGGCCGGATACCTCGAGAAGGAGGAGATCGTCTTCACCGAGCCCGACCGGGCGGTCGGCCTGGACTCGGGCACGCGGCTCTCGTTCGTCGGCCCGCCCGACGGAAAGGTGGACCGCGTCGAGGTGGCGGGCATCACGCTGACACGGCGCTAGCCGGACCCTCCCTCCCGAGGCGCGGTTCACACGCGTGGCGCGGGTCGGCATGTGAGGTTGCTGCTCGGCGTCCCCTCCTCTACCGTGCGCTCTGGGCCGGGAGGGCGGTGGGCCACCCCGGTCGCATCTCCGCCCCTCGACCTGGTGAGCCTCCCATGCGCCGCACGCGATCGCTTTTCGGCCTCTTCCTGCTGGCGGTCCCCGGCGGTCTCTCCGCCCAGGTGGACGCGCGGATGTTCCGCTATCCCGACGTCTCGGCGACGCAGATCGCGTTCGTCTACGCCGGCGACATCTGGGTGGTCCCCAAGACGGGCGGGGTAGCCACGCGCCTGAGCTCTCCCCGCGGGGAGGAGTCCTTCCCCCGCTTCTCCCCCGACGGCTCCAGGATCGCCTTCACCGGGAACTACGACGGCAACGAAGACGTCTACGTCGTCCCGACGATGGGGGGCACGCCGACCCGGATCACCTACCATCCCCTCCCCGACCGGCTGGTGGACTGGAATCCGGACGGTACGCGCGTGCTGTTCGCGTCGCTGCGCGAGAGCGGCCGCCTGCGCTACAGCCAGCTCTACCAGGCACCGGCGACGGGCGGCATCGCCACGAAGCTGCCACTCCCGTACGCCGAGTTCGGGGCGTTCTCGCCGGACGGGCGGAGGATCGCGTACATGCCCAAGTCCCGCGACTTCCGCAACTGGAAGCGCTACCGCGGCGGCTGGGCTCCCGACATCTGGCTCTTCACGTTGAGCGACTCCTCCGCGACCAACCTCACCGAGAACGACGCGAACGACGGACAGCCCATGTGGGCGGGCGACACGCTGTACTTCCTTTCGGACCGTGGGCCCGCTCAGCGCGCGAACCTCTGGACCCTCGACCCCGCGACCGGCGCCACTCGCCAGGTGACGACCTTCACGGACTTCGACGTCACGCTCCCCGCCATCGGCCCCCAGGACATCGTGTTCCAGGCCGGAGGAAGCCTCTACCGGTACGAGCTGGCGTCCGGCCGGACGGCCGAAGTGAACGTCGAGGTCGTGACGGACCTGGCGACCGTCAAGCCTCGGGAAGAAGATGTGCAGAGCCTCATCCAGTGGGCGGACGTCTCCCCGACCGGGAAGCGCGCGGCGTTCGTGTCGCGCGGTGATGTCTTCACCGTCCCCTCGGAGTACGGTCCGGTGCTCGATGTGACGCGCACCTCCGGCATCGCGGAGCGCTACGCGACGTGGTCTCCGGACGGGAAGACGCTGGCCTACTGGAGCGATCGGAGCGGCGAGTACGAGCTGACGATCCGACCGGCCGACGGGACGGGAACGGAGCGCAAGCTCACGTCCATGGGCGCCGGGTTCCGCTACCAACCCCGATGGGCGCCGGACAGCAAGCGGATCGCCTTCGCCGACCAGGCCATGCGGATCTACGTCTACGATCTCGACCGCAGTCGGCTGACGCGAATCGACAGCAGCGCCGTCTGGATGGGCCACCCGGCCCTGGAGAACATGGCGTTCAACTGGTCGGCCGACGGCAGGTGGCTCACCTACGCCCGACCCATCACGTCCAGCAACTCCGCCGTCTTCCTCTACGACACCCGGGATGGAGCACTGCACCAGGCGACGTCGGGCTACTACAACGACCTGCGGGCGGCGTTCGACCCGGCCGGCAAGTACCTGTACTACCTGTCGAATCGGAACTTCGAGCCGGTCTACGGCGATTTCGACAACTCCTGGACCTATCCCAACGCCACCAGCGTCGTCGCCGTCCCCCTGCGTGCCGACGTCCCCTCACCGCTCGCACCCCGGAACGACGTGGAGGGAGCGTCCGACGAGAAGAAGCCGGAAGGAGGGGTGGCTGCCGACACGACCCGGGCGCCCGTCGAGATCACGCTGGACGGCTTCGAGGCGCGGGCAATCGTGCTGCCGCCCAAACCCGGCAACTACGGGGACATCGCGGCGGTGAAGGGCAAGGTGATCCTGCACCGTGGTCCGCGCACGGGCGGGGGAGACGGGGACAGTCCACTCGTGTACTGGGACCTCGCCGAGCGCGAGGAGAAGACGATCGTCCCCGACGCGGACGCGTTCGCGCTCTCCGCGGACGGCAACAAGCTCCTGGTTCTGAACGACTCCAAGTGGGCCATCGTGGACGTGAAGCCGGAGCAGAAGATGGACAAGCCGCTCCGAACGGCCGAGATGACCATGGAGGTGGATCCACGCGCCGAGTGGCGGCAGATCTTCACCGACGTGTATCGCTTCGAGCGTGACTTCTTCTATGACGCCGGCATGCACGGGACGGACTGGAGCGGGCTCCACGAGCGGTACGGCAAGCTCATCGACGAATCCGTGACGCGGTGGGACGTGAACTGGGTGATCGGCCAGTTCATCGCCGAGCTGAGCTCGTCGCACACCTACAACGGCGGCGGTGACGTCGAGCAGGGCCCGAGGCGGCGGGTCGGGCTGCTGGGCGCCGACTTCGCGCTCGAGAACGGTGCGTTCCGCATCCGGCGCATCGTAGGGTCCGCGCCCTGGGACGACGTGAAGTCGCCGCTGGCCGAGCCCGGCGTGGACGTGCACGAAGGCGACTACGTCCTTGCCGTGAACCACGTCCCGCTCGATACGTCGGAGGATCCCTTCGCGGCCTTCCAGGGCCTCGGCAACGAGCCTGCGCTCCTCACGGTGAATGCCTCGCCCAGCATGGACGGTGCCCGTCAGGTGCTCGTGAAGCCGGTGCCGGACGACACGGATCTCCGCTTCGCGGAGTGGATCGAGCAGCGGCGCCAGCAGGTGGACGCGGCCACGAACGGCCGGGTGGGCTACATCTACGTCCAGAGCACGGGGGTCGATGCCCAGAGCGAGCTGCTCCGCCAGTTCATGGCGCAGTGGCGCAAGGACGGGCTGATCATCGACGAGCGGTGGAACAGCGGCGGTCAGATTCCGGACCGGTTCATCGAGCTGCTCAACCGGCCGATGCTCGCGTTCTGGGCCGTGCGCAACGGCGAGAGCTGGCAGTGGCCGCCGGTGGCGCACGTGGGGCCGATGGCCATGCTCATCAACGGATGGAGCGGGTCCGGCGGCGACGCCTTCCCGTTCTATTTCAAGGAAGCCGGGCTCGGGCCGTTGATCGGCGAGCGTACGTGGGGCGGCCTGATCGGTGTCTCCGGCGCGCCGGGCCTGATCGACGGCGGCAACGTCACCGTGCCGACGTTCCGCATGTACGACCCGCAGGGGAACTGGTTCCCCGAGGGGCACGGCGTGGATCCCGACATCGCCGTCGTCGACGATCCGGCACAGCTCGTGCGCGGCCACGACCCGCAACTCGAGCGGGCGATCGCCGAGGTCATGCAGGCCCTGAACGCGAATCCGAGCCTGCGTCCGGCGAGGCCGCCGCGGGTGAATCGTTGATGCGGGTCGGTTGCGGTCGACCTTCGCCGTCAATCGAAGCGCCGTGTCGCCTGGCAGGCCGCCCAGGGGGCCGGCATATTGACCACGCGGCGGAATCCCGTCCGCAACCACACGGCCACTGGGCTGGAGAGAAGAGCAAATGCCTGAGAGCGTGTACAAAGTGATCGAATTGGTGGGAACGTCCACGGAGTCGTGGGAAAAGGCAGCCACAGCGGCTGTCCAGCTCGCCTCCAAGTCGCTTCGGGATCTGCGTGTTGCGGAGATCTCGGAGCTGGACCTGCAGCTGAAGGACGGCGCCGTTCAGAGCTACCGCGCGAAGGTCAAGGTCTCCTTCAAGTACGAACCCGGCACCTGACCGGAGCTGAGCGGGAGTCGGTAGGGATCGTAGTCCGGACCCCCCTGCCGGCCCGCCACCGTCCCGCCGCGGCGGTGGTCTCGACGAACGCAAGGGCGGGATGACTCCGAAAGCGGCCGAAGCTCCATCCGACCACGCTGCGGTCGTAGCGGGGGAGCTGGGGGCGAGCGTCCAGCAGGTGCGGGCTACGGCCGCGCTCCTGGCCGACGGGGCGACGGTGCCGTTCATCGCCCGCTACCGGAAGGAGGCCACCGGTTCTCTCGACGAGGTGGCGATCGCCGCCGTGCGGGACCGCATGGGGCAGCTCGCCGAGCTCGACAAGCGACGCGACGCCATCCTGGATTCGCTCTCGGAACGAGGCCTCCTCGACGACGACCTTCGGCGCCGCATCGCGGGCGCCGACACCCTGCCGGGCCTGGAAGACATCTACCTGCCCCACCGGCCGAAGCGCCGTACCCGGGCGATGGTGGCGAGGGAGGCGGGCCTCGAACCGCTGGCGAGAGCCCTCCGGGCGCAGGCCGACGTGCAGATCGACCTGACGGCCTTCGAGGACCGCGACGCTGCCCTGTCCGGAGCCCGGGACATCATCGCGGAGGACGTCGCCGAGGACGCCGAGGTGCGTCGCCAGCTACGCACCCTGTTCGCCCGGCGGTCGTCGCTCGTGTCGGCTGTGATCAAGAAGAAGGAGGCCGAGGCGACGAAGTACAGGGACTACTTCGCATGGTCCGAGCCCCTTCCCCGAGCTCCGTCCCACCGCATCCTCGCCATCCTGCGCGGTGGCAACGAGGGGTTCCTCAGGGTCCAGGCGAGGCCCGACGAAGCCGACGCCCTGGCGAGGCTGAGGCGACGCTTCCTGCGAGGAGACGGTTTCGCCTCGGAGCACGTGGGGCTAGCCCTGGAGGATGCGTACAAGCGCCTGCTCCTGCCGAGCCTCGAGCGAGAGGCCTTGAAGGCCGCGAAGGCCCGGGCCGACGAGGATGCCATCCGCATCTTCGTGACCAACCTCCGGGAGCTCCTCATGGCGGCGCCGTTCCGCGGCAGGCGGATCATCGCCATCGATCCCGGCTTCCGGACCGGCTGCAAGGTCGTGGCGCTGGACGCCCAGGGAACGCTCCTGCACAACACCACCGTCTTCCCGACGACGGGTCCGGGTGGGCGCGAGGAGGCCGAACGGGTGGTCCGGGACCTCGTCCGGCGCTTCTCCCCCGATGCGTTCGCGGTGGGCAACGGCACCGCGGGGAGGGAGACCGAAGCGTTTCTCCGGGATCTGGCGCTGGATCTTCCGGTGATCATGGTTGACGAGGCCGGCGCGTCCGTCTACAGCGCCAGCGACGTCGCCCGCGAGGAGCTCCCGGATCACGACCTGACCGTCCGGGGTGCCGTCTCCATCGGGCGTCGCCTTCAAGATCCACTGGCCGAGCTGGTCAAGATCGACCCCAAGTCCATCGGCGTGGGCCAGTATCAGCACGACGTGGACCAGGCTCGACTCAAGTCCGCGTTGGACGACACCGTGACGAGCTGCGTGAACGCGGTGGGCGTGGACCTCAACTCCGCGAGCGCCTCGCTACTCACCTACGTCGCCGGCCTGGGTCCCGCGCTCGCCAGGAACGTCGTACGGTGGCGTGAGGAGAACGGCCCCTTTCGCACCCGCCGTGACGTGATGAAGGTGCCGCGGTTGGGGGCGAAGGCCTTCGAGCAGGCCTCGGGCTTCCTGCGCATACCGGACGGATCGCACCCTCTGGACGGGAGCGGTGTGCATCCCGAGCGCTACGGTCTGGTCGAACGCATCGCAGACGACCTCGGATGCTCCGTGGGCGACCTGCTCACGGATGCCGGACTCCGGGGCCGCATCGTCCCCGACCATTACGTCGGGGAGGGCGTGGGCCGCCCCACCCTGCTCGACATCCTCGAGGAGCTCGCCCGTCCGGGACGCGATCCCCGTCCGCCGTTTTCGGCCTTTTCGTTCGCGGACGTCCACGCCATCGCCGATGTGGCCCCCGGCATGGTCCTGCCGGGCATCGTCACCAACGTCACCGCGTTCGGCGCCTTCGTGGACATCGGCGTCCACCAGGATGGCCTCGTCCACGTCAGCCAGCTGGCCGATCGCTACGTGAAGGACCCCCACGAGGTCGTCCGGGTGCGCCAGCAGGTTCAGGTCCGCGTCCTCCAGGTGGACGTAGCGCGGAAGCGTATCGGCCTTTCAATGAAGAAGGCGTAACATGTCCAGGTCACGTTCATCCTGGTGCACGAAGGAGCGTCGCGTGAACCGACGCCCTGCCGCCCTCGCGGTCGCCTGCGCGCTTCTGGCCGCTGCATGCGCCCGGTCGCCGGAAGCTCCCCTCGCGGCCGATCTCGTCCTCTTCAACGGCACCGTCCTCACCGTCGACGCCGCGGACCGCGTCGCGACGGCCGTCGCGGTGAAGGACCACCGCATCCTCGCCGTCGGCTCGGACGGGGACGTTCTGCGGCTGGCCGGCCCCGCGACCGAGCGCATCGATCTGGCGGGCCGCACGGCGACACCCGGCCTCCTGGACGCGCACGCCCACTTCCTGAACGGGGGCGTGGACCGGCTCTACGACCTGGATCTCAGCTACCCCGGGGTGAAGAGCATCGAGGACGTGAAGGCGCGAATCGCGCGCCGTGTCGCGGAGGCCCGTCCGGGGGAGTGGATCACCGGCCGCGGATGGGACGAGGGCAAGCTGGAGGAGCTGCGCTACATCCTCGCCTCCGACCTCGACTCCGTCGCCCCCGCGAATCCCGTCTGGCTCGTGCACACCATGGGTCACTACGGGACGGCGAACAGCGCCGCCCTGCGGCTCGCCAACGTGACACGCGCGACGCCGGATCCCGAGAGTGGCACCATCGACCGTGCCCCCGACGGGGCGCCGACGGGCGTGCTCAAGGAGAGCGCGCAGGGACTCGTCGGCGGACTCGTGCCCGACTTCACCGGGGAGCAGCTCCGCGCGGGCATCCGCGATCTGGCGCGCGCCTTCAACGCGGAGTGCATGACCGGCGCGAAGGACCCCGGAATCGGTCCGGACGGCTGGGCCGCCTACCGGGACGTGCTCGCCCAGGATTCGCTGAGCGTTCGCGTCTTCGTGTTGTGGAGCGTCGACCGGACGGTCGAAGCGGCCAGGGACGTGATCCGGCGCATCGCGCCGTTCACGCGCCCGTACGTGAGCACCGGCGACGACCATCTCGTCTCCGGGGGCGTGAAGCTCTACATGGACGGCAGCGGCGGTGCGCGCACGGCGTGGGTGTACGACGACTGGAACCGGGGCCGCGATTCCGTGGACACGGGCAACCGGGGCTACCCAGCCACCGACCCCGACGTCATCCGCGAGCAGATCCGTCTCTTCACCGACGCCGGCATCCACGTCAGCGTGCACGCCATCGGGGACCGGGCCATCGACTGGGTGGTGGACAGCTACGCCGCGGCCCTGGACGCGAACCCGGTCAGCGGCCTCCGTCACGGCATCGTCCACGCGAACATCCCCACCGACCACGCCCTCGACGTCATGGCGCGCCTCCAGCGGCAGTACGACGCCGGCTTCCCGGAACCGTCCGCCACCTTCATGTGGTGGATCGGGGATACCTACGCGGGCAACTTCGGCGCCGAGCGGTCGCAGCGCCTCGACCCGTTCAGGACGTTCCTTGCGAGAGGCATCCGCTGGGCAGGTGGCTCCGACTTCGACGTCACGCCCTTCTCCGCGCGCTACGGCGTCTGGGCTTCGGTCGCCCGCCGGACGGAACGGGGCGTCTACGGGCCCACGCCGTTCGGCACCGACGAGGCCATCGACGTCCACGACGCCCTCAGGTCCTTCACCACGTGGAGCGCACACCAGTTCTTCATGGACGACCGGATCGGCTCCCTCGAGCCGGGCAAGTACGCCGACATCGCTGTCTGGGACCGCAATCCCTACGCGGTCCCCACCGGGGATCTGCGCGACATGCGGTGCGAGATGACGGTCTTCGACGGAGAGGTCGTCTACCGGGCGGAGGGATCCTGAGGGCGGGTTGACGGCACCGCCGGGGGAGGCGCGGACCAGTGGATCGGATACGGACCCGCTCAACGCCCGGGAGGCCGCGCGTGTCCCCGGATGGCCCTCTCTCTCCGCGTTCTCAGCCCCGGAGAACCGAAATGCTCCACCGAAGGAGAGCCGTCGAGCTCCTCCTCGCCGCGGTCTGCACGCTGCTGCCCTCGAGCCTGGTGGCCCAGGACGTGCGTGGGCAGGTGCTCTCCGACGAGGATGGCAGAGCGCTGGTGGGCGCCCGGGTCGTGCTCGAGGACTCGGCCGGCCGGTCCATCTCCGTCGTGCTGTCGGACGCACGCGGCGCCTTCCACGTAGACGCCCCCGGCCCCGGGGGGTTCGTGCTGCGCGGCTACCATCCGGGACACGAGACCGGCCCCGTCCCGGTGACCGTCGCCGAGAACGCCGCGGTGGATGTGGAGCTCCGCCTCCCGGCAGTGGCCATCCCCCTGGACGACATGTCCACCGACCCGGGAAAGTCGTGCCGGATCCCCGAGGCCACCGCCGAGCGCGTGCTGGCGCTCTGGAACGAGGTGGGCAAGGCGCTCAAGGTCGCCGTGCTCGTGGAGGATCAGGGCCTCCACGGCTTCGAGATCGAGACGTGGTACAAGCAGCTCGATCCCCGACGCCTCGAGGTGATGGAGGAAGATCGATCGCCCCGGGCCGGATTCCACCCCACGACGCGCATCCCCAGCCCCCCGGCCGACGAGCTGGCCAGGGAGGGCTTCGTCCGGGGTGGTGGGCCCGGTGAGAGCCTGGCCTTCTACGGGCCGGACGCCCGCACCCTGATGTCCGTCACGTTTCCCTCGACCCACTGCCTCGGCTTCGCGGACGACGGGCCCGAGGACGGATGGGTGGGGCTGACCTTCAGCCCGCTGGACGAGCGGGCGATGGACGTCGAGGGTACCCTCTGGATCGATGGCGTGACCTACGAGCCGCAGCGGCTGGAGTACCGCTACAGCAGGCTTCCCTGGCCGGTGAAGGCCGACAAGGTGGGCGGCGGCGCCGAGTTCCGGCGCCTCTCCGACGGCGCGCTCATCGTGAGCCGGTGGTGGATGCGCATGCCCCGGGTGGGCGTCGGGCAGAGCCGGATCACGCAATGGGCGGAGCCGACCCGGCGCTACACCCTCGCCGCGGTGTTCGAGGAGGGAGGAGAGGTCCTGCGGGTGCGGATGCCCGGAGGGATGGTGGAGGACGTGCGGCAGGAGTAGGGCGGGGCGCGCCCGCCCCTCACTGCGCGATGAAGTATCCCGGCAGGACCGTGTCCAGGACGAGGATGGCCAGGATCATCGACGCCGCCAGCGCATGCACGCGGGCGCTCTTCGACGCGGCCAGGACGACCGCCAGCGGTATGGTGAGCCACCCCGAGAGGTTGTCCAGCTGGAACACATCCACGTCGAAGGCGACCGGCTTCACGAAGGTCCCGACCACCGTGCCCGCCGCCACGAGACCCCACAAGAGGGGCGACTGCCGATAGTAATACGTGCGGACGTCGGCGTGCTGGACAGGGTCCGGATAGAGGAGAAACGCGATCAGGAAGATGGAGATCGGTCCGAGGAGCAGAACGCAGGTCTGCAGGTAGGTGATCTCCGGCAGGAGCCGGAGGTCCCAGCTCTCCCACCAGAGCTGGAGCAGCGCCAGGAAGATCCCGACCTGGAACAGCGAGTGGATCCAGTAGAACCGGACGGTGTCCCGCGCCCGGAGGAGCCGACCGGCGCCCGACAGGATCTCGGCGATGCCCAGCCCGATGATGATCGACATCAGGATCATCAGGAACTCGAAGAGCTGCATCAGGCCCTCGCCGAGATGGGAGTGGAGGTGGTCACGCGGACTGCCGTCATAGTAGCCTAGCCGCCGCGAGCTTGAAAGTGACCCTCCAGGGACGGCGGGCAGGCGACGCAGTGCGGCAGTCCGGGTCCGGAGACGACCCGGGTTTGCACCCCGCCCCACCGCCACGCGACATTGACCTCCTCCCGCCGCGGAGCCCGCCGGCTCCGTTCGCGTCCAAGCTCAAACCGCGACCCGACATGCCATCGATCACAGGGGGAGGCCTCCTCGCGGCCATGCTGGCCGAAGAGGGGGTGGAGGTCGTCTTCGGCATCATCGACGGAACCTACTTCGGATTCTACGCGGCCCTCCGGGAGCATGGGATCGCGCTCGTCGGTCCCCGGCACGAGTCCAGTGCCGCGCACATGGCAGGAGCCTACGCGCGCCTGACCGGGAAGCTGGGCGTGTGCATGGCCAGCAACGGACCCGGCGTGGCCAACGTCCTCCCCGGCGTGGCCGTGGAGAACGGCGAGGGCAACCGCGTCCTCCTGATCACCAGCTCGCGGCGCACGGGCATCACCTACCCGGACAGGGGCGGCACCTTCCAGTACTTCGACCAGGTGGCCGTCACCAAGCCGATGACCAAGTGGTCGGGCACGGTGCCCTCCTTCGAGCGCATCCCCGAGCTGATGCGGCGGGCGTTGCGCACGAGCTTCCGCGGGCGGCCGGGGGTGGTCCACCTCGACGTGCCGGAGAACGTCATGAACGGGACGTTCAAGCCCGACGCGCTGGACGTGCGCCCTCCCTCGGCGTACCGCGTCACGACGCCGCTGCGGCCCGACCCGGAGCTGGTGGCCCGGAGCGCTGACCTCCTCGTGGAGGCGGCACGCCCGGTGATCCACGCGGGGAACGGCGTTCTGGCCGCGCGCGCGTGGGACGAGCTGGTGGCCGTGGCAGAGCTCCTCCGGGCCCCGGTGACGACGAGCTGGGCGGGCCGCTCGGCCATGGTGGAGACGCACGAGCTCTCGATTCCCATGATCCACGTCGAGGTCAACAACACGGTGCGAAAGGACGCCGACGTGGTGCTGGTGCTGGGCAGCCGCCTGGGGGAGACCGATTGGTGGGGAAAGCCGCCCTACTGGTCGCCGGCCGGTGACCAGAAGCTCATCCAGGTGGACGTCGACGAGGGCACCTTCGGCATGAACAAGGCCATGACGCTGGCAATCGTGGCCGACGCCCGCGCGTACCTGTCGGCGCTGCGTGACGAGCTGGCCGACCGGCCCTCGACCGGCGCCGAGGCGCGCGCAGCCAAGGTGGCCGCGTACAGGGCGCAAGTCACCCGCTCGCGGGCGGATCTGGACAAGAACCTCACGAAGTCGGCCGAAGGCGTGCACCCCTCGCACGTGGCCACCACCTGCCAGCAGGTATTCGAAGACGACGCCATCCTCGTCATCGACGGGGGCAATACCGCCGTGTGGGCGAACTTCTACCACCAGGTTCGGACACCCAACAGCATCGTCACGACCCCGAAGCTGGGGATGCTCGGGGCCGGTGTGGGGCAAGCGCTGGGCGCGAAGGTGGCCCTCCCCGAGCGGCAGGTCTACTGCATCATCGGCGACGGGGCCATGGGCTTCCACCCGCAGGAGGTGGAGACCGCGGTGCGCTGCGGCCTCCCCGTGATCTACGTCGTGCTGTGCGACAAGCAGTGGGGCATGGTGAAGATGACGCAGCAGTTCCAGATGAAGCCGTTCAAGACGCTGCTGATGAAATCGTTGGGGCCCGACGAGACCATCAACACGGACTTCTCGGAGATCCGATTCGACGACCTGGCCCGCAGCATGGGCGCGCACGGGGAGAGGGTCTCCACGCCCTCCGACCTGGAGCCCGCGCTGCGCCGGGCGCTCGACGCCGGACGCTGCGCGGTGATCCACGTGGACGTCGATCCCGTGGCGCATATGTGGGCGCCCAGCCTGAAGCACTTCAAGGACATGCATCAGGAACCCGGGGGATGAGACGCGGCGCGTCCGCATCCGGCGCGCCCAGGCCCGCACATGAGGGACCCGCGCGGTGAACGACGTGGATGCCCTGAGGCTCGCCTTCGAGCCGGGCACCCTGGTCGCGCTCAACGTGGTCCTGGGCTTGGTGATGTTCGGCGTCGCCCTGGACCTCTCCGTCGACGACTTCCGCCGGGTCGCACGGACGCCCCTCGGGGCGGGCATCGGCCTCGCGACGCAGTTCCTGCTGCTTCCGGCCGCCACCTGGGTGCTGACCATGATGCTCGATCTGCGGCCCAGCATCGCGCTGGGCATGATCCTGGTGGCTGCGTGCCCGGGAGGGAACATCTCCAACATCATCACCCACCTGGCAGGCGGGAACACGGCGCTGTCCATCGGCATGACGGCAGTGTCCACGGCGGCCGCGGTCGTCATGACCCCCCTGAACATCACCTTCTGGGGCAACCTCAATCCCCAGACGGCGACCATCCTGCGGGACGTGCACCTCGATCCCGTGAGCCTCCTCGTCACCGTCTTCACGATCCTCGGGATCCCCCTGGTGGCGGGCATGACCGTCGCGGCCCGCCATCCGGCCTTCGCGGCCCGGATCCGTCGGCCCATGAAGGCCCTGTCCCTCGTGTTCTTCGCCGCCATCGTGCTGCTGGCGCTCCACGCCAACTGGGACGCTTTCCTCACGTACGTGGGGGTGGTCATGGGCGTCGTGGCCCTGCACAACGCCACCGCGCTGGCGCTCGGTTACGGCGCCGCCCGCGCCGCGGGCCTCCCCGGCCGCGACGCGCGCGCCGTCTCCATCGAGGTGGGCATCCAGAACTCCGGGCTCGGCCTGACCCTGATCTTCACGTTCTTCGGCGGGCTCGGAGGAATGGCGTTGGTGGCCGCGTGGTGGGGCGTGTGGCACATCGTGGCCGGGCTCACGCTCGCGGCGATCTGGACCGTGGTGGACCGACGCGCCCGCGCGCCGGCGCCCGAAGGGGCCGGGGAGGGATCCGCCGCGTGAGCGGGGGCCCGCGCGTCCTGGTCACGGGAGCCTCCGGCTACATCGGTGGCAAGCTCGTCCCGGCTCTGGCGAGCCAGCAGGCGCTCGGGCTCGTCGTCGCCACGGACATCCGGCTCCCGGCGAAGGAGGAGCGCGTGCCCGGGATCGTCTACGAGGACTGCGACGTCCGCGATGCGAAACGTCTCCGCCATCTGATCGCGAGCCACGCCGCGGACACCGTCGTGCACCTCGCGTCGATCGTGACGCCGGGCCGCGACAGCACACCCGAACTCGAGTACGAGGTGGACGTCGGGGGCACGCGCAACGTCCTGGACGCCTGCTTGGCGGAGGGCGTGCGCAAGCTCATCGTCACCAGCAGCGGCGCCGCCTACGGCTACCACGCGGACAACCCGGAATGGCTGGACGAGGAGGACCCGATCCGGGGCCACGAGTCCTTCACCTACGCGCGGCACAAGCGGCTCGTGGAGGGGATGCTCGCGGAGGCACGGCGGGATCATCCCGAGCTGGCCCAGCTCGTCTTCCGACCCGGCACGATCCTCGGCGAGGGGGTGCACAACCAGATCACCGCGCTCTTCGCCAAGCACATCGTCCCGGGCGTGATCGGAACGGCCGTGCCCTGGGTGTTCATCTGGGACGAGGACGTCGTGGCGTGCCTGGTACGCGGCATCCGAGAGCCGCTGACGGGCGTGTACAACCTTGCGGGAGACGGCACCGTGGCGATGCGCGAGGTGGCCCGGCGCATGGGCAAGCCGTGCCTGCCGCTGCCCGCGTGGCTCCTCCGCGGGGCGCTGACGACCCTGCGCGCCTTCGGGCTCACCCGATACGGGCCCGAGCAGGTGGATTTCCTCCGCTACCGGCCCGTCCTGTCCAACCGGCGCCTCAAGGAGGAGTTCGGCTACACCCCGCGCAAGACCAGCTCCGAGGTGCTCGACTTCTGGCTGGAGCGTGGATGACCACGGGGGAGCGACCCGTGGTGGTCGTCACCGGCGCCGGCGGCGGGATCGGCTCGGCGCTGGCGTGGCGGTGGGGCCGCGAGGGCGCGCGCCTGGGCCTTCTGGACGTGGACGAAGTCGGCCTGGGCATCCTGGCGGAGGCGCTGTCCGGAGCGGGATACGACGTCCTGGCGATCCCGTGCGACGTCACCGACGCCGCCGCGTGCGACGACGCCGTGCAAGCCGTGATCGCCCGTTTCGGGGGCGTGGACGTCCTGGTGGCCAACGCGGGCCGCACCCACATCAGCTTCGTAGCCGACACGGACCTGTCGGTGTTCCGACACATCATGGACGTGAACTTCTTCGGTGCGCTCCACGTCACCCGGGCGGCCCTCCCGTCGCTCATGGAGCGACACGGCCGCATCGCGGTCCTGTCCAGCGTGGCGGGCTTCGCGCCGCTCTCCGGACGTGCCGGATACGCTGCGAGCAAGCATGCGCTCCATGGCCTGTTCGAGTCGCTGAGGGGGGAGATCTCCACGGAGGGTGTGAGCGTCACCATGGTGTGTCCGTCCTTCGTCCGAACGGGGATCGGCGCGAAGGCGCTGGGGGGCGACGGGGAGCCTGCTGGGGAGCGCCGCACCGAGGTCGGGTGGCCGCTCGACCCGGATGCCGTGGCCGACGCCCTCGTCCGCGCGGTGGAGGCGCGCCGCCGCCTCGTGGTGCTGGGCGCCGTGGGGAAGGCCTCGTGGTGGGTGTCACGTCTGGCGCCCCGGATCTACGAGGCACTCATGGTGCGACGGTTGACCAGGGAGTCGACGCGTGGGAGCGGTCCCCCGTCGGGGCCCGCTCCACGCGAGAGGTCATGACGCCCGTCCGACGCGCCCTCTGCGCGCGCGGTCCCCGACGAGGAAGAGCACCGGCCCGGTGCCGAGGCCTACGGCGCTCCCGACAAGAGGCGGGAGCGCCGTACTCGCCGTCCTGCAAGCCGAAGCCGATGACCTCAAGGAGGATGGCCGTTGGCACGAGGGCAGACAGAACGACGCCAGCGGCCTGAGCAACGATGACGGTCTTGGCGGCCGTCTCCGTCAGGACACGCGCAGCGCCTCCACCGGATTCGCCCGGGCCGCCCGCCGAGCGGGCACCCAGGCCGCGATCCACGCGACGCCGAGCAGCACCAGCACGGCGGCGCCGAAGGCGATGGGATCGAGGGCTCCCACACCATAGAGCATCCCACTCAGCTGTGAGGTGGCGAAGGCCGATACGGCCACGCCCACCACGAGCCCCACCACCACGACGCCCGCGACCTCACGCACCACCATGCGCACGACCCCCGAACACTCGGCGCCAAGCGCCATGCGGATACCCAGCTCCGACGTGCGTCGAGCGACGCTGAAGCTCACCACCGCGTAGATGCCGAGCCCGGCCAGGAGAAGCGCCAGGGCGGAGAAGGCACCCATCGCACGCGCCGCCATGCGCGGCGTCGAGAGGGTCGAACCGAAGTGCGTCGCGAGCGTGCCCTGAGCGTCGACCACCGCCGACGGAAACAGGCCGGACAGCTCCCGGCGCATGGGGGCGAGGATCACCGCCGGGTCCCCTGACGTGCGTGCGACCAGGTAGCTCGGGGCCGAGGGGCGCTGACGCGTGGAGAAGTAGAACATGGGTCTCGGGCTCTCCCCCAGGCTCGCCACGGGCGCGTCGCCGACCACGCCCACCACCGTCCGCGTCCAGGCCTCCGATCCCTGACCGCGCATCCGCCGCCCGATCGGGTCGGCGTCTCCCCAGAATCGCCGCGCCGCCGCCCGGTCGATAACGATCGACAGGCCGCTTCCCCCGGGCACGTCGTCGTCGTCGAAGAGCCGTCCCTGCACGAGGGGAATCCCCATCGTCTCGAAGTAGCCGTCCGTCACCAGGGCGAAGGGGAGCTCCACCGCGTCGGTTCCGGCCGGTGGCGTGTAGCCCTCCACCTCGGTGGTGGTGGTCCCCGAACGCTGCGCCGGGAGGCGCGTCGCGAGCGCCACCCCGGTGATCCCGGGAAGCGCCCCCAAGCGCTCGCGCAGCTGGTCGATCGCGGCCTGCGCCTGGCCTTCCTCGAGTCCTGCCCGACTCCAATCGACACGCAGGTAGGCGACGTGGTCGGCGTCCACGCCGGTGTCCACGGTCTGGAGAGCCGCGAGGCTGCGCGCCAGGAGACCCGTACCGAGGACCAGCACGAGGGACGCCGCGACCTGGACGGCCACGAGGAGGCTGCGCAGGCGGCTGCTCCCCCGGTCCGTCGAGGAGCCCCGCCGATCGTCGCGAAGCGCCCGCGCGACGTCGCTGCGCGCGGTGCGGACCGCGGGCGCCAGCCCGAACAGGACGCCGGTCGTCGCCATCAGCACCAACGAGAAGAGCGCGACGCGAGCGTCGATCCCCAGCGCCATCTTCCCCGGGAGGACGTCGCCGAGCGGGAGAGCAGGCAGCGCCTGCAGCGCCCAACGCGTGAGCAGGAGGCCCAGGAGGCCGCCCACCACCGCGAGGAGGATGGACTCGAGAAGGAAGAGACGAGCGACGCGGCCGCGAGGCGCCCCCAGCGCGGAACGCACCGCCATCTCGCCCGAGCGGCTGAAGCCGCGCACCAGGAGCAGGTTGGCCAGGTTCGCGCACGCCAGGAGGAGGATCGTGAGGACCACCGCCGAGAGAAGCCCGCCGGCCAGCTTGAGCTGCCCGTCCCCCTGGGGATGCATCCGCACGTCGCTCGACGCGAAGACCGTGATGCCCCGGCCGCGGTTGTACTCCGGGTAGTCCTCGGCGAGCCGCGCGGCGAGCGCGTCCATCGCCGCCTGGGCCTGCTGCACCGTGACCCCCGGTGCCAGGCGCGCCAACACTTCGTACCAGTGGTCCTCGCGGCGCTCGAGGTTGGCGACCTGGAAGTCTCCGCTCACCATCGTCGCCGAGATGGACAGCCAGAAGTCGGTCACCAGCGGCGTGATGGTGCCGGTCAGTCCCTCGGGGCCCACCCCGATGATCGTCACCGGCTGGCCGTTGAGGCGGATCGTTCGCCCCACGAGGTCAGGATCGCTGCCCATGCGCGCGTGCCAAGCTGCCGCGCTCACCACCGCCACGGGGGCGCCACCCACCACGTCGTTCTCCGGCCCGAACCAACGGCCACGCTGCACCGACCGGCCCAACACCTCCATGTAGGAGGACGTCGTGTACTCTGTGGACACCTGCTGCAGGCCGTCCGGCCCCTCCCACGTCGCCGAGGACGGCGTGGTGGCCGCCACGGCCGCGAACACGTCCGACCGCGCCATGTCGCGGGTCGCGGGAAACGAGCTCGAGCTGGGCTCACCGTCGTCCGAGTCCTGGTAGACATGGACCACGCGCTCGGGATGGCTCCATGGCGGCGGACGGAAGATGAGGGCGTCCACGACGGTGAACACCGTGGTGTTGGCGCCGATGCCGATGGCCAGGAGTGCCACCGCGCCTAGCGTGAAGACCGGCGAGCGGAGCAGGTGGCGGGCGGCGTAGCGTAGGTCCTGGAGCAGCGTTTCCATGCGATGTCCCCCTCCCTCCGAATCCCGTCGTCGCAGCGCCACCGCCGTGGATGCCGCGTCCCTCAACGTCCGCCACCAGAGACGCACCCGTGCCCCCCGCCCCTCCGCCCGCTCGAGGCGGGCCTCGAAGAGGAGCGCCATCTCCTCTCCGTGGGCGTCGCGGAACCACCCCGGATACAGCCTCAGCAGGCACCGGAAGATCCACCCGTGCCATCCCGACCCGCGCCGACTCATGCCTGCTCCGGGAGCGCGCCCCTCGCCCTCGCGGTCTCGACCAGGCGACCGAGGCGCGCCGTCTCCCGTGCCAGCAGCTCCCTCCCCTCCGGGGTGATCCGGTAGTACTTCCGCCGCGGATCGGCGTCCGCCGAGGGAGCCGGGACCGCGCGGATCAACCGGGCGTCCGTCATCTCCGAGAGGGACCGGTAGAGCGTGCCGGGCCCCAGCTCGAGCGCGCCCTCCGACGCCCGCTCGATCTCGTCGGCGATCCCGAGCCCGTGGCGGTCGCGGCCGACCAGCGCGAGCAGGATGTGGTAGACGGGAGGACGTAGCGGGATCGTGCGTGGATTGGTCGTGGGCGACACGGAACACGCCTCCTGTGTGATTTATCCGTGGCAGATATATCCAGAATGGATAAAATGTGCAAGGAGGCTGGTGCCGGGCTCTCCCTCGCCCACTACCGAAGAAAAGCCGAAATACATAACTTGGCGGCATGTCTCTCCGGGTCCTCCTCCTGGCCGACACCCACCTCGGCTTCGACCTCCCGTTGACGCCCAGAATCCGTCGGCGTCGGCGCGGCCACGACTTCGTGGCCAACTACCACCTCGCGCTCGCGCCCGCCCTGGCCGGGGACGTGGACCTGGTCGTGCACGGTGGGGACGTCTTCCACCGCGCCCGGGTGCATCCGACCCTCGCCGCGCAGGCGCTGGAGCCGCTGCGACGCGTCGCGGAGACGGGCGTCCCCGTGTTCATCGTGCCGGGCAACCACGAGCGGAGCCGCATCCCCCACGCCCGCTTCGCCGCGCACCCCGGCGTGCGGATCTTCGACCGTCCCCGCTCGTTCCACGTCGACGCGGGCGGATGCCGAGTCGCGCTCTTCGGCTTTCCCTACGAGCGCCACGACGTCCGCCGGCGCTTCAGGGAGCTGGTGGCGGCGACGGGATGGCGCCCCGGCGACGCGGACCTCTCTCTGCTGTGCGTCCACCACTGCTTCGAGGGCGCCCGGGTGGGTCCGAGTGACTACACCTTCCGCGGCGCGGCCGACGTGATCCGGTGCGCGGATATTCCCGGGGGGGTCGGCGCGGTCCTCACCGGCCACGTGCACCGCCACCAGGTCCTCACGTCGGACCTGGCCGGCCGCCCCCTCGCGGCCCCCGTGCTCTATCCGGGATCCGTCGAGCGCACGGCCTTCTCGGAGACGGGTGAGCCGAAGGGTTACATCCTGCTCGAGGTCGAGGCCTCCACGGGTGCCGTGCCCACCCGCACGAGGTGGAGCTTCCGGGAGCTGCCGGCCCGACCGATGATCGTCACCGACGTGTCCGGCGACGGTCTCGGAGCACAGGCGCTCGCCCGTGCGATCGAAGCGGCGGTGGCCCGGGCACCGGCAGATGCCGTGCTGCGCATCAGGGTCCACGGGCGGGTCGGCGGCGACGCCCGTCCCGTTCTCGCTGCCGCGAGGCTCCGCGCCGTCGCTCCGCCTACCATGAACCTGGACGTGGTCCTGATGGACGAGCCCAGGGCGTGGGCACGGCGTCGATCACGGACGGTGGCGGCCGGAAGCTCAGCCCGATCCCGCGCCACCCGGCTCCGCCTGGATCGTCACCCTCCGGAGCTGCTCGAAGTCGCGGTAGATCGCGCTCTCCATCTCGGCGACGATCCCGTGCACGGCGTCGAGCGGGAGGGTGGCATCGACCTGGCAGGTGACCGAGACGTTGTAGGCGCTCCCGTGGCGGAGGACGACGATGTCCGTGCATCCGAGGACGCGCGCGTCGTCTAGCACTCGCGCCCGGATCCCCTCGCGGAGCGTCCGTTCCTCCTGGGTGACCTCGCGGAGCTCCTCCTCCTCCGGCTGATACTCCTCTAGGTGAATGGTCACCTTCTGTACCCCCTCGAAGCTGCCGCGGATATCATGCTCGATCTCCACCGCCAGCGCGTGGGCTTCGACGAACGACTTCCCCCGCGGATACTCGAGGTCGAAGTCGATGAAGTACGTCCCTCCCATGCGGTGCACCTCGAGGTTGTGCGGGGCGCGCACGCCCCGCTTCATGGCGACAATACGCACCTTGTCTGCAAGGCTTTCGGACGCGGTCTCCACGGGCTCGGCGTGGACGATAACGTCCATGTTGGTGCGCGCCTCCTGGACCGCCTGCTCGACGGCGTCCATGACGCCGTGCGCCAGCTCGAACGGCGTCGTCCTGGGGATGCCGACCGTCGCGTCCACGAAGACGTGGGGACCCGACGGCCGCAGCCGCACGCTCCGCACCTCCTCCACGCCGTCGACTCCCCGGATCGCCTCCACGACCGTCTCGTACAGCCCGTCCGGCACGCGGTCGACCAGCGCGTCGAGGGTACGGCGACCGAGCCGATAGCTCACGAACAGGACGAGCAGCGCCACGCCGATGGCCGCGATGGAGTCGACGGCCGGAAAACCGAAGGACACGCTCACCAGCCCGACGATGACCACCAGCGAGCTCCACACGTCGCTGGAGAAGTGGAGCGCGTCCGCCTCCAGAGCCTGGCTGTGGTGCTTCCGCGCCACCTTTCCCAGGTGCCGCGACCGCCCGAGGTCCACCGCGATGGCGACGCCCATCACGATGAAGCTCCACACGTTGGCCTCGACGTGCGTCTGATGGGTGCTCAGCCGCTGCACCGCCTCCCAGACGATCCACGAGCACGTGACGAACAGGAGGAGCGTCTCCACGAGCGCGGAGACGTTCTCGACCTTCCCGTGGCCGTAGCGGTGCTCCGCGTCGGGCGGCTTCGCGGCGATCGTGATCGCTCCGTAGGTGATCACGGCCGCGATCAGGTCCAGCGCCGAGTGGGCCGCCTCGGAGAGGATGCCCAGGCTGTTCGTCTGGACGCCGACGACGAGCTTGAGCCCCGTCAGGAAGACCGCGGCCACCACCGAGCTGAGGGCGGCGGTCTTCTTCTCGCGGACGACGGTCGAGGATTCCATGGCTCCGCTTGATGGCGCTGCGTCCCGTGCGCGACCGGCGAGCAGGCCCCTGCCGGTCCGCCTCGGGGTCAGGGGAATCTACCGGCCGGACGCATCCGCCCCCAACCGTCTCCGCCGCTCGCGGGGATCGTCGGAGTGCCTCCGCGGTATTCCACGGATGAAAGACGACCCCGCCACCCTCGACCCCGGCCTCCGGGCCACCCTGTCCCGCCTCGGCGACGAGGGCTGGGATCTGTGGGTCCACTTCGACCAGGAGATCCGCGCCCGTCGCTGGCATTCGTTCGTCCCGGCCGAGTACGACCGGGTGCTCGTCGCGCTCATGGCGCTGCGCCGACCCGGCCTGCGCTTCCTGGAGTGGGGCTCGGCCACCGGCGTCGTCACGATCATGGCCGACCTCCTCGGCTACGACGCCTACGGCATCGAGTTGGACGAGCGACTGGTGGCCATGTCCGTGGAGGTGGCGCATCGCTACGGGTCGGGGGCACGCTTCGCCACCGGCAGCTTCCTGCCGGAGGGATACGCATGGCGCCCCCGGGGCGGCGACGGGCGACTCGGGACCGTGGGCGAGGGAGCGTCCGGGTACCTGCGCCTCGGCCGCGCGCTGGACGACTTCGACCTCGTGTACGCGTATCCGTGGGGCGGAGAGGAGCCGCTGATGCAGGACCTGATGCGCGCGCACGGCGGGCCCAGTGCCGGCCTCCTGCTGCATCGCATGTCGGGTGACGTGGAGCTCTTCCGCGGCGGAAAGCTCGAGCGCTCCTGGACATCCGGGTCCACGCCGACGAGGGGCTGCTAGGCGATCCTTCCGCCCGGACGCTCGCCTCCCACGATGGCGCGCATCACGGTCTCGTAGTGCAGTCCCTTGATCGCGGCCTCGATGGCGCGCTCCAGCTTTACCCCGGGAAAGCGGTGGCGGCGCATCTGGAAGCGCAGATACCGTCGGGCGTTGTCGTAGACGGCCCGTGCGTCTTCGGCCGAAAGGGATCCGAGGCGGGCGCGCTCCCGCACGCCGGCGACCCATTCCCGAACCTGCTGCAGCCGCTCCTCCGGGCGGAAGCGGACGAGGTAATCCTGTCCCTGGCCGACAAGCTCGTCGAGCCAGGCCAGGTCCTCCTGGACGCGCACCCTGCCGTCGCGCTTCATCCTGCGCATGAGCCTCCGGAGACGACGCGCATCCTGCCGGGCCCGGCGACGGAGTTGGTGGTCCAAACGGCCCGCCTTCCACAGGAGGCCGAAATACGCCCGGTCGAGTCGCCGGATGCCCTGCTTCCAGAACGAATACAGGGCGCTCTTCAGGTACCGCACCTCGAAGCGCCGGCCCGAGAAGATGTGCGGCTGGACGGAGCGGAGCATGTCCAGCGCCCGTCGGTAGGTTTCGGGCGCGTTGAAGAGGCGTGCCAGGATCTCGTGGATACCCTGGTACATCTCCTCTGCGCTCATTCCCAGGGGAACGAACTGCACCTCGTCGTCGGTGTTGTTCCCCGAGTACTCGGCGGGCTGCAGCCTTCCCTCGCGCCTCAATCTCTCCCACAGCGGCGTATGCGGGACCGGCGTGAGCATCCCGGTCATGGCGGTGAAGATGCGCGTGCGCTTGACGAAGTCGACGATGCGGTCGGCGGTCGACGGCCCGTCGGCGTCGTTTCCGAAGATGAACCCGGCATACACCTCGATACCCGCGGCCTGGATCGCGGCGATGGTGTCCGGGAGGTCCACCTTGAGGTTCTGCTTCTTGTTCATCCCGCGGAGCGCGTCTTCGTCCGGGGTCTCGATGCCGAGGAAGACAGCGTCGAAGCCCGCCTGCTTCATCTTCCCGATCAGATACCGCAGCTTGGGCGTGCCCAGGTTCACGCTCGCCTGCGTGTAGAAGGAGAAGGGGTAGCCGTTCTCCCGCTGGAACTCGATGATCGCGTCGAGGATCTCCGACGTGGCCGCCGGGGTCCCGACGAAGTTGTCGTCGACGCCGAAGACGCTGCCGCGATACCCGGTCGCCAGGATCGCGTCCAGCTCCCGCCGCACCGTCGCGGGCGCCTTGGGTCGGTTGAACCCCCCGTTGAACTGGATGATGTCGCAGAAGTCGCAGCGGAACGGGCAGCCCGCCGTGGTCTGGACCATCATCGAGTGGTAGTCGCTCACGCGCGCCAGGTCCCAGCGCGGCAGCGGCACCTCGTCGAGGGGTCTGAAGATCGAGCGGTCGTTCAGGTACTCCCGCGACCCCGGCTCGACCCCGGCCACCGCCTCGGGGATGAGGAGTCGCGGGGTGCCCGCGTCGTGCCGGGGCGCCCCATCCAGCCACGCGAGCAGCTCGTCGATGCAGGCATAGGCCTCCCCCCAGACCAGCAGGTCCAGTCCGTCGTGCAGGACCCGGTCGGAGTCCGACTGCGGATCCAGGATCTGGTCCCGGTACGAGGAGGCGAACGGTCCACCCAGGACGAAGGGGACGTCGAGCCCGGCCGCGGGCCCGCGCAGGATATCCACCAACGATCGCTTCTGGATGGACATCGCGGTGAGGAAGACCGCGTCCGCCGCGGCCATCTTCGCCCGGAGCGCCCCCGCGGACGGAGCCACGACGTTCAGGTCGACGAGCTCCAGCTCCCACTGGTCTTCCGGCAGATAGCCCGCGAAGGTGAGGAGTCCCAGAGGTGGGAACGCCGCGCGGCGACTGATCAGTCGCATCACGTATCGATATCCCCAGAAGGACTCGGACGGAAACTCCGGGACCAGCAGCAGACCCTTCCTGCAGGCGCCGCCGCGCTCCGCTCCACCCCGCGATGCAGACATCACCGACCCACCGACCTGCGGGCCAGCGGCCCGCGAACCCTCCGTGCCCGACGCACCGGGACGACCGTCCCGGGCAAAACCCGGATAAACACCTGCCGTACAAGCTCGGGCAAATGCCCACGCGGGGGCAAGGTCGGGTCCGGCAGGTTCTCCGACCTCCCCGCCATGCTCGTTGTGGAAGGCCGACCCCCACCGTGATAGGTTGCGTCCCGGCGACGGCTCGGTGCGGGCCTCACTATGGACGCCACCCTTCGTCGGAGACACAGCATGACCGAGTCCGGACAACGGCAACCGACCGTGGCGATCCTCGGTGGCGGGAACCTCGGGACCGCCCTTGCGACCGGATGGGCGACGGCGGGCTACACCACGCCGGACAAGCTGTGGGTCACACGCCGCAGCGCGGACAAGCTCGAAGCGCTGGCGGAGGTCGGCATGCGTGTGGGCTCGGACAACGGCGCGGCCGTGGCGGCCACCGACGTCGTGGTCATCGCCGTGCAGCCGCAGCAGCTCGAGGCTCTGGCCGCCGAAATCGCCGCGGTGCTCGATCCGATCCGGCATCGCGTCGTGTCCGTCGTCTCGGGCGTCACGACCGGACAGCTCCGCGAAGCGCTCCGGACCACCGCGCCCATCGTCCGGGCGATGCCCAACACGGCGGTTTCCATCGGGGAGTCGATGACCTGCCTGTCCGCCGAGGAGGGCTCGGAGCGGGCGCTCGCCGAGGCCCGCGAGATGTTCGACCTCGTGGGTCGCACGCTCGTCATTGCCGAGGACATGATGATTCCCGCGACCGCGCTGTGCGCGTGCGGCATCGCCTTCTTCCTCCGCGCGGTGCGCGCGGCGTCCCAGGGCGGCATCGAGATCGGCTTCCATCCGGAAGAGGCGCTCCTGCTGGCGGCCCAGACCGCACGGGGGGCCGCAGCGCTCGTCCTCGGCCACGACCGACACCCCGAGTCGGAGATCGACCAGGTGACGACGCCGCGAGGCTGCACGATCGCCGGCCTGAACGAGATGGAGCACCAGGGCTTCAGCTCGGCTATGATCAAGGGCATCCTGCATTCGGCGCGGAAGGCCGAGGGGCTATACCACAAGGACTAGGAGTCCCAGTGTGGAGGCCTACTCCATGCGCAGCGCCTCCACCGGGTCGATCCGCATCGCCCGCCTCGCGGGGACGACCGTGGCAAGCGTGGCGACCGCCGCGACGCCGAGCGCGACCAACCCGTACGTCCACGGATCGGTTGCGCTCACCTGGAAGAGGAAGCCGGCGAGAATGCGACTCATGGCGAGCGCCGCGGTGACGCCGACGGCGATCCCCATCGCGACCGGCCTCATCTCCTGGGAGACGATCATGCCCCACACCTCGCGCGGCCCCGCGCCAAGTGAGCGCCGGACCCCGATCTCGTTGGTCCGCTGCGCCACGGCCTGCGCGACGACGCCGTACACGCCGATCGTTCCCAGTGTCATGGCCACCGCCGCGAACACGGTGAGGAGCACGAAGATGAAGCGCGGTCTCGCTACCGATCCGCCGAGGATATCCTCGATGGTCCTCGCGCTCAGGATGGGGAGGCCGGGGTCGAGTTCGCGCACCGCGTCCCTCACCGTCCCTGCCAGGCGCGACGGATCGCCTGCCGCGCGGACGAGAAGGGTCATGGTACCGAGGTGGAAGGGCGTCAGGCGTACGGCCTGCGTCTCGGGCTCGTAGAACGTCGGCGCCTGGATCGTGAGACCGTCGAATCGTACCGCTGTGACGACGCCGACGATCATGCGCATCTCGCTGTCGGTCATCCCGAAGCGGATCCTCCGACCCACGGGATCCTGTCCGGGCCAATAGCGCTCAGCCATGGTCTCGTCGACCAGTGCGACGGGCGGGCCGTCCACGACGTCCCGTGCGTCGAACAGGCGCCCGCGGACGGCACGAACCCCGAGAGCCTCGAGCGCGCTTCGGCTCGCCATGACGTGGCTTCCGGTCGGTCCTTCCTCGCCCGGCTGGAGCTCCGGCCGGTCTTCGATGACGAAGCGCGTCATCGAATTGTCGTAGAGCAGAGGAGGCCTCGATGCGACCCCCGCACCCGACACGCCGGAGGCCCGCCGAACGCGTTCCGCCAGCGTGGTCATGAAGTCCACCTTCTCCTGGGCGGTGTAGCCGCTCTCCGGAAACGTCAGGCTGACCGCGAGGATCCCCGTCGTCACGAATCCGGGGTCCTGTCGGAGCGTTCGCCGGAGGCTCCTGGCCATGAGACCCGCGCCCAGCAGGAGCACCAGGGCCAGGCCGACCTCGGTGACCACCAGGGCCTGTCGCAGGGGTACGCTTCGTCGCCCCGCAGCGACCCCCCGCCCCCCGTCCGCGAACGCGCGACTCCCGTCGAATAGCGCGGCCTCGCGCGCCGGCATGAGCCCGCTCGCCAGCGTAGTGAGGATCACCATGAGCGCCGCGAAACCGAGGACCCGGACGTCGATGCCGACCTCCTGCCCCCGAGGCAGAGTCCCGCCCTCCAACGCGAGGAGGGCGTCCACGCCGAGCGTGGCGACGACGAGACCGAGGACACCCCCGAGCGTCGCCAGGAGGAGCGCTTCGGTGAGGAGCTGCCTGACCAGGCGCCCACGCCCCGCCCCGAGCGCGGCACGCACCGCGAATTCCCGCTGGCGAACCGTCCCGCGGGCGAGCAGGAGCGTGGCCACGTTGGCACACGCGATCAGGAGGACGAAGGCCACGGCACCGAGGAGGAGCAGGAGGGTCGGACGGGCGTCGGCGACCAGGTCGTCCTTCAGCGGGGTGAGGTAGAGGAAGTGTCCGCGGTGGTGATCGGGGTAACGCTCCCGCCACGAAGCCATGATCCCGGCCATGTCCGCCTCCGCTTCCGGGATCGAGACTCCCGGCGCGAGGCGTGCGATCATGGTGAACCAGTGGCCGCCCCTCCAGGTGCGCGCCGGATCCAGGAGCAGCGGCGCCCACATCTCCACGTCGGGATCCGGGAACGCGAAGCCCGCGGGCATCACGCCCACCACGACGCTCGACACGTCGTTGCCCTGGTTCTCCCAGCCTAGCTCGACCGCCCTACCCACGATGGTGGAGTCGCCGCCGAACTCCCGGAGCCAGAAGTCGTGCGCCAGCACGACCACGGGAGCGGGGTCGGGCCCTCCGTCGGCGTCCAGGAGCGTGCGACCCAACAAGGGAGCCACCTGGAGCGTCCGGAACATGCTCGGCGATACCGCACCCGCGGTGACCATGCGGGGATCGCCACCCTGTGGCCGGAACGTCAGCCGCTCGGTCGAGACCGCGCCGACTGCGCTCATGCTGCGGTTCTCGGCCAGGTAGTCGAAGTACTCGGGGGAGCCCACCGGATAGCGATCCCACTCGTAGCCGCTCTCGGCCGTCCAGCGCGAGCGGATGGCCACGAGCCGATCCGGCTCGGGATAGGGGAGGGGGCGCAGGATCACCCCGCTGACGACCGAGAAGATCGCTGTGGTTGCGCCCGTGCCCAGGGCCAGCGCCGCCACGGCGGTGGCGGTGAATCCGGGCATTCGCCGGAAGTTGCGCAGGCCGTGCCCTGCGTCCTGGACCAGGCTGTCCAGGAAAGCGAGCGGCCCCCGGCGGCCCCCGGGGTCCTGTGAAATCACCGCCTCGGCCACGGCCTCAGGATCCCCGAACGCTTCGACGGCCCTCTTCCAGGCCTCCTCGGGCGCGAGCCCTCCGCGGCGGAGCTCTTCCGCCCGCATTTCGAGGTAGAATCGGATCTCCTCGCGGACCTCGACGCCGATCCGTGAGGGAAGGGGCTTGCGGTCCACGGATCGGAACCTGCGGAAGATTCGCCACATCGCCTCTACCTCGTCGCGTGGTCGAGCAGGCTGAGGACCGCCTCCGAGTATTCCGCGAGCCGCGCGGATTCCTCCTCCAGATGCGCTCGCCCGAGTTCGGTCAACTCGTAGAACTTCGCCCGGCGGCCCGTGTCGGTCCTGCCCCACCGTGACCGCACCCAGCCCCGCCGTTCGATCCGGTGCAGCGCCGGATACAGCACACCTTCCTTCACGTCCAGCACCTCACGACTGCGACTGCGGATCCAGAGCCCGATGGCGTACCCGTGCATGGGCCCTCCCGCCAGGGCCTTCAGGATCACGACGTCCAGCGTGCCGGTGTAGAGGTCGCTTCCTGCCATGCTCAGCCTCGCTCGAGGGGGCTCGGAGCCGGCGACCGCGGTGTGCGCCCGCCGAGCCCTGCGGCCCGCATCGGATCGGGGATCCCGTAACCCCGGATGATGTCATACCCCTATGCCACGTAGGGATTATAGTACCTCACCCCTCGGTGGCCAAGGGGTGTGAACCCCCGACGTCGCCTGGAGGCCTTCCTCTTCGGCGTCGATCTTCCTCTAGCGGTATCCTTCGGCCTGGAGGTTGAACAGCTCCGCGTAGCGGCCGCCCAACGCCAGCAGCTCCGCGTGGCTCCCGTCCTCCAGGACGGCCCCGTCCTCCAGCACGAGGATCCGATCGGCCATGCGGACCGTGGAGAAGCGGTGGCTGATGAGCACGGCCATCCGTCCGGCCGTAAGCTCGCTGAAGCGCTGGAAGACCTGGTATTCGGCGCGGGCGTCCAGCGCGGCGGTGGGCTCGTCGAGGACCAGGACCTCGGCGTCGCGCATGTAGGCGCGGGCGAGGGCCACCTTCTGCCACTCACCTCCGGAGAGGTTGGCCCCTCCGTCGAAGCGGCGCCCGAGGACGTGGTCGTAGCGGCGCTCGAGTCCCTCGACCACGTCCCGTGCCAGGCTCTTCTTCGCGGAGTCCTCGATGCGCTCCTGGTTCTCGCGCGCC
The DNA here is from genome assembly GCA_964591135.1 of uncultured Gemmatimonadaceae bacterium. Lineage (GTDB taxonomy): Bacteria > Gemmatimonadota > Gemmatimonadetes > Longimicrobiales > Gaopeijiaceae > SZUA-318. Next base: position 2,889 of record CAZPZU010000052.1, on the reverse strand, counting down.
TCGATCCATCCCACGGCGATGTTCTCGCGGGCGGTGAGGTCGTAGCGGAAGAAGTCCTGGAAGATCACGCCCACGGCCTGCCGCAGCGACGCGATGTCGTACTCGCGCAGGTCGACGCCGTCGAGCAGGATCCGACCTTCCGAGGGATCGTACAGGCGGGTCAGGAGCTTGACGAGCGTGGTCTTCCCGGCGCCGTTCTCGCCCACCAGTGCCACGCGCTCTCCCGCGACCACGCCAAAGTCGACGTGGCGCACCGCCCACTTCTCCTGGTCGGGATAGCGGAAGCCCACGTCCTCGAAGACGAAGCCGGAGCGGATCGGCTTCGGTACCGGCCGGGCCCCCGGCCGGGACGCCACTCGTGGCTTCATCGCCAGGAAGTCGAACAGGTCTTTGAGGAAGAGGCTCTGCTCGTAGAGCCCGGCCGTGCCGAGCAGGAGGCTCGAGATGAGCCCGCGGCTCCGTTGGAACGAGCCGATGAGGAAGGTGAGGGTGCCGACCGTGATGGCGCCGACGACGGTCTGGAAGATGATGAAGCCGACGGCGCCGTAGTACGCCAGCGTCGACAGCGTCGTGAGCACGGCGCCGGTGACCGCGCGGTGCGCCGCGACGCGGCGGTTCTCCCGGACGTAGTCGTCGGCGAGCTCCGCGAAGCGGTCGATGAAATGGCCGGACAGCCCGAAGAGCTTCACCTCCTTCGCCGCCGCCTGGTCGGAGGCCACGTAGCGGAGGTAGTCCAGCTCTCGTCGCTGCTGCGTCCACTGGAACATGAACGAGTAGCCGATGCCCGCGTAATGCGTCTCGCCCAGGAAGGACGGGACGATCGCCACCACCAGGATCGCGAGCAGCCATGGGTTGAAGGCGACGAGCGCCGCCAGCAGCGAGAGCAGCGTGACGAGTTGCTGGCCCATCCCCAGGACCTGCCCCAGGAGCACGACGCGCCCCATGGTCTGGCGACGCGCACGCTGCAGCTTGTCGTGGAACTCCGGGTCCTCGAACTGCTCGAGGTCGAGCGTCGCCGCGTGGCGCATGATGCGCACGCTCAGGTCGTTCGAGAACAGGTCGCCGACCAGGGCCTCGAAGTAGCTCGCCGCCCGCGACAGCACGTCGGAGAGCAGCGCCACCGCGAGCTCGAGGAGAACGAGCCGGACCAGGTGCCCCCAGTCCGGGGCGGCCACGCCGATGTTCGCGACCACGCCGTCGATGATGAGCTTGCCGATCCACAGCAGCACCACCGGCGTGAAGGCGTTCGCCATGCGCAGCGCGAGGATGGCCACGGCGTAGACGGGCCTCGTCGCCCACACCATGCGCAGGAAGGGCGGGAGGTAGCGCAGCGCGGTGAGCCGCTCCGCCATCGGGGGAAGAGGCTCGCCCTTGCGGTTTCGCGGCTTGTAGAAGAGAGCGGCCACCGGCCTACCGGGCTCCTCCGTCGGGCGTCATCCGATGTCGCCGATCTCCTCGAGGATGCTCCGGAACCCCGGGTCGTCGCGGTAGGGGTCGTACGCCGGGTTCACCACCAGGTACTCCTCGGCCCAGGAGCCGTCGGCCACGGCCGCCCGCAGCCAACGCAACATGCCTTCCCGCGCTCCGACCAGTGCGTGGATGGACGCCAGCGTGCCGGAGCCGATGAGCTCCTGGCCGGCGTCGAGCTGCTGGAGCGACGCGTCGACCGGAGAGGGCACGCCGGTCTCGCGGAAGTCGATCATCGCCTGCGAGAGCTCCCCGAGGACCGTCATGGGCGCCCCCACGATCGCCGCCCACCGGGTCAGCGCCATCTGCAGGGGGAGGGGGCGGCCCTGCTCGAGCGCCACCAGGGCCGACCCGAACAGCGCCGGCCGGTACGAGAAGTCGAGCGTCAGCGCGCGATCCAATTCCCTCCCCGCTGCCTGCACGTCGCCGGACCACAGGAGGATCTTGCCGTGATCGGTGGCCACCGCCGGCGACAGCGGATCCAGGAGCGCGGCCCTGGTTGCGTCCCTGCGCGCCTCGTCCAACCGCCCCATCTCGGCCAGGACGTTGGCCCGCCAGTGGAAGGCCGGAGCGTAAGAGGGATTCAGCTCGATGGCCTTCCCGAACGCCTGGAGGGCGCCCGTGCGGTCTTGGCGCAGCGCCCGGACCAGCCCCAACGACGCGTAGGGGTCCGCCAGCGTGCTGTCCAGCCGGATGGCCTGTTCGGCCCACTGCTCGGCCTGTGTCCAGGCGTCCGCGGGGGACGCGGCCGGAGCGTAGATGGGAAGGAGCGCGTAGGCGTCGGCGAGTCCGGCATAGGCCGCCGCGTACTCCGGGTCGGCAGCCACCGCGCCCTGCAGGAGCGTGATGGCTTCTGGCAGCCCCACGGGGTCCCGGCGCCCCATCTGGGCGCGGGCGCGCCAGTAGGCGTCCTGCGCCTCCTGCGGGGCCACGTGCCGCTTGGCGGCTCCCCCAGGCAGGTCGAGTCGCCCGACCAGCTCCTGGGCGATCGAGCCCGCGATCTCGTCCTGGATGTCGAACAGATCTTCCATCGTCCGGTCGTACGTCCTGGACCAGAGATGGAAGCCGGAGCTCGTGTCGATGAGCTGGGCCGTGACGCGCACCCGGTCGCCGCTCCGCCGGACGCTCCCCTCGAGGAGCGTCGTCACGTTGAGCTTCTCGCCGATGTCGCGGACGTCTTCCGTGCCGTTTCGAAAGGCGAACGCCGACGTGCGGGCGGCCACCTGCAGCCCGTCGACGCCAGAGAGGACGTTGAGGATCTCCTCGGCCAGGCCGTCGCCGAGATACTGCTGATCCCCGGCCTCGCTCAGGTCGGTGAAGGGGAGCACGGCGATGGAAGAGGTGGTCCCCACCCCGTGGGCACCCACCGACTCCGCCTCACGCACCAGCCACCACCCGAGTCCGCCCAGCACGACGGCGGTC
>CAZPZU010000051.1:0-37492 GCA_964591135.1 uncultured Gemmatimonadaceae bacterium | reverse complement strand
GTTGCTCCTCCTCGACGTAGCTACGGCTATGCCTTCGGAGGTCCGCCTACGATTCGTGGCCGTGGCGCGCCCAACGCGGGGGGCCACACCTGTGCAGAGCTTCCCTAGCGGGCCCGCCAGGTATCGGCGACGGTCGAGATGACCACCAACGGCACGGAGGAAGCGGGCGCGGCGACGCTGGACACCCTCTCCGAGGAAGCCCAGCGCGCGTTGCGGGACCGACCGAGCCTCACGATCCGGACCAGGCTCTCGATTGGCCTGATCGCCTGGTTCGCCGTGAGCGTGGGGCTCACCTTCGTCTCGATTCTCCTCATCGGCCGCGTCCAGGCGAAGCTGCGCATGGTGGATGCCGTCGACCTGTACACGTTCGAGATCCAGCAGGCCCGCCGCTTCGAGAAGAACTACTTCCTGTACCACACCAACCTGGGCGACGCCATCGACCAGGCGCAGGAGGCGCAGCGTATCCTCGAACGAGAGCGGCGCAGCATGGCGACCGTGATCGGTGATGCGTCGGTGGCGGCCATGCGCGACCGGGTCCACCGCTACGAGATCCTGCTCTCCGGGCTACCGGCCCTCGACGCGGCGGGAGACACGGCGCGCATGCAGGAGATCGAGGCCGAGCTGCGCGTACACGGCGGCGCGATGGTGAGCGAGGCGGAGCAGCTCGCCACCGAGGAGCGCACCTCGGTGGAGAAGATGCTGGTCATGTCCCAGCACATCGCGCTCGTGTTCCTGGTCGCGTTGGTGGGCATGATCGTGCTGCTGGCGGCCTTCGTGGCCCGCCAGATGCTCGCGCCACTCGGTCGGATCGTGCTCGCCACCCGCCGGATCGCCGACGGCGACCTCACGCCCATCACGCCCAGGCGGAAGTACCACGACGAGTTCTCGGAGCTGGCGAGCGCGATCAACCACATGACCCACGAGCTCGTCCGCCGTCAACGGCTGCTGGTGCAGTCCCACAAGCTTACCGCCATCGGCACGCTGACGGCGGGCGTGGCCCACGAGCTGAACAACCCCATCAACAACCTGATGCTGACCGCCGCCGCGCTGGAGGAGAGCTACGACGAGCTGGACGACGCCGAGAAGCTGGAGCTCGTGGCCGACCTGGTGAGCGAGTCCGAGCGGGCGCGCGACATCGTCCGCAACCTCCTGGACTTCGCGCGCGAGAGCGAGGTGGCGCTGACGCCGCTGGTGGTGGAGGACGTGATCGGGGACACGCTCCAGCTCGCGGCCAACCAGGTCCGGCTCGCGAAGGTCAAGGTCCGGGGCGAGGTCGAGGAGAACGTCCCGGCGGTCTACGGCGACCGGCACCAGCTCACCCAGGTCTTCCTGAACCTGGTGCTCAACGCGCTGGACGCGATGCCGGAGGGCGGCACGCTGACGATCTCGGTGGAGAAGTCCGACGACGGCAACTTCGTGGAGATCGGGTTCGCGGATACGGGCGTCGGCATCCAGGAGCAGCACCTGCACAGCATCTTCGACCCCTTCTTCAGCACGAAAAAGCATGCCAGGGGAACCGGGCTCGGCCTGAGCGTCTCCAAGGGGATCGTCGAGCAGCACGGGGGCGACATCCGCGTGGAGACAGAGGTGCGTCGCGGCACCACCTTCACGGTGTCGCTGCCGGTCGCGCGTGTGCCGGCGCCGATGGCGACGGCGGGCGCGATTGGATGACGGGACGGGGAGGGGGTGCGTTCCGGCGATCGTACCTCACGGCCAGACGAAGATCGTCGAGGGCGCGGCGCCCGCGCGCCCGCACGCCACGTCGCCCGGCTCCCGCCAGAACGCTCGGGTCCAGGTTCCGGTGAGTCGGAGCTCCCAACGCGCGTGCGCGTCCTGGCGCACCGGGACGGCGAGATCCAACCGCCAGAGCCGTTGCGACTGCGGGGGGGAGGCCAGGAGCAGCCCCACCCCGACCCCGATCTTCGTTCTGCCGTCGATCCCGAAGGGCGCGTCACCCGCCCAAACCGGCCCGTGTCGACGAACCCGCGCTCCACACTCGCGGCGAGGTACAGACCAGCGAGCACATCCCGCACCCGTCGAAGGATCTAGACCGTTCGGGTGAGAAGACCGTCACGGCGAGGAGGCGCCATCCACGCCGTTTCCACGTCCGCCATGCGCTCGTTCCGGGCGGTGCGGGCGCAGGTCGAGACCATCGGGGCGCGGCGGCGGACGTGCCTTGCGAAGAGCGCTGACGCGGCGAGGATGCGGCCGCATCAGGCCACGATGTTCTTGCTGCGCAGGTGCGTGAGGACGGGGTGCACGACCAGCGGCCGAATCCGGTAGCGCTGATCGTCGTCGATGGTGGTGAACACGAACTGCGAGACCCGCTCCGCCGTCCCCGCCGGCTCGATGACGAGGAGGTTGCCCAGCGACTCGAACATGTGGTGGCTTTCCTGGCGCGAGATCCGGAAGATCCGGTCGTGCTCGGCCAGCGTGAGCGTGGCGTGGTCGAGAAACGCCTTCAGGGTGAAGGATTGCGAGAGTGTGAACGCGTCGATGAACGCGAAGCTGATGGGGTCGATCGCGCGCACGCGCACCGTGCTCGTCTCGGCGTCCAGCTGGACCGAGCGCACCCAGTAGAAGAGGGCGAGCAGGAGGTTCTGACCGGTGAGCCGGGACAGTTGGTCGAAGTAATCCGTGCGCAGGGTCGCCTGGCGCTCTTCTTCGTTGCGGGCCCGGCGCAGGCGCCGGCCCAGCAGCGGGGGCGTCACGGAGGGAGGCAGGAACTCGAGGCCGAGTCCGCTTCGCCTGTGTCGGTTCATGATCGCCGCCTCGAGCGCGCTCCGCCCGAGCGGCGTGAGCGCGTGGCGACGCACCAGGCACGCCGTCGCGGACTCCACCTTCTCCATGTAGCTCCACGCCGGCTCCGCGAGCGTGGCCAGCCAGAAGACGCTGGAGTCCGTTCGGGACATGAACGCCAGGAAGGGACCGACGAGGCCGTTGTCCGAGCTGGTGCGCAGGAAGAGGTACTCGAGGTTCTCGATGATGCAGGCGAGGGGCCTGCCCTCCCGGCGCCGTGCCGACAGGGCGCCCGCTAGACGATCGAGCGTCCAGGCATCCCCGTCGTCGAGGTCGAGGGCGGCGGCGAGCTCGCCCGCGAACAGGCTCGCGTCCAGGACGCGTTCGGCCAGGGAGATCCTGCGGACATCCGCGTCCCGGAGCACCGTGCCCGCGACCACGTTGAGGAAGCTGGTACGGCCATTCCCATCGAAGCCCGTGACGACGAAGGCGTCGGTCAGCCCCTTCCGCCAGTGTGCGAAGTGGCTGGCGACCGCATCGAGGTCGGGTGTCCGCCCCTCGAGCATGGCAGCATCGCTCACGGGCTGGAAGGAGAACAGCCGGCGGTACACCAGGGGCAGCTCGCCGAGCACCTCGTCGAGCGTGGCGAGCGCGTCGATGGTGCGGCGTTTCTCCTCTTCGGTGACCTGCTCGCCCTCCAGCGCCGACTGGCCGAGGCGCACCAGCTTCATGGCGCGGCCCCGGCCGAACCGCACCCATTTCATGCTCTGGCGAGTGGTGCGACGCACCGCCGAGCCCACGATGGCCATGCGTTGGCGCAGCTCGGACCGGACGCGATAGCCGAAGTCGAGGATCTGTTCCTGCATGCGATCCTCGACGCGCACCCGACCGTGGAACTGCTCCCAGCCCCGGACATGCGCGTCGAACAAGCGCTGCCTGAAGCGCGGCAGCTCGGCGGCGATCGCGCCGCGCAGCTCTTCCAGCGTACCCAGCGTGCGATCGAGCCCGTTGAGGGCCAGCTCCTGTGCGCCGTCGAGGGGTCCGTTGAGGTCGGGCGTGTCGGCGCCCAGCTCGTCCAGGGCAGCGTCCAGGTTGAAACGGACCACGCTCTCGAGCTGGCGCGTCTCCGTGCGGATGCGATCGAGCGCCGTGACCAGAGGATCCGGAGCGACCCGCGAGCGCTCCAGCAGCACGGCATCGTACGCCTGCTCCGCGATCTGGCGGAGGCGGATCTCAGCCGACTTCCCATCCGGCTGCGGCCCCTCCGAAGACGGGGCGGGCGGATGCACTACGAGGCTTTCGGGAAGAGACGCGAGGAGAGCCAGGATCTCGCCGACACGTCCGTCCGCGTGATCCCGGATGGAGGCGTCGAAGCCAATCGAACGCAGCGGCTCGAGGACGTGGGCTTCCAGAGAGCCCGTCACGTCGTCGCGGACCGCGGTGAGCCGTTCCCTCAGCTCCGTCGCGTCTCCACTGGCGCGAGCGTCCTCAACGGAGGATTCGACATCGTCCCGGAGGGCCATGATGGTCTGTCGGGCTTCCTGCAACATGGCGCACGCGGGATCGACCACCGTGCTTTCCATGTCGCCTTCGAAGGCGTTCAGGAGCGCCAGAAGGCGCCCTCGGACGCGCCCCAGATGGATGTCGAGCTCCATCCGGGCGACGACCTGGCGATACCACGCGGTCCACTGGGATTCCCGTTCGGCGGCGTCACGGGCGGCACGCGCGGGTCGGTCGCGCAGCTCCCGGTCGGCAGGATCCAGCATGTACGTGCCAACCTGCCGCAGATCCCGTTCCAGCGAAGCACGCACCGCGGCGGTGACCGTGGCGAGGTCGTCGTCCAGGCCGGCCGTCGGATCGGCCGAGGCGAGGGACTCGAACGAGAGGGCCAAAGCGGAGGCGGCGCGTGCCGCTGCGTCCGCGTGGATGGTCGGATCGAGCGGCTCCGCCTCGACGTCTTCCGCGTCCGCGGGGTCGGGCGGTGGGAAGCGTGAGCCGGAGGTGTGGTGGTCCGGCCGGTCCAGGGTCGCGTCCGCCTCCAGACAGGTGTCCGCCCACGCGCTCGCGTCGCGCTCGAAGTCGCTCAGGACGTGGGCGAGGCGCCGTCGCAGCGCCTCCAGGACCGCGTCGTCCCGAGGAGCGAGACGTGTCGCCGCATGGTAGCGGAGGAGGAGGCGCAGCGGGACCACCTGCAGCCGGGCCGGGGCCGGGGACCGATCCCGCCCGACGAGGCGACGTCCGAGGTTGCCGAGGGTACGCCCGGCTTCCGCGAAGGACCTTCCGGCGCGCACCAGGGCCTTGCTGATGCGCCGGACGACGTTGTCGTCCGCGTGCGGGACGTACGTGTCCGGCGGCTCCGGGCGGGTGAGCTCCACCGGCGCCTCGAGAGCCGCGTCCGTCAGCGCTCGCCGTGCTTCCGCCCAGCAATCGGCCAGGCGCTGCCCCACGTCGATCTCGGCGAGCCGCGCATGCAGCGGATCCAGGACGCGGTCGCGCACATTGCCGCACTGGTCCCGGACCTGCCGCCACACCCGCTCACGCTCGCGGTCGTCTCCGTCCTCGGGAGCCATGGGCGCGTCGAAGTCGGCAGCTTCCCTCAGCCGCGCATGCTCCTCGGCGGCGAGGCGGGCGGCTTCTGCCAGCGGGCCTGTCACCTCCCGTTTGATCGCCTCGGCGAGGTGGCGGTGCACGACGGCGGCCGCGCCGTCGAAGCGCTCGGCGTGGCGTTCGACCTCGCCCGGAGTCATCGGTCCTCCATCGCGTCGCCGGAGTCGGGAACGCTGTCGTCCCCGCCGCCCCTGCCCGCGAGGTTCACCCAGGCGCGGGCCCCATCCATCGGCGTGAGCAGGCCGTGCTTGCGGAACTCCGAGCGGGCGCGCTCGGTGACGTCACTCATGAAGGCGAACTCGTAACGCGCGTCCAGCACGTAGGCCTTCACCTTGAGGTGGGTGAGGAAGGTCTCCTTGAACTCGTCCTTCACCAAGACCACGATCGGCTTCTGCAGATAGACGTATTTCGAGCTGGCGGCCGCCTGATGAGCGATTCGCTTGGCCTTCGCCTCGTCGATGAAGCCCGGCAGGTAGAGGTCCGTGACGACCTGACAGTCCAGGGCGCCGGAGTTCGCGCTGGACACCTGGGTGTCCACGATCTGCGAGTTGGGAACCGAGACGAGGCTGTCGTCCGGCGTGACGATCCGCGTGGATCGAAGTCCGATGGACACCACCTCGCCGTAGCTGTCGCCCACCTGGATCTTGTCGCCGACCTGGAACGGCTGATCGAAGACGATCACGAGGCCGCCGAAGATGTTCTTCAGGATGTCCTGCGCGGCGAAGCCGATGGCGACGCCGACGGCTGCGGTCGCTGCCAGCAGGCCGCGCGCATCCACCGCGAAGACCACGCGGATGACGAAATAGACGGCGATCGTCCACAGCACGATGCGGACGATCGGGACGAGGCGCTTGAAGAAGAGGCGCCGTTCCGCGCTCCGCTCGGACAGGGTGTTGAGGGCGTACGCGCTCGCGCGCACGACGAAGAAGGTGAGCACGAGCACGACCATCGCCCAGAACGCGCGCAGGCCGTAGCTCTTGGCCGTCTGCGCCGCGTCCTGGAGGAGGACCCGGCCGCCATCCGTCGCGCCGGACACGGCGGTCTGCGCTGACGTGGAGTCAGGCGGGGCGGCACCCTGCAGCAGGGTGATGACGCTATCCGTGGAGCGCGCCGAGGCCGCCACCATCTCCGACAGGCGCCGGACCTCCAGGCGCAGGCTGTCCACCCCGGCCGGGGGCGGAGCGGTGACCCGGGCCGCGGTGTCAGCGGGGGACGTCGTGTCCGGCGCTGCCTCGGCCCCGGGCGGCCGGACCGTGTCCGCAGGGGATGCGACGGTGTCGGCCGCCCGCGCCTCCGGTGTCGTCGACCCGGCGGGCGCACCGGCCGAGTCGGTGCGGGAGGCGCGCGTCACCCCGGCTTCGCGGCCGCATGCGGCGAGGAACACCAGTAGGAGCAGCCCGGCGAGGCTGGCCCGCAGTCGCGGTGCTTTCGCGTTCGTCGCGTCGATCCTCTCCATCGTTCCTCCGGCGCACCCTCGGGGGTGCGAGGCATCCGTCCGCTCCGACCTGCCACCCCGGTCCGGAGTGGCCCTAATATCGCGTTCCCCGGCGTACCCGCCACCAGGGCCGACCGCCGAGGAGAGCATGTGCGCTTTCCGCGTGGTCGTCCCATCGGGCCGTACGCCGACCTAGATTGGAGAGGGGACGAAGCGGTCTCGCTTCGAGGTCCGAAACCCATCCGATCCTTTCAATCGCGGCATGTCGTGACCCGAACCCAACCCGGACCGAGCATGAAGGACCTCGGGCGTCTCGTCCGTGGACTGGACGAGGGCTTCGACGTCTTCGCCCTCCACCCGCCGGGATCTCCCGAGTACCGGGCCATCGCCGAGGAGCTGAAGCGGGCGCTCGTGTCCATCTGGCGGCGCGCCGCCAGCGTCACCCTCGATCTGGAAGGGGAGAGCTTCCTCTGCGACGTGGGCGGGCTGCCGGTGGTGGCCGGTGCGGCTCCGGGGCTGGCTGCCGTGCTGCGTCGGGGAAGGGTCCGATCGCTGCGGCTGGAGCCGGGCTCCGAAGAGGCCGAGGTCGAGGAGTTCCTGCGGGCCGCCAACCGTTCCGGTACGCTGGGTCCGACCGACTCGGACGACCTGACCACGATGCTGTGGGACGTCGGGTTCGAGCACGTCGCCTACGAGGTGGACTCGCCGGACGTCGACGGGGATCAAGGGCGCGGGGGCGACCGATTCCCTGCCCAGCCGGCGCGGCCCGGCGAGGCTCGGGAGCGCAGCCGCCGCATCCGTGAGGACGTCCGCTCGCCTCAGCGCCCCACCTCTCTCGTCGACACGGAATCGTTCGACTCCACGCTCTACTTCCTGGAAGAGCACGAGATCGAATACCTGAAGTCGGAGGTCGATCGGGAATACGACCGGAGCCTGGGCCGGAGCGTCGTCTCGCTCCTTCTGGATACGTTCGAGGTGCAGAAGGCCCCCCACATCCGGGCCGAGGTGGTCGACGTGCTCGACGGGATCCTGCCACACCTCCTCGGGGACGGAGACCTCACCAGCGTGGGCTACCTCGCCGCGGAGGTCGACGACCTCGTCCGGAAGACGCCCGATCTTCCGCCCGACGAGCGGTGGGCGCTGGGTGCGCTGGCCCAGAAGCTGTCCGAGCCGGAAGCGCTGAATCAGCTCTTCCAGCTCATGGACGAGGCTCCGACGCCGCCTCGCGCCTCCGACCTCACGCGCCTCCTGGAGCACCTGGGGCCCGAGGCGTTCCCCACGTTCCTGCGGTGGCAGCGATTCGTCCGTGCCGACGAGGTCCGCGCCGTCCTCGGCGATTCCCTGGCGGCCGTCGCGGACGCGAAGCCGTCGCTGCTGTCGGCGGCTCTGGAATCGACGGACCGGGTGGTCGTGGACGGCGCGCTGCGCCTGATGACCACGCTGAAGCGGCGGGAATGCGTGGGGGCGCTCAGAGCGCTCTCGTCCTTCCCGGACAGCGGAGTCCGGCGGTCGCTCGTGGACACGCTGAGCGCCGTTGGTGGATCCGCCTGTTGCGGCGAGCTCGTCCACATGATGAGCGACGAGGACGCGGAGGTGCGGGTGGCGTCGGTCCGGGCCCTGGCCGATCGGCGCTACCGCCACGCGCTGCCCCACCTGCAGGATGTGCTCCGCCAGCCCGAGCTTTCGGACAGGGACCTGATCGAGCAACGGGCCCTCTTCGAGGCCTACGGCGGGCTGGCGGGTGCCGAAGGCGTGGACTTCCTTGCGCCGATCCTCCTCGGCAAGGGCCGGACCGGCCGGCGCTCCGCCGACATTCGGGCCTGCGCGGCGGTGGCCCTCGGGCTCGTCGGGGCTCCGAGGGCCCGGGAAACCCTGCGGAAGGCCGAGCGGGACGCCGACCCGGTCGTCCGCAACGCGGTCACCCGAGCGCTGCGCCTCGATGTCTGACCCGACCGAGGGGGCACGCCCCACCCCGACGCCCGTGGAGGAGAGCGTCCACGCTTCCGGATCGACCGACGCGGAGTCGGCGGCTCGTCGACTCCTCCTGGGGCTGTCCAACGCGCTGCGGCGCTTCCGCTCCGGCTCGATGCAGACCGCAGGGTCGAGGAAAGCGGTGCTCGAGCTCGCCGCCGCCGCCGAGGCGATGATGGCAGACGCCGGCACCCTGGAGGTACGGGTGGCTGGCGGGCTGCTCTACGCGAATGACGTCCGGCTCGGCCACGGGCTGGACAACTACGTGGCGCTCGGCCACGTCCTGAGCACGCTCCAGCGGGCGGGCGTCGGGAGGATCCGCTGCGTCCCGTCGCCGAGCGAAGGCGAGTGGAAGACCCTGCTCACGATCCTCCTCGGCCCCGACGCCGGCGGTGGGAGGGGAGCCGCGCCCGAGGTGGTGCGGCGACACCAGAGCGGCGGGTTGATGCGGCACCTCTTCCTCGACGCTCCCTCCGAGGTTGGAGCCGTGGCGCCGGACGAAGCGGTCCGCCGGGAAGCGGCCAAGAAGACCTACGACCATTCCGTCGCCGTCACCCGCGAGCTCTTCAGCGGGACGCGCATGGGTCGTGCGGCGAACCTCAAGGAGGTGAAGCACGCCCTCCAGAGCATCGTCGACCAGGTGCTGGACAACGAGACGTCCCTCGCGGGACTCAGCGCCCTGAAGGGCTACGACGAGTATGCGTTCACCCACGCCGTGAACGTCTGCATCTTTTGCGTCGCGATGGGCAAGCGTCTCGGCCTGAGCAAGGCGCAGCTCTACGACCTGGGCATGGCCGCCCTGGTCCACGACCTGGGCATGAGCCGGGTTCCTGCGGAGATCCTCGGCAAGGGGTCCGCGCTCACGTCGGACGAGCGCACGGCCATGGAGGCCCACACCTGGCTGGGCGCGTTGAGCATCTTCAGGCTTCGGGATTTCGGGGGCGTCCCGTACCGGAGCATGATCGCCGCGTACGAGCACCACATGAAGGTGGACCTCAGCGGGTATCCCGACGTGGTGAGGCCTCGCTCGCCCTCGATCTTCTCCAGGATCATCGCGGTGGCCGACGCCTTCGACGCCGCCACGAACACACGGGCCTACACCGCGGCCCGCCCCGCCGACGAAGTCCTCGGGGAGTTCTGGGAGGACCGCTCCCTGGGCTACGATCCGGTGGTGGTGAAGGCGCTCATCAACCTCCTCGGCATCTATCCCGTCGGCACCCTCGTGATTCTCGATACGATGGAGTTGGCGATCGTGCACCAGGCGAATCCCGACACCCTCTTCATCCACCGGCCCATCGTGCGCGTCATCTCGTCCCCGGACGGGGTCTGGCTGGACGACGCACCCCTGGTGGACCTGGCGGAGGCCGACGGACAGGGGCAGTACCGGCGATCCATCATCAAGGTGACCGACCCGGCGAAGTACGGCGTGCAGGTCTCCCGCTACTTCCTGTGAGCGGGAGAGGCACGACCCCGGTGTCGCCCTCCGGTCCGGTCCCGTCCCTCCCCGCCTCGCCCGACCCGGATCCCGGGAGACCTCCTCAGTGCACGGCCATCCAGTAGTCCTTGAAGACGATCGTGGAGAGGACGTAGCCCAGGGGGACGTTGACGGCCACGCCCACCGTGAATGCCCAGAACGGCGGCATGCCGAAGCGCGCCAGCTCGCGGAACCGCGTCGTCAGCCCGATGCACAGGAAGGTGAAGACGAACGTCCACGTGCGCAGCGTCTTGATCGGCGCGATGAGGCGCGCGCTCACGTCCGACGCCATGTCGGGGGATGTGTTCGCGACGAGGAGGCTGACGACGACCGACGCCACGAAGAAGCCGATCACGAACTTGGGGAAGCGGGCCCAGATGACGCCGGCCCCGACGCGCCCGCCGCCGGCCTCGCCGCCGCGCTCCCACATCGTGGTGGACACGATCGCCAGCACGAACGCCCAGATGCCGATCCAGATGTCGCGTCCGATGACCTTCATGAGCGTGAACGTCTGGATGGGGGCCTCCGTGCCCGTGTTCGACGCGATGGTCTGGGCCGCGGCGTAGCCGGCCGCGTCTGCGAACTCGCTGGTCCCGATCCACGCCCCGGCGACGCCGGGGTGCAGTCCCAGCGCCCGGCTGGCGAGGGGCAGGAAGAAGATCATGACCAGCGCCCACAGGGAGACGATCGAGATGCTGATCGCCACGTGCTCCTTGTCGGCCTTCACGGCGCCTCCGACGGCGATGGACGCGGACACGCCGCACACCGCACCCCCCGCCCCCAGCACGGCCCCGAAGCGCTTGTCCAGGCCGAAGACGCGCGTGGCGACGAAGAACATGACCAGCCACGTCGACAGCGAGACGATGGTCGCCTGCAGGAACGCGACGGGGCCGGCGGTGGCGATGGCGGTGAGCGGGAGGGTGGCGCCGAGCAGGACGATGCCGGTCTTGATGTAATATTCCGTGCGCAGGGAGGCGTCGAGCCACCCGGGCACCGGCGCCAGATTGCCCACCACCAGGCCGAGGAGGAGCGCGACCAGGGGCGCCTCCAAGCTGTAGGTATGGAAGAAGCGGCTCTGGCTCACGACCAGGATCACCGCCGACGCAACGTAGATCAGCGTGAAGCCCGGGAGGTACTCCCGGGCCCGGTGGCCCATGATCGTCGTGCTCGCGGTGAAGATCACCGCGAAGACGACGAACAGCAGGAGGTAGCGCGCCCACGCTTCGCCGAAGTGGCCGGCGACGCGCGACGCCTCCGTCCAGTCCTGTGGGGGGCTCACCGCAAGCGGGCCCAGGCTCCTCCCGGCCAGGAACAGCGCGATCGCCGCTACCACGATTCCGAGTCCCAGCCAGACCGCCCACCAGTCTTCCTTCTTCCAGAGTGAAGCGATGCCTTCATCGTCCGTCATGGGAGGTTCTCCCTTGAAGCGCGAGCTACGCGCATTGCTGGAGGAGCGTCGGCTCGACGACGTCGCCGCGCTGGCCGCGACACGGAGGCGGGTCCTGGGGGTTCTCGTGTCGCTCACGTACGACGCGGACGTGCTGATCCGGTGGCGCGCGGTCGAGGCGATGGGTGCCGCCGCGGCGCGCCTGGCCGCCCGGGCGCCGCAGACGGTCCGCGAGGAGCTGCGACGACTGCTGTGGCTCATCACCGAGGAGTCCGGCGCGATCTGCTGGCACGCCCCGGAGGCCATGGCGGAGATCGTCGCACGCACCGCCGACGCCTTCGCCGACTACGTCCCGATCGTGGCGCACCTCCTCCTCGAGACCGCCGAGGAGGACCTGGAGCACTTCCGGCCGGGGATCCTGTGGGCGATCGGACGCCTCGGGCCGCTGGCGGCGGGGGCGGCCACCGACGTCGTCCCGGACATCGTAGCCGCGCTGAGCTATCCGGATGCGCAGGTACGCGGCCTGGCGGTCTGGTGCCTCGGGCGTCTCGGGCGCTCGGACGTCCTCGCGGAGCGGGAGGACCTGCTGGACGATGAGGGGGCCGTCCGTCTCTACGAGAACGGCCGGCTCCAGGTCACGAGCGTGGCTCGCCTGATGGAAGCCGCCCTCGGCGGCGGAGACCCCGCGGCCTGACGGCTTCACGGCTCGGCCTCACCCGGCGGCCGGCTCGGCACGCAGGATGGCGCGGACCAGCGCGGCCGTCGTGTGGGGCGAGGCTTCTGCGGCCGGCTCGTGTCCGAGCGCACGCAGCGCCTCCGACGCGATGGGGCCGATGCTCGCGAAACGGGCCGAGGCCAGTCGTCCGCCGTACAGGCGGTGCAGCGAGCGCGCCGTGCTGCCGCTCGTGACCGTGATCCAGTCGATCTCTCCCGCATCCAGGGCGGCCCGCACCTCCGGGTCCGGGTCCGCCACGTCCGCGCTGCCGTAGGCGACGACCTGGTCCACCTCGGCCCCGCCGGCCCTCAGGGCGTCGGCGAGCGCCTCGCGTCCGCGGTCGGCGCGCACCAGCAGGAACCTCCCCCCGTGGCCGCCGTTCAACAGCGCCCCCGCCAGCGACTCCGCCACGAATGCGGGCGGGACGAGGTCGGCCACCAGGTGATGGTGCGCCAGACGGTCGGCCGTCCCGGTGCCGATGGCCGCCAGCTTCACCCCGTGCAGCCTGCGCGCGTCCTCGCCCCGGGTGCGCAGGCGACCGAGGAGCGCGTCCACGCCGTTCGAGCTGGAGAAGACGAGCCAGTCGTACGCGCCGACGCCCGCCACGGCGGCGTCGAGCGCCCCCGGATCGGACGGAGGCGTGATGCGGATCGCCGGCTGGAGCACGACCTCCGCGCCGAGCCGCGACAAGTGCGCCCGGAGCTTCCTCGAGGTGGCCGGGGATCCCGGCACCAGCACCCGACGACCGAAGAGCGGCAGGGCGGCGAACCACGAGCGCTCCGGCGCGCGGTCCACCACGTCTCCGACGACGAAGACCGCGGGGGGGCGCAGCGCGCGCGCCCGGATCGTCTCGGGGACCGTATCCAGCGTGCAGCGCACGGTCTCCTGGCGGGCCCGCGTGCACCACCGGACGACGGCGACCGGGGTGCCGGGTGGCTTGCCGTGCTCGATCAGCGCGCGGCTCCACGACTCCGACCGCTTCACCCCCATGTAGAGGACGAGCGTGCCGGGGAAGGCCGCCAGGGCGTTCCAGTCGAGGCTCGAATCCTCCCGCTCCTCCTTGTCGTCCCGCTCGCGCGCCGTCACGAACGCCACCGCGGAGGCGTCGTCCTGCTGCGTGATCGGGATCTCGCAGTAGGCGGCCACGGCGAGGCCCGTCGTGATTCCCGGGACGATCTCGAAGGGGACGTTCGCCGCGCGCAGCGCGCCGGTCTCGTCCGAGCACCGCCCGAAGATCGAGGGATCGCCGCCCTTCAGCCGAACCACCGTCCGTCCCGCCTGCGCTTCGGCCACCATGCGCGCGGTGATCTCGTCGGGCGTGAGCGTGCGTCCGCAACGTGCCCGCCCCAGGGGGACGAGCTGGGCCGACGGGCCGGCGTGCTCGAGCGCGGCGGCGTTCACCAGGTAATCGTAGAGCACCACGTCCGCGCGGCGGAGACACGCCGCACCGCGCAGCGTCATGAGCCCGGGATCGCCGGGCCCGGCGCCCACCAGGTAGACCTTGGCGGGTGGCGATCCGGTGACGGCGCTCATGACGGACCCGGCCTTCCGTTCGTGCGAAGGGCGATGGCCGACAGGGCGGCCCGGAACTCGTGGTGCTGGCCCACCGGCGCGAGCAGCTCGACGTCCACCTCCGGCCAGGCGGCCCTCACCTCGTCCACCAGCGGCTGGACGTCGCGCTCCACGTGACCCTCCTCCGCGAGGAAGAGGGGGAGCACGCGGATCCGGCGGGCGCCCCCACGGACCGCGCCACCCGCCGCGTCCATGACCGTCGGCGCCGTATGATCCATGTAGGCGAGCGCCACCCGGTCCGGGCCCAGATCGGCCTCCAGATCCCGCACGACACGCTCGACGGAGGCTCGCCAACGCGCGTCGCGGCTTCCGTGGGCGACGAGGATCAACACGGAGAGGTCCCCACGTAGGCGAGGTGGCGGGAGATCCACGCCTCGGCCTCCCGGACGGCCGCGGCGAAGCCGGCCCGTGTGGCCGTGATGGCGGCGTGGGCCGCCACCGCGTCGTCGAGCTCACGTGCGGGCCAGATCCGCACGCCCTCGGGCGGTGGTGCTGCCAGGGAGCCGAAGGAGTTGAAGTCGACGAGCGTGAGGGGTCGTGCGCGGAAGTCCCGCAGGCCCTCGAGAACGCCCGGATCCAGGACCGCCTCGGGCTGGTCGATGCCGAAGTAGACCACGTCGGCGTCTGACACGGCCCTCAGGACGCGCTCGTCGTGGTACGCGTGCACCCGCAGCCGGAGTCCGCCGCCGACGGCCGACCGCAGCTGCTTCATCTGTCCGTGATGGTCCCGGTAGATCGCGGTCAGCTGCGCGGGGGGAACGTCGTGGTCCTCCCGCAGCGCGACCAGGACGGAACGGGACGTCGTGGATCCACCGATCGTCACGTGGCGGAGGTGGGCGGCCCGGAGGGCGTCGACCTCGCAGATCCGCCCGAGCGCGGCGGCGCAGTAGCCGGTCGCGAAGCGGCCGAACGAGGTGTGCGCGCTCACGTCCGCGGCCACCGCCACGGCGTCCTCCACCAGGGCGAGCGCCAAGCCCGCGGCGGTTCCCGCGCCCTGCGCGCGCCGGAGAGCTGTCTGGAGCTGGGACGCCACGTCCCGGTCCCCAGGCAGGTCGCTGTTCAGGCCGCAGGCGGTACGCAGGAGGTGGTGGCGCGCCTCGCCCTCCTCGAGCGCGGCGACCTCGATCCCTGCGGGCTCGCCCCCGAACAGCTCGCGCCGGATGCGGGCCAGTAGCGCCGTGCGCTCGGCCTCGTCCCATGGCTCGGGGAGCCAGGCGTACAGCTCGGTGCGCTGGCAGGTGTTCCAGACGAACGCCTCGCGCGCCGGCGTCGCCTCGCGCATCCAGTCGAGGAAGGCCCCCACGTCCTGGTGCGACTTCCTGACCCGGGCGAAGGCGCGCGGATCGCTTTGGTGGAGCACGGGTCCCTCGCCGGCGCCGAGGGCACCCGGAAGGGACGCCCCCAACCTGATCAGTCGGGTCGCCACGTGCGGGTGCCCGTCGCTCTCCCGGGACCCGGCCGTCCTCAGCAGTGGATCGGGCGGCTGCTTTCCCGGGGGCACCGGACGCGCGCCCTTGAGGACGAGGCGCTTCAGCGCCGCCAGGAACGGCGGGAAGGTGTGCGGTGGCGGACAGACGTACACCCCAGGAACGGGGTTCCCCACCCGCACGACGGACGAGAGGGGGCACACCACCACCGTCGTGCCGTCGGCGGACGGGCTGTCGGGAGCCGTGAACGCCACCGACATCCGGTCCCGGGGCCACCCGACCCGGTCCGCCACCAGCTCGGCCGTGCGCCGGAGCTGCGTCCGGTAGGGATCCGCGTAGCCGGCGGGCGGCTCCGGTGGGGCGGGAGCGACGAAGCGCAGGAGAGTCCGGTCCGGCGAGAGGTCGCGCGCCGACGTGAAGTCCGCGACGAGCCTGGCCAGGGCGCTGACGAAGCCCGCGTCGTCGTGCCAGGAGGGGTGCGTCGACAGCTCGAGGGGGGTGGCCACGTCCCGGAGGGCCCCGTAGAGGGCGCACAGCGCCCTTCCCGTGGTGGCCGCCGCGAAGTGGGGCTGAGCCGGGACGACGACCAGCTCACGGGCGCCACCCGCCACCACGTCGGCGACGGCGGACCCGATGTCGGGACGCCCGTCGAGCGACGCGACGACGACGCGCCAGCGTTCCGGGAGCACCTGGGCCAGCGCGTCGCCCAGGGCGGCGAGCCCCTCCGACGGCGACCCGGCGTGCACCAGGAGCACCGCGGAGCGCGGGGCGTCCGGAGCGTGCGTCGCGTCACCCATGCGAGGATCCCGCCGACGTGCCCGGAGCACGCGCGGCCGTGGCCCACCGCCTGCGTTTCGCGGCCGCGACCACGGACGACGCCCACCCGGGAGTGCCGAGCGCGTGCACGTGGGTGTAGTTGGCGAGCGTGTTGCGGTAGGTGAGGCCGTCTCGGCGGCCGTCGAAGCCGTGGCCCCGCCGCACGCGGAACGCGAACGTCACGTTCTCGGCGATGACCGAACGAAGCAGCGTGTAGTGGAACTCGTGGCCCCGCACGGGGTCACCGACCTCGTAGAAGGGGTTCGGCTTCACCGCCTCGAGCTCGGTGTAGCCGTGACCCTGCGGCTTCTCGCCGAACCCGAACACCGCCGGGACCGCCGCCGACATCGGGTACTGGTGATGGCCCATCATGAGCCTCTCGCCGAGGTAGACCGCCCCCCCGCACTCCGCGTAGACCGGCAGCCCGTCCTCCACCGCCTGGCGGAGCGACTCGCGGAACGGGACGTTCGCGGCCAGCGTCGCGGCGAGCGTCTCCGGAAAGCCCCCTCCGATGTAGAGACCGTCCACCGCCGGCAGCTTCGGGTCGGCGAGGGGGGAGACATCGGTCAGCCGGGCGCCCTCGCGCCTCAGCGCCTCGAGGTTCTCCGGGTAGTAGAACTGAAACGCCGCGTCGCGGAACACGCCGATGGTGACGGCCTCCGGCGCGGGGCGTGCCCCCGCGTCCGGTCGCCGTGGCAGCACGCTTCCTTCGGGCGCGGACGTGGCGATGGCCCACACCGCGTCGAGGTCCACGTGATTCACCACGACGTTGGCCGCGTCCTGGACGGCCGCCCCGATGCGCGCGTGCTCCGCGGGGGGCACGAGCCCGAGATGGCGCTCGGGGAAGGGGTGGCGGTGCAATCGCGGAACGGCCCCGACGACCGGGATCCCGCACGCGTCCTCGATGGCTTCGCGCACGACCGCCTCGTGGCGCGCCCCGGCGGTCTGATTCAGGATCACGCCCCGGATGTCCACGCCCGGGTCCAACTTCTGACATCCGAGCACCGTGGCCGCCGCCGTCCGGGTGCACTTGGTGCAGTCCAGCACCAGGAGCACCGGGGTCCCGAGCAGCTTGGCCAGCTCGGCCGTGCTGAACGTGCCACGGGCGTCCATTCCGTCAAACAGCCCACGGTTGCCTTCCACGACGGCCACGTCCGCGCCCGCGGTCGCCGATGCGAACGAGGCCCGCACGGCGTCCGGGGACATCAGGAAGAGATCCAGGTTGCGGCAGGGGACGCCGGCGGCCTGGCTGAGCCAGGCCGCGTCGATGTAGTCCGGGCCCTTCTTGAACGGGGCCACCGTGCGCCCCTGGCCGCGCCACGCCGCCGCCAGGCCGACGGAGATCAGCGTCTTGCCGCCTCCGCCGCTCAGTCCGGCGATGAGGAGCCGCGGCGTGACCATGGGCGCGTCCTCGCTACGCCATCTCGATGAAGCCGCAGGGGCAGATGTCCGCGCACTTCGCGCACCCCGTGCAGTTCCCGATCTTGAAGACGTAGAGGTCTCCCTTCTTCATCGGCTTCTCGACCGCGGAGTCCTGGCAGTACATCCAGCACTTCTCGCAGTCGAAGCAGTAGCCGCAGCTCATGCACCGCTTGGACTCGAGGAGCACCTGGTCCTGCGTCAGGCCCAGGTTCACCTCGCGGTCGAGCTGGCTCATGCGCTCGTCGACGCCGAGGGTGGTCGGCTCCTGCCGCTCGATCGTCTCGTAGTGATCGAGGAGCATCTTGTCGGCGCGGATGACCTTGCGCGGGTCCGGCTGGAACTCCGTGCCGCGGAAGGCCCGGTCGATCGCCTCCGCAGCGTGCCGACCCTGCCCGACGGCGTCGGTCACCAGCGCCAGGTTCGTCACGTCGCCACCGGCCCAGACGCCTTCCGCGCGCGTGTGGCCGAAGTGGTCGACCTGGATCCAGCTCCTCCCCTCGATGAGCTCCTCGAAGCCCCCGAAGTCCGGGTGCTGGCTCACCGCCGAGATGACCGCGCTGGCCGGGATCTCGAACTCCGATCCCTCGATGGGCACCGGACGTCGGCGTCCGGAGGCGTCCGGCTCGCCCAGCTCCATGCGGATCGCGACCATCGACTTCACCAGGCCGTCGTCGCCCTTCTTGAAGCCAACGGGGGCCGCCAGGAACTCGACGTTCACGCCCTCGCGGATCGCCTCCTCCACCTCCTCCTTGATGGCCGGCATCTCCTGAAGCGTGCGCCGGTAGAGGATCGTGACGTTCGCCCCGAGCCTCCTGCAGATGCGCGCCGCGTCGATGGCGGTGTCGCCCCCCCCGACCACGATCGCCACCACGTCCTTGCCCAGGTCGAGCTTCTCGCCATGGTGGAAGCGGCTCAGGAAGTCCACGCCGCTGAAGACGTTGGGGGCGTCCTCGCCCTCCACCCCCAGGCTGACGCCCTGCTGCGCGCCGAGGGCGACGTAGACGGCGTCGTACTCCTCCTTCAGCTCCGTCAGCGTGACGTCCCGACCGACCTTCACCCCGCAGCGGAGCTCCACGCCCAGCGCGAGGATCTTTCCGATCTCGGCGTCCAGGACCGCCTCGGACAGGCGGTAGCCCGGGATGCCGTACCGGAGCATGCCGCCCGGCTTCTCGAACGCCTCGTACACGTTGACCTGATAGCCGCGGCGCGCGAGTTGGTAGGCGCAGGACAGACCACTCGGTCCCGCGCCGACCACCGCGACCCGCTCGGGCCGCCGCTCGGTCGACAGCCCCTTGAGCGGCAGCGCGTGCTCGATGCCGAAGTCGCCGATGGCCCGCTCCACCTTGTTGATGTGGACCGCGCCCTCCTTCTCCTTCCGGTTGCACTCCGTCTCGCACGGAGCGGGGCACACGCGCCCGCAAACGGCGGGGAAGGGGCTGGTGTCGGTGTAGATCTCCCACGCCTCGCGAAGCGCTTCGTCCATCGTCTTCCCCAGGTGCTCGGCCTGGGCGATGGTCGTGAGGAAATCGCGGATGCGGTTTCCGCTGGGGCACGTGTCGGAGCACGGTGGCCTCTTCTCCACCAGCTTCGGCCGCAACGGCGACTGCTCCCGGCCGCCGCCTCCGCCGAACCCGCCCCTCGCTGCGAAGGTCTTCTTCTTCTTGACCGTCTTCTTTATCGCCATGGGTCACCTCTCGCGACCACGCGCTCGTTCGTCATCGGCGCACCGCCGCTCACCTCCCTCCGCGCGCGCGGAGGGAGGGAGGGGGCCGCCGCTGGATTCACTCCCGGCCCGTCCGGCGTCAGCCGCCGCTCGGGCCTCCGTTCTCCGGCGGCAGCTCGACATAGCTCCCGCCGAAGTAGGTGTAGATGCACCGTCCGGAGTCGATGAGCTCGCGGATCGCGGACTTGCACACCTTCTTGTCGCACTCGTCCTCGCCGAACCGCTGGATCATCGCCTTCGTCAGGTCCATCGCCTTCAGCTTCTTCTTCCCCTGGTATTCCTTCACCAGGTCGTACATGGCCTCCGCCACTGTCTCCATCGTGACGGCCATGATGCACCTCCTAGAGGTCGGACGCGTGAAATCGGCGCATCCGATTTGACGCGTCCCCGTTCATTAGTGCCTCAGCTGTGCGGACCGCTTGAAGCTCAGGCCCGCGTACTTGTAGTCGTCGATGTGCTCTTTCTCGAACTCGATCCCTGTGAGCTGGAAGAACTTCGGCCACCCGATGCGCTCGATGAACTCGCCCATGCGCTCGTGGGGCTTCGCTCCATCCACCCAGACCTCGACGATGTTGCGGATGGCGTTGACCGCCTCCGGCCAGCGCGGCGGGTCGTTCTCGATGAAGGGAATGGCCAGCTTCGAGAACATGGGCTCGTGGCGGGCGTTCGAGACCTTGCCACCGACCCAGATCGAGATCCCGTCGTTGAGCGCGTCGGCCATGGGAAGCGCCGGGCAAACCGAGAAGCAGTTCGCGCAGAACATGCACAGCTCCTCGTCGATCTCGACGCTGGGATTCCCGTTCACCGACGTCGGCCGGATGGCAGCGGTGGGGCACGCTGCGATCACGTTGGGGATCTCGCACACCTTGTTCAGACCCTGCTGCACCTTCGGCGGCCGACGGTGCACCCCGAGGATCGCGATGTCGGAGCAGTGCACCGCGCCGCACATGTTCAGGCAGCACGCCAGCGCGATGCGCAGCTTGCCGGGGATCTCCTTCGTGCCGTCGAAGTACTCGTGCAGGTCGTCCATGACCGCCTTCACGACGCCCGAAGCGTCGGTGGCGGCCGAGTGGCAGTGCACCCATCCCTGCGTGTGCACGATGCTCGAGATCGCGGGGCCGATGCCTCCCACCGGGTGGCCGAGCACGGCCAGGTCCGCGATGAGGGGCTCGATGTTGGCCTCGTCGGTCAGGAGGAACTCGACGTTGTGCCGGCTGGTGAAGCGCAGGTAGCCGTCGCAGTACGTGTCGGCGAGCTCCGCGTACTTGCGGATCCTCTTGGTGCCCAGCAGGCGCGGTGAGCCCGCACGCACCGTGAAGAGCTTGTCACCGGACTCGCCCACGTGGACCATCACGCCCGGCTTGAGGATCTCGTGGTATTTCCACTTGCCGTAGTTGGCCTTGACGATCGGGGGGAGGAACCTCCGAAAGTCCGGAGGGCCGATGTCCGTCCTTCTCTGCGTATCCATCTATCGTTCTCCCGAAAATCCGTAGTGTTCGTCGTTGGAATCGAAGAGGCGCGCCACGCGCCTAGGGGACGCCGGCCGGTTCCTGTTCCGCGCCCTCGCCCTCTTCCTCCTCTTCGTCCTCCTCCTCGTAGTATTCCTCGTAGAAGACGTACGGATTGTCCCTCGGGTAGGCGATCATCTCGGGGATCGGCTCCACGCCGATGGCCTCGAGGAAGTTTCCCAGCCCCACCCGCTGCATGATCTCGCCCACGCGCTCCCGGTTCTTTCCGTGCTCGCTCCAGAAGTCCCAGATCCGCTCCGCGAGGTCCTTCAGCTCCTCGTAGGGCGGCTCGAGCTTCATGAAGGGAATCAGGACCGAGGAGAGTTGCGCACCCTGCACGATCGGCGCCTTGGAGCCCAGGAGGATCGTCGCGCCCGTGTCCGTGCCGGGACGCAGCGCCTTGGGCATGGCGTTGATGCAGTGCATACACTTCACGCAATTGCTGTCGTCGATCGCGAGCTCCTTGCCGTCCCACTCCATGCACTTCGTGGGGCACTTTCCGCAGATCTCACGCTCGATGTTCAGGCCGCCCTCGGCGTACGCGCGCACCTCGTCCTGATCGATGCGGATGTCGTCCCGCCAGGTGCCGATGATGGACATGTCCGCCCGTGCGATGGACGCGACGCAGTCGTTCGGGCAGCCCGAGCACTTGAACTTGAACTTGTACGGGAAGGCCGGACGGTGGAGCTCGTCCTGGAACGTCTGCGTGAGATCGTTGCACAGGTCGAGCGTGTCGTAGCAGGCCCACTCGCACCGGGCCGGCCCCACGCAGGCGCTCGGTGTGCGTACGTCCGACCCGGAGCCGCCCAGGTCGAAGTCCTTCTCGGTCAACGCCCTGAACGTCGGCTCCAGCTCGTCGGTCGTCGTGCCCAGCAGGATGATGTCGCCAGTGGACCCGTGCATGTTCGTGAGCCCGGAGCCGTGCTCGTCCCAGATGTCGCAGATCGTGCGCAGCGCATCCGAGGTGTAGAACCACCCGCTGGGCATGTTGACGCGCAGCGTGTGGAAGTGGGCGATGGCCGGGAACTCGTCCTGGAGGTCGTTGTACCGGCCGATCACCCCGCCACCATATCCGTGCACGCCGACGATGCCGCCGTGCTTCCAGTGGCCGATCTTCTCGCGGTAGGACCGCTCGAGGAGGCCCAGGAGCTGTCTGCACTGCTCCTTTCCTTCCCCGGCCATCTCCTTGATCTGTGTGACGAAGCTGGGCCAGGGCCCCTTTTCCAGCTCGTCCAACAACGGAGTGCCGTTGCCGTCCGTCTCAGCCATCGTTCTCTCCTTGTGGCGCAGCGCAGCGGCGCCTGGCCACGATTGGCGTTACGCCGATTGCAGTCGCTCCCTCACGCTCAACACGACCTTGTACAGAGTTGTCAGCACGAACCCTCCCACCGCGTAGACCCCCACGGTGATCGCGATCTCCGGGGCCGTGGGTGCGTACTCGGTGATCGCCCCCAGCGGGGAGGGGATGAACCCCGTGATCACCAGGGCGAGGCCCTTCTCGATCCACAGCGCCGTGATCACGCCGACGCACAGCGGCACCAGCCACCGCTCCTGGTGGCGCACCGAGGGGACGAGGAGAAGGACCGCGCACGCCACGGCCAGGACGTCTCCGACCCAGGTCCACGGCCTCAGCGCCGCGTGGCCTTCCAGGCCGGTGAAGAGGTACGCGAAGGGGTGCACGTCGTGCGGGATCGCGCTGTACAGCGCGGTGAACATCTCCACCAGCACGAAGAACACGTTGATGGCCATCGCGTACGTGACGATCGTGGACAGCGCCCCTATGGACTTTCTGCCCACGTCGAACCCGCCGAAGCGGCGCACGAGCAGGGCCAGCAGGATAAGCAGGCTGGGCCCGGCGGCGAACGCCGAGGCGAGGAACCGGGGGGCCAGAATCGCCGTCATCCAGAACGGCCTGGCGCCGAGCCCGGAATACAGGAAGGCGGTCACGGTGTGGATGCTCACCGCCCAGGGGATCGACAGGTAGATGAGCGGGCGCACCCACCGGGGGGGCGGGGCCTCCTTGCGCTCCGCCTCGATCGTGACCACGCCGATGACGAGGTTGAGCAGGAGGTAGCCGCCCAGCACCATGAAGTCCCAGAACATGACCGAGTTGGGGCGCGGGTGCAGAAGGACGTTCAGCACGCGCCGCGGCTGGCCCATGTCCACGAAGACGAAGAGCATGCAGACCACGACGGCCGACACGGCGAGGAACTCGCCGAGGATGACCGTCCGGCCGAAGGCCTTGTAGTCGTGCAAGTAGTACGGGAGCACGACCATCACTGCCGAGGCCGCCACACCGACCATGAACGTGAACTGCGCGATGTAGAGTCCCCAGGACACGTCCCGGCTCATCCCCGTCACGCTCAGCCCCTCGGCGAACTGGCGGCTGTAGGCCGCCAGGCCCACGAGGATCAGGAGCGTCCAGAGGGCGAGGACCGCCCAGTAGCGCCGGCTGCCATGGAAGACGTTCTGCAACATGGGGCTACACCCTCCCGTCCGCGGCCGTGGCCGGGAACGATGCGGGCAGGATGTAGTAGACGTTCGGCCCGGTTCCGAGCCCCTCCCTACGCACCACCGTATTCCGCTCCCGCAGGATGCGGCTGACGTCCGAGTCGGGGTCGTTGACGTCCCCGAAGGTGAGCGCGCCCTCGGCGCCGGGGACCTGCTCGATGGCCTCGACGCACGCGGGTCGGCCTCCGACGCGGATGCGCTCCGCGCAGAAGGTGCACTTCTCCACGACGCCGGCGGTGCGGGTCGGGTAGTCCGAGACGGGCTTCCCATCCGCGTCGCGTTCGACCCACGCGCGCGGGTCGCGCCAGTTGAAGCTGCGCGCCCCGAAGGGGCACGCGGCCATGCAGTAGCGGCACCCGATGCAGCGGTGCATGTCCATCATGACGATGCCGTCCTCCTCGCGCTTCCAGGTGGCGGCGGTCGGACACACCTTCACGCAGGGCGGCTGCGTGCAGTGGTTGCACAGCACGAGCACCGGCGCCGTCCGGCCGCTCTCGGGCGTGTGCGCGTGCACCTCGTCCGGGAAGACGTGCTCGTAGTCGTCGGTCCACATCCACTTGACCTCTTCCTCGGGGTCGGGGATGCGGGGGACGTTGTGCTCCCGGTCGCACGCCTCGACGCAAGCGCGGCGCACGTCCTCGCGCATGCACTTCTCGACGTCCACGACCATGCCCCACTGGCGGCCTGCGGCGGCGACCGGGCCCGGCCGGGTGGCGGCCGAGGCCGCGGGGGTCCACCGCGCCGGATCCAGCAGCGGCAGCGCCACGCCCGCCCCCACCGTGCCCAGTCCGAGCAGCTTCAGGAAGTCGCGTCGGCTCTCGTTCATGACCCGGCCTCCCCTTCCGGCACCACGTGGCAGCTCCAGCAGGTGGGCCGGACGTCCGCGTAGTCGTGGCAGCGCGTGCAGAAGTTGGCGCTGTTCTCGTGGCACTTGAGGCACGTGCCGGTGAGGCTCATCTCCCACTCGCGCCCGGTGGACGACGTCCACATGCGCTGCCCGTCGCGTACCACCGCCGTGCGCCACTCGTTGAGGAGCTGCTGGTGGCTCGCCTTCATGAAGGTCGTGTCCTCCACACAGCCGGAGGTGTCGGCGGCGAGCTCCAGCTCGGGTCGCTCCGCCTGTGCGGGCGAGACCCATCCGCTCCATATCGGATAGGCCGCCAACACCAGGAAGACCCCCAGCCCGAGGGCGATTCGCCCGCGATCACCCATGGAGCACCTCCTCCGCCACCTTGGTGTCGCCCTGGACGATGCCGGGAGCGTCGTCGCCCTCCTCTGCGTCCTCCATCCCGGGAATCGGCTCCAGCCGGAGGTTCACGGTCCTCCGCTTCTCCCCCTCGAAGACCGTCGCGTTGGCGACGAGCTCGCTGATGCCCGTGACCTTCACCCCGGGCGCCCAGTAGTCGCACACGGTCACCAGCGTGGCCCGGTCGATCGCACACATCGCGGCGAGCTGGTTGACCCCGTGTCGCTCCTGGACCCAGCGGACGGCGTTGCCCCGGGGCAGCCCGCCGCGGAGCCGCATCTCCATGTTCTCGTCGGTGCCCAGGCCGGCCCCGCCGCCGCAGCAGAACGTCTGCTCGCGGATGGTGTTCTCGGGCATCTCGTAGAAGTGGTTGCACGCGCTCCGGATCACGTAGCGCGGCTCTTCGAGGATGCCCATGGCCCGGGCGGGATTGCAGGAGTCGTGGAAGGTGACGCGGATGTGGTCGTTCCTCGACGGGTCCAGCTTCAGCTTCCCGTGCCGGATCACGTCGGAGAGGAGCTCCATGATGTGGATGGCCTTCGTGGAGCGTGCGTGCTCGAACACGGTTCCGGTCACGGGCGACTTCGGCACCTCGAGGAAGTCGGCCGGCCCGTTCATGGTGTCCATGTACTGGTTCAGGACGCGCCACATGTGGCCGCACTCGCCGCCCAGGATCCACTTCACGCCCAAGCGCTTCGCCTCGGCGTACACCTTGGCGTTCAGCCGCTTCATCGCCTCGTGGGAGGTGAAGAGGCCGAAGTTCCCGCCGTCGGAGGCGTACGTGCTCCACGTGTAGTCGATCCCCAGCTCGTGGAAGAGCAGCATGTACGCCATGCAGGTGTAGATGCCGGGGTCCGCCACGAAGTCGCCGGAGGGGGTGAAGAAGAGGATCTCCGCCCCCTTCTTGTTGATCGGGAGGTCGACGCGGATGCCCGTCGCCTCCTCGATGTCGTCCTGCATGAACTCCAGCGTGTCCACCAGGCCGTGGGGCTGGATGCCCAGGTGGTTGCCCATGCGGTAGCAGTTGGCCACCGGCTCGATGACCCAGTTCACGTACAGGCCGAGGAGGCCGAGCAACTCGCGCCCCATCATCGTGATCTCGGCGGTGTCGATGCCGTACGGGCAGAACACCGAGCAGCGCCTGCATTCGGTGCACTGGTAGAAGTAGTAGAACCACTCCTTGATCACGTCGGGGGTGAGCGCGCGGCCGCCGGCGAGCTTGCCGAAGATCCGACCCAGCGCGGTGAAGTCCTTTCGATACACGGAGCGGAGCAGCTCCGCGCGCAGCACCGGCATGTTCTTCGGGTCGCCCGAGCCGATGAAGAACTGGCACTTGTCCGCGCAGGCGCCGCAGCGCACGCAGATGTCCATGAACAGCTTGAAGGAACGGTAGCGGCTCAGCCGGTCCGCCATCCCGTCGAGGATGGTCTTCTTCCATCCCTCGGGCAGCTGCCAGTCCTCGTCGGTGACCGCCCACTCGTGCGCGTTGGGCAGGTCGAGGACCTTGAGGTTCTTCGTCTTGCCCGGGTAGATGAAGGTGCCCGGCCGCGCGTCCACGGGGGTGTCCATCCACCCGGTGTCCGGCGGGTGCGGGTCGACCTCCAGTAGCTCGTCCCGGTCGTAGTAGCCAGGTTCGTCGGGGCTCGACATCGCGTCTATTCCTTCTCGACCGGAAGCCCGGCCGCGATCATCTTGTCGCGGAATTCGTCCTCGTATTCCGCGTAGGTGTGGACCTTCACCGGGTGGTCCCACGGATTCACGTGCCGTACCGCCCGGTTGTTGTTGGCCAGGTTGCGCGTCGGGCTCAGGAACACCCCGGCCATGTGCACGAGCTTGCTCAGCGGGAAGTACGCCAGCAGCACACACACGAGGAACAGGTGCCCGTAGAAGAGCGGGTTGATTCCGGCCGGCACCGTGGGCGAGAAGTGCACGAGACCAAGGGCCAGCTCCTTCACGCCGGCCACGTCCGTCTTCGTCACGTGGCGCATCCAGAACCCGCTTCCCCCGATGCCCAGGAGGAGGAACAGCGGGAAGTAGTCCCCGATCAGCGAGATGTAGCGCACCTGCGGGTTGAGCAGCCGGCGCAGTAACAGCCAGGTCAGCGCCGCCAGGAACACCACCGACGACACGAACACGACCGGCACTCCGACCTCGAGGAAGCCGTCGAGCTTCTCGGCGAAGGCCACGAAGGCCGGCACCGGCTCGGTGAAGAAGCGCAGGTGCCTGAGAAGCACGAAGGCCATCGACCAGTGGAACGCCATCGCGGCGGCCCACAGCGTCAGGTCGGTCCCGTAGACCAGGCGCTTGCTCGCGGTCATCCGGCTCGTGGTGTTGCGCACCAGCGACCGGAAGAAGAGCACTTCGAGCACCATCCGCCCGGCGGCCTGGAGCCCGGTGTGCGGGTTGTCCAGCTTGTTCTGGCCGATCCAGGAGAGGGAACGCTGCTGGCCACACGTCGTCGGGATGCGGAAGGGCACCGGTGCGCGCGCCCACCCCACCACCTTCGCCACGAGCCCCACGATGAAGAGGGTCACGGCGACGTAGGGGAGCGCCACGCTCGCGGTCCACTGCAGTCCCGCCACGGGGGCGAGCATGCCCATCACGAAGAGCCCCACGACGAGCGCGAGGGCGATGGCGACCTTCATTCGTCCCTCCTGTCCGCCGCTGCGTTCTCGGCCGCGGCCAGCTCGGCCCTACCCACCACCCAGGGGATGTTGCGCTTCAGCTCCTCGATGCGGAGCTCGGTGAGCCGCGTCCGGTGCTCCACGTAGAGGTCGAACGCGGCGAGCCCGGTCTCGTCGATCGACGCCTCGAGCGCCGTGAGCTCTCGCCGCGCCGCCTCGTCTCCGAGGATCGGGCCGAGCTCGGCCCGGACGACCGCCTTGAGCCGGAAGACGAACTGGACGGCTTCCGAGGGCGTCATCTCCTGGACGGCGCGGATCCTGAGAATCTCCTCAAGCCCCCGCCGAGCCGCATGCGCGTCGGGTCCGTCGAGGAGGGCATCGAGAACTGCCCGCGTACCCACCCGGAGGGCGTGACCCACCGGGTTCGCGAACCGATCGCGCTCACGGCGCCATGCGTCGACGGTCCTCGGCGGGTACGCGGACAGCGCGTCCTCGAACCAACGCTCCGCGATCTCGCTCCTGTGTGTCCTCAGAAGTTCCCAGAGCACACCGACTCCTAGACGCAGCCGGTGGGCTTGGGGAGGCCGGCTACCTTGCAGGCCCCTTTGGCCGGTCCGCTGGGGAAGAGGTCGTAGATCTCCTTCAGCTTGAAGCCCGTGGACTTGCAGAGCTTCCGGATCATCGGCGCCATGTTGTACTCGAGGTAGTACTCGCGCAGGTAGTTCACGAGCTTCCAGTGGTCGTCGGTCATGTCCGCGACGGCTTCGGTCTTCGCGAGATCCCGGGCGACGGCCTCGTCCCAGGAGTCCGGGTCCTGAATGAACCCATCCTCGTCGATCTCAATGAGCTTGCCGCCAAGTTGTACCTTCTCCATCGGGTCCTCCTGAGTCCGCCCTCCCGGCGCTGGGTGCTCCGGGGCGGGGCGTGGTTTCACGATCGAAATTGGATGTCCAGGTCCACCTCGGGTGGGCGCCGCAGCGTCTCGCAGATCACGGCTTCCTCGGCCGCCTGCCGCACGGCCTCCTTCTCCCCTTCTGGGAAGCCGGGGGGGAGGTCGATGTCCACGGCGATGGCCCCGACGCGCCTGGGCTTGCCCAGGAACTCGAACGCCAGGCTCACCGAGACGTCGCCGTCACCGTGGCCGTGGGAATCGCAGTAGGACTGCACCTGCATGGCGACGCAGGCGCCCAGGGCTCCCGCGAGCAGCTCCGCCGGCGTGAAGCCCTTGCCCCGTCCCCCGTCGTCGGGGGCCATGTCGGCGGCCACGTGCCTCCGACGTACGCGGACGTCGAAGGCCAGTCCGTCCTTGTGCGTAATGGTGATCAGGTTCATCACTGGGCCTCGGTTGTTGTCCCCCCTCGGCTTCCAGGCTGCGTCACGCGCCCGTGGCGGCGTGATGCAGCTTCACCTCCACCTTCTCCTCCAGTCCGGCGTAGTAGGCTTTCAGGATCTCGAGCACCTCGGGACGGCTGAAGTCCTCCGGCGGATCGCCGCCCTCGGAGAGGGTCTTGCGCAGGACCGTGCCGCTGAGCAGCAACCTGTCCTCCTTGCCGTGCGGGCACGTCTTCATCGAGGCCATGCCCCGGCACTTGTAGCAGTAGAACGTCCAGTCGATCTTGAGCGGCTTCGTTTCCAGGCTCCCGGCCGGGATCTCCTCGAAGATCTCCTGCGCGTCGAACGGGCCGTAGTAGCTGCCCACGCCGGCATGGTCCCGCCCGACGATCAGGTGGCTGCAGCCGTAGTTCTGGCGGAACACGGCGTGGAGCAGCGCCTCGCGCGGTCCGGCGTAGCGCATGTCCAGCGGGTAGCCGCCCTGGATGACGGAGTCCTTCACGAAGTAGTTCTCGACGAGCATGTCGATGCACTTCACGCGCACGTCGGCGGGGATGTCCCCGGGCTTGAGCTTGCCCACGAGCTGGTGGATGAACAGCCCGTCGAGGGTCTCCAGCGCGATCTTGGCGAGGTACTCGTGGGAGCGGTGCATGGGGTTGCGGAGCTGAAGCGCCGCGACCGTCTTCCACCCCCGCTCGTTGAACAGCTTCCGGGACTCCGCCGGGCGCATGTACACGCCCTCGAACTCCTCGGGGAAGTAGCTCTCGCTGAGCACCCGGATCGGGCCGCCCAGGTTGATCGCCTTCTGGGACATCACCATCGCGACGCCTGGGTGCTCGGGGTCGGTGGTGCGGAAGACCTCCTTGCACTCGAGCTCGCGGTCGATGGTGTAGCGGTCCCGCACCGTCATGATCGCCATGTCGGTGCCGGTCTCGGCGTCGACCAGCGTGATGTCGTCTCCGTCCTTGATGGTCGCGGCGTCCTCCTCACTCACCGAGATCGTGACGGGAATCGGCCAGAAGGTGCCGTCGGACATGGCCATGTCCTTGCACACACCCTTCCAGTCCTCACCGGTCATGAAGCCCTCGAGCGGGGTGAACCCGCCGATGCCCATCATGATGGCGTCGCCCGTCTCACGGGACGTCATGGCGAAGCGCTTCAGCGACGCTGCGCGCTTCCGCTCCTCCTTCAGCTCACCGCCTTTCAACAGCAGGGGCATGAGTTTCTTCTCCCTGCCGTGCGGCTTGACCAGTTGATCCATCTTCATTCCCTCGACGCGGGTGGCGCGGCGCGCGTCGTGTGCGCCGCAGGAATCACTGGGCAGGCGAGCAGCTCGGATCGGTGCGTTTGGGCTCAGCTCCCTCCGGCCCCGAGGGCCGGCCTGGCCGGGGTGGCTGCGAGCGCCGCGCTCCCAGCTGAGCGCTTGCGAACGGGTCGATACCGCCCGGTGTGCTCGGCGTACGCCATGGCCACGGTTCGGTAGAGGACGTGTGCGAACTTCGAGTACGGCAGGTAGACCAGGAGCTGGAAGACCAGCACCAGGTGGACGAAGTAGACCGACCACGCCAGCGTCCGTGCGGCGCCGGCGGCCGGGTCCACGGTGAAGCGGAAGATCTCCGCGGCGAAGCCGGTCAGGCCGACCCCCAGGAGGACCCAGACCAGCGTCCAGTCGAAGGCACCGCTCGACGGCGTTCCCTTGTCGTCGCGCGAGCGGTCCCGGACCACCTTTACCGCGCCGAAGACCAGCGCGACACCGCCCACGTTGGCCAGCACCTTCATCGGGTGCAGGAGGCTGAAGGGATAGCGGGGCGCGATGCCGAGCACGGGGTTCAGGTACAGGTCGATGGTCGCCCAGATCGTGACGACGAACAGCGCCAGGAAGCCGTAGAAGAGCGCCAGGTGCGAGATCCGCCGCGGCGCCTGCGCCTGGCAGAAGCCGAAGCGGTCGTGGGCCAGGATCGACTTCAGGGCCACGAGGAAGCTGGCGAGGAAGCCGGCGGCGACCTTGTAGCGCCCCGCGGCCACGTCGGCCGCGCGCATGTCGCCCCACATCCGGGTGAGTGACACGATCGCGAGCACGAACGACAGCGTCGTGAGTGACCCGAACAGCCCGATGAGCAGCCAGTGCGGGAAGAACTCGGCGTAGAGCGCCGGCTCCGACTCGAGCCCGAGCGCCGAGGCGATCGGGTCGCGGGCCACCAGGGCCAGCGCCAGGACGACGACCGGGATCAGGAAGGTCACCGGGAGCATCCCGAGCTGGTTCACCCAGCGCGCCAGGAAGCGCGGGATCGCGTAGTGCGCGACGGTGTGGCGCCGGAGCGCGGCGAGCACGTCGCCGGGCCGCGCACCGCGCGGACAATGCGCCGAGCAGTCGTTGCACTGGTGGCACAGCCAGATGTCGGGATCGCTGACCAGCCGGTCCTCGAGCCCCCACTGCGCCCACGCCATCTCCTTGCGCGGGAAGGGGTGCTGGCCGTCCGACAGCTCGCAGACGACCGAACAGTTCGCGCATTGCATGCAGCGCTTCAGGTCGCCTCCGCCGGAGGCGATGATCTCGTCCACGAACTTCCGGTCCGGCCTCACCAGCACGGCTTCGGCCATCGTCATCGCTCCTTCAGAACCCCTTGAACGGATTCATGCCGATCTCTTCGATCTGTTCGGCGAACTCGTTGATGATCTCGGGCAGGCGGTGGAACTCGTTGATGGGCAGCTGCTCGAGGCGGACGCGCTCCTCCTCCAGGGCGAGCTGCTTGAGCTTCTCCCTGACGTTGCCGCTGCGCGTCTCCATGAGCTCGCTGCCCCGGATGAAGTGGCACTGGTAGTCGTCCCCGGAGCGGCATCCGATCAGGAGGATGCCGTCGAAGCCCCGCGACAGGGCGTCGGCGATCCACACGGTGTTGACCGAGCCGAGGCAGCGGACGGGAACGAAGCGGATCCAGGCGCTGTGCCGGATGCGTGCGAGACCGGCTGTGTCCAGCGCCGGGTAGGCGTCGTTCTCGCACAGGAGGCCGAGCAGGCGCGGCTTCTCGTCGAACTCGTCCGGGATATGGACGGCCTTGATCATCGAGGAGATCATGTCCACCGAGTAGTCGGCGAACGAGATGATGCGCTCGGGGCAGGCGCCCAGGCAGATCCCGCACCGCCGGCAGCGGATCGGGTTCAGCAGGGGCGTCCCCTTCGCGTCCTCGTTGAGCGTCCCGAAGGGGCACTCCTCCGTGCACCGCTTGCACTGCGTGCACCGCTGCATGAAGAAGTCCGGGTACGACATGTCGCCCCAGCGGGGATGGACCGCCGCGCCGTCCTTCGCCAGCCTCAGGACCTGCATCGCCTTGAGGGCGGCGCCGGCCCCGTCCTCCCGCGCGAGCTCGGCGTCGCCGGGCGCGCGCACGGCGCCCGCGGCGTAGATGCCGGTGCGCCGGGTCTCGTAGGGGAAGCAGATGAAGTGCGAGTCGGGGAAGTCGTAGCGGAGCTGCGGAAGGTCGGGCCCCTGACGGTAGTCCAGGTTCAGAATGGCGGAGCCTTCCAGGTGCGCCAGCTTCTCGACGGTCTCCTTCGCCGCCTCGAGCTGCGCGCCCGCTTCGCCCTTGGCCACCACGGCCTTGGCATCCGTGTAGCGGCGGATCGCCTCCCCGTCGGCTGCGGCCGGCACCATGCCGGTGGCCAGGACGACGAGGTCGGCCTCGATGTGGATGCGCTCGCCCAGCAGCGTGTTGTTGGCCACGACGCGCAACGCGCCCCCTTCGGCCTCCTCCACCCCCTCCACCTCGGCCTTCGTGAAGAAGATCCCGGCGTCCTCCTGGGCCCTGCGGTAGAAGTCCTCGTACTGCCCCGGGGTACGGATGTCCTTGTAGAGGACGTAGACCTCACACTCGGGATCGAGCTCACGTGCTACGAGCGCGTGCTTGATGCTCACGCGGCAGCACACCGCCGAGCAGTACGGCAGGTGCTCCTTGTCGCGGGAGCCGGCGCACTGGATGAAGGCGATGCGGCGGGGCGCCTTCCCGTCTCCCGGACGGGCGATGCGGCCGGCCGCGATCTGCTCCTCCATCTGCACGTTCGTGATAACGTTGGGACTCGTGCCGTAGCCCAGGTGCCCGAGGTGCGTGGCGTCGTAGGGCTTCCAGCCGGTGGCCTGGACGATCGCGCCGACGCGCAGCGACGAGCTGTCACCGTTCCTGCGCAACGTCACGTCGAACTGGCCCGGCTGGCCCGAGATGCGCTCGATCCTGGTGCCGGTATGGACTGTGATGCGGGACTCGGCGCGTACCTCCGTGATGCGGGCGTCCACGTCGGACGGCACCGGCTCGCGGTAGGGGGCGCGGTGCGGGACGTGGCGGGAGAACTTCCCCATCCAGCCGCCCAACTCCTCGGCCTTCTCGACGAGGACCACATCCTGGCCGGCCCGCGCGGCGCCCAGCGCGGCGCTCATGCCGGCCACCCCCCCGCCCACGACCAGGAGGGTATCGTCGATCTCCTCGTGGAAGGGCTCGGGAAGCCTGGCCTTCTGCGCGCGCACGATGCCCATGCGCACGTAGTCCTCGGCCATCATCTGGGTGTCTTCGTCGTTCGGCTCGTGGCTCCACACCACATGCTCGCGCAGGTTCACGCGCTCGGTCCGGCACCCGTCGAAGGTGAAGGCGTCGGCCATGAAGCGGGGCGAGCAGGCGGCGACCACCGGAGCGTCCACGCCGTCCAGGACGTCCTTGCGGATCAGCTCGCGGCCCTCGTCCCCACACAGGCACTCGTGCTCGCGGCAGATCTCGAGGTCGAATTCCTCTTTCGCCAGAGCGCACAGCGCGGCCGTGTCGAGGGAGGCTCCGACGTCGCAGCCCTTGCATACGTAGAGGGCGAGTTTCTTCTCCACGGCGCTACTCCTGGCAGAACTGCAGGGCTTTCGTCACGGCCGAGGTCGCGTCCCGGACACAGGTCGCGACGTCGGTGGGGCGGGCGGCGCATCCGGCCACCAGAAGCCCCTCCAAAGGTTGCTCCCGCGTGAGGAAGCCGTGCTCGTCTTTCCGCAAGCCTCCGTCGACCGCGATGCCGCTCGTGTCGGCGGGCACGATGCCCGTAGCCAGCACGACCAGGTCGGCGGCCTGGCTCAGCCGGGTTCCGGAGAGCACGTCCTCCGCTTCGACGATCAGGGCGCCGGTCGCCGCGTCCGGTCCGATGCGCGCGACCTTCCCCTTCACCAGGTGGAGCTTCTCGTCCTCTTGGCTGGCCGCGTAGAAGTCCTCGAGCCGCCCCGGCGCGCGGATGTCGATGTAGAAGATCCAGATGTCCGCGTCGGGGAACTGCTCGCGGACGTAGCGCGATTGCTTGAGCGAACCCATGCAGCAGACGCCCGAGCAGTGCTTCAGGTAGTTGTCGTCACGCGACCCGGCGCACTGCACGAACGCCACCGAGCCCGGCGCGCTCCCGTCGGAGGGCCGGACGATGCGGCCACCGGTCGGTCCGGTGGGCGCCGCCAGGCGCTCCATCATGACGTTCGTGACGATATCGGGGTGCGTCCCGAAGCCGAGGCCCTCGATGCCGGAGGCGTCGTAGGGGTCCCACCCCGTCGCCACGATCACGGCTTGCGCGTCGATCTCGAGCGTGCGCTCCTCCATGCCCAGCTCGATCGCGTCGAAGGGACAGGCCGGAACGCACTTCCCGCATTCGGCGCCCAGGCAGGCGTTGCCGTCGATGGCCAACCGCATGGGATAGGCCATCTCGTAGGGTAGGTAGACCGCCTTGGTGGTGGACATCCCCAGGTTGAAGGCGTCCGGCCGCTCCACCGGGCACACGTCCACGCAGGCGCCGCACGCCGTGCACTTCTCGTTCACGAAGCGGGGGTGCTGGCGGACGGTGACGTGAAAGTCGCCCGGTCCGCCCGTGATCCGCTCCACCTCGGCCAGCGTGAAAGCGCGGATGCGGGGATTCGACTTGAAGCGGCGCAGGTTGATCTCCAGGCCGCACTGCGGAGGGCACAGCTTGGGAAAGTACTGGTGGGCGCGGGCAACGCGCCCGCCCAGGAAGGCCTCCTTCTCGACGACGACGACCTCGCAGCCGGCCTCGGAAGCTTCCACGGCGGCGCTGATGCCGCTGATCCCACCGCCCACGACGAGGACCGTGCTCCCCGCCTTCGGTCCGCTCATGGCGCCGCCTCCACAATGCCGCCGGCCCGGGTCCGGCCGAAGACCCTCTTCTTGTCCACCGATCCCTGGAACGCCTCCAGGACCTCCGGCCTCGGCCTCATGGTCGGCTCGCCGAAGAGGCTGAAGCGCAGCCAGAGGAAGGCGAAGCGGAGGAGGGCTTCGTCATCGAAGCTCATCTCGTGGACGAAGTCCTCGTCCACGTCGAAGCGCTGGAGCAGCGTCGACTCGAAGACGAAGGCGCGGAACTTGTCCAGGTCGTAGCAGGCGGTGAAGAACATCTCCAGCTTCTCGGGAGCCAGCACGCCGCCGTTGTCGAAGAACTCGTGGAGCGTGAGCTCCTTGTAGGCTTCGCCCCAGTCGTCGTAGGCGTCGATGCCCTGGTTCTCGAGCCAGTCCCGCACGCTCCACTTCCTCGGCTCCTCGAAGCCCTTGCAGGCGTCTTCCTCGAGCAGGAAGTAGAAGCGCTCTCCCCGCCAGCCGTCGGGCGTGTCCCGCTGCGCGGCCAGGCCCAGCGGGAACATCCGGCAGGGCCAGGGTCGGTCGGAGTAGACCTGGCACCCGTTCTCGCCCAGGAAGGGACACGTCTTCTTCTCGTCGTCCCGCATCTTCAGCAGGACCACGGGGGTCTTCATGTCCTTCTGGATCGGGACGAGGGCGTGGCGCGCGAGGAACTGCGTCGACGTCAGGCCGAGGCGCTGCTTCAGGCGCAGGACGTCGTAGGGGGACAGGAAGATGTTCACGTCGCTGCAGCAGCAGTTGAAGCACGACACGCCAGGGTGGCAGTCGAACGTGAACTCGTCGTCCGGCCCGAGCCGGGCGTACTCGTCCAGGATCTTCTCCTGCAGCGGTACGCGTGGGCCTCCCGTGCCGCCCATCTCGGTGTCGCCGCTCATGGCTCGCTCTCCTCTTCGTCGTCGATGATCATGTCGCGCGTCGCGGTAGCTGACCAAACGGGTATCGGGAGGGTCCCACCGGTGGAGGGATTGAGGGCGAACCGGTAGGAGGCGGTCTGGCTGTATTCGGACATCATCCAGTCCCAACCTTCCTTGTAGTACGAGCACTCGTCGTTGAAGCAGACCAGGAAGAACTCCTCTCCCCAGGTAGCGCCGTCGGGTACGCGCCAGCGCTTCAGTCCGGATCCGCAGTGGGGGCAGGTGGCAGCGGATTTCGTCATGTGTCCCTCAGCGGGTCGAGGCGGGCTCGGGATCGGTCACTCCGTTCCGTTTTCGGCTTCCCGACCGTCCCCCTCCCGGCCGGGACCACGCCGGCTCGCCTCGCGGCCAGCCGTCGCGGTCCACCGCTTCCTCCCGCGGTCCCGGGCGCCGACGGCGCCCGGGACCCGGGAGCGGTGACCGCCTAGGTGGTCAGGTACTTCACCGGCCGCTTCTTCATCTCCCACTCGCCCGTGTCCTTGTGGTAGACGCAGTTGCAGAAGGCCAGCCAGTTGTCGTTGTCCATGTGCGGCTTGTCCGCCCGGAAGTAGTAGCCGGGCCAGCGCGTCTCCTCCCGGAAGAGGATCGACCGCACGTGGGCTTCGGCCTGGTACAGCCGGTGGACGTCCTCCCAGCACCGCATCAGCTCGTGCAGGTCGGGCGCCGCCAGGTGCGTGCTGTCCTCCTTGAGGAAGGTCAGCAGCTCCAGCCCCTTGGCCAGGAGCTGATCGTTGGTCTTGAACTGGGCCGACACACCGCCCGCATA
This sequence comes from uncultured Gemmatimonadaceae bacterium, assembly GCA_964591135.1. Taxonomy (GTDB): domain Bacteria; phylum Gemmatimonadota; class Gemmatimonadetes; order Longimicrobiales; family Gaopeijiaceae; genus SZUA-318. The sequence continues at coordinate 1,151 of CAZPZU010000051.1, read as the reverse complement.
CTCGTCCATGATCTTCTGCAGTCGATACATGAACTGCTTCGGGCGGATGTAGTTCGGATTGATCTCCGGATCCGTCGTGTCACCCTTGTGCTCCTCGAACATCGACAGGGGCTTCAGGACCTCGTCCTTCAGCGTCGTCAGGGTGGCGTCGTCGACCTTGAGGGGCTCGTTGTGGTCGACGATGTACGAGATGGCCGACTTCGCGGCGATGCGGCCCTCGGCGTGCGACCCGGAGGAGAACTTGTGGCTGGAGGCACCGGACGCGTCGCCCGCGGCGAACATCCCACCGACGGTCGTCATGTTCGCGTAGCCCCAGAAGTACTCGCTCTTGGTCTCGTCGTTCTGGAGATCCTCGGGCCCGGACACCCACGCTCCGGACGCACCGGAGTGCGACCCGATGAAGTAGGGATCGCAGGCCATGATCTCGGACGGCTTCTTGTCGGGCTCGGTGTTCGTCGAGGCCCACAGGATCGCCTGCGAGATCGTCATGTCCAGGAAGTCCTCCCACGCCTCGGCCTCGAGCTCCTTGAGCTTCTTGGCGGCCGACTTCTCGTCGGGAGCCTCGTCGGCGATCTTCTTGATCGCGTCGGCGGTCTGCATGTAGATGGGGCTCTTGCCGTCCATCACGTCCAGCATCATGAGCCAGTTGCGGATGTTGGCCGGACGAGGCTTCACCTTGCCGTATGGCTCCCACTTGTCGAGCTCGGCGGCGTTCTCCTGCATGTAGTTGCCGCCGTAGGCATTGGTGGCGATCGCCTTGAACAGCAGGAACCACGCGCCCACCGGGCCGTACGCGTCCTTGAAGCGCACGGGGATGAAGCGCACCTCCTGGCAGGTCATCTCGGCGCCGCCGTAGATCGTGAAGAAGGCGCTGGCGCCCGAGTTGAAGGGCGGATACCAGGAGCGCCCGAAGCCCTCACCGGTCGAGCGCGGCTTGAACACGTGCACCGCGCCGCCCATGGCGACGAGCGTGGCCTTGGCCTTGAAGATGTAGAACTTGTTCTCGCGGACGCTGAAGCCGACCGCACCTACGCACTTGTTGTTCTCGACGATGGGGTGCGTGATGAAGACGCGCTCGTAGTACTCGCCGCCCGCCTCCTTCAGCGCGTTCTTCGCGGCCTCGGCCACGATGATCTTGTACGACTCGCCGT
>CAZPZU010000050.1:0-37929 GCA_964591135.1 uncultured Gemmatimonadaceae bacterium | reverse complement strand
GCTGATCCCGGCCGGCGGTCATGACCGCCGGATCGTTCTTCACCCGGATGTCCGGCTCGAGCTGCGTGCCCTCGCCGAATCGCCCGTCGGGCATGCGCCATCCGCCCATGGGGATGCCGAACACGAGCGTCGGATCGATCTGGCGCTCCCACCACACGAACGTTCCCGTGCCGGGCACCGGCATCCCGATCGTCTTGCCGATCCCCTTGAGCTTGTACGCGAGCGGGAAGAGGTGTGCGTCCGAGTAGTCGCTCTCGTTGATGATGACGATGGAGGGCTTCGTCCACTTGTCCATCGGCTCGAAGCCTACGCGCTGCCCGTGCGGCACGACGTCGAAGTAGACCTTCCCGCTCAGGAAGTCCGAAAGCTGCTCGTGGATGTTGCCGCCGCCGTTGAAGCGCGTGTCGACGATGACGGCCTTCTTTCCCCATCCCAGGCCCATCACCTCGTCGAACACCGTGCGCATGCTGGCGTCGTTCATGGACCGGACGTGCACGTAGGCGATCGTCCCACCCGACAGCGAATCCACCTCGGCCCGTCGCTGGCGCACCCAGCGCTGGTAGAGCAGCTCGCTCTCCTCCCTGGCGGCGATCGGCTTGACCGACTCGTCCCGGCGGGCGTTGGTGCGGGGGTCGAGCACCGAGAGCAGCGTCAGCTCGCCGGCCTTCCGGTTGAGCAGCGCGTAGAAGTCGATAGCGGGCGTGATCGGCTGGCCGTCGATCCGCTCGATGACGTCGCCGGCCGTGATCCTCGACGCCGCCTTGTCGACCGGTCCCCCCGTGACCACCTCGGCCACCCGGACGCCGTCGCCCGTCCAGGAGAAGTCGTACAGGAGCCCCAGCTCCGCCGTCTCGTCGGTGTTCGGCTGCGCGGCGTTGAAGCGGCCGCCGGTATGCGACGCGTTCACCTCGCCGAGCATCTCGCTCAGCAGCTCGGCGAAGTCGTAGTTGTTGTCGATGTACGGGAGGAAGCGCGCGTACTCCCGATAGTAGTAGGGCCAGTCGACGTTGGTGATCTCGGGGAGATAGAACTTCTCCTTGAACTGTCGCCAGGCGTGGTCGAAGATGTACGCCCGCTCGTCGGCCGCCTTCAGCACCATCTCGCCGCCGGTCTTGATCGGTGTGACCTTGCCGTCGTCCGTCCCGACCTTCACCGGCTTCCCATCGGCCAGCACGAAGATGAACTTGCCGTCGGGAGAGATCTCCATGCGTGCGTTGTCCGCGCCCAGCTTGGCGAACAGCTTCGTCTCGCGCGTGCGGGGCTCCGTCACCCAGAGGTCGTTGCCTTTGTCGAACACGGTGAGGTAGAAGAGCTTCTCGCCGTCCTTCGACAGCAGCCAGTCGTTCGTCGGGGACGTGTGCACGGTGAGGCGCGCCTTGCGATCCGTAAGGCCGTCCCAGTCGATGACGACGTCCTTCTCCACGGTATCGGCCGCCGCTTTCGTCGCGTCCGCCTTCGCGCCGGACACCGCCCCACCCGCCTCCTTGTCCTCCTTTTCCTTCGCGAGGGCGAGCTCCTCCTTGGTGAGGCGGAAGCGGTCCCACGCCGCGCGGGAGAAGAACATGGCATAGACGTCGCCGCTCGCGAGGTTGCCGCCCTGCTGGCGCGTCCCTTCGCGGTCCGAGCCCCAGATCATCGCCTTGCCGTCCAGCACCCACTTCGGCTGGACGTCGTCGTAGCCGCTCCGGGTCAGATCGTGCAGCTCGCCATCTCCCGCGGACGAGACCAGTCCGACCTGGGGCGTGAAGATCCGGTCGTGGTAGCCGTATTGGACCAGGAACCACTTCCCGTCCGGTGACCACTGGTAGTACTGGTCCCCGTCGGCGTACGAGTAGTTGTGATCGGCCGTGAGGATCGTGCGGGTCCGCCCGCTGGCGAGATCGGCCACCTTCAGAACGACGCGGTTCTCGAGGTAGGCCACCTCCTTCCCGTCGGGGGAGAAGGCCGGCTGGTACTCCTCCTCCGCCGTCGCCACGACGGGCTTCTCCTCGAGCACGGTGGAGGCGAAGAAGTACGGCTCTTCCGCCCGTGAGATCGTGGTGGTGTAGACGTTCCAGCTACTGTCACGCTCGGCGGCGTAGACGAGAGATCGGCCGTCGGGGCTGAAGCCGACGCTGCGCTCCTGCCAGGGCGTGTTCGTGACGCGCTTGGTGACGCCGCCCTCCACGCTGGTCACGAAGATCTCGCCCCGGAACACGTAGGCGAACTCTTTCCCATTCGGCGACAGCGTCGCCTCGGTGAAGTGGTCGGCAACCGGCACGATCTTGGCGACGGTCACCCGCCCGTCCGCGGCGATGCGGATCGGCACCCTCGCGGCCTCGGATCCCGGCGTCATCGTGTAGATGTCGCCGCGGAAGCCGAAGCAGAGCACGCCGGTGTTGGCCCGCGTCAGGAAACGCACCGGGTTGTCGGCGAAATGCGTGACGGCGACGTTCGAGGCGGGATCGGAGATGGAGCTCCGGTACACGTTGAACGAGCCGCTCTGCTCCGTCAGGTAGAAGAAGCCGTTCCCGTCTGCGTCGAAGACCGGGTTGCGGTCCTCGCCGGCGAACGCGGAGAGTTGCCGGTACCCGCCCGTGGCCCGGTCGTAGACCCAGACGTCCCGGGTCACGGACGACGTGTGGTGCTTGCGCCAGGCGTCCTCGTATCCCTTCACGTCCTCGTAGATGACCTTCCCGCCCGCGGCGTCCACCGTGGCGTTGATCGCCGGGACCGGCAGGACCATGCCCACGCGTCCTCCCGTCACCGGGACGGAGTAGAGCTGCGTCATCAGCCCGATGGGGAACTGTGCGTCGGTCGCCAGCTCCTGGCGGTAGGCGGAGAAGAGGACGGCCCCGTCGTCGGCGGTGAAGGCGCTGGGAATCTCCCGCGTCGAGTGGAACGTGAGGCGGATGGCCTCACCGCCCGCCGCGGGCATCACGAAGACGTCGAAGTTCCCGTACCGGTCCGACGCGAAGGCGATGGACCTGCCGTCGTGACTCCACACCGGTGAGAACTCGTGCGATTCGCCCAGGGTCAGCGGCCTGGCTTCCCCGCCGCCGGCCGGCACCGAGTAGAGGTCGCCCTTGAAGGCGAAGACGATGGTCCGGCCGTCGGGGGAGATGGCCGGGTAGCGGAGCCAGAGGGGTGCGTCCTGCGCGTGTACGGCGGCGGGCGGCGCGAGGCAGAGGGCGGCTGTGAGGCCCAGGGTCAGAAGGGTCGGAACGCGCAGGTAGCGTGCCATGGAACGCTCCTCGTCGGTACGGATGATTCGAGGGGAGCCGGCGCCGGACTTCATCGGCCCAGCTTGGCGATCTTCTCCCGGAGACCCGGGTTGTCCCCACTCTTCTGTTGGAAGTCCGGGCAGGCGGCTTGACGGTTCGGCCGCGTGCCACGCGGAGGCAAGGATGGTGCGCGCGCGGCGCTGGCGCCACCGGGGCACCGGTCCGCACGGCAGGGGCTCTTGCGCCCCGGATTGATCATATTATCATGATCAATATGACCATCCGGTTTCGACAGTGCGCGCGATGATCCTCTCGCAGACTGCGGTCTACGCCCTCAAGGCGGTGCTGTACCTGGCCGAGGCCGAAGGCGAGGAGCTCGCGCGCGTCGAGGACATCGCCAAGGCGCTGGACGTGCCCAGGAACTACCTGTCGAAGATCCTTCACGCGCTGGCGCGTGACGGACTCCTCTCCTCGACACGGGGGCCTCACGGAGGCTTCCGCCTGCGCGTGGCTGCTTCGGGCCTCACCCTCCAGCAGGTAGTCGACCCGTTCGACGAGCTCGTGGGCAGGTCCGGATGCCTGCTGGGTCGGGCACGGTGCAGCGACGAGAACCCGTGTGCGGCACACGCCCGCTGGAAGGACGTCTCCTCTTCAGTGAAGACCTTCTTCACGGAGACCACCGTGGAGGATCTCTCGAAACACGGCGCCTCCCTTTGACGAGGCCGAATGCGAGAAGAGTGTGGGATTAAACATCATATTCACATGATCAATACTGATACTCCATCGTACACCCCGGAGGGGAGGCACGGAATGAACGACGCAAGGCGAGCACTCGCGGTGGGTGCCCTGTTCGTATTGGGCGTCCTGGCCGCATGCGGCGGCGAGCAGGGCGATGCGTCCGGCGGCAGCCAGGCTGCCGCGGAGAGCGCGGGCTCCGGCGAGGCGTCCGCCCAGGTCACGGCGGACGCACGCCAGGAGGCACAGCAGATCTTCTCGACTCGGTGCGCCGTCTGCCACGGCGCCGAGGGCCGTGGCGACGGACCGGGCGGCACCGCGCTGGTCCCGAAGCCGCGGAACTACCACGACACGGCATGGCAGGACAGCGTCACCGATCAGGAGATCGAGACGGCCATCGTCTACGGCGGCACCGCCGTGGGGCGGAGCCCCGCCATGGTGGGCAACCCCGACCTGGGGAGCAAGCCGGCCGTGGTGGCGGCCCTCAGGGAGATCATCAGGAACTTCGGCAAGCAGAAGTAGTCGCGCCCAGCGGCGAACCGACCAGACAGGAGGAACTCATGGCACAGGAGATGTGGACGCACCGCGTGGTCCGTCGGGTTCTCGGGGTGTCCGCGGTGGCCGTGCTCGCGGGGTGCGGCGGATCGGGAGGCGACGGAGCGGGCGCGTCGGTGCAGGACCTCATGCGCGCGCGGAACCTGAGCGAGGCGGACGTGGTGGCCGCGCTCAAGACGTACACGCCCACGGGCCGCACGGACCCCTTCGTGATGTTCGCCTCGGGAGGCCACAGCGGTCAGGTGATCGTCATCGGCGTCCCGTCGATGCGCATCCTCAAGTACATCGGCGTATTCACTCCGGAGCCGTGGCAGGGATACGGCTTCGACGATCAGACCAAGGTCCTCATGGCGAGCAGCTCCCCCGGGAGCAAGAAGCTGACCTGGGGCGACAGCCACCATCCGGCCCTCAGTGAGACGAACGGCGACTACGACGGGCAGTTCCTGTTCATCAACGACAAGGCCAACGCCCGGGTCGCGGTGATCAGCCTCGAGGACTTCGCGACCACCCAGATCGTCCACTCGCCGATCCTGGGCACGGACCACGGCGGCGCCTTCGTCACGCCCAACACCGACTACGTCATCGAGGGCGGGCAGTACCCGGTGCCGCTGGACGGCAGCTACGCGCCCATCTCGGACTTCGACGACAAGTACCGGGGCGCGGTGATGTTCTGGAAGTTCGACCGCACGACGGGTCGGCTCGATCCGTCGCGGTCCTTCGCGATGGAGCTCCCGCCCTACATGCAGGACCTCTCCGACGCGGGCAAGCTGGTGAGCGACGGATGGGTGTTCATCAACTCCTTCGACACCGAGCGGTCCCACGGCGGCGTCATGGACGGTGAACCACCCCTCGAGTCCGGTGCGTCGCAGAACGACATGGACTACATGCACGTCATCGACTGGCGGAAGGCCGCCGAGGTCGCGGCGCAGGCCGGGAATACGCAGACCGTGCAGGGCGTGCGCGTGATCCCCCTGTCCACCTCCATCGACGAGGGGCTGCTCTACCTGGTGCCGGAGCCCAAGAGCCCCCACGGCGTGGACGTGACGCCCGACGGGCAGTACCTGGCCGTCTCCGGCAAGCTCGACACCCACGAAACCATCTACGACTGGTCGAAGATCAAGGCGGCCATCGACGCGAAGAACTTCGAGGGCGCGGATCCGTACGGGGTGCCGATCATCGGCTTCCAGACGGCGCTGCACGGGCAGGTGGAGATCGGCCTCGGACCGCTGCACACGAACTGGGACGACCAGGGCAACGGCTACACGTCGATCTTCATCGAGTCGAAGATCGCGAAGTGGTCCCTGAAGGACATGAAGGTCCTCGAAAAGATCCCGGTGCACTACAACATCGGGCACCTCGCCACACCCGAGGGCGACACCGAGCATCCGAAGGGTCAGTACGTGGTGGCCCTGGACAAGTGGTCCATCGACCGCTTCAACAACGTCGGGCCGCTCATGCCACAGAACATGCAGCTCATCGACGTCACCACGCCCCAGATGCAGCTCCTGTACGACATGCCGATCGGCATGGGTGAGCCCCACTACGCACAGATCATCAGCGCGGACAAGCTGAACGCCGCCCAGATGTACACGCCGGTCGGGGAGAACCAGGTGACCCATCAGCCCGACCCCAACGCCGTGACGTCCGAGGACCAGGCGCGGGTGGAGCGCCACGGCCGCGTGGTCGACGTCTACATGACGGCGGTCCGCAGCCATTTCAGGCCAGACCGCGTGGAGGTGAACCGGGGCGACACCGTCCACTTCCACATCACGAACCTGGAGCAGACGCCCGACGCGACCCACGGGTTCGGCCTCGGCAACTACGACGTCAACCTGAGCCTCGAGGCGGGCAAGACGGCGAACGTGACGGTCGTCACCGACAGGGCGGGCGTGTTCCCGTACTACTGCACCGAGTTCTGCTCGGCGCTGCACCTGGAGATGATGGGCTACATGCTCGTGAAGGGGTGAGGAGGGGGCCCATGGGCTGGAACCCGACTCGAGCCCTCTACGGGGCGGCGGCGATGCTGGCTCTGGCCGTCGCCCCCGGGCAGAGGGAGTCGCGGGGTAGCGCCGCGCCCGACGACGGCGCCGCACACACCGCGCTCCCCTGCCCCTCGGGGGGACTCGTCCTCCCGGCCGGGACCGCACTCCAGGCGTTGGTGGACGGTGCTGCCCCCGGCTCCGTGCTGTGCCTCGCACGGGGCTCGTACGAGGGACCTGTCGAGATCCACCGGCGCCTCACCCTGCAGGGACCGGCCGACGCGACGATCCGTTCCGACGGCTCGGGCACGACCCTGCGCGTCCTGGCCGACAGTGTCGCGCTCCTCGGATTCGCGGTGGAGGGCAGCGGTCGACGCTACGACAAGATGGACGGTGGCGTCTACCTGAGCGGGCGCGGCATCGAGGTCCGGGATCTCACGGTGAGGGATGCGCTCTTCGGGATCATCGTCGAGCGATCGGAGGGCGTGACGATCGCGGGCAACCACGTAGTCGGCCTGGCGGAGCTGCCCGTGGGCGTCCGCGGAGACGGGATCCGCCTCTGGGAGGTGCGGGGCTCCCTCGTAGAGGGGAACCACCTGGAGACCTCCCGGGACATCCTGGTGTGGTACTCGCCGGGAAATCGCATCGCGCACAACACCGTGGAGCACAGCCGGTACGCGACGCACTTCATGTACTCCGACGACTGCGTCGTGGAGGACGCCGACTACCGCGGGAACATCGTCGGCGTCTTCGTCATGTACTCCCGCGGAATCACGCTGCGGCACAACCACATCGCCGGCAACGCGGTCGTCGACGGCATGGGCCTCGGCGTGAAGGAGTCGGGCAACCTCCTGGTGGAGAACAACGGCTTCGTGCACGACCGCAGCTGTCTCTACCTGGACACCTCACCCTTCCGCGACCGCGATTCGGTCCTCGTGCGCGGCAACACCTTCGCCGGCTGCGACGCCGGGGTCACGTTCCACAGCAGCGAGCGTCGCAACACGTTCGTCGGCAACGCATTCCGGGCCAACGTGACCCATGTCGCCGTGGAGGGTCGCGGCAACGCACAGGGCGTGGTCTGGCGTGGGAACTACTTCGACGACTACGAGGGCTACGACCTGGACGGCGACGGGACCGGCGACGTGGCCTACGAGCCGCGCAGCCTCTCCGAGAGCCTCGTGGCGCGTCATCCGGAGCTCGCCTTCTTCCGCGGGACGATCGCTCTGGAGCTGCTGGACGTGGCGGCCCGGGTCTTCCCCCTGCTCGAGCCCGAGACCCTCCTGACCGATCCCCATCCCCGCATGTCCGCGCCGGGTCCGGCGTGAGCGGAGGAGAGCGACGAAGATGCGCGTCGAGTTGAAGGAAGTGAGCAAACGGTTCGGGAGCGTGCGGGCGCTCGACGGCGTCTCCCTGGACCTCGCCTCCGGCGACCGCGTGGCGCTCGTCGGCCCGAACGGCTCGGGGAAGTCCACCCTGGTGCGTGCGGTGATGGGCATCCTGCGCTGCGAGGGCATGGTGCGACTGGCGGGCGAGGATCCGTTCCGTCACCGGACGCGCCTCGCGTCCCGTCTCGCCTACGTCCCGCAGACGGCGCCACGACTGGGTGCGACGGTCGGTGAGGTCACGCGTGCCGTCACCGCCCTTCGGGGCCTGGACGAGGCCGAGATACGGAGCACCGCGGCGGCGATCGATCTGGACCTGCCGGCGCTCCGCCGGCGTCCCGTGCGCGCCCTCTCCGGGGGCACGAAGCAGAAGCTGCTCATCGCACTCGCCCTCGCCGCACCGGCCTCGTTGCTGATCATGGACGAGCCCACGGCGAGCCTCGATCACGAGGCGCGGAACGCCTTCTTCCGGCTCTTCGACGAGCGGGCCGCCGGAGCCACGCTCCTGCTGTGCTCGCACCGTCTCGACGAGGTCCGCCGCCTGGTGGACCGCGTGGTGGTGCTGGAGGAAGGGCGCATCGTGCTCGACGCCCCGGTCACGGCCCCCGAGCTCGCCGAGCGTCTGAACGCCGGGGCGTGGTGGCGCGACCTGCGCGACAGCCTGGCGGGTGCCGAGGAGAGGAGGGCCTCGTGAGCGTCGACGCGATGGCCGCCGTCCAGGCTCCCTCGACCCCGGTGCGCGTCGCGGCGCTCGCGCGCCTCGAGGGCGGCGACGTCCTGCGGTCCCGGTGGCTGCTCTTCTGCGGGGGGCTGTACGCGGCCCTGGCAGTCCTGTTCATCGTTGTGGGTCTGCGCGAGTCCGGCGTCATGGGCTTCACCGGCATGGACCGGGTGCTTCTCTCGCTTAGCCACGCGCTGGTCGTGCTCCTCCCGCTCCTGGCCCTGACGGGAACGGGACTGGCGGTCAGCCGTGCCCGCGGAGACGGGACGCTCGAGCTGCTCTTCAGCCACCCCATCACCCGGGACGACTACTTCGGCGCGGTGACGCTGGTCCGATACGGGGCGCTCGTGCTGCCCCTCGTCGTCCTCATGCCCGGCCTGGCGGTGATCGGCTCCGTGGTCTTCCACCAGGCTGTGCCCTGGGTCTTCCTGGCTCGCTCGCTGTTGGTGAGCGCCGCATTGCTGTGGAGCTTCACCGGCATCGGGCTGGCCATATCGGCGCGGGTGAGCGAACCCGAACGGGTCCTGATGTACCTACTGCTGGCCTGGGTGCTGGGCGTGGCCCTTCTCGACTTCGGGCTGGTGGGCCTGATGCTCCAATGGCGGCTCCCGGCCTCCGCCGTCTTCGCGCTGGCGGCCGTCAACCCGGTGGAGAGCGCGCGCCTCGCGCTTCTGTCGGGCGCGGAGCCCGCTTTGGGCACCCTGGGTCCGGTGGGCTTCTTCCTCTACGACCGCCTGGGGCCGACATGGCTCTTCGCCATCGGCGTGCTCTGGCCCCTTCTGGTGGGATCGGCGGCCTGGGCGATGGCCAGGCGGCGACTCCGCACAGGTGACCTCGTGTAGACGAATGGTCGGACCCCTCGCGGGCCGGCCCATGGAGGGATGGAAAGGTGACGTTGGAAACCAAGCTGCGGCCCCTGGTGGACCGCTTCGAAGCGTTCCTGGACGAGCCGATCCGCTTCCGCGGCAGGATCCTCCTGGCACTCCTCGTGATCCCCCTTCTGCTGAGCTTCACGCAGCCGTTGTGGCGCATCAGCATGGAGGCGCCCCAGTACCCTCAGGGCCTCTACCTGGACGTGTACGCCTACAAGCTCGGGGGCGGGCACGACGGCCACGACATCCAGGAGATCAACGAGCTCAACCACTACATCGGCATGCGCCGGATCGAGCGGAGCGAGTTCGCGGATCTCGATTGGATCCCCTTCGCCCTCGGCTTCCTGACCATCCTGACGCTCCGGGCCGCAGCCATCGGCAAGGTGCGCTCGCTCATCGACGTGAGCGTGCTCACGGCCTACGTCGGCCTCTTCTCCCTGGCGCGGTTCGTGTACAAGCTGTGGGTCTTCGGACACGACCTGGACCCCCGGGCGCCCGTGAACATCACGCCCTTCATGCCGGTGGTGGTGGGGACGAAGCAGGTGGCCAACTTCACCACGCACTCGTGGCCCGGCCTGGGGACGGTTTTCATGTCCGTCTCCGCCGTGGGCGTGCTGCTCATCGCCGCCTGGCACTGTTGGGTGGGGTACCGCGAGGCGTGGGGGTAGCCGCCCACGCCTTCCATCGGGCGTCCCCCTTCCCTAGCCTTCTGAGGCGAGCCGGCCGGTCCCCCTCCCGACGCGACGCCGGCGCCCCCCGCGCCCCTACGGACGGCGCGGCACGACAAGGGACGACAGGAGCGCCACCATGGCTGATTTCGCCTATCAGGATCCGTTCCCCCTGACCGCGGACGACACCGCGTATCGACTGCTGACCACCGACCACGTCACCGTCGCCGACTTCGACGGTCACGAGGTGGTGAAGGTCGACCCGGACGGCCTCACCCTCCTGGCTCGCGAGGCCATGCGCGACGTGTCGTTCTTCCTGCGCACCAGGCACCTGGAGCAGGTGGCAGCGATCCTGGACGACCCGGAGTCGAGCGCCAACGACCGGGGCGTGGCCCTGGCCATGCTGCGCAACGCCGAGGTGGCTGCCGAAGGGGTGCTCCCGTTCTGCCAGGACACGGGAACCGCGACGGTCTACGCCAAGAAGGGGCAGCAGGTGTGGACGGGTGGCGGCGACGAGGAGGCACTCTCGCGCGGGGTCTACGAGACCTACACCCACGAGAACCTCCGGTACTCCCAGACCATCCCCCTCACCATGTACGAGGAGAAGAACTCGGGGAACAACCTCCCGGCGCAGATCGACCTCCACGCCACGTCGGGCGCCGAGTACAAGTTCCTCTTCGTGGCCAAGGGCGGGGGCTCGGCCAACAAGACCTATCTCTTCCAGGAGACCAAGGCGCTCCTCAACCCGGAGAAGCTCATCCCCTGGCTCACCGAGAAGATGAAGACGCTGGGCACGGCCGCCTGCCCGCCCTACCACCTCGCCTTCGTCATCGGCGGCACCTCCGCCGAGGCCAACCTGAAGACCGTGAAGCTGGCGAGCACGGGCTACCTCGACGGCCTCCCCACCGAGGGGAACGCCCTGGGTCGGGCCTTCCGAGACCCGGAGCTGGAGAAGGCCCTCCTGAAGGCGGCCCAGGAGACCGGGATCGGCGCCCAGTTCGGCGGCAAGCACTTCGCGCTGGACGTGCGCGTCGTGCGCCTGCCCAGGCACGGCGCATCCTGTCCCGTGGGGATGGGCGTGTCGTGCTCGGCGCACCGGAACGTGAAGGCCAGGATCGACCGCGAGGGGATCTGGATCGAGGAGCTGGAGCGTCATCCCGGACGGTTCATCCCCGAAGCGTATCGGACACGGCGCGAGGAGGGCGGCGTCGCCGTCGACCTGAATCGCCCCATGGCCGAGGTCCTCGCGCAGCTGACGCAGTACCCGGTGAAGACCCGCCTCGCCCTCACGGGCACGCTCATCGTGGCCCGCGACATCGCCCACGCGAAGATCAAGGAGCGCCTCGACCGCGGCGAGGACATGCCGCAGTACCTGAAGGACCATCCGGTCTACTACGCGGGCCCGGCCAAGACGCCGGCCGGTCTGCCCTCGGGCTCCTTCGGTCCCACCACGGCCGGACGCATGGACCCCTACGTGGACCTTTTCCAGTCCCACGGCGGCTCCATGATCATGATCGCCAAGGGGAACCGGAGTCGTCAGGTCACGGATGCCTGCAAGAAGCACGGGGGCTTCTACCTGGGCTCCATCGGCGGCCCCGCCGCCGTCCTGGCCAAGGAGAACATCAAGAAGGTGGAGCTCCTGGAGTACCCGGAGCTGGGGATGGAGGCGATCTACCGCATCGAGGTCGAGGGCTTCCCCGCCTTCATCCTGGTGGACGACAAGGGGAACGACTTCTTCGCGTCGCTGGGCTCGTAGGCTCCGGCGGCCGGGCTAACCGCCCAGGCGCGCGACGGCGCTCCGGGCTTCCTCGACCCAGGGGAGGCCCGGGTCCGCCTTCTCGTAGCGCGACAGGAAGGTCCGGTAGGCGTCCAGGGCGCGCTCCCGGTCGCCCAGCTCCTCGTACGCGCGCCCAAGGCGGAACTTGGCCGCCGAGCGGCCAGGCGTGGATCGCGAGATCCCCTCGTTGACCTTCACCGCCTCGGACCACCGACCGACCTCGAGGGCGAGCTCACCGACCATGTCCGCGAAGAAGTCGACGCCGGACGCGCCATTCAGCAGCTCGTACGCTTCCGTCTCCCGTCCCCGCATCGCCATCCACCTCGCCTGGAGCGCGGACTCGACGGCTCGGCGGACCTGGGCCGTGTCGCGCACGGCGGCCATGCCGGCCAGGGGGCCCCCGATGAGGGACTCGATCTGGGCCACCCCGGCGTCGTACGCGGGCCGATCGCCGAGGATGGCCGCGAGGAACGCGCGGCTGAAGGCCACGTCGAGCGCCACGTCGGGAGGCGGAGAGCCACCCAGGGACGCCAGGGCGCTCCGGACCTCCGTCGTGTCCGCGGCGCCTATCGACCAGCGCGCGCTGACCAGCCTCGCGACCGCCGACCGCCCGCCCCACGTCGAGTCCCGCTCGGCGATCTCCCGGGCCTCCCGGAAGCGTCCCTGCTCCTCGAAGACGTCCAGGGCCGAAAGACGCGCGCTCGGTTTCCGACGCGCGAGCTCCTCGCGGGTAAGGAGGGCCCGGTCCAGGTCGTGATCCAGCTCGCCGAGCAGGAACTGATCTACCCGGTTGACGAACTGGTCATCCTTCGTCTTCAGGGAGTCCACCGCTGCCGCTCGCTCCGTGTCGTCCCCCAGGAGGAGCGCCGCCCGGATGCGGAACCGTTCCAGGCCGGCCTCATCCTCACCGGCACGCGCCCACCCCGCCATCAGCGAGTCGAACCGTTCCCGCTGCCCCTTCGCGCTCGCCCACTCGAGGGCGTGGACGTAGTAGGGTCCGAACGTCGGGTCCAACTCCACCGCCTTGTACAGGGCCTCCTGGAGCCGGTCGTCGCTGATACCCGTCGCGGTGGGGGCGTGCAGCCCCATCTCGCCGAGGTCGTACCAGCCGTCGGGGTCGTCGGGATAGCGGGCGAGGTACGCTTCCAGGGTGCCCAGCTCGTCGAGGGCTCGCCCCTGGGACGTCGCGGAGCTGACGGCGAGAAGCGTGGCCTCACGAGGGGGAAGCCGGTCGCCGTAGCGGGCCGCCAACCTCTTGTGGGCGCCGCCCTCGGGATTGCCGATTCCGGAGATCCAGCCGATGGCCTCGCCGAGACGCCAGTGGGCCAGCGCGAAGGTGGAGTCCTCTTGCACCGCCCGCTCCAGGGCCTCGCGCGCCTCCTCGAACTGGCCCCTCCGGAACAGCGCGTCGCCCTGCAGGTAGTCCCGGAGCGCCGGAACCGACTTCGTCAGGAGGCTCGCGAGACGAAGGTCCTGCCCCGCCGATCCCTGGCCCGTGGCGTCCAGGAGCGAGCGCATGACTTCCACGGTGAGGGCGTCCACCAGGCTCAGCACGTCGTCCGGATCCCCCTCGGCCTGCCCGCTTCCCACCTTCTCGCCCGTGTCCAGGTCGTACAGGTCGGCCGTGAAGCGGATGCGGCTGCCCAACTCCACGCCGCTTCCCAGGACCGCGAACCGTGCGCCGGTGCCCGCGGCCACCTTCAGGGCGTCGTCGAGCTCCGCCTCGCCGCCTTCACCGACGTCGCGGTTCCAGCGGGCCAGCACGGTTCGGGAATCCACGGCACGGTAGCCCGACAGGCCGTCGAGGTTGGAGGACATGAGGTCCACCATCCCCTCGCGGTACAGGTCGAGGCTCGGCCCCGTGACGTGGAAGGGGAGCACCGCGATCCCGCTGGACGTTCCCTCGGCTCCCACCTCGGCAGGTCCCAGAGGGGACGACGGGCCGCGCAACACCACATAGACCCCCGCTGCCCCGAAGAGGAGGGAGAGGGCGAAGACCCCGCCCAGCAGGGCCCGGCCCCAGGTCAGGTGGGGCAGCCGCCCTGCGCGCACGCTCGCCACGATATCCCCCGGCGCCACCTGCCAGTCGGTGGGGACCTCACCCGCCTCCTCGCGCGCCGTGGTCCGGGGCAGGGACTGGACCCACGCGGTTGCCAGGACCACGAAGAGACCGACCAGCAGGAGGACCAACGCGACGGGACCGACCCACGACGGGAGGGTCAGGAGGCCCATGAGGGTCTCGATGATCTGGAGCACGATCCACGAAGCGCCCAGATAGACGAGGACGATCTGGACGACCCGGGCTCGCCGCAGGCGATCCCAGAGGGGCAGTTGGGTCATGTCGCCCAAGGTAGGCGCGGCGCGGGCGTTAGGAAAAGGACGTCCTGCAAGCGCCGGAGCGTGCTCACCCGCCCACGCGCGGGAGCATCTGGTCCCGCATGGCAGCGTCGTAGACGAACGCGGCCATGATCACGGCCGCCTGCTGCAGGTCCCCCTCCACGGCCGCCTCGTAGACGTCCAGGCTGGTGTGGTGACGTCGGGTGTCGTAGTCGAGGGGGTCTTGGATGAACTGGAAGGCGGGGATGCCGACGGCCGCGAAGGCCATGTGGTCCGTGCCCCCCGTGTTGCTCGCGGTTAGCGTCGTCGCGTCCAGGTCCCGGAACGGCGCGAGCCACGCGGCGAAGATGGGGCGCACGAGCTCGTTGCCCTGCAGGTAGACGCCCCGCACGCGCCCCGATCCGTTGTCCAGGTTGAAGTATGCGGCGACCTTGCCCGCCTCAGGCTCGGAGCGGCCGGCCATGGGATCCCCGTAGTGCGCCTTCACGTATCCCGCCGACCCGAAGTAGTCCTGCTCCTCCCCGCCCCACAGCGCGATACGCACCGTCCGGCGGGGCTTCACGCCCAGCGCCTGCAGGATGCGCACGGCTTCCATGGCCACCGCCGAGCCGGCCCCGTTGTCGACGGCGCCGGTGCCGGAGTGCCAGGAATCGAAGTGGCCACCCAGCATCACCACCTGGCCCCGCAGCGCGGGGTCCGCGCCGGGGATCTCGGCTACGACGTTGTAGCCTCGTCCGTCCGACGCGTCGAGTCTGGTCGTGAGGGAGATCTCGAGCGTGACCGGCACGTCCTTGTCCAGGATGCGCAGGATGCGGCCGTACTGCTCCTTCGAGACGACGAATGCCGGAAACGCAGGCCGCGCGTGGACGATGTCCCCGATCCCCGAGACGGCCACGACGTTGCCGTCGAGGCGGCTGGGCTGGAGGAGGACCGCGATGCCCTCGTCCTTCAGGAAGTCCAGGGTGGCCTGGGCCCGCGTCAGACCCTGGAGCCATTCATCCTCCTCCTCGCGGTAGCTCCGCGGCTCGCCGGGGTCGGTGACGGCGGCCAAGGAATCCAGCTGCTCGCGGGTCCAACGGGTGGCGGGTGCCTCGAAAGGGGACGCCGGCCGGGAGGGCCGGCCCAGCATGACGATGGCGCCGGCGAGCCTGCCCCGGTATCGCTCGTAATCGGCGGGGGAAGAGATCTCCACCAGCACGGGGGTGCCCCGTACCACGCCCTGCGTGCTCGGCGTCCACGCCGCGGGATACGCGACGATGCGTGTGTACGAGGGCTCCATCATCTCCACCGAGAAGCCCTGGACGGACCACGCCGGCCCCACGTCACCCCAGGCGTCCAGGTGCGCATCGGCGAGTCCCCACTCCGTCAGCCGATCCCGCGCCCACTCCGCCGCCTTCCGGTAGTTCGTGGAGCCGGTGAGGCGCGGGCCGTACACGTCGGAGATCCAGCTCAGCGTCTCCATGACGTGGGAGTGCTGGAAGCCCTGCATGCGGATGCGCGCCATGGCGGCATCGTCCACGCGTTCCTGGGCGCGGGCGGGGATGGCGAACGTGGTGACGACGGCCACCACGGTGAGGGCGCGCAGGATGCAGCGGGACATGGGCGCTCCGGGGGGACGGGGCAAGCGGGCAGCCGGGGATCCGGCGGGGTCGGCCCGACGCTAGGCGGCGTCCCGTGCGGGGGCAAGGCGGCGGGGCCTCTACGCCGTTGCGCCTCCCGCCCCCTCCTGCGCCCGCTCCCGCTCCTCCCGCTCGTGGAGGTGGGCCACGAAGGCGAAGCGGTCCATCTTCACATAGATCACAGGAATGAGGAAGAGCGTGAAGACCGCCGCGACCAGCACGCCCCCGATGGTGACGATGGCCATGGCGGTGCGGAACGAGGCCCCGGGCCCCGAGCCGACGGCCTGGGGGATGAGGGCGATGGCGATGGCCACGTTCGTCATCACGATGGGCCGGAGGCGGGCCGGCGCCGCCTGCAGCAGCGCCTCCTGGATGCCCATCCCCCGTCCCCTCAGGATCTGGGCGTAGTCCAGGATCAGGATGGCGTTGTTCACCACGATCCCCACCAGCATGATCATCGCCATCATGCTGAAGATGTTGAGGTTCGTGGCGGTCAGGAACAGCGCGAACACCGCACCCACCGCACCCAGCGGGAGGGTCAGCATGATGGTCACGGGGTGCACGAACGACTCGAGGATCATGGCGAGCACCACGTAGGTGAGGATGATCGCCAGGGCCAGCGCCTTCAGCATCTCGGTGAGCGAGTCCTGGAACATCTCGAACTGCCCCGTGATCTCGTACGAATAGCCGGGAGGGAGGCCCATCGCGTCCAGGCGCGTCCCGATCTGCGCGGCCAGACCGGTAAGGCTGCCGCTGCCGATCTGGGCGTCGATCTCGACGGTCCGCTGCTTGTCGTTCCGCTGGATGGTGTTCTCCCCACCCTGGTCGACCAGCTCACCCAGCGTGCTCACCGGCACGACGCCCTCCCGCGTGCGGATCTGGAGGTCTCCCAGCTCCGACACCCGGTCCCGGGAGGTCTCCGCCAGGCGCACCCGGATGTCACGCTCCTGTCCGGCCTCCCGGTACACGCCGGGCGTCACGCCCTCGATGGAGGCGCGCAGCGCTCCTCCCACCTGGGCCACGGTGAGGCCGTACTCGGAGAGGATGGCCCGATGGGGGCGGAACACCACCTCGGGGCGGGGCTCCTGGATCGTGTTCTGCACGTCGACGAGCCCGGGGACGGCCGCCACGGTGTCGGTCGCCCGCTCGGCGAGGGTCTCCAGGCGGGCCTGGTCGGGGCCCTTCACCAGCACCTGCAGCGGAGCCTGGCCTCCGCCTCCCCCCATGGTCTGGGAGAGCGTCACGGTGACGTCGGCATCGGGGATCTCCGCCATGAGCTCGCGGATGCGGGGGAAGAACGACTCGGTGGGCAGCGGGGAGTCCACGGTCACCTGGATCTGCGCCTGGTTCACGTCCGCGCCCGTGGACATCATCCCGCCGGTGCCCTGCCCCACGGTGATCAGGAGGTCCGTCACCTCCGGAATCTGCCGGAGCAGCGCCTCGGCCCGCTGCGTCATGGCCGCGGTCCGCTCGATCGGTGTCCCCGGCGGCAGCTCCAGACCCACGTCCGCCATGCCGTTGTCGGTCGTGGGCATGAACTCGCCGCCGCCGAAGCGTGCCTGGATGAACAAGGCCAGGAGGAAGAGGAGCGACGTCCCTCCCACGACCGCCCATCCGTTGCGGGGGCGCGCCAGGCTCCAGCGGAGCGCCCGGCGGTAGTCCTCCTCCAGCCCGGAGTACCCCACGTCGAAGCGCTTCCAGAAGAATCCCAGCCACCCCTCTTCCTCGCGGCGGGTCTCGTTCGTACGCAGCACGCGGGCGGCCAGCATGGGGGCGAGGGTGAAGGAGATGAAGACGGAGGCCAGCGTCGCGAACACCACCGTGAGGCCGAAGGCGAAGAAGAACTGGCCGATGATCCCCTGCATGAACGCGATGGGCGTGAACACCACCACGTTGGTGAGCGCCGACGCCGCCACGGCGATGGCCACTTCGGTGGTGCCCTCCTCAGCGGCCTTCTTGGGGTCGGCCCCCTGGTCCAGGTAGCGGTAGATGTTCTCCAGGACCACGATCGTGTTGGTCACCAGGATCCCCACCGTGATCCCGAGCCCCATGAGGGTCATCACGTTGATCGTGAAGCCCATCCGGTCCAGGGCCAGGAAGGTGGCCACGATGGTGGCGGGCATCGCCACCGCGGCGATGACGGTCCCGCGCCAGGAGTGGAGGAATAGGAAGAGGACCACGACGGTGAGGGCAATCCCGATGAGGATGTTCTTCAGGATGTCCTGGATGGAGTCCCGGATGAACTGACTCCGATCCGAGGCGACGCGTAGCTGGGCGCCCGGGGGGACGTCCGCCTGAAGCTCATCCAGAGCCCGGAAGACGCCGGAGGCCGTGGCCACGGTGTTGGCGTCTGACTGCTTCTGGATGGAGAGACTCACCGTGGGCTCACCGTTGTACCGGGCCAGCTCCCTGACGTCGGCGAAGCCGGCCTCGACGGTGGCCACGTCGGAGAGGTGGATGTATCCGCCCTCGGGGTTGGCGAGCGGGAGGTTGGCGACATCCTCGACCGAGGTGTACTCGCCCACCACCCTGACGGCGAACTCCGCGCTCGCCTCCGTCACCCGGCCCGCGGGCACCGTCAGGTTCCCGGCCCCCACCAGGGCCGCCACGTCGGTGATGCTCAGGCCGTATGCCCGCAGCAGGTCCGGGTGCACGCGCACCTCGATCTCCCGCTCGCGCCCTCCGATGATCGTCACGCTGGCCACGCCGTCCACCCGGGAGATCCGATCGGAGACGACCTGGTCCGCGAAGTCGTAGAGGGCTTCCAGCGATTGGGAACCGGACAGCGCCAGGTCCATGATGGGCATGGCGTTGATGTCCAGCTTCAGGATCGTCGGAGGCTGCGCGTCGTCCGGCAGGTCCGCCCGGATGGCATCGACCTTGTCCTTCACGTCGATGGCCACCAGGTCCGCGTTCACGGAGTACTCGAACTCCGCGACGACGATCGACACGTTCTCCCGCGAGTACGACGTCAGCGTCTGCAGGTTGCCGATGGTGGAGACGGCATCCTCCACCTTCTCCGTGACCTGCTGCTCGACCTCCAGGGGGCCCGCTCCGGGATACACCGTGGTCACGGTGATCACGGGGAAGTCCACGCCCGGAAGCAGATCCACGCCCAGGGTGAAGTAGCTGAAGATCCCCATGACCACGAGGATGACCACCAGCATCGTGGTGAGGACCGGCCTGCGGACCGCCATGCGGGCGAAGAATCGGAACATGGGTCAGCCCCCCACGACGCGGGTGCGTACCCCCTCGGAGAGGAGGCTGGCCCCGGCCGTCACGACCTGGTCGCCGGCCTCGAGGCCCTCGAGGATCTCGACCGATCCGTTCCCCTGGAGCCCCACGTGCACGGTCCGCGCGTGGGCCACGCTCCCGGCGTCCACGACCCAGACGCTCCCGTTCTGGAGGGCCGCGGCGGGAATCTGGAGCGCCGAGTCCCGCGCCCCCACCACGATCTCGACGGTGGCGAGGGTGCTGGGCACGAGCGGGGCCGCCGCGCCCCCCCTCGTCTCGCCCGACCCGGAGGTGCCGCTGTCCCCGGGCGACGCGCTCCCGGCCCTGGCGACGCTCCCGGGAAACGTCACCTCCACCTCCATCAGCCGGGTGTCGGGATCGGCCTGCATCGCGATCCGCGTGACCCTGCCCTCCCCCGCGCGGGACGGGAGGAGCACCCGCTGGCCCACCTGCAGATCCTCGCGCTGCCCGGGGCTCACGCCCAGGAGCACCTGGACCCTGGACAGGTCGGAGATGCGCAAGAGCGGGTCCCCCGACCCGGGGAAGCTCCCGGGGGTCTCGAGGATGTCGGTGACGACGCCGTCGATGGGAGAGGTGAGAACGATGACGCGGCGCGCCGCCTCCAGGTTGGCTTCGGCCACGCTCAGCGCCGTCCGGGCGTTGTCCCAGTCCTGGTTGCTGATGGCGCCCTGCTCGTGGAGCGGACGGAGGCGATCTACGGTGCGAACGGCCTGGGCGTGCGCCGCCTCCGCCTGCCGTACCGAAGCCTGCGATCCCTGGCTGGACTGGCGCAGGACCACTTCCCCCTCGGAGACCCGCTGACCCACGCGGACCGGAATCTCCAGGATCTGATCGGCGGTCCGGGCCCTCACCGTGGCGCTCCGGATGCCCCGGACGGTCCCGGTGAAGGACCGGCGGACCTCGAGCGGGCCGACCGTCGCCTGCGCGACCTCCACGGGGATGCCGGCCTGCTGCCGGATCTCGGTCACGTCCGGTGTCGGCTCCGCGGGGCGCGAGGCCTGGACGATGCGGACGACGACCACCGCCACGACGGCGAGGGTGATGATCCCGACGACGATGCGCTTCATGCCGGATCTCTCGTTGTTGAGCGGACGCTCACGAGCCCGCCGCGTCGACTGGACTTCCCGACCCCACGAGCTCCATCCTTCCGCCGCTCAGACGCTCCAGCGTGGCCAGGGCACGAACGTAGTCGTAGAGGGCCTGGACCTCGTTGACACGAGCCTGGTCCAGGAGGAGGGCCGCGTCGCTCACCTCCAGCTGCGTGGACATCCCGCTGGCGAAGCGGACGTCCGCCAGCTCCAGGGCCCGCTCGGCCATGGCCCGCGTCTCCCTCCGCGCCCGGATCTGCGACTGGGCGGCGTGGTACTCGGCCAGCGCCGCGGCCAGCTGGAGGCTCAGGGCTTCCCGGAGCTGGGCCTCCTGCACCTCCGCCGTCCGCAGTTCCGCCTGGGCCTGGTCGATCTGCCCCCGGGTGCGGAAGCCGTCGAAGACGGGCACGGAGATGGCGAGGGCCGCGCTCCAGTCCTTTCGCCACTGGTCGAAGCCCGGGGGGAGCGGATTGCCCGGGTAGCTCTGGAATCCCATGGTCCCCAGAAAGCTCACGGTGGGGAGCCGATTGCCCTTCGCGATCTTCACGGCCTGCTGCCGCATGCCCACCGCCTCCGCCGCCGCCTGGAGCGCGGGACGCTCCATGACCATCCGCCGGAGCGCCTCCTCGTCCACCTGCACCAGCGTGGGGTCCATCTCCGACGTCAGGCGCACCGGCTGCTCGGCCGGGATGTTCACGAGTCGCTTCAGGTCCAGGACGGCGAGGCGGGCTCCGTTCTCCGCCTGGACCACAACGGGATCCCGGTTCTCCAGGTCCACCCGGGCCCGCAGGAGGTCGAACTCCGCCGCCGTGCCCGCCTGGTAGAACGATTGCACCTGGTCGAAGTGCTCCCGGGCCACGCGGCGACTGTCCACGGCGATGTCGAGAAGACGCTGCGCGAGCCCGGCCGTCAGATAAGCGCCCCGCACCTGGAGGGCGATGTCGGCTTCGGTCTCCACGAGCTGGTCCTCCGCGGCGGCCCGGAAGTGCCGCGCCACCTGCAGGGCCGCGCCCACCTTTCCCCCCACGTAGAGCGGCTGGGCCACCGTGAACGTCGCGGTCCACGTGTTCTTCCGGCCGAAAGGCAGGCTCCCGAAGAGGGCGCTCACGAAGTCCTGCGCCAGGAGGTCGGAGAGGAGGTCGAAGCGCTCCTGGGGCGTCTTGTTCAGGTCGAAGGCCGGCGGGATGAGCGTGTCGGAGACCGGAGGGGGTCCGCCGGCCTGATCGAAGATCGACTTGATGGCCCGGTTGTACGTGATGTTCGAGGAGATCTGCGGGAGGGCGCCGGAGGTGGCCTGGGTCACCTGGGCCTCGGCCTGGGCCATCGTCGCCCGCGCGGCCTGGATCTCCTCGGATTCCCGGAGCGCCCGCGCGACGGCCTCCTCAAGGGAGATGCGTAGCGTGTCGGGCGCCTGCGTGGGATCTCCTCTCGCCGGCCGGAGGCCGCCGAGGCAACCCATGGCGAACGTTGCGGACAGAAGCAGGATCGCCGGCCTGCGCATGCTCCCTCCTCAGGTCACGGGGGCGAACCCCGTTTCGGAGTGTGGGCGCCCCTGGGGAAGGGGTCGGATCGGGCAGGCAGGTAGAGGACCGTGGTCCGTGATGACTATAACGCGCCCGGACGCGCCGATGAAGGCGGCACCGCCCTCACATCAGGAAGCGGCTACGCACCGTCCCTTCGATGGCCGCCAGCTCGCGGCGGATGTCCAGCCCCCCGTCCAGGTCGCCGTCCACATCCACGACCACGTAGCCCACCTCGCCGTCGGTACGCAGGTACTGGGCGGCGACGTTGAGGCCGCGCTCCGAAAACACCTCGTTGATGTGGGCGATCACGCCCGGGATGTTGCGGTGGATGTGCAGGAACCGCGTGGCGCCCTCGTGCGACGGGAGCGCCACCTCGACGAAATTCACCGCGCCGAGCGTCGTGCCGTTGTCGGAGTAGCGCGCCAGCTTCTCGGCGACCTCGACGCCGATGTTCGCCTGGGCCTCCTGCGTCGAGCCCCCCACGTGGGGCGTCAGGATCACGTTGTCGAAGGCCTGCAGCGGGGACACGAAGGCCTCGCCCGGTGAGGCTGGCTCCGTGGGGAAGACGTCGATGGCGGCGCCGCGCACGTGGCCGTCGCGCAGGGCGGCGGCCAGCGCGTCGAGGTCGACGACGTTGCCACGCGCGAGGTTGAGAAGGACCGCGCCCGGTCGCAGCGCGCGGATCTCCCGCTCGCCGATCATGCCGGCGGTCTCACGGGTCGCAGGGACGTGCAGGGTGACCGCGTCGGATCGGTCGAACAGCTCCTCCGGCGTGGCGCAGGGCCGCGCGTTCCCGATCGCGAGCTTGGGCGCATTGTCGTAGAAGAGGACCTGCATCCCCATCGCCTCGGCCAGCACGGACACCTGCGAGCCGATGTGGCCGTAGCCGACGATGCCCAGCGTCTTGCCCCGGATCTCGTACGCGTTGGACGCGGTCTTCAGCCAGCCGCCACGCCGGGCCTCGGCGGCCTTTTCGGGGATGCCGCGCATCAGGAGGATCAGCTCGCCGATCACCAGCTCGGCCACCGAGCGCGTGTTGGAGTAAGGCGCGTTGAAGACCGGGATCCCGGCGCGCCGTGCGTCGTCCAGCGCCACCTGGTTCGTGCCGATGCAGAAGCACCCTACGCAGAATAGCTTGTCCGCCGCAGCCAGCACCTTCGGGGTGAGCCGCGTCCGCGAGCGGATGCCCAGGACGTGCACGTCGCCGATGCGCGCGAGCAGCTCCCTTTCGTCGAGCGCCTCGGGCAGAAGCTCCACGCTGGTGTAGCCGTGGCCGGCGAGAGTCTCGACCGCCGTGCGGTGGATCCCCTCGAGCAGCAGGATGCGGATGTTCTTCTTTGGGAACGAGAGCTTCGGCATGGCAGTCGGCGTGGAGGGTCCCGGACGCCGAGTATCACCGCCTCCGCGGAAAAGTGGAAGGGTGGGAGGGGTGGTTCGGCTCCTTGCGCCCGGGGGCGCGTCGCCCCTACGGTGCCCCCCCATGAACCTCCCCGAGAAGATCTATACAGCGAAAGAAGTGACGCGGGCCAAAGCGACCGCGCAGGTGGTCGGCTGGGTGCAGGGTGCGGGGGTGGTGGTGGCCGGCGCGATCCTCCTGAAGTTCCTGGGCTGGATTCCGGTGGTGGTCATCCTGGGGGCCGTGATCTGGGTGCTGTACAAGCTCCTGGCGCGGCCCGAGAAGAAGCCCTGATCGACGGTACCGCGCGGAAGACGCGGGGGCGACGACCGAAGACGCATCCGGAGGGTTCCCATGAGTGACGTCGATCGCAGGTCCTTCCTTCGGTGGATGGCCGCCAGCCCTCTCGCCGGGTCCCTCGCGGCGTGCGTGGATTCGGACGCGGCGGCTCAGGACGCACCGGCGGCGGCGCGGATGGTCTCCGCCGAGGCCGAGGGCCGGGAGGCGCCGCTCGTCATCAGCGCCGCCGACGCCTTGGACATCTTCGACCTGGAGCGGGTGGCCGAGCACAACATCCCCCTGGCCCACTGGGCCTACCTCCAGACCGGCACCGACGACGAGGTCACGCTGCACCGCAACCGCGAGGGCTTCGAGCGCCTCTGGATCCGCCCGCGCCGGCTGGTGGGCGTGGCGGACGTGGATACGCGTATCAGCTTGTTCGGGCGGGAATGGCCGAGCCCCGTGGTCCTGGCGCCGGTCGGGAGCCACCGGGCCTTCCACCCGGACGCGGAGCTGGCCACCGCGCGGGCTGCCGCCGCGGCCGACCACCTCATGGTCCTGTCCAACGTGGCCTCGACGGCGGTGGAGGGCGTCAACGAGGCCCGGGGCGACCCCGTCTGGTTCCAGCTCTACGCTTCGGGGAGCTGGAACGTGAACGAGGCCCTGATCCACCGCGTGGAGGCGGCGGGGTGTCCGGCCCTCGTCTTCACCGTCGACAATCCGGGTGGAGCCAACCGCCTCACCGCCGAGCGGGGCGCACGGGCCGACACGCGGACGTGCACGGCCTGTCACCGGGAGGGTGGCCAGGCGCCGCCGGTGAAGCCCAACTACCGGGGCCTCCCCGAGCCCGAGGGGACCGCGGGGCGCGACGCCCTGACGTGGGACTTCGTCGCCCGCCTGCGCGACGCGACCAGCATGAAGCTGCTCCTCAAGGGCATCATGACCGGGGAGGACGCCTCGCTCTGCCTCCGCTACGGCGTGGACGGGGTGTGGGTGTCGAACCACGGCGGCCGCACCGATCCGAGTGGCCAGGCCACCATCGACGCGCTACCGGACGTCGTGCGCGCGGTGGGCGGGCGTGTGCCCGTCCTGGTGGACAGCGGGGTCCGGCGCGGCGCCGACGTGTTCAAGGCGCTGGCCCGGGGCGCAGACGCCGTGGCCATCGGGCGCCCCTACGTCTGGGGGCTGGGCGCCTTCGGCCAGGAGGGGGTCGAGCGCACCCTGGAGATCCTGCACCGGGAGCTCGTGCTCGCCATGCGGGCCGCCGGCACGCAGACGGTCGCCGACATCGGGCCGTCCTTCGTGGGCAGGCCGGCCTGAGGGGCGGGCGTTCCCGCCGACGCTCAGTAGGAGTGGGTCCCCAGGACCACCTCGCACCCGAACTTCCGCTCGAGCGTCACCTGCAGGTCGTCGAAGTCGATGGGACACTCCGCGGTGTCCATGGCCAGCTTCATGCACGTGCCCAGATGGATCACGTCGATGGGGCGCTCCAGGCCGGTGACGACCTCGTTCAGGAGCTTCACCCGGGGCACGGTGAGGCCGGGGCAGTCTCCGCAGTCGGTCATCCCGACCAGGTGGATCTCCTCGTCCTCGGGGTAGCGGGCGAACTCGCCGTTGCGCTCGTCCATGCCCTTGTAGCACTTCGCGCAGGCGATGCAGGAATGATCCTGGATCTTCTTGCAGTAGAGGATGGCGATGTTGGCCATGAAAGGACCCCCCCTCACGTCCGTGAGGATCTCCCTCTACCCCCCTCGATTCGGAAGCTTGCTTCCCGCTCTTCCAGAGTAAAGGGGCGGGTGGACGGTCGCCGCTTTCCGTCCGATCCAGCCCGCTTCATACTGACTCCAACCATCCCAAGGAGTCCTTCCATGACACGCCGGCCGATCCTTCCCCTCCTCGCCCTCGTCGCCTTCGCACCGACCCCCGCCTCCCCCGCCACCCCCTGCACCCAGGCCACCGCCGCATGCACGGAGTGGGTCACGCTGGGTGTAGGCCCGTCGCGCTCCCTCGTGTACCGCACCTATCCCCTCGACACGCGGAACGAGGCGATCACCCGCGTGCTGGTGATGGTCCACGGCGCAGGCCGCGACGCGGACAACTACTTCCGCTCGGCCCTCGCGGCGACGTTCCTGGCGGGCGCGCTCGACAACACGCTCGTCATCGCCCCGCGCATCGCCTCCAACGACGGTCGGGGATGCCGGGACGAGCTCGGCCCGAACGAGGTGAGCTGGAACTGCAGCACGTGGCGCTCGGGCGGGCCCGCCCTCAACGATCCCTCGGTGACGTCGTTCGACTTCCTCGACGCGATCCTGCGCGAGGTGGCGCGCAAGGAGGTCTTCCCGAACCTGCGCGCCATCGTGGTCGCGGGGCACTCGGCGGGGGGCCAGGTCGTGAACCGTTACGAGATGACGAACCAGGTCCACGACGACCTCGGCGTCCCCGTGACCTACGTGGTGGCGAATCCGTCGAGCTACGCCTGGCCCAGCGCGGAGCGGCCCACCGATGCCGCGTGGAGCCTCACCGCCAACCCGCCGGGCTACATCCCGGAGGTCAGGCCGAACGCTCCGGCCTTCCGCTCCCTGGGCGACGGCCGTGGCTGCACGACCTACGACCAGTGGCCGTACGGGCTGGAGAACCACACGGGCTATTCCGAGAAGGAGAGCGACGATCAGATCAGGCGACAGCTCGCGTCACGACCCACGACGTACCTCCTCGGCCAGCTGGACATCCTCCCCCTCGGAGGATTCGACTCCTCGTGCTCGGCGATGGCGCAGGGCCCCACCCGGCAGGCCCGGGGGCAGGCCTTCGGCAAGTACGTGAACGAAAAGCTCGGCGCCCACCACCTGGTCGTCATCGTCCCGGAGTGCGGGCACAACGCGCGCTGCATGTTCACCGCCGAAGATGCGCTTCCGCTGATCTTCCCGGAGGAGTGAGGAGCCCGCTCGCCCGCACGCTGAGGGCCCGCCGGCAGTCGCCGGCGGGCCCTCGTCGCATCGGTCGGCGAGCGCCGATCAGTTCGATACGGTGCCTGCGCGCTTCGTGGACGCGATGAAGTCCGCGATGTCCTGCTTCAGCTTCCGGGCCGAGTCCTGGTTCAGGTAGGCCATGTGCCCGCTCTCGTAGTACGAGAAATGCACGCGGTCCTTGTAGGTGTCGTCGAAGCCGAGGTGGCGGAACGTGTACTCCGCGTTGGCGAACGGCGTGGCCATGTCGTAGTAGCCGGCGCCCACCCACACGTGCAGGTACGGGTCCTTGGCCATGGCGAGGCGTAGCTGCTCGCTCTCGGTGGGATAGCCGTACCCGGCGCCCGAGTAGTCCCACCCCCCGGTGTGTCCGCCCATGTAGTACTGCAGGTCCGACGAGTAGTCGAGATCCTTGTGCAGGTACTGCATGAAGGCGGACATGAACGCGCCGGTCGGCGCCACGTCGGACGGGTCGTAGTCCTGGCGTTGGCTGGCCGCGTTGCCGTTGAGGCCGATCATGCGGCTGTCGTAGCGGCCGACCGTCTCGCGCTGGCCCCGCAGCAGCTCGGTGCGGTAGGTGCCGGCATCGATGCGCAGGTTGGTGTCGAGCGCGAACTGCTCGGACACGCCGGTGAGCCGGGCGAGCTGCGTGGCCACCTCGCTGCGCTCGGCCGGCGTCAGCTCGTTGCCCTTCGCCAACGCGTTCATGTAGTCGCCGAAGGCGTAGTCACGCGACTCCTGCACCGCCTGCTCGAGGCTCTCGCCCTGCACGTCCGACGGGAGCTTCTTGTGATACCAGGCCGTGGCGGTGTAGGTGGGCAGGAAGGTCGAGTACGCGATGTCGTTGCTCGGGGCCTGCCGGATGTACTGGAAGTCGAGCACGGTGCCGAGGAGCATCACGCCGTTGAGCTCGATACCCTCGTTCTCCTGCAGCTCGGACGTGAGCCCGGCGGAGCGGAAGGTGCCGTAGCTCTCGCCGAAGAGGTACTTGGGTGACGACCAGCGATCGTACTTGTCGAGGTAGTCCCGGATGAACTCCGCGAACATGCCGATGTCATTGCGGGCGCCGGTGAACTCCGACGCCTGCACGCCCTCGGCCGGACGGGAGTAGCCCGTCATCATCGCGTCCACCTGGACGAGGTCGGTGACGTCGAGGGGGGAGTTGGGATTGTCGACCAGGGCGTAGGGAGGCGCGGGCTGGGAGCCGTTCGGGCCCATCGCGGGGTGCTTGGGGCTCATGATCCCCATATCGAGCCAGATCGAGGCGGAGCCGGGACCACCGTTGAAGAAGAAGGTGACCGGCCGCGTGCCCAGCTCTTCCCCGTCCTTGGTATAGGCGATGTAGAACACCGTCCCCTTGGGCTTCCCGTCCGGGCCGTTCAGCACCATGGTGCCGGCGTTCGCCGTATAGGCGATCTCCTTCCCGTCGATGTTGATCGTGTGTTTGGTGGTGGAGACCTTCTCGACGGCGGGCACACCATCGGACCCGCCGGGGCTGCCGGAGCCGGCGGGGCGGCCTCCGGGGTTCGGACGTTGGGCGGAAACGGGTCCGGCGACGAGGAAGGTGGCAGCGAGGCTCAGCATGAACAGCCGCGTACGCATGGCAGGACGCTCCAACTGGTGTTGATGGAATTCGGGACAGGCACCTTGAAGTAGGTCGCCTGAGGCTCGCGGAGTGTTGGACGACGGGGAGGCGCGCCCCTCAGCCCCTGGTCGCGGCGTCGCCGAAGAACTGGCGCAGCGTGGGCTCGGAGGCCGGCGAGGACATCAGGCTCACCAAGCCCATCGTCACCGCGCTGACCAGCACCCCCGCCTCCGCCGGATCCAGGCCGAGGAAGTACGGCGTCCCGTAGTGCGACCACACCAGGCAGGCCGTCATGCCGCCGAGCATCGAGGCGATGGCGCCCGCGCGTGTGGCGCGCCGCCAGTTGAGCCCCACCACGACCGGGATGAACAGGAAGCTCACCATGAGCTTCGCGGCCCAGATGACGATGAAGTTCACCAGGTCGAACTGGCGGAAGGCCAGCGCCACGGGGATGGCGCTGAACGTGACCACGGCCAGGCGGCTGGCGCGCACCTTCGCCCGGTCGCTCGCCCTCGGCCGGAGGAGCTTCCCGTAGATGTCGTGGGACACGGCGGACGCGACCGTGAGCAGGATCGCACCACCCGTGCGCGTGAACGTCACCACGGCGGCGAGGAGCACCGGGATGCCGATCCACGGCGGCAGCACGCTCATCCCGAGCACGGGCGTGGCGAGGTCCGGGTCGGGCAGCTGGGGCATGGCCACGCGCATCGACAGCCCGAAGAGAAGGACGCCCACCCCCACGAAGGCCTGGAAGAGGAAGGAGTACCCGATGGCGAGGCGGGTCGCACGCTTGCTCTGGATGGAGTAGATGGCCGAGATCTCGTAGGGGGACGCGGCGAGGCCCAGTCCGATCGCCATGGAGATGGCCAGGAGCTGCCGCCAGCCGAACCAGTTGGCGCTCAGACGGGGGTCGAGGGCGGTCAGGACCTCGCCCATGCGCTCGAGCGAGCCCACGTGCGCCATGAGGTACGGTACGGCGACCACGTAGCTACCCAGAAGCAGGCAGGCCTTGAACATCCCGACGTATGCGTTGGAGTACATGCCGCCGAGCACCGTATACGCGGTCGTGATGCCGGCGACGAGCAGCACCGCACGCGCATAGTCCATGCCGCCCACGAGCCCGAACAAGAGGCCGCCGGCCTGGTACTGGGCGGAGAGCATGAGGGCGTACACGACCAGGATGAAGACCGCGGCGACGCCCCGGGCCCACTTGCTCTCGAAGCGGGCGGCGAAGTAGTCGGGTAGCGTGAGCCCGGCGATGCGCCGGATTCTCGGCGCGACGAAGAGCGCGGCCACCACCCACCCGATCCACACCAGCGGCCACGACCACGCGTAGCTGATGCCCGAGAAGTAGTGGAAGCCCACCATCCCGATGGTCGCGCCGGCGCTCACCTGGTTGGCCATGAGCGTCGCCCCGCCGATGATCGGGCCCAGGCTGCGCCCGGCGGCGAAGAAGCCCTCCTCCGTCGAGGCGCGCCGGTAGCTGTAGGCCCCGATCCCGCACACGAGGAGCAGATAGGCGCCGACGACCGCGTAGAACGCGGTCAGGTGCGGGCCCGTCATCCGCCGCCGTCCCCGGAGCGCCGCGCCCACGCCAGGTAGAGCGGCACCCACGCGCCCATGATCCCCACCAGGAGGAGGAACCGCCACACCAGGCCGCCGTCGCTCCCGACCGGTGCGCCGGTGGCGGCGCACCCGGTCGTCCGGGCCCCCTCCACGCCGGTGAGGGACACCTGGACGAAGGACGGGATCGCCACGTAGCGGGCGTCCCACTCCGTTCCGCGTCGCGTCATGTGGGGGAAGACGACCCGGCTCGACGGGTCGGCGAAGCGAACCCGAACGCGGACCGTACCCTCCCGCTCGCCGTCCTCCTGGGGGATGGGCGCCGTGAGGTACATCAATGGGACGTCGGGCTCGCCGCCGCTCCGGTTGACGTCGTAGCGCACCGACAGGCGAAGGGTGTCGCCCGCCGTCGCGCCCGCGGTGTCACGGACGACGAGCCACGGCCCGTCCCGCTCCTGGAGAATCGGCACCACGGCGCCGGAGCGCTCGACACGCACATCCCCGAGGTCGGTGCAGGGACGGGTCAGAGCGCGCAACTCGACGGCCTCCGGGAACGGTGCCACGAGGTAGCGCTCCTCCACCCGCGCCGTACCGCGGGCGTCGACCGTCACCTCGACGTCCACCGCGCCGTACGGCTCCTGGGCGCGGGCATCCCCGACCAGGCCCGCCGCGAGCACCGCGAGGCCCAGGAGCGGGGGCAGGGCGCTACGCCGCATCAGTCCTCGTATCGCTTCGCCGTGGCGCCGTTGCCGATCATGAACCCGTAGTCCCCCGGGTGGATGCGCGTGACGTAGTTGCGGCAGAGGACGACGATGCTCTCGTCGAACGGCGCCGTCATCGTCTCGAGGGTGTCGAAGGTGTACGGGCTGACGATGTCGGCCAGGGCGGTTCCCCCCGGCAGGACCTGGCCAGGCGCGAGGGTGGCCCTCGGCACGCAGATGCCGCCGTGGCGGGGGCGCATGACCTTCATGTCGCGCATGAGGATCTGGCCGGGTCGCCGCTCGACCTCGCCCTCCAGGACGCCCGCGTAGCGCAGTTGGTTCATCACGCCGCGCACGCCGTTTGCGACGTGGGTCGGCTGTTCGTGGTAGCCGCCCCCGATCTCGACCACCATGCACCGGACGCCCCGCTCCTCCGCGTACGTGGCCGTCGTGCCGGGATAGGGCGTGGCGGGCTCGTAGAGGAGGGCCGGAAGGAACGCGCGCGACAGGCCCTCGTCGTTCACCACGTAGCAGTAGTCCACCCAGGGGAAGGTACCCCCGCAGTGGAGGTCGATCAGGACGTCGAGGTGGTCGATGAACTCGTGGGCGATCGCGTGCGCCTGCTGCTCGCTCAGCCATCCGTCCGGCGCCCCGGGGAAGAGCCGGTTCATGTCGAGCATGTCGACGGGCGTGTTCCGGGAGACCCCTTCCATGGCCAGGGGATTGGCCACGCCGAGCACCCACACCGAGCCACTCAGCGTGGAGCGATCCAGCGTGCGCACGAGCTCGCGGGCGATCAGCAGCCCGTCCAGCTCGTCCCCGTGGATCATGGCCGACACGCCCACCGTGGGGCCGGGACGACTGCCCTGGACGACATGGATCGTCAGGCCGAGCTCGAACCCGCTCGCCAGGGTGGTGATGGGGGCGAAGCGGCGGGACCCGCCTGCGCCGAGATCGGTGACGGTTGCGGAGGAGGAGGCCATGGTCGGGGCGGAGGAGAGAGGGCCGGTACCGCGCGAAGCGGCGTCCAAGCTACGGTGAGGGCGGAGGCATGGCACCCTCGGCCCCTGTGCGGGGCGGCCCCGCCTGGCGTCGGAGGGCCAACGACCTTATGAAGAAAACGGGCGGGTGTGGGTTGCCAACTCCGGGAGGTGCGCATGGTGAGGATGGGCAGGAGCCGGACCCGTGCCGTGGCGTCGTTGGCCGCCGCGGCCTTCGTCGGCGGGTGCGCCGGGGGGGGGACACCGCAGACCGTGAGCCCGGGCACGATCTCCGTCGTCACCGACGGCGGTACCTACGAGATCCATCGGACGGAGGAGATCCGGCCGAACCAGGCCGTCACCGTGACCAGGGACCAGGCGTGGGCGATCCTGCCCGCAGTCTACGACGACCTCGGGATGGAGCCCGATGTGCGCGACCCGGGCACCTTCCAGCTGGGCGTCTCACGGCACAGGTTCGGCAGTCGAATGCTGAACCGATCCGCCAGCGACTTCTTCGACTGCGGGCTGGATCCGGGCCTGAACCGCCCCATCGCGGGCCAGATGCCCATCGACGCCCAGGTCGTCACCCAGGTCCTCGGCACGACGGGGGGCGCAGAGCTCCGAACCGTGGTCCAGGGGTCGGCCCGCAAGTCGGGAGGGAACGCCGGGATCGCCACGTGCCGGAGCACCGGGCTCCTCGAGATCCTGATCGGTGAGATGGTGCAGCGCCTGGCGAGCGGAGGCGGGTGACCTCGCGAAAGTTCCTCAGTCGCGGAACAGCAGGGGCGCCAGCGCGATGAAGTTCCGCCGCCACACCTGCCATTGGTGGGCACCCGGTGTGGTCACGAAGGTGTGATGCACGCCCGCGGCGTCGAGGAGCTTCGCGAACAGCTCGTTGGGCGGGAACCATGCCCGGTCGTCCGTCCCGCAGGCCGTCCAGAGCAGCTTCAACGTCTCGTTGGTCCGGGCCGGGTGGTCGAGCACGTCGGCGAACCGCTCCCGCAGCGCCGCCTCCTGGCGCGGAATCGCCGCGCTGAAGCCGGCCACCCAGTGGAAGAGGTCCGGGTGCGACAGCCCGACGGTGAGGGACTGGTTGCCGCCCATGGAGAAGCCCGCGATGGCACGGTCGTCAGCGTCGGCGACGACGCGGTACGTCCCCTCGATCAGCGGCCGCACGGTGTCGAGCAGGTCCTCCTCGACGAGCCCCCGGTCCGACCTCGGTGGCTCGTTGAACCCCAACGTGGTCGCGACCTGGGGGTGCCCGTACGGCATCACCACCACCATCGGCCGCGCCTCGCCCCGGGCGATCAGGTTGTCGAGGATGAGGTTGGCCCGTCCGGTGGTGGTCCACCCCTCCTGCGTGAAGCCCGCACCGTGCAGGAGGTAGAGGACGGGATAGCGGTCGCGCCCCTCCTCGTAGCCCGGCGGCGTGTACACGTACACGGCGCGCAGCCCGCCGACGGCCCGGGAGTCGTACCAGTGGACGTGCACCGTACCGTGCGGCACCGGGTGCGGATCCCAGAGCTGCGGCTCGGCACCCGGCACCTCGACGAGGCTCCACGAGGTCCGGGGGCCGAGGGTGACGCTGGGGTTGACCGGGTCGAGCACCGTCACACCGTCGATCTCGAAGGTGTAGTCGTAGAGGTCCGGGGCGAACGGACCCATCGTGACGCTCCACACGCCCGCCGAGTCCTTCGTCATCGCCCGGCGGGGCTGATCCTGGATCATGTCGCCGCCCACGCTCACCGACCTCGCCGCAGGAGCGAGCACACGGAAGGTGATGGTGCCGTCGGCGTGCACCTCGGGAGACCGGGGCGGAGCCTGGGTTCGCGGCTGCTGGCCCGAAACGGCGCGAGGCAGCGCGGCGAACGCCACGGCCAACAGTAGACGGCACGCGTCCTGATTCATGCGTTTCCAGCCCATCGTGGTGATCACCTGGTCATCCTCTCGATGCGAATGGCGATGCCCCGCTCTCCAGAAGCCCCTCGAAGGAGAAGGCACTCACGGCCTGGGCTCCCATACCCGCTCCGACACCGAGGGCTTCCCGCATCGCCGTAGCGGATAAGCTCCCGCGTCTAGCCAGCGATGCCACCAGGCCACCGGCGAAAGCGTCCCCTGCTCCCGTGGGGTCCACGACGGGCTCCACAGCCACGGCCTCCACCTCGACACGATCGTGTGCACCGTAGGCGCAGGCTCCGCGGGCTCCGCGCTTCACGACCACCCAGGACGGGCCCATCGACAGGACGGCCCCGACGGCCGCCGCCTCCCCAGGGACGTCCCCCAGAAGGCACACCTCCTCCTCGTTCACCAGGAGGACGTCCACCCGGGGGAGGATCGCCTCCAGGTCGCCCCGCCGATCCCGGATCCAGTGGGGCATGGTGTCCAGGACGATCCTCCCCGGAGCCCCGGCCTGCCCGAGGACCCGGGCCTGCACCCCGGGGTCGGTGCTGCCCAGGAACAGGATCTCCGGATCACGGAGGGCCGGAGGCACCTCGGGCGCCGTCCGCACGATGCCGCCTCGATGGACCGACAGGATCTCCCGCCGCCCAGAGGCGTCGTAGCGCGCGTGCCATCGAAAAGTGGGATGCGGAAGCCTGACGATCCCGGACACGTCCACCCCACGCGCGGCCAGGCGGTCGAGGGGCTCGGCGGGGAAGTCCTCTCCGGTCACGCCGACGACGGCCACCGGGCCCAGAAGGCTCGCCGCCGCCGCGAAGTACAGCGCCGACCCACCGGGAACGTCGCGAACGGACCCCGTGGGTGTCTCCACGGTGTCCAGCGCTACCGTCCCGACGCCCAGGATCACCGTGCGGTCCTCCTCAGACCAGCAGCCCCGCCAGGGCCGCCGTGAGGAGGGTGGCGAGGAGTCCGGCCAGCATGGCCTTGAGGCCCAGGCGCGCCAGGTCGTGGCGGCGGGAGGGCGCCATCTCTCCGAGACCCGCGATGGTCATGGCGACCGAGCCGAAGTTGGCGAAGGAGGTGAGGGCGTAGATGGTGATCACCAGCGACCGCGGCTCCAGCGTCGCTCCGCCGGAGAGGAGCGACTCGAGGCGGGCGAACGCGACGAACTCGTTGAGGACGGCCTCCAGCCCGATGAGCTGCCCGACGATCTGGGCGTCGTGCCAGGGGATCCCGAGCACCCACGCCACCGGCACCAGCGCCTTGCCGAGGATCCCCTCCAGGCTCAGTCCCTCCACGCCCACCAGGTGTCCGATCCACCCCAGCCCTCCGTCGAGCAGCGACACCAGTGCGATGAACGCCACCAGCATGGCGCCCACCACGAGCGCCAGGCGGAGGCCTTCGGCCGCTCCCCGCGCCGCCGCGTCGATGACGTTGACGTCGGGATGCTCCACGCTCGCCTGGCCCAGGGACCCCGCCGTCACGGGCGACCCGGTCTCCGGCACCAGGAGCTTGGCCAGCACGAAGGCCGCCGGAGCCGACATGACCGACGCCGCGATGAGGTGTCCCGCCGCGTCGGGCTGGTACGGTAGCAGCATCCCCGCGTAGGCGGCGAGCACACCTCCGCTGATGGTCGCCATCCCCGCGGTCATGATGGCCATGAGCTCGGACTCGGTCATCCGCTCCACGAACGGCTTCACGACCAGCGGCGATTCCATCATCCCCACGAAGATGTTGGACGCCGCGTCGAGCGTCTCCGCCCCCGAGGTGCGCAGCGTCCGCTGCATGACCCAGGCGACCGCCCTCACCACCCGCTGCATGACGCCGACATGGTAGAACACCGTCATCAGGCAGGACACGAAGATGATGTTGGGGAGCACCTGGAACGCGAAGAACGCGCCTGTCTGAGCGACCCTCCCGGGAACCGCGACGAAGGCACCGTTGCCAGGCTCTCCGCTTCCCACCGGAACGTTGTCGGACACCAGGTTGCCGACGACGAAACGGCCCCCCTCCGCCGCGTACCCGAGCACGGCGCGCACCACCGTGTTCACGTGCTGGAAGAACGCCACCCCGACCGGGGTGCGGAGCACGATCACGGCGAAGGCGAGCTGGAGACCCAGCCCCCAGAGCACGATCCGCCACGACACCGAGCGACGGTCGGTGGACCAGAGCCAGCCGACGCCCACGATCACCGCCACGCCGAGGAGCGCCTGGAGCCGGTACGACGACCCGGCGAGGGCGGGCGTCTCCAGGGCGGTGAGGATCTGCGGCGGCACGGGGCTCCCGGTCGGGGGGACGAAGCGCCGGACAACCTGCCGGGCGGCTGCGCGTGCGCACAAGCCCGGGACCGCCCCGGGCGCGGCGCGAACCCCTCTCGGGCGCCCCTTCCGCGTCCACCCGGCCGCACGGTCACGCCGCCGGGACTGGCGGGACCGGGCGCGCGCGGTATTGTGTCATTCCCTCCCGGTATCGGGCCCGTCCCTGCCCGCGGGCTGACGTGATCGTTCTCTCAACTCTCCGGAGGATCACTCATGAGCCCGAGGCAACGGACCCCGTCCATCGGGTCCCCGGGCCCCATCCGCCTTGGATGGGCCCTGGCGCTGTCGCTCCTTGCAGCTCCTGCGGCGGCCCACGCGCAGCCGCGACCTACCCATCCCGACGCTCCCAGGCACTTCGCCGTCACCGGTGCCCGCATCGTGACGGGCACGGGGCAGGTCATCACCGACGGAACCGTGGTCCTGAAGGACGGGATCATCACCGCTGTCGGTCGGGACGTCCGCGTCCCCGAGGGCGCGTGGGTCGTCGATGCGTCGGGAAAGACCGTGTATCCAGGCCTCATCGACGCGATGACCGACCTGGGGCATCCCCCGGCGCAAAGTGCCCGGCCTGCGGCCGCGGCCCGTCCCTTCGGGGCGCAGGCACCGGTCGACGAGTCGACGTACTCGTGGGGACCGGAGGATCGTCCCGGCACGCACAGCCGGGCCACGGCCGCGGAAGACGTGAACGTGGGTGACGCGCGCGTCACCGCCTGGCGCAACGCGGGCTTCACCACCGTGGTCTCCACGCTGGACGACGGCCTGGTGACCGGCCAGGCCGCCGTGCTCGACCTGGGCGACTACGAGCGGGGCGGCGGCATGGTCGTGGCCACGCCCGTGGCGATGCGGCTCAAGCTCGTGGACCGTACCTACCAGGGTTATCCGCAGTCGCTCCTGGGGAGCTTCGCGTATCTGAAGCAGCTCTACCTGGACGCGCAGTACTACGACCGGGCGTGGGCGTCCTATGAGGCCGACCCACGCGGTCGAGCGCGCCCCGAGTGGGACGGCGCCCTGGAGCCGATCCGCGACCAGCTCCTGCGCCGCTATCCCGTGCTCTTCCCCGCCGACGACCGCAAGGAGATCCTGCGCGCGATCGCGACGGCGAAGGTCATGGGCGTCGAGCCCGTGTTGTACGGGGTCCAGTCCGCCTACGCCGCCACCGACGTGCTGGCGGGCTCCGGGGTCCCCGTGCTGGTGAGCCTCGACTGGCCCACTGCGCCACGGAACGGCGACCCGGAGGCCCAGCCCGTGCTGGAAACGCTCCGCCTCTGGGACCGGGCGCCCACCACGCCCGCCGAGCTCCAGAAGGCGGGGGTGACCTTCGCGTTCACCTCGGGGGGCATCGACGCGGCGGCGGACATCCTGACGAACGCCAGGAAGGCGGTGGCCGCGGGGCTGTCGAAGGACGCCGCCCTCCAGGCCTTCACGATGGCGCCGGCCCGCATCCTCGGGGTGGACGACCGCCTCGGGTCCGTCGAAGTGGGGAAGATCGCCAACCTCGTCGTGGCCACCGGCGACCTCTTCGACGAGGGGACCAGGATCGAGTCGGTCTTCGTGGACGGTGACAGGTTCGAGGTGCCCCGGGAGGAGGGGCCGTCCCGCGAGGGGCGCCGCGCCCAGGCCGCCGGGGCCGACTACTCGACGCCCGTGGAGATGTCCTGGACCCGTGGACCCTACCGCTCCGACGCGGTGACCCTCATCCGCAACGCCACCGTGATGACCGCGTCACACGGAACCGTCGCCAACGGCGACGTCCTCGTCCGCGACGGGAAGATCGCCGCCGTGGGGAATAGCCTGCAGGCGCCCAGGGGAGCGCGCGTCGTGGACGGCACGGGCAGGTACGTGACGCCGGGCATCATCGACTCCCACTCCCACATCGCCGCCGACGCCATCAACGAGGGCTCGGTGAACGTGTCCTCCATGGTGACGATCCGGGACGTCCTGGCCCCCGAGGACCCCAACGTCTACCGGGCGCTGGCCGGCGGGGTGACCATCGCCAACATCTACCACGGCTCGGCCAACCCCATCGGCGGCGGGAACGCCGTCCTGAAGCTCAAGTGGGGATCCGACGCCTTCGACATGCTCATGCCGGGGACCCAGGAGGACATCAAGTTCGCGCTGGGCGAGAACGTGAAGCGCGACCGGAACCCGGACCGTTATCCAGCGACCCGCATGGGCGCGCAGGACGTGATCCGCCAGGCTTTCCTCGCGGCCGACGCCTACAGGAAGGTCTGGGATGCCTGGGAGGCGGGCGACCACCAGGGCGTGGAGCCCCGGCGGGACCTCACCCTCGAGCCTCTCGCGGACATCCTGCGCGGCAAGCGTTGGATCCACGCCCACGCGTACCGCGCCGACGAGATGCTGCAGATCATGCGCGTGGCCGAGGAGTTCGGCGTAAGGGTGAGGTCGTTCGAGCACGGCCTCGAGGGCTACAAGATCGCCGACGAGTTGGCCGCCCACGGCGCGGGCGTCTCCACGTTCTCCGACTGGTGGGCGTACAAGGCGGAGGCGTACGACGCCATCCCCTACAACGC
>CAZPZU010000049.1:0-38262 GCA_964591135.1 uncultured Gemmatimonadaceae bacterium | reverse complement strand
GCGCCGTCGGGCGGTGGCGTCCACCGGAGGAGGCTCATGCTGATCTGCGAGCCGAAACCGGCGCCCACGCGCAACGCATAGCGGATCGGGTAGCTGCCGCCCTGCGACAGGTTCAGCACGCCGAGCTCGGGGTCGACCTCCCGGAAGTTCGCGACGGGCGGAACCAGGCCCGTCTCGAGCATCTTCACCGCGAGCGTATCCTCGATGGCCACGCCCATGGGGTGGCCCGTGTACCCCTTCGTGTTGGCCACCACGATGGCGTCCGCGTCCGCCCCGAACACCTGGCGCAGCGCGCGCACCTCCGCGCTCGCGCTGCCCCCGCGCGCCGGGGTGTACGTCTCGTGCGACACGAAGACGGTCTCGCCGGCCAGCGTGTGCCGGTCGAGGCCCCAGCGCGCCTCCACGTCGGCGACGAGCTTCTCCATCACGTCGGCGATGTGGTCCACGTCCAGCCGCGAACCGTGGAAGGCGCTGTTGGCCACCACGGTCCCCAGCACTTCGCAGATCGGCTGGATGCCGCGTTCCGCCGCGGCGCCGAGCTCTTCGACCACCAGGGCCGCCCCGCCCATCCCGATGAGCAGCCCGTGCCGGCGCCGGTCGAACGGGAGGGCGGCCTCCTCGACGCGTGCATCCGTGGCCGCCGCGCCGGAGGCCAGGAAACCCGACGCGAACCAGGGAAACAGCGTGTCCGTGGTGATGTCGTCCGCGGTCACGACGATAGCGCGTCGGCAGCGGCCCTCCCGGATGAGATCCCCGGCGATCCCGATGGCCTGCGTGCCCGTCGCGCACGCCCCGTTCAGCGCGAGGTTGGGCCCGCGCGCGCCGATGTACTCGGCGAACTGGGAGTGCCCCATCGTCAGGACCTGGAAGAGGAACCGCCGGTCGAAGCTGTAGGGCGCGGCTTCGAGCTCGGCCTCGAGCGCCCCGATGCGCTCGTCCAGCTCCGAGCCCGCGGACGGATCGGTGACACGCTCCCTCAGGGCCCGTAGCTCGGCGAGCCGCGCCCGGCGGGTGTGGTCCTCGTAGTAGCCCTGCATGATCCGAGCGAACTGGTCGAGGCCCGGGAAGGCCGAGCCGAACACGATGGCCGTGTCGTCGCGCATGCTCTCGGGGAGAGCCCACCCCACCGGCAGGCGGGACCCCGTGCTCGTGGTCTTGTAGCGGCGCACGAGGGGGATGCCGGCGTCGCGCAGCGCGTCGATGCCCGCGGCGATGGCCAGGCGCGTCACCCGGTCGAGCGCGGCGAGCCGGTCCTCGGGGAAGCCGTACTCGTCCACCAGGTCGAGCGCGCCCCCACGTCCCACGAGCCTGATGACCTGGTCCGGGTTCTCGATGGTCTCGAAGCGCGCTTCGCCGTTGGGACCCTTCACCAGACGCGTGATGCGCCGGTCGAGGATCCGCTCTCGCATCTCGCCGGGCACGGCCGTGATGAAGCCGTCTCCGCGCAGGATGCGCACGATGTTCTCGTCGTCGAACACCCGCACGGTGCCGGGGAGGCCGAGCGCCGCGCCGGTGATGCCGATACGGGCCGGAGCCGGTGCCACCTGCTTCGCGCCGGCGTACATCTCCAGGGCGCGGTCGAGGAAGTCCGTGACCAGTTGACCGAGCGCCGCATGGCGGTCCTGCCCCGCCGGCGTCGCGACCGCCGGCGGCGCGAACGGCACCGGGGAGGCGGGCGGGGGCGCCGGGGCCGCGTACATCGGGGCCCGGGGCGGCGGCGGTGCGGCCGCGGGCCGAGCAGGCTCGGCGGCCGGCACGATCGACTCCTCGCGGGCGGGTGCGTCCGGCACGGAAGCCCCCAGACCCAGCGCGTACAGGCCGCACAGCGCCCGGTTCAGGTTGACGACGTCCGACGTGCGCGGGTGGTTCGTGAACAACACGGTGACGCCTTCGCGGCCCGCGACCACGTCGTCGGCCATGCCGTACAGCGCCCGCTTGGGCCCGACCTCGACGAAGGTGCGCACGCCCGCGTCGTAGAGGGCCTCGAGGCCCTTCACGAACTGCACCGGCGAGCCGATCTGGCGGGCGAGGATGTCCACCATCCGCGCCGGTGCGTCCGGTCCGCCGGGATAGAACGACGCGTCGACGTTCGCCACCACGGGGATGCGTGGGACGCGCAGCGGCAGCCCCCCGAGCACCTTGCGCAGGGCCTCCGCGGCGGGCGCGACGATCTCCGTGTGGAACGCGTGGCTCACGGGAAGCCGGGCCACGCGGTACCCTGCGGCCTTGAGGCCCTCCATGGCGCGCTCCACGGCGTCGGTGGCGCCGCCGATGACGCACTCCTTCGTGCTGTTCACGTTGGCGACCACCACGTACCCCTCGACCGCCTCGACCAGCGCCGACACCTCGTCCAGCGGCCCGAAGACCGCAGCCATGAGGCCCTTGTCCTCGATCTTCAGACGGGTCATCGCGTCGCCGCGCGCGGCGACGGCGGTGAGTGCGTCGCCGAAGGCCATCGCTCCCGCGGCCACCAGCGCGCCGTACTCGCCGAGACTGTGGCCCATCACCATGTCCGGCACCACGCCGTAGGACTCGAGCACGCGCGCGAGAGCCGTGTCCACGGTCAGCACGGCGGGCTGCGTGATGGCGGTCTGCTTCAGGCCTTCCTCTGCCCGCTCGCGCGCCTCCGCGTCGCCGTCCTGGACGAAGATCTTCCCCGTCAGGGGCCCTCCGAGGATGGGCGTCATGACCCGGTCGGCTTCGCGGAAGGTCTCGTTCACGATCGGCTCGACCGAGCGCAGCTCATCGAGCATCCCGACGTACTGCGAACCCTGCCCCGTGAAGAGGAAGGCGACCTTGCCGGCCGTTCCGCGGCCGAGGAAGACGCCCTTGTTGCGCAGCGCCCGCCAGCGTCCGTCGTCCCCCGCCTCGAGCGCCGTGACGGCCCGCTCGGCCAGCTCCGCGAGCTCG
The DNA here is from genome assembly GCA_964591135.1 of uncultured Gemmatimonadaceae bacterium. GTDB lineage: Bacteria > Gemmatimonadota > Gemmatimonadetes > Longimicrobiales > Gaopeijiaceae > SZUA-318. The sequence goes on along the minus strand of CAZPZU010000049.1, from coordinate 35,352 downwards.
GCCGCGTCGCCGTAGTCGATGGCGACCCGCACCGGAGCGTCCAGGTCGGACGCGCACGGAGCCTGGGGAACGGGCGCTTCTCCCGCCGCCGCCCGTCCCGCGATCTCGCGCAGCCGGGATACCACCTCCGCGTCGCCCGCTCCGCCCACGACCAGGGCGCCGCGCAGCGGGGCCCTGGGCTCGGGGGCCGGCGGGGACGCGACCTCCATCCCGGGGACGCGTGCCGCCCGCGGACGGTGCCTTCCGGGCACGTGCTCCTCGAGCACGATGTGGAAGTTCGTTCCCCCGAAGCCGAACGCGCTCACGCCCGAGCGACGGACGGATCCGCCGTTCGTGCCGGACTTGTCCCAAGGGCGCAGCTCGGTGTTCACCCGGAAGGGCGAGCGGGAGAAGTCGATGTTCGGGTTCGGCGCGTGGAAGTTGATGCTGGGCGGCAGCATCCCGTGGTGCAGCGCCAGGGTGGCCTTGAGCACGCCGGCGGCGCCCGCGCCGCCCTTCAGGTGCCCGATGTTCGACTTGACCGAGCCGAGGGCGACCGAGGCCGAGGGGAGCCCGGCGCCGCGGAAGGCCTCGTGCATCGTCTCCACCTCGACGACATCGCCGACCTTGGTGGACGTCCCGTGCCCCTCGATGAGATCGCCGGCGGCCGGCGACTCGCCCGCCCGCGCCCAGGCGCGGGTGATCGCGAACTTCTGCCCCGCGGGGTTGGGGGCGGTGATGCCCTTCCCCTTGCCGTCACTGGATCCCCCGATCCCCAGGATCACGGCGTACACGCGGTCGCCGTCTCGCTCCGCGTCGGCGAGGCGCTTGAGGAGGAAGACCGCCGCGCCCTCGCCCATGACGAAGCCGTCGGCGCCCTCGGCGTACGGGCGCGTTCCGGTGGCCGACAGCGCGCCGATCTTGCAGAACTTCACATAGGTGGACGCGCTCATGTTCGCGTCGATGCCCCCGGTGAGCACCGCATCGTAGTCGCCGTTGACGAGCCCTTCGACCGCCGCCGACATGGCGGCCATCGCAGACGCGCACGCCGCGTCGGCAATGTAGTTCGGGCCCTTGAAGTCGAAGAGCGCGGCGACTCGTCCCGCCACGATGTTGCCGAGCTCGCCGGGCATCGTGTCCTCGGTGATGTCCGGGATGCGCCCGCGCACGCCGGCCACCAGCTCCTCCATCACGGCCCTGCGCACCTCGGGCGGCAACGCCTGGAAGCTGGGCGCCTTGGTGAGCTCGTCGCCCACCTCCGGGAAGAGGATCCGCGCCGCCGACAACAGGTGGAAGTCTCCGCCGAGCGCGTTGCCCATGATGACCGCGACCCGCTCGGGGTCGAGGGGGCGATCGGGCCACCCGTAGTCCAGCAGCGCCTGCCGGCTCGCTGCCACCGCCCACTTCTGGGCCGGATCCATCACGGCGCCAACGCGCGGCGGGACCGGCATCCGCCACGCGATGGGGTCCCACTCGTAGGAGCGCACCCACCCGCCGATCTTCGAGTACGTCTTGTCCGGGGCCTTCGGGTCGGGATCGTAGTACAGCCGCTCTTCCCAGCGATCGGTGACGTCGGAGATGCTGTAGCGCCCCTCCGTCAGGTTGGTCCAGAAGGTCGGGACGTCCGGGGCATCCGGGAGGATGGCTCCCAGCCCCACGATCGCGACGGCTCGGTCGGCTTCCATCGACTCAGCTCTCCAGATTGGCGTACAGCGCGTCGGCCACGCGGTCCATGTCTTCGATGAGGCCGGTTTGCGCCTCGTGCAGCGCCGCCAGCCCCAGGGCGGCCTCGTAGGCCGGTCGGTCGGCCGAGGGCACGCCGTCGGCCCCGACCGCCCAGCGCATCCCCTCCGAGGCGAGCTTCGCCGCGGCCTCGCGGGCGAAGACCCTGCTGACGGCCGCGAGCGCCTCGGGCTTCATGCGCCGGTCCGACTTCTCCGCGAGGGTCCCCGCGGCGGCGGCGGCGGCCCGCCGCGCCAGCGCCGCGGCCCCCTCGACCCAGGCGATCAGCTCGCCCAGGCGGAAGAGAACGTGCTGGTGGCGGGTCAGCCGCTGCTGTCGGGCGCGCTCGAGGAGCTCGGCGAGGGCGCGGGTCGCCTTCGCGACGGTGTCGGCGCCGACGCGGGGGCTCGTCGCGTGCAGCGCGTCCAGGCCGGCCGCCTCGTCGTGGTAGTGGCGACCGCGCGTCTTCAGGTGGGCCTGCCACCGGTCGCGTGCGATGGTCATCTCCATGATCTCGGAGGTGCCCTCGTAGATCGTGGTGATGCGCACGTCCCGCCGGATCTTCTCGACCATGTACTCCCGCACGTACCCGTAGCCGCCGTGGGCCTGGATCGCCGCGTCCGCAGCGCCGTTGCCCGCCTCGGTGGACAGGTACTTGGCGATGGCGCCCTCGGTGTTGAGCGTGCCCTCGCCCGCGTCGATGCGGGTGGCGGTCTCCTCGATGTACGCCCTACCCGCCTCGAGGCGGCAGGCGTGCGGGACGATGAGCTTGTGGGTGTAGCCCTGCTTCTGCGACAGCGGGCCGCCGCCCTGGATGCGCGTCGTCGAGTAGCGGATCGCCCGGTCGAGCCCGGCCCATCCGGCCCCCAGGCCGAAGGCGGCGACCATGAGCCGCGTGTACCCGAAGACGAGCTGCGCCTGGACCAGGCCCTGGCCCTCGACGCCGCCCACCACCGCGGAAGCCGGGACGAGGACGTCCTCGAAGGAGAGCGCGGCCGTATTGCTCGCGCGGATCCCGTGCTTGTCCTCGGGAATGCCGTGCGTGAAGCCCTCGGCGCCCTTCTCCATGACGAACCAAGTCGGTCCGCCGGGCGCGAGCGCGAGGACGCTGTAGAGATCCGCGTAGCCGCCGTTGCTGATCCACATCTTGGCGCCGTTCAGACGGTAGCCCGTCACGACGTCGTCCTCCACGACCGGCGTCGCGGTCGTGCGCAGCGCACCCAGGTCGCTGCCGGCCTCCGGCTCCGTGGCGCCGTACGCCATCAGGAGCCCCTCCTCCGCGATGCGGCCCAGCCAGTCGGCCTTCTGCTCCTCGCTGCCCCCGAACAGGATCGGGTCACTGCCCAGGAAGGTCGCCAGCACGGCGGTCGCGATGGCCAGGTCGATCCCGGCCATCAGCTCGCACACGCGGTAGACGTCGAAGGCTCCCCCACCCATCCCCCCGTACGCCTCGGGGATGAAGAGGAGCTGGACGCCCAGATCGGCGCACATCGCCCGCACCGTGTCCTCGGGGAAGTCGTGGGAGCGGTCGAGGTCCAGCAGGCGCTGCTGGGGCAGGTGCTGCTCCGCGAACTCGCGGATCGAGTCGAGGATCATGCCGAGGGTTTCGGCATCGAGACCCGCGAGGCCCTGGACGGCAGTGCTCATGGGCGTTTCCGGCCATAACGGTGGACGGGTGGCCGGGGGACCTGAGGGCCCGGCTCGGCGACGTCCCGGGGACGACGCCTCCTTCGGTCCACTAGGATCCGGTCAGGGCGGTCGCGCTGATAGAGGGCGGAAACCGGGGAATTTTGCGGGAAAAAGCCCTAGGATGCGTAGGGAGTTGCCCGACAGACGCTCCGGAGGGACGCGAGGTGGCCGAGCGAGCGCCGAGGGCTAGATTGGCCGGACTTCTTGCCAACCGCCTCGCCCATGCCCCTGCTACCGCACCCCCGTTCGTCGCTTCTCCCTCTGGTGCTCCTGGGGGCGATGCCACGGTGCGTGTCGGCCCAGACCCCTCCACCCGTCGACGTCGAGGCGGCGCCACGGCCGGAGGCGGTGGCCACCCGGGTCAAGACGCCCATCGTGCTGGACGGGGTGCTCGACGAGCCGGCCTGGGCGGCGGCGCCGGTGCTCGGCGGTTTCATCCAGTCCCGCCCGGACCGGGGCCTCCCCGCGACGGAGGAAACGGAGGTCCGCATCCTGTACGACGACGAGAACCTGTACGTCGGCGTGGAGCTCGCGGACCGGGAGCCGGACAAGCTGATCATTCCGAGCCTGGAGCAGGATTTCGAGAGCGGCAACTCGGACATCTTCGGGATCACCCTCGACACGTTCCACGACCGACGGAACGCGTTCATGTTCCTGGTCAATCCGAAGGGCGCCGTGAAGGAGGCGCAGGACTTCGACGATTCCCGCCAGGAGAACGCCGCCTGGGAGGGGATCTTCGAGGTGCGCACCCGCGTGCATGAGGGTGGCTGGACCGTGGAGTGGGCCATCCCGTTCACCACGCTACGCTTCGACCCCCGCAGGGACCCGCAGGACTGGGGGATGAACATGATGCGTCGCATCCGGCGGAAGAACGAGGAGTCCTACTGGGCGCCCCTCGACCAGCGCGACCGCATCCACAAGATGTCCAAGGCCGGCACGTTGCGAGGGCTGACGGGCCTGCGCGCGGGCCGCAACCTCATCGTGAAGCCGTACGCGGTGGCATCCAGGGCGGAGGGGGGCGCGGGAGGTGAATCGGGGCGCGGGTCTCCGGATGCCGGCCTCGATCTCAAGTACGGCGTCACTCCGCGCCTCACCCTCGACCTGACCTGGCGCACGGACTTCAGCCAGGTGGAAGTGGACCAGGAGCGCGTGAACCTCACACGCTTCAGCCTCTTCTTCCCCGAGCGGCGCGACTTCTTCACCGAGAACTCGGGCGTCTTCTCGTTCGGGGACATCACCGAGCGCAACTACCGCTCCGGCTCGTCTCTTTCCGACTTCACGCTCTTCCATTCGCGTCGCATCGGCCTGGACGCTTCCGGCCAGGAGGTTCCCATCGTCGGGGGTGGACGGCTCACCGGGCGGACGGCCGGGCTGGAGATCGGCGCCCTCGACATGCAGACCCGGGCGGCCCGGGGCCTGCCCGAGGAGAACTTCGCCGTGCTGCGCGCGAAGCGGACGGTGGAGGGCGTGGGGGACTTCGGCGCGATCTTCGTGAACCGACAGGCGACGGACGGCTCGGGCTCGTTCAACCGGACGTACGGCGTGGAGGCGAACCTCGCCCCGCACCGCTACCTGCGCATCGACTCCTACCTGTCCAGGGTGGACGACGCCACCGCCACCGGATCGGACTGGGCCGGGCGGGTGTGGGTCGGGTGGCGCGACCCCTTCTGGAACGTGTCCGCCTCGATCAAGCAGGTGGGCGACGGCTTCGTGCCCCGCGTCGGCTTCGTGCGCCGCCGGGGCGTCCGCCAGGAGTACGGCACCGTGGGCGTGCACGTGCGCCCGGCGTCGATCGGCTGGCTCAACGAGGTCAATCCCTTCACGGAGATGGGCTACACCACTGACCTGAGCGGGCGCCTGCTGTCCCGGAGCTGGACGGGATCCCTCGACGTGAGCTACCGCGACGGCGGCAGCTTCGGCTTCGACCTCGTCGACGACTTCGAGCGGCTGGACGAGCCCTTCGCGGTGCGCCCCGACGCGGTGGTGCCGGCGGGCGACTACGCCTTCCGCACCGCGCGCGTCAGCGCGGGAACGTCGGCGGGGCGACCGCTGTGGGCGCGCGTCAGCCTGGCGAACGGGGGCTTCTACGACGGGCGGCGCACCACGCTGTCGCTCTCGGGCCAGTGGCGCGTGGACTACCATCTGGCGTTCGACTTCTCGGGAGAGCGCAACGAGGTGTCGCTTCCGGACGCCGCGGACTTCGCGGCGAACGTCTACGGGCTGCGCGCCATCTTCGCGGCCTCGACACGCTTCTTCACGAGCGCGTTCGTCCAGTACAACGCACTCACCGAGGAGGTGGTCACGAACGTGCGCCTGGACTACATCCACGCCCCTCTCTCGGACCTCTTCCTGGTGTACACCGAGCGGAGGGACCGGACGAGCGGTGCGCCCACCGACCGGCTTCTCTCGTTCAAGGTGACGAAGGCTATGGCGTTCTGATCAGGAGTTGGATCGCCCGCTCGAGGATGAAGTCCGAGCCGGCGGGGTCCGTGGAAGCCAGGAGGTCGGGCGCCAGGCCGATCCCCTCGTACACCTCGCCGTCCGCCGTGAGCTGTCGCCAGCGCGGCACCGACAGGATCCAACCGTTGGGCAGCTCTCTGGCGATCGGGTTGCCTGAGCCACCTCCGGTGGTGTCGCCGATGAAGGTGACGTCGGGGCGGGTGCGCATGGCCAGGATGAAGTCCTCGGCGGCGGAGAAGGTACCCCGGTTCTGGAGGACGGCTACCCGGCCGGTGAAACGTTGCGCGCCCTGCGGCGACACCGTCGAGGTCAGCTCCGGCCCGAAGTCCTCGTGCCCCGGCCCGCCCTTGTAGCGGATCCTTCGATACACCGCCGCGTTCTCGATGAACCGGCCGGCGGCCTCCTCGGCCTGCGTGTCCGATCCGCCGCCGTTGCTGCGCACGTCGATGACGATTCCGTCGACGGGACCGACCGCAGCCAGCGCGGTCAGCGCCGCGTCGACGCCGTCCCCGACACCCTCGTTGCCGAAGGAGGGGATGCGGACGTAGCCCATCCCCTCTCGCAGCCTCGCCCAGCTCACTACGCCTCCACCCGCGGCGCCGATGGGAGGCTGGAGATACCGCGCCGCGGCCAGGACCCCGTAGTTGGGAGGATAGTCGGCGTGCCACCCATCCCACGCGTACCGATGCCCCGGGGACTCCAGCGACAGGTGGCCGTCCCGGAGCCGGCCCAGCATCTCGGCCAGCGTGGCGAACAACTCCGTGTCCACGGTCGTGGACGTGACGCGGGGAAGGAACTCCCCACCGACCGCGTCCCAGTCCACCCCCTTCAAGGCGAACCAAGGGTAGTACTGGTCCACCTCCTGCCAGGCCGCCCTCGCCACCGTGACCGGGTCGTCGCTCGGGTCGGAGGGGAGAAGGCCGTCCGCGCACGCCGCCGGCGACAGCCCGGCCAGGGCCAGCCCGGTCCAGGCGACCGCCCGCCTCCACGGTCCGATCCGCGCCCTCCGCTTCACCGCGTGCCCCCCGACACCAGCACGATGCCGACCGCCACCCGCTGTTGCACGACGCGCGCGAGCCGGTTGCGGTCCGTGTCGTAGAAGGTCAGGGCGTGCGTGAGCGCCAGGCGCGTTCGGGAGGACGTCCGCCACTCCACCGTCAGCCGGTTGCGCACCACCCTCAGCGAGCCGGGGCCCGCCAGCGAGGCGCTCGGAAACGTTTTCGTCGCCGCGAAGGGGCTCCGGAAGAGGACGGCGCCCAGGCCGAGCTCGAGGCGCTCCTCCACCCACGCCGCGTCGCCCGCCCGGCAGGCCACCTCACCCACCAGCGAGAGCGGGACCATCAGGTCCGCGTAGTACTCACGCGCGGCGGCGCGGCCGTAATGGTGGCGGCGGACGAACGCCAGCCCGGCCAGGCTGGCGCCGACGCGCACCGTGGTCCGCTCCCACGCGGCCACGGGCCGAACCCAGGCGACGTCGAGGCCGGCCGTCCAGGTGTCCTCGACCCCCTCGTCGGGCGCGTCCAGCCGGGACGAGGCCCCCCCCACGGCGCCGTCTGCGTCGACGGAGATGCCACCCCGGCGGTAACCCAGGCCGAAGCCCACCCCCACACCAGTTTGCCGAAAGGGGGACGCGAGCAGATCCGAGTGCGCTTCGAAGGACGGTCCGATCGCGACCACGAGGCGACTCGAGTCCGCCGGAGCGGTACCCGCCGCGGCGGGTCCTGCAGCCGTCCAGAACAGCACGGCCAGGAACCCGCCGCAGCGGGCGCTCCTCCTCATGAATCCCACCTCCTGGGGTTTCGCGGTCCGAGAGACCCGGGTTCCGCGCGTCACTCCTCTGCCGTGGGAAAGCTACGTCCCCGGAGGCGGGCGATGTCTCCCCCGACCTCCGTCTTCGTGGCGGATCAGTTCCGGTCCCTGTCGCTGATGGCCTTCGGGCGCACGGTCGGGTACGTGATGCCGAGCTGATCGAGGTAGTTGTCGTACTTCGACGGGTCGTAGTAGTACGGGCGCATGAGCGGCCGATACTTCTCCATGATGTCCGCGTTCAGGAACGTGGCGGGCTTGTCCGACGCCGAGATGAAGGGCGTGTACTTCTGGTCCTTCGTCTGGACGTTGTTGAAGTAGTCCCACGCGTCCACCACCACGCTGGGCGTGAGCAGGATGTCGAGCAGCGTGAGCGCCTGCACCTTCGCGCCGGCGACGACGCCCTTGTGGGCGATGGGCGTGGCCATCGCGATCCCGTTGGCCCAGTTGTGGCCGGGGCCTCCCGGCATGTTCGCCGGATAGCTCATCACGACGGTGGGCATGTTCCAGGAGACGTCGCCGATGTCGTCCGAGCCTCCGCCCAGGGAGCGCTCCAGGTCGACGGGGCCGCGCATGGGCCGGATCGAGTCCGCCAGCCCACGCTCCTCCTGACCCAGCTCGCGCTGCAGCCCGTTTGCGAGGGCGACGTCCTTCTCGTCCCACTTCGGCAGGCCGACGCGCTGGATGTTGGCGTACGTGACCTCGGCGATCTTCTTGTTGAAGTGGCCCGACCACGCCGATCCGACGGTCTGGATCGTGTCGATCTCCGTGCCGGTCATGAGCGCCGCGCCCTGCGCCATCTTCACCGCGGCTTCGTACATGGCCTTCGTGCGCGGGTAGTCGCGCTCGCGGAAGTAGAACCAGATCCCCGCGGACGACGGCACCACGTTGGGCTGATCGCCCCCGTCGATGATCACGTAGTGGGAGCGGGACGCCGGCTCGAGGTGCTCGCGGTGGTACTCCCACCCCGTCGCCATCAGCATGACCGCGTCCAGCGCCGACCGGCCGCGCCAGGGCGCGCCCGCCGCGTGCGCCGACTCGCCCTTGAAGCGGAACTGCACCGACCACAGCGCGTTGGAGCCCGACTGGCCCCACGAGACGCCGAAGTTCGATCCGATGTGCGTGAAGAGGTTCACGTCGACGCCGTCGAAGACGCCGTCGCGCACGTAGAAGGCCTTGGATACGACCTGCTCCTCGGCGATCCCGGGCCAGATGAGGAGCGTGCCCGAGATGTTCTCGCGCTCCATGATGTCCTTCACGGCCAGCGCGGCGACGATGTTGACCGCCTGCCCCGAGTTGTGCCCCTCGCCGTGGCCCGGCGCCCCGGCGACGATGGGATCGTGCCAGGCCACGCCCGGCTTCTGGTTCGCCTGGGGGATGTCGTCCACGTCGGAGCCCAACGCGATGACGGGCTCTCCCGTGCCGTGGGTCCAGCGCGCCGTCCACGAGGAGGGTATGCCGGCCACGCCCTTCTCGACCGTGAAGCCGTGGTCCGCCAGCAGGCCCGTCAGGTATTTCTGGGTCTCGAACTCCTGCATGCCGAGCTCCCCGAAGGAGTACAGCATGTCGACGATCTCCTGGACCATCTTCGAGTTGTCCTGGACCTTCTGCAGCGCCTCTTCCTTGAGACGCTCCAGGCGCGGGTCCGCATTCTGGGCCGCCAGCACGGACGGCAAAGCCATCGCCGCCGCCAGCGCGATCGGGATGGCTCGGCGCGACATCGAGCGCATGGGGATCCTCCGAGGGATGGGGCCGGGGAGGCGGCCGGTTGGTCGAGGGTGGGAGGATGGCTACGGCCACGGCTGCTGGCAAGCGGCGGCGGGCGCTGCCGTCAGCCCGCCGCGAGCGCCCGGGACAGACCGGCGATCGCAGAGGCGCGCGCGTGCACCTCGCGCACGCCGGTGAAGGCGACCAGATGGCGCACGTGGTCCCCGCGCACGCCGCCACCCGCCAGGATCACGATGCGGTCCGCCGCGTAGCGGACGAGCGCCGCCAGGAGGTCGACGCCCTCACGGGCCCGGCCAGGCCCACCGGCCGTGAGGACCCGGCGAACCCCGAGATCGACGAGCGTGTCGAGCGCCGCGAAGGGGTCGGCCACCTCGTCGAAGGCGCGGTGGAACGTGACCGGGAGCGGGCCGGCGCCGTCGACGCACAGGCGGGTCGTGGCCGCGTCGATGGTCCCGTCGCCGAGAAGCGCCCCCATCACGATCCCGTCCGCCCCGGACCGGGTGAGGGCGGTCACGTCGGCGAGGAGGAGCGCCACCGCGTCGGCCTCCAGGACGAAGGGCCCGGGTCGGGGCCGTGCCATCGCGAACACCGGCACGCCGACGGCGGCGCGCACATCGGTGAGCAGCTCTTGGGACGGGGTCAGCCCGCCGGTGTCGAGATCCCGACAAAGCTCGAGGCGGTGGGCACCCGCCTGCACGGCGCCCACCGCCTCGTCGAGCGTGGTGACGCAGGCCTCGATCAGAGGCCACCCTCCCCGGCCGCGCCGCCCTGGCGGTCCTGCTGCTGGCCGTCCTGTCGATCGCTGATCGCCTTGGGGTGGACGGTCGGGTACGTGATGCCGAGCTGGTCCAGGTAGGTGTCGTACTTCGACGGGTCGTAGTAGTAGGGCCGCATGAGCGGCCGATACTTCTCCATGATGTCCGCGTTCAGGAACGTCGCCGGCTTGTCCGCCGCCGTGATGAAGGGGATGTACTTCTGCTCCTTCGTCTGGACGTTGTTGAAGTAGTCCCACGCGTCGGCGATGATCTTCGGCCGCAGGAGGAGGTCCAGCAGCGTCAGCGCCTGCACCTTCGCACCGGCCACCGCGCCCTTGTGGGCGATGGGCGTGGCCATGGCGATGCCGTTCGCCCAGTTGTGCCCCGGCAGCCCCGGCATGTTGGAGGGGAAGCGCAGCGTGACGGTGGGCATGTTCCAGGACACGTCGCCGATGTCGTCCGAGCCCCCGCCGAGGGAGCGGGACAGGTCCACCGGGCCCCCCAGTGAGTCGAGCTTCGTGGCAAGACCGACCTCCTCCTGCCCGAGCTCGCGCTGGATGCCCTTGGCCAGGGTGATGTCCGCGTCGCTCCACTTGGGCAGGCCCACGCGCTCGATGTTCGCGTACTCGATCTCGGCGACGGGCTTGCTGAAGTGCCGGCCCCACGCCGTGCCGACCGTCTGGATCGTGTCGATCTCGGTGTTGGTCATGAGCGCCGCGCCCTGCGCCATCTTCACGGCGGCGTCGTACATCGCCTTGGTCTTCTCGTAGTCGCGCTCGCGGAGGTAGAACCAGATGGTCGCGGTCTGCGGCACCACGTTGGGCTGGTCACCGCCGTCCACGATCACATAGTGCGAGCGGGCGGCCGGCTGCAGGTGCTCGCGGTGGTACTCCCACCCCGTCGCCATCAGCATCGCGGCGTCCAGCGCCGAGCGGCCGCGCCACGGGGCGCCCGCCGCGTGCGCCGACTCGCCGACGAACTTGAACTGCACGGACCAGAGCGCGTTCCCGCCCCCCGTACCCCACGACATCCCGAAGTTGTCGCCCACGTGGGTGAAGAGGTTCACGTCCACACCGTCGAACACGCCGTCCCGCACGTAGAACGCCTTGGTGCCGACCTGCTCCTCGGCGATGCCCGGCCAGATCAGGAGCGTGCCCGAGATGTTCTCGCGCTCCATGATGTCCTTCACGGCCAGCGCCGCGACGATGTTGACCGCCTGTCCGGAGTTGTGGCCCTCGCCGTGGCCCGGAGCCCCGGGCACGATCGGATCGTGGTAGCCCACGCCCGGCTTCTGGTTCGCCTGGGGGATGTCGTCCACGTCGGAGCCCAGCGCGATCACCGGCTTGCCCGTGCCGTTCGACCACCGGGCCGTCCACGCCGACGGGATCCCCGCGACGCCCTTCTCGATGGCGAATCCGTGGTCCGCCAGGAGTCCGGTCAGATATTTCTGGGTCTCGAACTCCTGGAAGCCCAGCTCGCCGAACGAGAACAGCATGTCGACGATCTCCTGGACCATCTTCGAGTTGTCCTGGACCTTCTGCAGCGCCTCTTCCTTCAGGGCCTCGAGACGGGGATCCGCCTGACGGGCCTGGAGGGTCGGAGCGACCAGGACGAGGGCGAGCATCGCGGGCACGAGCCCGCGCATTACGGTGTGACGCATGGTTCGGCCTCCGGAAAGACAAGGGCAGCCGGGAGCGAAGACGGAGGGGGAGGATGCGATGCGAGGGGTCCGCGTGCAAGCCGAGCGCCCGGATGCGGCGGTGCGTCGACGTCCCTTGCCGGGCCGCCCACGCCGGCGTTACAACGGCTCCATGATCAAGCTCACCGCAGGTTCCGTGCTCGCCGCGACGGTGCTGCTCGCGGCCTGTTCCCCGTCGGAGCCACCCGCCTCCTCGCCCGAGCCGACGCGGCGCATCGTGCACGCGTTGCCCGGCCTGAGCAGGGACTCGGCGTTCGCCGCCGAGGTACGAGAGGCGTTCGAGCACGCCTGGAGCGGCTACGTCGCGCACGCGTGGGGTCACGACGCCCTGCGCCCCCTCAGCGGGAGCTGGCGTGACTGGTACGACGTGTCCCTGCTCATGACGCCCGTCGACGCGTACGACACGATGCGGCTCATGGGGCTCGACGCGCAGGCGGACAGCGCCCGTGCGCTCGTCTTCGAGCACCTGAGCTTCGACCACGACATGACGGTGCAGGTCTTCGAGGTCACGATCCGCCTCCTGGGCGGGCTGCTGTCCGCCTACCAGATGGACGGCGACCCCCGCTGGCTGGAGCTGGCCACCGACCTCGGCGACCGTCTTTTGCCGGCGTTCGATTCGCCCACGGGCATGCCGTGGACGCGCGTGAACCTCGCGACCGGAGCCGTGGAGGACCCGCGCAATAACCCCGCCGAGATCGGAACGCTCACGCTGGAGCTCGGTCAGCTCTCCCGCCTAACCGGCGATCCGAAGTACTACGACGCCGCGAAGCGGGGCGTCACCGCGGTGTGGGAGCGGCGCTCGCCGCTGGGTCTGGTCGGCAGCGTGATCGACGTGCAGACCGGCGCGTGGGCGAACGAGGAGAGCCACGTCGGCGGACGCATCGACTCGTACTACGAGTACCTGCTCAAGTCCTGGCTGCTCTTCGGGGACGAGGACTTCCGGCGCATGTGGAACGTGAGCCACGCCGCGCTGAACGACCACCTCGCCGACGTGGTGAACGACCACCTATGGTACGGACGCGTCGACATGAACACCGGCGCCCGCACCGCTACGCGCTTCGGCGCGCTGGAGGCCTTCCTGCCGGCGGTGCTCGCCCTGAGCGGCGACCTGGAGCGGGCGGCCCGCCTCGAGGAGTCGGTGGCGCTCATGTTCACCACCTTCGGGGTGGAGCCGGAGTCGTTCGACTACACGACCATGCAGATCCTCTCCCCCGGCTATCCGCTCCGGCCCGAGGCCATCGAGTCGGCCTACTACCTCTTCGTGCTCACCGGGGACGAGCGATGGCGGGATATGGGGAAGGACTTCTTCCACCGCATCGTCACGGCCACCCGCGTCGACGACGGCTTCGCGCACCTCGCCGACGTACGTACCGGCGTGCTCGACGACGCGATGGAGTCGTTCTTCCTGGCCGAGACGCTGAAGTACGCCTGGCTGCTGGCTGTTCCGGACGGCGTAGACTTCGACGCCGTCGTCTTCAACACCGAGGCCCACCCGCTGCGGCCCGTGGAGTGAGCCCGCGGCACCCCCGAGCCTACTCGCCTCCGCGACGGATGGGGATCTCCAGGCGGGTGTGCTCCCACGTCATGATCAGGCGCCCCGAATCGGGTCCGTCGGACTCCCACGTCCAGGTGAGCTCCTCGACCATGTCCGCCGTCGTCCCGGCCATGCGCTCGAAGCTGCCGACGTCCGCGCCCTTCACGTCGTCGTTGATCGGGATCCCCCACCGCTCGGCGTTGCGGTTCACGACGATCGTCCACCGCTCCAACCCGGGCACCGCGTAGAGCGAGTAGTCACCGGGCGCCACCTGCACGCCACCGATGTCGGCGGGGAACGGGAGGTGGAGCGCCGTCGCCTCGTTCGCGCCCATGCGCCACGGCGTGCCGTAGGGCACCAGTGCACCCATCACCTCCCGGCCCTTCGCCGACGGGCGCCCGTAGCAGAGGGTCCCCTTCTCACCGCCCAGCGTGAACGCGGTCGCGCCCAGCGGGCTCGGTCGCTGCAGGGCCGCCTCGACCGTGGCGCTTCGCAGGTAGCAGCCGGAGTAGTCCTGGGCCCCCGCGGGCCCCGCACCGGCCAGCAGCGCGCCGGCCAGGGCCAGGGGGACGATTCGGGTCGTGCGCATGGGTTCCTCCTGTCGCGTGGGCGCTAGGCCTTGTAGGCCCGCAGCAGCCCCAGCACGTGGTCGATGTCGGACTCGGTGTGGTCCGCGTTGATCTGCGTGCGGATCTCCTCGTCCCCGCGGGGCACCACGGGGAAGGCGAGCCCCGTCACCAGCACGCCGCTGTCGAAGAGGTAGCGGACCAGGTCCCGGGTCTTCTGCGTGTCGCGGATCATCAGCGGCACGACGGGGTGGGCGCCCGGGATCGTCTCGATGCCCGCGCTCGCCAGCCCCTGCTCGAAGCGCTCGGTCAGCGCCCGCAGGCGCTCCAGGCGGCGCACCCCCTCCGGTGAATCGACGATCTCCACGGAGCGCAGGGCGGCCGCGGCCTCCCCGACGGTGATCGGGTTCGAGTAGATGTACATCATCGACGTCTCACGCAGGAACCGCACCATGGCGGCGGTGCCGACGACGTAGCCGCCGTTGACGCCGAAGGCCTTGCCGAGCGTGCCCACCAGGACATCGGCCGGCGGGCTGGCCGTGTGCTCCTCCGTGCCCCGACCCGTCCTTCCGAAGGCTCCCACGCCGTGGGAGTCGTCCACGAGCAGGACCACGTTCTCCTCGTAGTCCGCGTCGTGCTTCCGGCAGACCTCCACGATCCGGTCGAGCGGCGCGTGATCGCCGCGCATGGAGAAGATGCCGTCGGTGACGATGAGCGCGCGCTTCGCCCTCCCCTTCCACTCGTCCAGGCGGGCGTCCAGCTCCGCCAGGTCCAGGTGCTTGTACACGTCCTTCCCCACCGGCCGCGCCAGGCGCATCGCGTTGATGATGCAGTTGTGGTTCAGCTCGTCCGAGATCAGCACGGTCTCCGCCGTCACCAGCGGCACGATCGTGGACACCACGCTGGCGTAGGCGGACGAGAAGACCATCGCCGCTTCGCGCCCGTGGAAGGCGGCGAGGCGCTCCTCGAGACGGACGTGTGCGTCGTAGGTGCCGCTGATGAAGCGGACCGCGCCCGGGCCGGCGCCGAAGCGCCGTGTGGCCTCTTCCTCGGCGCGCATGACCTCGGGATGCAGCCCCAGGCCCATGTAGGAGTTGGAGTTCATGCGGATGAACTCCTTGTCGCCCTGCCCCCGCAGGAGGAAGCGGGGACCGCGATCGCCCTCGGCGGGCTTGACCGCGACCACCACGGCTTCGTCTCCCTTGGCGGTTCCGGCTTCCTGCAGCCCCTTCACGTGGGCGTCCAGCACGGGGCTCAGTCGGTCGAGCGGCATGGTCTCATTCCTTCTTTCAGGCTTTGAGGTGCTCGAGCATGTCGGCCGTCATGGCGGCCACGTCGTATTCGGGCTTCCACCCCCACTCCGCCCGGGCGGCCGCGTCGTCGATGCGGTCGGGCCAGGACTCCGCGATCGACTGGCGGACGGGATCGACCTCGTAGTCCAGCGCGAAGTCGGGGACGTGCTTTCGGATCTCCGCCGCCAATGTCTCCGGCGCGAGCTGCATGGCGGTCACGTTGAAGGCGTTGCGGTGCACGAGCCGCTCGGGGTCCGCCTCCATGATGCCGATCGCCGCCCGGATCGCGTCCGGCATGTACATCATGTCGAGCTGCGTGCCCTCGCCCAGGAAGCAGGTGTAGCGACCATGCTCCACCGCTTGGTAGAAGATGTCGACCGCCCAGTCCGTGGTGCCCCCGCCGGGAGGTGCCCCGTACGAGATGAGGCCCGGGTAGCGGACGCCGCGCGTGTCGACCCCGTAGCGGCGGTGGTAGTAGTCGCACAGCAGCTCGCCGGCCACCTTGGTGATCCCGTAGACCGTCCGGGGCCGCATCACGGTGTCCTGCGGCGTGGGGTTCTTCGGGCTCTCCGGCCCGAAGACGCCGATGGAGCTGGGCATGAACACCGCGCAACCCTGCTCGCGCGCCACCTCCAGCACCGCCTCCAGGGCCGTCATGTTGACGTGCCAGGCGAGGCGCGGGTCGCGCTCCCCCACAGCCGACAGGATGGCGGCGAGGTGGAAGATCGCGTCCGCCTCGTGGCGCATGACGGCCTGCCCCACCGCGCGGACGTCGGTCGCGTCCAGGACCTGGAAGGGGCCGGCGTCGACCACCTCGGCGCCGAGCGTGCGGACATCGGTAGCGAGCACGGAGGCGTCGCCGTACGTCCTGCGGAGCTCGGGCACGAGCCAGGAGCCGATCTGGCCGCCGGCACCGGTCACGAGAATGCGTCTCAAGGGAGCAACTCCCGGAGGGTCTCGGGGGGCTGGAAACGAGCCGAAATCTAGCCATCCCGTCGCGGGAGGGCGACCAGGGGCGCAGGTGTGCGCGGAAGGCGCATGAGCCCGGTCTGGGGCGTTTCCGGTACTCCATTCGGGACATCGATCAGCTCGCGGGCACACCGTCCCCGCCGGGGCCCGGCGGGGCGAGAAGAATATCGAGACATGAGAAAACAGGTTCTGGTGGCCGGGGCGACGGGGTATCTCGGCCGGCACCTCGTGCACGCCCTCAAGGCTCGCGGCCACTCGGTGCGCGCGCTGGTGCGCCCGGGACAGCGGGTGAACGGAGCGGACGAGCATTTCGAGGCCGAGGTCACGCGACCCGAAACCCTCCTGGGGGCGTGCGACGGGATGGACGCCGTCTTCAGCGCCCTGGGAATCACACGCCAGGAGGACCCGGTCGACTTCGTCGACATCGACTACCGGGCGAACCTCTCCCTCCTGGACGAAGCAACCGCCGCGGGGGTGGCACGCTTCGGGGTGATCGCCGTCGCGGCGCGCGAGGCCTGCCGCGGCCTGGCGATCGTCGAGGCGAAGGAGCGCTTCGTCGCGGAGCTCTCGGCTGGCCGCGTGAGCGGGGTCGCAGTCCGGGCCACCGGGTTCTTCAGCGACATGGAGGAGATCTTCGCGATGGCGCGGCGCGGGAGGGTCTTCCTCTTCGGAAACGGACGCGCCCGCATCAATCCCGTGCACGGCGCCGATGTCGCCGACGCCTGCGCCGACGCCCTCCTCGGGACCGAGCACGAGGTGGCCACGGGGGGGCCCGACGTCCTGACCTGGGAGGAGATCGCCCGACTGGCGTTCGAGGCGCTGGAGCGAGCGCCGCGGATCGTCAGGGTCCCGGCCGGCGTCGCGAGGGCCGCACTCTTGCCGGTGCGAGTCGTCAGCCGCCGCAAGTGGGACGTCGCTTCGTTCGTGCTCCGCGTGGGCACGCACGACGTGGTCGCTCCTGTCGGCGGCACGCACCGGCTCGCGGCTTTCTTCCGACACCTGGCCGAAGCACACCGCCGGAGTTAGCGGCCCGGCGAGGGTGCCACGCGCCCCCTGGAATGCGATATTCGTGGTGCGGAGGGCGCCCGTCGGGCGCACTGCCCCCTCACGCACAGACGCCCCATATCGTTAGGAGGCGCAGCATGCGCGCCGGCCTCCTGTCTCTGATGTCCTTCTGCCTCGTGGCCGCGTCCGCGCAGGCACAGACCTGCAAGAAGACGCCGCCCCCCTTCCTTCCCGAGCTCTTCCCCCAGGAGGTGTCGGGACTTCCGCTGGAGTTCTCCACCGCGCCCGGCGCCGGATGCATGGTGCTGTACCGGCCCGCCGACGAGCAGGCCCGCAAGACCACCGTGTGGGCATCCGTGAGCGCCGAGACCGAGCCCGACGCGGCGCTCGGAGAGACGGCGGAGGGCGTCCGCCTACACCTCGCGGCCGCCGGCACCACGATGCTGACCGTGGACGGCTGGCCCGTCGCCTTCTCACAGAAGTCGACCGGCGACGAGTTCGTCACCGTGCGGGGCTCCGTACGCATCAAGGTTTCGGTCAAGAACGGGGACCATGGTGAGCTGAGCCAGGCCTTCGCCACGCCGCTCCTGAAGCAGATGCTCGCGAAGGTGCCCTGCGGATGACGAACCCGGCCGGGGCGGCGAGCCCCCCGACAGGCGCGGAAGAGGGACATTCGGAGGGAATTCAGGTGGGCGCCGGAGGGGCGCAGGCCATCCGGCGCACCATCCTGGTTCTCTTCTTCCTTTCGGGCGCCTGCGGCCTCGTCTACGAAGTGGTGTGGATGCGGATGCTCACGCTGATCTTCGGCGCCACCGCATTCGCCACGAGCACGATCCTCGCCTCGTTCTTCACGGGACTCGCCCTGGGCAGCTTCTCCTTCGGGAGAATCGTCGACCGGCGCGCCCGGAATCCGCTGGCGCTCTATGCCGTCCTGGAGGGTGGTGTCGGCGTGTTCGCCTTCGTCATGCCCCTTCTGATGGCGGGATTGACGACGACCTACGTCGCCGTCGCGCGCCGGTGGTCGCTCGGCTACTACGAGATCAACCTGGTCCGATTCGCGCTCGCCTTCCTGGTGCTGGTCGTCCCCGCCACGCTCATGGGCGGCACGCTGCCGGTCGTCGTGAAGTTCTTCGCCGAGAAGCGTGAGCGCCTGGGATGGGACATCGGCCAGCTCTACGCCGTGAACACCTTCGGAGCCGTCGTCGGGACCTTCCTGGCCGGCTTCTTCCTCATCCTCTTCCTGGGCGTGCGGGAGACCGCCTGGGCAGCCGGCGCGGTGAACCTCCTCATCGCCGGCACCGTGTGGGTCATCGGTCGACGGGTGGCCACCGGCGAGGGCGTGCGCGACGTGGAGGAGGCCGACCTGGTCGGTGTCCCGGTCGAGGTGCCCACCGGCGCCGCGGCACCCACGTCGGCGGGCGCCGCCCGGCTCGCCCTGTGGGCCGTCGGGATCTCGGGCTTCTCGGCCCTCGCGCTCGAGGTGCTGTGGACGCGCTCGCTGGTCTTCTTCCTGGACAACTCCACGCACGCGTTCACCACGATCCTCACGGCGTTCCTGGTCGGGATCGCGATCGGGAGCGCGGTGGTGGCGGGGTTCATCGATCGGTGGAAGCGCCTGCTGTCGGGGCTCGGCGTGCTGGAGGTGCTCATCGGCGTCTCCGCCGTCCTCGCCGTTCCGGTGTTGAACCACTCCAACCCGGTACTCCAGCAGATGGCGGACGTCACGCCCGACGCGATGCTCATGTGGAAGTGGACGGGCATGCGGTTCCTGACGAGCCTGTCGGTCATGCTCGTCCCGACGATCCTGATGGGGATGGCGTTCCCCCTGGCGGCCAGGATCTACGCGCGGCGCCTGGACTCCGTGGGCACCGCGCTCGGCGAAGTCTATTCGCTCAACACCATCTGCGGGGTGGTCGGCTCCGTGGCCGCCGGATTCCTGCTCATCCCGCTGATCGGGATGCGTACGAGCATCCTCCTGATCGCGGCGACGAGCGTCGTGCTGGGCGCGGTCCTCATCCTGTCGGATCCCGCCGCCGGCCGAGGCGGACGCCTGAAGACGCTCGGAGCCATGGGTGTCCTCACCGCGGCCGTGGGCGTGTTCTACGCCTCGATCGGCAAGGAGCCGCTCACGTCCTACATCGAGCGCATGGACACCGACCGGGTACTCTCCTACGACGAGGACATCGGCGCCACCGTGAAGGTCTTCGAGGACTCGCTCGGCGCCAGGTACGTGAGCATCGACGGGTTCCCCGTCGCAGGCACGTCGCTCGGCCTGTACGACGCCCAGAAGGCGCTGTCGAACCTGCCCATGATGCTCACGCCCGTGGATTCACCGCGCGTGAACATCGTCGGCTTCGGCGCGGGCGGGACGTCGTGGGGGATCCTCCAGTACGGCGTGCGGAAGATCGACTGCGTGGAGCTCGTCCCCGGCGTGCTCGAGGCCGCCAAGTGGTTCCCCGAGGTCAACCACGGCGTGATCGGACAGCCGCGCTACAACGTCATCCGTGGCGACGGGCGCAACTACGCGCTCGTCACCGACCAGACGTACGACGTGATCTCCATCGACGCGACGTCCCCGAAGATGGCAGGCAACGGCAGCCTGTACACGGTGGAGTTCTACCAGCTGCTCGCCCAGAGGCTGTCCGACCAGGGACTGGTCGCACAGTGGCTACCGTTCCACCTGCTGTCGGACTCCGAGATGCGCATGACGGCCCGGACGTTCCTGCAGGTCTTCCCCCACTCGACCCTCTGGTTCTCGCCCATCCGGCATCACGCCGTGCTGATCGGAACGAAGCAACCCCTGCGCATCGACTACCAGGCGCTGGCGCGGAAGCTCCAGCTCCCGGGCGTGCGCAGCGAGCTCGATCCGATGAACGTGACCTCGCCCATCGACTTCCTGGGGTTGTTCGCCATGGGAGAAGACGCCCTCACGACCTACGCGGACGGCGCCAGGCTCAACACGGACGACCACCCCTACCTCGAGTTCACGCCGGCCATGGCGTACTTCGTGTCCAGGGCGTACATCGTGCGGAACCTCCTCGCCATCCGTCAGGCGAGGGAAAGCCCCCTGCCCTTCCTGACCGACACCGGTCGGACGCCCGACGAGGTAGCCGGCGTGGCCGCTCAGGTCAGGCTCCGCTTCCAGGCGACCCAGTACAGCATCAGCGGGGACGTCTTCTACTACGTGGGGCAGATCGAGCGCGCGCGCGCCGAGTACGACATGGCGCTCATGACCGACCCGGGTGACAAGAACTGGCTGCACCCGGCGTGGGCGGGGGTGACCGGGACCAACCGATAGCCCGGCGGGCCTAACCCACCGTGCGCGGTCCCGGCGGGAACGGGGTCTTCGCCCGGGTCGGCCTTCGGATCACAGGCGTCTTGGCGGGACGCCGCGTCGGGCGCGGAGGGCGGGCGACGGGGGGCTCGGCTCCCTCGAGCTCGAGTCGAACCTCGAGCCTCGCCAGTCGCCGCTCGATCTCCAGGAGCCGACTTCGGACCCGCCGGACTTCGGTGTGAACGTCCTCCAGCTCACTCCACGCGGATCGTATCGCCGGGCTCTCCATCCCTCCCCCAGGGAAGCAAGGACCGATAATGTCGTTACACCGATCGTGCCTCGATGATCCCGGGTCCGACATCCACTATTGCGTATAGGGTGCGGTACATGAAAAGGAGCGCCGTCGCCCCATCCGCTGGTGCGGTCACGCGCGCTCGAGCAGCCCGGCCGGCGCCCGTGGACGGTAGCGCTCCACCCGGGTCGAGTCCCCCAGGTCCTCGTCTGCGGCCGCGCGCAGGAAGGTGTCCACCCACCACTCGATGTCCTGGGTCCTCACGCCATCCCTCAAAGCCCGCATGCGCCGACGCCGCTCCGGCGTGGGCATGGTAAACGCCTCGTGGATCGCGTCGGCCACCCCCTCCACGTCGTGGGGGTTCACCAGCAGGGCCTGGTCCTGCACCTGCGCCGTGGCCCCCGCGTACTCGGACAGGATCAGCACGCCCTTTCCCCCGACGTTGGAGGCGCAATACTCCTTCGCCACCAGGTTCATCCCGTCCTTGAGCGGGGTGACCAGCGCGATGCCGGCGGCCCGGTACTGCGCGATCAGCTCGGGACGCTCCCAGCGGCCGTACTGGTAGTGGATCGGCACCCATCCCGAACGCGTGAACTGGCCCTGGATCTCCCCGACCAGGCGCTCGATCTCCTCCTTCATATCGAAGTACTCCGGGATGTCCTCCCGGCTCGGTACGACGAGCTGGACCAACGTCACGTTCTCCCGGAGGTCGGGATAGCGCTCCAGCGCGAGGCGATACCCCTGGAGCTTGTGGGGGATGCCCTTCGAGTAGTCCAGCCGATCCACGCCGAGGATCGTGGTGCGCCCCAGGGACTCGGAGCGGAGCACCGCCACCCGTTCGGAGACGGCGTCGGACGCGGCCATCCCGGCGAACTCCTGGAAGTCGATCGACACCGGGAAGACGCCGACCCGCACGTGCCGTCCCCCCAGGCTCAGACCGACCACCCGGCCGTTGTCCCGTAGCTCGGCCCCGGGCGCCATATGGCGCACGCAGTCGAGGAAGTTCCTGCGGTCCCGTGAGGTCTGGAATCCGATGAGGTCGAAGGCCAGGAGCGAGTCCAGGATCTGGAAACGCCAGGGAAGCGTGAGGAAGAGGTCGACAGGCGGAAAGGGGATGTGCAGGAAGAAGCCCATCGTCTGGGACACACCTGCCTTGCGCAGCTCACGCGCAACTGCCATCAGGTGGTAGTCGTGGATCCACACGAAGTCGCCCTCGCGGACCTCCTCGTGGATCCGGCGCGCGAACTTGGCGTTCACGTCCCGGTAGGTCCGCCAGAAGACCGGGTCGAAGTTGCACTGCGGGAGGAGGTCGTGGAACAGCGGCCAGATGACCTGGTTGCTGAACCCCAGGTAGAAGTCGTCCCGCTCGCGCGCCGTGAGGTGGACGCCTTTCACGTCGTACCCCTGCCCCACCGCGGATCCGTCCAGCACCTCGTCCAGGTCGGGAATGCTCCCCTCCTCGACGCCCGGCCATCCGATCCACACCCCTCCCCGCGCGCGGAGCACCGGCTCCAGCGCAGTCACCAGCCCGCCCGACCCCGGCTCCAGGTCCCACTCTCCCCCGTCCTCCTGCGAGAGGACCACGGGCAGACGGTTGGAGGCCACGACCAGGCGGCGCGGTTCGGCGGAGCTCATTTCAGGCGGGGTTCGATGGCCAGGATGCGCTTGAAACCCTACTCCGCACGCGCGTCCCCGTTCCGGACGGATGCTGCGGGAGTCGCCCGATGTCGAGCGCGCCGCGGGTGCGGTGACGGTTCGCGTTCCCCTCCCGGAGGGCGATCATGCCGTCGATCACCATCGGCCGTGACCGTGGCCCCGGGGCCTGGCCGGCCCACTACCGCGTCGTGAACGACACCGTGCCCTTCGTGTTCTCCCACGCCATCTCGATCGTCCCCCTGCCGCCGCCATCGTCGGTCACCGTGATCGTGAACCGCTCCACCGGCTCGGCGAGCGTCGTCACCGTCAGGGGGATGCGGGCGAAGTCCTGCGACGCGTCGTACTGCGTGCCCCACTGGCCGTGTTGCGCGTTGACGATGAGCGTCCATGCCGAGGCAGTCGGTTCGAGCCAGAGGGAGTACGTCCCCGCCGGAACCGGGGTGCCGCCGATCACCAGGTCGCGATCCGTGATGAGCTGTGTCGCGGCGTTCGCGCCGAGGCGCCAGACCTCGCCCCACGGCACGATCCCGCCGAAGACCTCGCGGCCGCGCATCGCGGGGCGACCGTAGTCGATGGCCACATGGGCGGCGCCGACGTCGGCGGCGGCCGTGTCGCGCGGCGACAGCGCCCCGGGCTGCGGCCGTGACCCCCACGCCGCGGCCGTCTGCTGGACGTCCACCGCCGGCACGCGGGTCACCAGGTACTTGCTCGTGGTCGCGGTCATGTCCAGGGTGTCCAGCCCACCGCCGGCCAGGCGCGCGTGGATGGTGCCCCATTCGGGGAATCCGAAGTCCGCCGCGGAGGGCCCCCTTCGCTGGAAGGCGATGGGCTGGACCGTCCGCCCGGCCAACGCACCGAACGTAGTGGAGTCCGCCGGGCCCTCCATCGCGTGCTCCAGGGAGAGCTCCCAGAAGGCGAAGAGGTCCTCGAAGAACGGCAGGGGGCGGCTGCCGTCCGTGGCGACGGCGAACCGTTGTGTCGTGGTGTCGCGGCGCACGTCGACGGTCACGCTGTCGCCCGTGTAGGTGAAGTCGGCGGACGTGGTGGGCTCGGCTCCCGGCGGGCCGGAGGTGAGGTGGACGTGCTCCACCTCCCCGTTCGGACCGAACGAGATCTCGTAGGCGCGGGTGGTGGCGCGCGGGAAGGCCGCCGCGCTCACGCCCGTGAGGCGGTCGCCCGAGCGGGTGTAGCTCTCGACGGCGACCGTGTCCGTGGTGCCCAGCGTGGCGACGAACGAGGTCGTGACTGGCTTCTCGGTGCAGGCCGCTGCCGCCCCTATGAGCAACAGGCCCCAGATCGTCCGGATCGGTACGCGCATGGTTCCCCCCCATCGAGTGACGCGTGACCCGCCCGACCAAAGCTTACGCCAATGTCCGCCGAAGGTGTCATCGCCGGCTCGGAGCCGGACGGTGTCCCTAGGCGTCGCCCGCGCTGTCCCGTCGCCTTCCGCGGCGCCCGAACCACAGGAAGACGAGGCCGAAAGCCAGCAGGGCCAGCCCCCACCACAGATTGACGTTGATGCCGAAGGACCGTTCGTAGATGGCCGGGTCGGAGACGATGCCGTAGCCGGTCACCAACGCGCCCAGGATGGTGAACATGAGGCCCATCGGGGTGCGGATGTCGAGACCCATGTGCGTATCCTATCGAAGTCCACGCGACGGCGCCGCGGGGTCACCAGAAGATCACGTTCAGCACGACCGCCATCGCGAGCACGACCACCGCCAGCGCCTCCGGCCGGCGGAGCCAACCCCCACCCTCCCGCTCGGGACGCTCGGTGAGCGAGTATACGAGCCCAACCATCTCGCTGTCGGGCCGCGGCCGGGTGGCCAGGCTCACGACGATGGTGAGGACGAAGCAGGCGGACCACGCCCAGATGGCGGTCCAGAAGCTCTGGGCCATCTCGCTGGGGTAGGTGTGCAGCACGATGCCCGTCCAGCCGCCCTTGATGCCCGCCGTGTTGCCCGCCGAGATCGTCAGCCCGTGGTGGATCGCCGCCGCCACCGTGCCACCGAGCAGGCCGGTGAAGGCGCCATGGCCGGTGGAGCGCTTCCAGAACATCCCCAGGAGGAAGGTGGCGAAGAGCGGCGCGTTGACGAAGGCGAACACCAGCTGGAGCATGTCCATGATGTTGTTGAACGCCGACGCCAGGTAGGCCGTCCCCACCGAGAGCGCGATCCCCACCACCGTCGTGGCGCGGCCGACCTTCAGGTAGTGCTCGTCGGTCCCGCCCTTGTGGACGTACGACTGGTAGAGGTCGTAGGTCCACACGGTGTTGAACGCGGTCACGTTGCCCGCCATGCCGCTCATGAACGAGGCCATCAGCGCCGTCAGGCCGATCCCGAGCAGCCCGGACGGGAAGTAGTGAATGAGCATGGACGGAATGGCCATGTTGTAGTCGTAGCCGGATCCCGCCGCGTTCATGGGGAGTTGATAGCCGGACAGCCCGCCGCCGGACGTGAGCGCGATGGCGACGATGCCCGGCAGGATGACCAGAAACGGGAAGAACATCTTCGGGACGGCCGCGATCAGCGGCGTCTTGCGCGCGGCGCTCATGGAGTCCGCGGCCATGGCGCGCTGGATCACCAGGAAGTCCGTGCACCAGTACCCGAAGGAGAGGACGAAGCCCAGGCCGAACACCAGGCCGAACCACTCTACCCCCATGGGGTTGGCCGCGGACGACCCCATCTCGGTCCACGAATGCGTCATGGCCGGTGACAGGCGCTGCACGATCCCGTCCCACCCCCCCACGTCGCGCAGCCCGAGGTACACCAGCGGGATGAAGCCGAGCACGATGAGGAAGAACTGCAGCACCTCGTTGTAGATGGCCGACGTGAGGCCGCCCAGGAAGATGTACACCAGCACGATCATCGCAGAGATGACGATGCTGAAGTTGTAGTTCCACCCGAGGAGCAGACGGAGCAGCTCCGCCATCACGTGCATCGAGATCCCGGACGAGAAGATCGTCATGACCGCGAACGAGGCGGCGTTGAACGCCCTCGTCTTCTCGTCGAAGCGCAGCTTGAGGTACTCGGGGACGCTCCTCGCGCGCGAGCCGTAGTAGAACGGCATCATGAAGATGCCGACGAAGATCATCGCCGGGATCGCCCCCACCCAGTAGAAGTGGCTCGTGGCGATGCCGTACTTGGCCCCCGACGCGCCCATCCCGATGACCTCCTGCGCCCCGAGGTTCGCGGAGATGAAGGCGAGCCCCGCGACCCAGGCCGGTATGCTCCGGCCCGAGAGGAAGAAGTCCGTCGAGGAGCGCATGGAGCGCCGGAGCACCCAGCCGACGCCCAGGACGAAGCCGAAGTACGTCACCAGGATCGCGTAGTCGACGAACGTGAGGTTGGCGCTCATGCTCTCTGGCTCGGGTCGAAGTGCAGCGGCGCCGCGGCGAGCCCCTCGGATCGCACGGAACATCCCACGCCAGGTGCAGGTCCGCGGTCGTGGGAAAGATCGGGGGGCGATCGCAGATGTTCCAGCCGCCCGACGCCGTGTCGAGGAGACTCGAGACGCTTCCCACCGACGAAGCCGCCCGTCGAGGTCGAGGTCGAGGGCGTCGCAGTCGGTGTACGCGAGCAACTCTCCAGCGACGCTACGGGACCGTGACAGACGTGGGGTGCGACTCTCCTACCACGGATTCCAGGCGGCCGACCAGAGCGGCGGCCTGGCCGGCGAGGACCTCCGACCTGACGCGGCGGCCCCGAAGCCACTGTTCCTCGATCGCGCGGTCCGTTCCGAAGCTACCCGACACGGGGACCTTTCCATCTGCCAACGCGACACGGAGGTAGGCCTCGGTGGACGGATCCGCCACCCTGTTCAGCGCGGCGACCACTCCGCGCACGCGCGCCTCGCGAAACAGCCGGATGGCGAGCTCCACCAGGTCGCCGCGCTCGAGGAGGTGCTGGGTCGCGGGCGGCACTCCGGCTCGGATCTTGTCCACCATGTCGGAGAGGTGAATGGCCATTTGGACCGCAGCCGCGGTGGGGTCCACCACCACGAGAGCCCAATCGAGGGACGTCAACGCCCCTCTCGCCGAATCCTCGAAGCCCGCCTTGAAGTCCACGAGAACCACATGCTTTGGACCCAGGTCCTCCACCACGAGGTCGCGCGCGATCTTGGCGATGGGACCGTCACAGCCGGCCCCGGGGCCCAGCGCCCCCATCTTGCCCGCCACCATGAGGCGGAGGCCGTTGCGGCGCCCCACGTATCGATCCGGCACGCCGCGGATGGACACCACCCCACCCTGTAACGGTGTAGGATCGTCCACCGGGCACGTCACGAGGCCACCGCTGAAGACCATGCCCCCGAAGAGGTCGAGGAGCGGATCCGGATCCCGCGACATCCCGAGCGCTCTGGCGAGGCCCACGTTGGTCGAATCCGCGTCGAGAACCAGGACGGAATACCCTCGTTCATCGAGGGCGTCGGCCAGTAGAACCGTCGCCGTGCTCTTCCCTGCACCCCCCTTTCCGAACACGCCCAACCGGAGGCCGGAAAGGGGCATGTCTTCGCGCGTCATCTGCCTACGATCGTCCCCTCGGGATCGCCTTGCCGCTACCCATCACGCACTCAACCACTCCCTCGCTTCGTCCAGCGCGCGGTTCTCGAACACACGCACTTCGGCAGGCTGCGTGAAGCCGAGTGCACGCGTGGCGCGGCGCAGCCACCCGAGGTCCGTGACGACGGCGACGCGGCTCCAATGCCTCCGTTGCCGCGACTCGATTCTCGGGTCCGTCCAGGAACCGTTGGGGTCGAATCCCTCGAAGTCCGGAGCGAGCTGGTAGAGCAGTCGGATCCTGCGTCTGCTCCCGGACGCACGCTCCACCGCCGGGACGATGACCGATTCGTAGTCCTGCTCGGTGACCCTTCCACTCGCGCGGAATCCGACGACGTTCTCGGGCAGGTCTTCGATGGGCTCGATCATGACTCCCCCGCTGCGGTCGCGCCCGAGGGGAGAGCGTCTCCAGCGGATCTCATGAGTCGAGCGGCCTCGAATCGCGTAGCTCGACCGGGTGTCGGGGGCGTGGTTCCCGACGAACGTGCACCGGCCGGTCGGGTTCCGCCTTCGGGGCCATTCCCTGCCGATGGAGCCTCGACACAATGAGCCGGCGCTCGAACCTCGTCCGGTGGCCCAGAGTCGCCCCCGGGAATACTGGTGCGTTCATGTTCAATCCCTCCCCAAACCCAATCTATGCTTGACCTCATAAGTGCACAAGTGTACACTTTTTCTATGACATTGCCGCGCGTTACCTTCCTCTCCCGGTAGGCCCGGTGCATGATGGACGAATCGTCCGCCGTCGGGGTGCGACTGCTCGAGGTGCGCCAGGCACGAGGCCTCTCGCTCCGGGCCCTTGCCGCCGCATCGGGCCTCTCCGTCAACGCGATCAACAGGATCGAGCGCGGCGAAAGCTCCCCCACCGTCTCGTCGTTGCAGCTCCTGGCGGTGGCGCTCGATGTACCGCTCAGCGAGTTCTTCAAGCTCGAGCCGGAGCACGCCACCATCCTGGTCAGGGGGGGCGAGCGCTTGAGGTCGCGGACCGAGGGGGTGCTCATCGAGAGCCTGGGCGCAGGCCTCCCGGGCCAGCACCTCGGACCCTTCCTGATGACGCTCGAGGCCGGTGCTTCCGGTGCCGAGGACGCGATTCAACACGGAGGCGAGGAGTTCGTTTACTGTCTGGCGGGTGAGGTCGAGTATCTGGTCGGAGACGAGTGGCATCGGCTTCGAGAGGGCGACAGCCTGCTCTTCCTCGCGCACCAGCCCCACCTCGGCAGGAACCCATCCGGAGCGCGTGCCCAACTGTTGATCGTGATCCTGGCGCCCGCAGGGGAGATCCATGCGACCCAGCAGCGGCACCTCATGCGCGCCGAAGGATAGAGCTACGCCGTGACACTCTCGGCGAGCCACTAGAGTCGGAGAGCCACCTCGAGCCCCTCCCGGATAGCTTCGCCCGCTCCCCTCGGCTGCAGGACGTCGCCCACCGCGTGCACCTCCAGACCGCTTCCTTCCAGGTCGTCGAGGATCTCCCGGTTCGGACGGACACCCACGGCCAGCACGACGGTCTCGACGGGGATGCGGATCTCCCGACCGTCGGCTTCGGCCACCGCAACGTCGTGGGTCAGGCGCGTGAGTCTCGTACGCGTGTGGATCTCCACCTGCCCCGCCTCCAACCGCTTGAGCAGCATGGCCCTGGGGAGCATGTCCAATCCACTCCCCACGTCCTCCTGCATCTCCACCAGCGTCACCTTCCGACCTCGGGCGGCCAGGTACTCCGCCGCTTCCAGCCCGACGAGCCCGCCTCCGATGAGCAGAGCGCTTGGTGTCTCCACCTGCACAGCTCCTTCGAGGACCTCCGTCGCCAGCACCCATCGTGTGTCGGTGAGGCCGGGAAAGGCCACGGAAAGAGGGATCCCTCCGGTGGCCAGAACGACCGCGTCCGGGCGCTGGGCCAGCAACTCCTCGGCCGTGATGCGCGAACCCCGGTGGATGTCCACGCCGGCACGCGTGGCCATGAGCTCCAGGTGTTGGAGAGCATCCTGGAAGCCCTCCTTGTGGGGGATCCGCCCCGCCAGGAAGAGTTGCCCGCCTAGGTGGTCCCTCTCCTCGAACAAGGTGACCCGGTGGCCTCGTTCCGCAGCCACCCGTGCCGCTTCCAACCCCGCGGGTCCCCCCCCCACGACCACAACCCGGCGGGGCCCAGATGCGGGGGTGAGCTGGATCTCGGACTCACGGCCGGTCAGAGGGTTGAAGAGGCAATGGGTGCCCCGCCCCTTGCGCAGATCCCCCAGGCATCCCTGGTGGCACGCGGCGCAGAGCAGGATCGCATCCTCGTCTCCGTCCTCCGTCTTCCGCACCCAGTCTGGATCGGCCAGCAGGGGGCGGCCCAGGCCTATGAGGTCGGTCTGTCCCGCGGCCAGGGCGCCTCTCGCCACTGAAGGAGAGCGGATACGGCCGGCGACGATCACCGGCAGCCCGGAGGCTACGCGGACGCGGCGCGCCATCGGAAGCAGATGGGCCTTCGGCGTGCCCGCGGGATACAGGCAGAAAGGCACGGACTCGCACATGGTGCCGGAAGTGAGGCTCAGGGCGTCCACGTCAAGATCGCGCAGGTGCTTCGCCAGGATGATGGCGTCCTCGATCCCGAGGCCTCCGTCCACGTA
The DNA here is from genome assembly GCA_964591135.1 of uncultured Gemmatimonadaceae bacterium. Lineage (GTDB taxonomy): Bacteria > Gemmatimonadota > Gemmatimonadetes > Longimicrobiales > Gaopeijiaceae > SZUA-318. The sequence goes on along the minus strand of CAZPZU010000049.1, from coordinate 5,768 downwards.
GTCGACCGCATTCATCCGCACCACGATGGGGAACGCCGGTCCCACCTCGTCGCGCACGGCCCCCAATATCTCCCGGCCGAAGCGGAGTCGGTTCTCGAAGGAGCCTCCGTACCCGTCGTGCCGACGGTTGGTGTGGGGAGAGAGGAACTGGTGGACGAGATAACCGTGGCTGAACGGGATCTCGATGGCATCGAGGCCGGCCTTCCGGACCCGGCGGGCGGCATCCTGAAAGGCCCCGACGATCTCACCGATCTCCCTCGCGGTCAGGGGACGGGGAAGCACTTGGTTCGTAGGACAGAAGACGTCGGAGGCCGAAACCCGGTCGCCCTCCGGCACCAGCTTCGGGTTCGCGGCACGACCGGCGTGGTTGATGTGTGCCATGATCCGGCCCCCGGCGACGTGCACGGCGCTCACCAGGTCGGCGAGGCCGGGGACCAGGGCGTCGTCGTAGACGCCCATCTGGGTGGGCAACTCCTGCCCGCTCTTCCGTATATACAGGGGCTCCGTGGTGAGGAGGCCCACGCCGCCGCTGGCGCGGCGCTCATAGAAGGCGATGTGCCGGTGCGTCACCTCCCCAGCCGGTGTCGCGTACCCCAACTTGACCGTCGTCATCACCACCCGGTTGGGTAGGCTCAGAGAGCCGACGCTCAGCGGCTGGAAGATCGGATCCTCCGTCATGGGGTCTCCTCCGAGAGGGACTCCCCTCCTCTCGTGGGCTCGGCCCCAGCTTCCCCTGGGCCGTCGGTCAAGGCCCTGTCGATGAGCGCTGCCGCCCGCCGCCCCGACAGGAGCATCCCTCCGAAGATCGGCCCCATGCGTGGCCCGCCGAGAGCCGCCTGGACACACATCCCGGAGATCCAGAGTCCGGGGTATGCCTCCCCGACTCCTTCGACGACGGATGATTCACCCTCCGTCGCGTCCATGGGGCCCTCACCCTGCGGTCCGGCACGGCCCTCCAGGAGCCCCCTCCGCCGGAGCATGTGAACCAGCGCCGCTTCGTGCCCTGTCGCGTCGAGCACGGCGCCGGCCTGGAAGGAGATGGGATCCACGGGGAGCCGCTCGCCCACTCCGGTACGGTTCGCCACCACTCCGACCACCCTCCCGTCATGCACGCAGAGGTCCTCCGCCAGGGTGAGATTGAGCACCACGACTCCCGCCTGAACGGCCTTCAGACAAAGGGCGGAGGCCAACGCCACGGCATCGACCACATGGAGCCCGCGCTCGACCGGTCGTGGTGTAGCGGCAATCCCCTCCAGGGCGGACAGGGCCTCGTCCTGGATGACCACCTCGTTCATGGCCATGGCGCCGCCCCAGATCCCACCTCCCGGAGACAGCCGCTTCTCCAGCACAGTCACCTTGCGCCCCTTTGACGCCAGATCGATGGCCGCCCGCAGACCCGACGGCCCGGCTCCCACGACCAGGACGTCACCGACCACGGACCTCGAGACCTTTTCGTGATAGGCATCGAGGATGGCCCTGGTGATCCGGGTCTCGTAGGAGTCCACGATGGAGCCTGCCGTGTTCGTCACGCTCCGATGTCGCGACGCACCTCCACGAAGCGCGCGAGCTCCGCGGAGCAGGGCACGAGTCGGCCATCCGGCTTCCGCAGGACCAACGAATCGCCTCGGTCGCCGGCGATGCTGAGCAGGTCCCCCTCGTGTATGCCAAGCTCGGCGCAGCGGACCTGAAGACACTCGAAGAGGATGCGACGTATGCTGACGACTTCGTCTGGAGCGATCTCCGCGAGGCTTGCAGCGGGTCTCGTCATTGGCTTGATGACCTCGGGTTACATACTCTAGAGTATCTTCCTGTGAAAGATATCGACCCTGTCAATCGATCCATAGGCGGTGAGTCATCTTGACGCTCTGGTCAACTGGACCCTAGTTTGCTTGGAGGCAAGAAGGCCTGATCACATACCAGCAGGTATGACCCTGGTCCAGGGCCGCGTGGAAGGTGGCCGACGAGGCACGACATGCAGGTGAGCGCTGGCGGACATCGCCCGCCATGTGATCCCCCCGGTCACATCCTGTCCATCGTCCACCTCGGGGTGCCGGTCCTGCGCCAGCGCGCCCGAGAGGTCGAGGAGGTGGACGACGAGGTGTGCGCGCTCGTCGGCCGCATGTTCGCGACCATGTACGCGGCGGACGGCCAGGGCCTCGCGGCGCCCCAGGTGGACGTCTCACGACGAATCGCGGTCGTCGACGTTCCTCCACGGGAGGGAACAACCTATACGCTGATCAATCCGTGCGTGGTCGAGGCGAGCAAGGAGGTCGACCGAAGCGTCGAAGGCTGCCTCAGCATCCCCGGGGTGTGGGAGGTCGTGAAGCGTCCGCTGGAGGTCGTAGTGGAAGCCGTGGACGCGCGGGGCGAGCCGTTCCGACTGGAGGCGGAGGGCGATCTGGCCCGGTGTCTCCAGCACGAGATCGACCACCTGGACGGTATGCTCTACATCGACCACATCTCCCCCCTCGCCCGACGGCTGCTGCGTCGTCGGTACCGAAGGGTCCAGAGCACCGCCGGATCATGAACACCTCGATGCTGCACTCCGGGTTGTTGGCGTTCCTCGTGACCTCGCTCGCCGGGTCGACGCCCGGGACCGCCCAGCAGACGTCGCGATCCGGCGTGGTTCTCGACGCCACGACCGGGAGGCCCCTGGGTGCGGCGGTCGTGGCGGCAGGGGCGATCTCCACGCTCACGGCGCTGGACGGCACCTTCTCCATCACCGTCCCCGCGGACATCGACGAAGTCCGCGTGGAACGCGTGGGCTACGCGCCCACGACCGTTCGTATGGCCGCCTGGAGCGGTGTGATCCGTCTGGATCCGGAGCCCTATCTCCTCGAGCGCCTCGACGTTGAGGTCCGCGGAGGGGAAGCCCTCGCCGCCGGCACCGCGCTGGCGGTGGCACGAGTGGATCGAGCCGCCATCGACGCCGCCGGCGGCACGACGGTGGCAGATGCCCTGAACAACCTCGAGGGCGTGGAGGACTCCCGCGTGGGCTCATGGGGGGCGCGCCCCGTCATCCGGGGGCTCGCCGGTGAGCGCATCGTCGTCCTCATCGACGGCAATCGGGTAAATCGGGCCTGTACGTTCGGAATGGACCAGGGGCTCGCTTCCGTCGACCCTGCCCAGGTGGAGCGGGTGGAGGTCCTTTCCGGACCGGGGTCCACGCTCTTCGGGTCGGGCAGCCTGGGCGGAGTCATCAACGTCGTGACCCGACACGCCCAAGGGACCGCGGGAAGCGGAGGCGAGGTCCGTGTCGGCGGCTCCACCGCAATCCCCGGCGGCTCGGCTGGCGCCACCGTGTGGACGGCGCACGAGCGGGTCGACGCCACCCTCGCGGTGGACGGCGCGTGGTACGGTGACTATCGGGTTCCGGGGGCCATGGTGGACGGATCCTCGTACCGGCAGTGGACCGGCGACGGGAAGGCCAGCTTCCGACCGGCGGAGAACCACGTCATCTCCGTCAAAGGACAGCGCTACGAGGGCCGGGACATCGGCTGGCCGATGATGCGGGGAGCCCAGATCCCCCAGGAGACGCGAACGTCCGCCTCGCTCGACTACGGCTGGCAGGGAGGGCCCGGGATGGTGGACGCGGGGAGCCTCAGGGTCTTCCGCCAGCGGTTGGATCATCACATGACGCTCGACGCCATCATGACGGGCCCCATGGGCGCGATGACCGTGCGAGCCGACGCGGTATCCCACTCCACGACCGCCGGTGCTCGGGCCCAGCTGCGGCTCGTCCCCGCCGGGGGGAGCCGGGCGGACCTCGGAGCAGAGGTGAACCGATGGTCCGCCGAAGGCACGCGCTGGAGCGAGTCGGGCTCGGGGGCCATGCCGCCGTCGAGCGACACGTTCAGGACGTGGCCTGCGGTGGAGATCACGGACTTCGGTGCGTTCCTCCAGAGCGAAGCCCGCATCGTCGACCGCCTTCGCGCGAGCGCGGGAGCGCGGGTGGACCATATTCATCGAAGTGCGGAGGACGCAGTCTCGGTCACCGAGACCGTCGCCACCGGAAACGTGGGGGTGTGGGCGGAGATCGGGAGGGGCTTCGGGGCGCGTGGCAGCGTGGGGATGGGGTACCGGACACCCGATCCCATGGAGCTCTACGGGCTCGCCCTCAAGCCCGACGGGTACGTGTACCGAGGCCGCGCCGATCTTGCCACGGAGCGCAGTCTCGGCACCGAGGTGGCCCTCTCGCGAACCGGCGCCGGAGTCGACGCCGGGATCACGGTCTTCCGCAACCACATCGACGACATGGTCTCGTTGGTCCTCGTGCAGGGCGAGACCGTCGCCGGCCGTCCCGTCCGGGAGTATACGACCCTGACCTCGGCCATCCTGAAGGGGATCACCGCCAACGCGTCGCTCCGACTACCCGCCGATCTGGAGGGGCACCTGACCGCCTCCGCCCTCCGGGGATCGGACGGAGCCACGGGGGAGCCCCTTCCCGCGATGCCCCCATGGACGGCCCACGTCACGGTGCGCAGAACGTTCTCTACGACGCCCCTGCGCTGGGTCGAGGTCGAGGTGTCGGGCGCCGGCCCCCAGAACCGGGTCTCCGCGACGGCCGGCGAAACCGTCACGGCGGGTTGGGAGGTGGCGGCGCTGCGCTGGGCGTTGGCGCTCGGGGGAGTCCGGGCCACAGCGGGCGTAGAGAACCTCTTCAACCGCGCATACCGTTCGCACCTCGACCCCGTGGCCCTTCTTCGGCCGGGACGGAACCTCTTCGTGCGTCTGAACCGGGCGTTCTGACCGCTCGCCCGTCACAGCCAGCGCCTCACCTCGCCCTTGTAGCTCTGCCACGCTTCACCGAACGTGTCCTGGAGCATGCCCTCCTCCCGCCTGATGAAGAGGAGGTCGAGCAGCGCCGGAAAGACGAGCACCACCGTGAGCGGACCGATCGAGCCGAGGAGCAGCGCCAACCCGAGGAGCATGAGGGCGAAGCCCAGGTACATCGGGTTCCTCGTGATCCCGAACACACCCGTCGTCACGAGCGTGCTCGTTCGCTCGAAGGGCTTGACGGTGGTGCGGGCCTCCTTCAACGCGCGATCCGCGATCAGGTTGAGGGCCACCCCGAGGACGAGCGGGACGGCACCGAGGAGATTCCAGGGGAAGGCGATGATCCTCCGGATGGGCAGGGCAAGGTGAAGCCCCGCCATGACGACGAGGCCGAGGAGGAGCAGCTGGGGTGGTAGCAGCCGCTTCCGGTGCATGTGGCCTCCACCTCGGTCGGGCGGTCCAGCCTCAGCGCTCCGCACCCTCCGGCACGTAGAGCTCGCCGCCCTTCTCCCTGAACTCCTCCGCCTTGTGGCGCATCCCCGCGTCGATGGCGTCGGCGGTCTCGAGGCCCTGGCTCCGGGCGAACTCGCGCACGTCCTCGGTGATGCGCATGGAGCAGAACTTCGGCCCGCACATGGAGCAGAAGTGGGCGACCTTCGCCCCCTCGGCGGGGAGCGTCTCGTCGTGGTACTCCGCGGCGGTGACCGGGTCGAGCGCCAGGTTGAACTGGTCGCGCCAGCGGAACTCGAAGCGGGCCTTGCTGAGCGCGTCGTCCCACTCCTGCGCCCGCGGGTGGCCCTTGGCCAGGTCGGCCGCGTGCGCCGCGATCTTGTAGGTGATCACGCCGCGCTTCACGTCGTCGCGGTCGGGAAGGCCGAGGTGCTCCTTGGGCGTGACGTAGCAGAGCATCGCCGTGCCGTACCACCCGATCTGGGCCGCGCCGATGGCGCTGGTGATGTGGTCGTACGCCGGCGCGATGTCGGTGGTGAGCG
>CAZPZU010000048.1:6536-39266 GCA_964591135.1 uncultured Gemmatimonadaceae bacterium | reverse complement strand
GAGGTGTTCTTCCTGACCGGCACCGACGAGCACGGCCAGAAGATCCAGGAGGAGGCCGCGCGTCGGGGCGTGGAGCCCCTCGTGCTGTGCGACCAGATGGCCGAGCGGTTCGAGGCCGCCTGGCGCACGCTCGGGATCAGCCACGACCGCTTCATACGCACGACCGAGCCGGGGCACATCGCCGTCGTGCAGGCCTTTCTTCAACGCCTGTGGGACCGCGACCAGATCTACGAGAGCACGTACAGCGGGTGGTATTGCGTCCCGGACGAGCGCTACTGGACCGAGAAGGACCTGGCCCCGGACAACGCCTGTCCCATCTGCGGCCGTCCGACGCAACACGTCGAGGAGGTCAACTACTTCTTCCGGATGAGCGCGTACCAGGACGCGCTCGTGAAGCACATCGAGGACAACCCCGACTGGATCGTCCCGGACGTCCGACGCAACGAGATCCTGGGCTTCCTGGCGAAGCCCCTCGAGGACCTGTCCATCTCGCGGCCGCGTACGCGCGTGCGCTGGGGCATCCCCCTCCCGTTCGACGAGGAGCACGTGGCCTACGTGTGGGTGGACGCCCTCATCAACTATGTCACGGCCTCGGGCGCGATCCATCCCGAGCGTGCCCCGGGCGAGCAGGGATTCGACGACGTCGCCGGGTCGTGGTGGCCGGCCGATCTGCACCTGATGGGCAAGGACATCATCACCACGCACGCCGTGTACTGGCCCACCTTGCTGATGGCCGTAGGGCTGCCGGTACAGAGACAGATCCTGTCGCACGGCTGGTGGGTGGTCGGCGACACCAAGATGTCGAAGTCCCTCGGCAACGTGGTCGATCCGCTGGCCCTGCGCGAAGAGTTCGGCACGGACGCCGTGCGCTGGTACCTGATGCGCGAGATGCCCACCGGCTCCGACGCCTCGTACACGCCGGAGCGCTTCCTCGTCCGCTACGGGGAGCTCGCCAACGTCCTGGGCAACCTGGCGAGCCGCGTGGTCTCGATGATCGGGAAGTACCGTGGTGGCGTGGTACCCGATGCGCCGGGCGTGGGCCTGGACGACGCCCTGGACACCGCCTTCTCGGCGGCGCGCGAGAACATGGCGCGCTTCCGCATCCACGATGCGCTGGCCGCGGCGATGGAGCTGGCCCGCACCGCCAACGGATACGTGGAGGAGCGCCAGCCGTGGGCGCAGGCCAAGGACCCGGACGCGGCGGGGGCGCTGGACGAGACGCTGACGACCCTCGTGCGCGCGCTCGTCGCGCTGTGCGCTCTCTTCGAGCCGGTCGCGCCCTCTCGGATGGCGGAGCTGGCCCGTCGACTCGGTCTCGACGAGGTGCCGACCCTCGCCGTCGCCCGCGCGCTGGAGGTATCCGGACGCCGGGTCACGAAGGGCGATCCGCTCTTCCCGCGGGTCGACGCTTCATGGGCGGAATGACGGGGAATCACCGCCTCGTGTCTCGATCTTCGGGTGCGATTCGGGCCCGAGTGGTCGCCCGGACGGCAATGGGAAACATCTGCTTGACTCTCCGAACGAGCGCGGCCTACCTTTGTTTTAGATGCATCCGGTGTTCTGGATGCATCCGGCCCCTCGGGGCCGTGTTCGCACCCTCCTCGACGGCGACGAGTTGCCTGGCTCGGAGGGCTTCCTGTTGACGGAAACCCAGAGCGCCGTATGACCGGTGATCGGTGGACCTTCCTCGTCGTGCGTGGCGAGGATACCCCCGTCCGGCAGTACACCGTGTCGGCCCGAGCCGTTCGGGCCGTGGTCGGAGCGGGTAGCGTCGTCGCTCTGGTTCTCTTCGGTTTGGGCCTCACCGCCGCCTCCGATGCGACCGCGAGGATTCGGAATCGGCAGCTGCAGGCGCGTAACGAAGCCCTCAACTCCGAGCTCCAGCGCTTCCGCACCAGCGTGGGCCAGCTCGAGAGCACGGTGGACGAGCTCACCGAGAAGGACGCGCGCATCCGAACGGTGGCGGGACTGGACGCCATCGACCCCGAGGTCCTGGAGGCAGGCGTCGGAGGTCCTGGGCTCGGGTCCCTCGAGTCCTATCCGATGTGGGGCGTGGACTCGGTTGCCGCCAAGGACGCCTACGCGGTCTCCTACGACCTCAACGCGTTGCAGCGCCGAGCCCGCCTGCTGGCGGTCTCCCTCGACGAAGCCGACGACTCGCTGCGCGCGCACCGGGACCTGCTCGAGTCGACGCCTTCGATCCTCCCCACCTCCGGGCTGCTGTCGAGCCGGTTCTCGAAGTCCCGGATGCACCCCATCCACAACCGGCCGCTCCCGCACGAAGGGATCGACCTGGCCGCGCCCAAGGGTACGCCGATCTTCGCGGCTGCGAAGGGGCGCGTCGTCCGCGCAGGTTGGGTGGTCGGCTACGGGCTGACGGTGGAGCTCGATCACGGCTACGGCTACAGGACGCTTTACGGACACGCCTCCAAGCTCCTGGTGCGCGTGGGTCAGGAGGTCTCCCGCGGGGACGTGATCGCACAGGTCGGCAGCACGGGGATCGCGACGTCGTCGCACCTGCACTACGAGGTGCAAATGAACGGCATCCCGGTGAATCCGACCAACTTCATCCTGCCCGACGTCGTGCCGTAGGCCTCGCGACACGTCGCCCGCCGTTGCACCCAGGCGCCTCCGGGCGCCTTTTTCATGCCCCTACCCCCGCACGCCTCTGGGGAGGGTGCGAAAACGGGCCCGGTCCCCTTAGATTGACCGCCTGCCAGGAAGTTGATCCTCCCGGGGGGCCATGGTACCTTCGGGCCGTTTCTTTTCCGGACCGAGCGACGGAGACCGAAATGAGGCGTACGAGAGTTCCATTCGTGTTGGCGCTGCTGCTCGCGGCGGGTGCCTGCGGACCCGCGCAGGTCGTCGTGACCATGCAGGTGACAGTGGACAATCCCGAAGGCGGGGGCAGTGTGACGCAGCCGCTGCCGGACATCCAGGTCGAGCTCCTCCCGTTCGATCGCGATGCGGTGTTCGACTCCCTGACCAGGGCGTTCCCCTCACCCGAGCCGGCGATCCCGCAGGAGCTGCTGGACGCCCGCGAGGAGGTCGCCCAGGCCCAGCAGCGCTGGCAGCAGGCGACCAGCCGCTGGAACACGCTGCGCGACACGCTCCAGAAGATCACCACGACGATGCAGCAATACTCACGTGGCGAGTCGCGCTACGTGGCGCTCTTCCGCGAGTTCCAGGAGTTCGACTCCCAGCTCGGCCGCGTGGAGCGGGAGATGGACCAGGCGTTCAAGGAGTTCGACGATCTCCAGAAGGCCACGATCCGTCAGTCCGACTCCATCCGGATCCTCAAGGAGAACTGGGCCGACGAGGCCTTCGCCGACGTGGGGGACATCTTCATCGAAAAGGCGCGTGCGTCCGGACTCGAGGGCGCCGTGGACACCACGGACGCCAACGGGGTCGCCCGGAACCACCTCGAGGTGAAGCCCGGGAAGTACTGGGTGACGGCTCGCTACGAGCTGCCCTACACGGAGCTCTACTGGAACGTGCCGATCGACGTCCAGCGCGGCGAGCCGAACCAGGTCACGCTCTCGCGCGAGAACGCCGAGGAGCGGGTCAAGCTCTAGGCGCGCGAGGCCAGTCGCTCGGATCCAGGCCGCTCCGGCACTCCGCATGGTGCCGGGGCGGCTTTCGTTCGCGGCGCTGTTGGGTATTGTCCAGGGTGGACTCCCCACCCCGGGACCTCAGCGCGCCTTCCACGGAGCAAGCAGGATGGACACCGCCCCCGCCATGTCTCCCAGTCCGACGTTCGAGATCGACGAGCGGGGGATCGGCTGGATCACCTTCGACGATCCGGAGCGCAAGCTCAACGTCCTGACCGAAGCGGTCATGGCTCGGCTGGTCGAAGTGGTCGAGCAGAGCCGTCGGGCGGCGGAGGCCGGACGTGTGAAGGTGGTGGTGGTGCGGAGCGGAAAGGACGATTCGTTCATCGCCGGAGCGGACGTGGCCACCATCGCGTCTCTGGAGGATCCGGTCGAAGCGGAGCGGGAGATCCGCCGCGGCCAGGAGGTCTTCAACGCCGTGGAGCGCCTTCGGATCCCGACCGTGGCCGCCATACACGGCGTCTGCGTGGGTGGCGGCGTGGAGCTGGCGCTCGCATGCCGGCACCGGGTGCTGTCCGATTCGCCCAAGACGCGCATCGGCCTGCCCGAGGTTCAGCTCGGCATTCTCCCCGCATGGGGGGGTACGACGCGGCTGCCGCGCCTCATCGGACTGCAGGCGGCGCTCGACCTCCTCCTGACCGGGAAGCTCGTCGACGCCCGCAAGGCCGGCCGCGTCGGCTTTGCCGGGGAGATCCTCCCCGCCGGACAGTTCCATGATCGCGTGATCGGGTTCGCGTTGCGCGCCATCGACCTCCCGCCGGGATCGTCGCGCCCGCGTCGCTCGGTGGCGAAGCGGCTGGTGGAGGACACCGCGCCGGGACGCCTCGCGGTGCTCACCACCGCCAGGAAGCGCGTGCTCGCAACGGCGGGCAGGCACTATCCCGCCCCGCTCAAGATCCTGGAGATCCTGCGAAAGCGCCTGGGCGGAAGCGTGAGCCGAAGCCTCGAGGCCGAGGCGCGCGCCGCCGCCGAGCTGGTCGTGGGAGCGGTGAGCAAGAACCTGATCCACGTCTTCCATCTGCGGGAGGCGGCCCGCAAGGGAACCGGCGTGTCCGACCCGGCCGTGGACCCTGCCGACGTGGACACGCTCGCCGTGATCGGCGCCGGGGTGATGGGGGGCGGCATCGCGCACCTCGCGGCCGACCACGAGATCCGTGTGCGCATGAAAGACATCCGGCACGAGGCGGTGACGAGTGGGCTCCGTCACGCGCGAGCGCTGTTCGACAAGGCGGTGGAGAAGCGTCGGATCACCCGGCGCGAGGCCACGCAGCGGATGGAGCTCATCAGCGGCGGCCTGGACTACGCGGGCTTCGGGGCCGCCGACGTCGTGGTCGAGGCCGTGGTCGAGAAGCTGGACGTGAAGCGCCAGGTGCTGGCCGAGGCGGAAACGCAGGTATCGGGCGTGTGCATCCTGGCCACGAACACCAGCTCGCTCTCCGTGGACGCGATGGCCGGTGCGCTGCGCCGCCCCACACGCTTCTGCGGGATGCACTTCTTCAACCCGGTCCATCGCATGCCGCTCGTGGAGGTCGTGCGTGGATCCGCCACGACGGACGCCACGGTCGCCACGGTCTACGCCCTGGCGCTCCGCCTGGGGAAGGTGCCCGTGGTGGTCCGGGACGGCCCCGGTTTCCTGGTCAACCGGATTCTCACCCCCTACCTGAACGAGGCCGGCTGGCTGCTCGCCGACGGCGCCACCGTGGAGGAGATCGACGGCGCGGCCCGGGATTTCGGGCTGCCGATGGGCCCGTTGCGACTGCTTGACGAGGTCGGCATCGACGTGTCGACCCATGCGGGCGTCTCCATGTACGAAGCGCTGGGCGAGCGCTTCGCGCCCGCCCCGCCTCTCGTCGCCCTCGGCGCCAGAGACCGCCTCGGGCGGAAGGGCGGCCGTGGCTTCTACGCGTACGACGAAGGCAAGGCGAAGGGCGTGGACGAGAGCGTGTACGACGACCTGGGCATCTCCGTGGGTCGCAGGCGGAAGGGGCGGATCGCGCCCGACGTGATCCGGCGCCGCCTGGTGCTTCCCATGATCGACGAGGCGACCCGCGTCCTGTCCGCCGGCATCGTGGCCACGGCCGCCGAGGTCGACCTGGCGATGATCATGGGTACCGGCTTTCCCCCGTTCAGGGGCGGGCTGCTCCGCTTCGCGGACAGTCTCCACACGCGCGGGGTGCTCGGGCGCATCAGGGTACTCGAGTCCGAGCTCGGTGACCGTTTCTCGCCCTCGTCCCTCCTGGTGGACCTGGCCCGCGACGATCGACGCTTCTACGAGACCTTCCCGACGTGAGCGCCTTCTGGAGCAGGAAGAGGAGGGGGCCCACGACGCGCTCGGTCCCCCGTGTCGCCGGGGTCGTGCCGTGCGCCGGCCAGTCCACGCGGATGGGGAAGTCCAAGGCGCTGCTCGATGCCGGCGGCCGTTCGTTCCTCGCGGCCGTGGTGGGTGCTCTGGTGGGAGGCGGCTGCGAACCGGTCATCGTCGTCGTGGGGGGGGGCCAGGAGGACGAGGCCCGCCGGGCACGAGCCGCAGGCGCCATCGTGCTCGAGAACCCGGATCCGGCGGAGGGCCCCATCGCGTCGTTGCGGGTGGCGCTGGCCGCGCTCGGCTCCGAGGTCGAGGGGGTGGCGTTCCTTCCGGTGGACCACCCCCTCGTCGCCCCCGAGACCGTGGCCAAGCTCGTGGATGCACTGCTGACGGGCGACGCACCCATCGTCCTCCCGACGGTGGGGGGCCGACGCGGCCACCCCGCCCTCTTCCGCCGGACGCTCTTTCCCGAGCTGACCGCCGGAGGCCTGGAAGAGGGTGCGCGTTCGGTGGTGCACGAGCACCTCGAGGAGGCGGTCCTGGTCGAGGTGCCCGACACCGGCGCGGTCACCGACATCGACACCCCCGAGGCCTACCGCGCCGCGTTCCAGGAGCGGCGCGGACCGTGAGCGTGGACGCGGCGTCCGCCGCGCGCCTGGCGCTCGACGCGGTCCAGGCGGGCGCCAGCGCGGCGTCGCTTCTCGCCGTGTCCGGGGAGGATGCGGGAGCGCGCATCGTCGTCGTCGTGGGAAGGGACGGCGCCGACACGGTGCATGGCAGCTTCGGGACCGGCGACGTGGACGTGGAGGCGGTCGAGCGGGCCCGCTCCTCCGTGGCCGATCCGCGGCACCGCGACGGGCTCGTGACGCTGGCCGACGGCACCGAGGTCTACGTCGAGGTGCGGCGCCCGGTGCTGGATCTCGTGATCGTCGGCGCCGGTCACATCGCCCGGCCCATGGCACGCATCGGCGCCGACCTCGGCTATCGCGTATGGGTGCTCGACGATCGGCCCGACTTCGCCACCCGGGAGCGCTTCCCGGATGCGCATGCGGTCGTGCGGGCCGACTTCTCCGACCCCTTCAGGGACGTGCCTCTCGGCGACGCGACCCACATGCTGCTCGTGACCCGCGGCCACCGCTACGACTACGAGTGCCTGGTACGGGCGCTGCGGGTGGACCCGCCTCTAGCCTACATCGGTATGATCGGAAGCCGCCGCCGCGTGCGCGCCACCTTCGTCCAACTCCTCGAGGACGGGATCGAGCGGGAGCGGCTGGGCGCGATCCACGCGCCCGTCGGCCTGGACATCGGTGCCGAGACGCCCGAGGAGATCGCCGTCGCGGTGGCGGCCGAGCTGGTGAAGGCGCGGCGTGGGGGCTCGGGCGCATCGCTCCGCGACGTGGAGCGCGTGGCCGAGCGGTTCTTCAAGGAGACGGAGGAGACGACGTCATGACCCACCAGGACGATCGACTCGTCACCGAGGCGCTGACCTCGGCGGCCCGGGCCCGTCGCCCGTGCGCGCTGGCGACCGTCGTCGCCACGCGTGGCTCGACCCCGCGCAAGGTCGGCGCACGCCTGGTCGTCGATCCCGAGCGCGGGCTCACGGGAACCGTGGGCGGAGGATGCGGCGAGGCCGAGGTGATCGAGGCGGCGCGCCGCGTGATCGCGAGCGGACGCCCCGAGCGGGTACGCGTCGAGCTGACGGAAGACTTCACGACCTGGAGCCCCGCCGTGTGCGGAGGGATCATGGACGTCTTCGTCGAGGCGGCGGTGGCCGGCCGCGGAGGGGAGGAGGAATGAGCGCGCACCCGACCGTGCGCATCCACTATCGGCGTCCCCCGAACCGCACGCAGATCTTCGAGCAGACGCTGGTCGTCGATCGGGAAGACGTGAAGATCACCCTCGCCGAGCACATGCCGTACGAGCCGCCGATGCGGATCGAGGGCAACGTGGTGCTCGAGCTCGGGAGCGACATCGTCTGGTTCACCTTTCCGGGAGTCTGGCACGACATCGGCCGCTTCCACCGCGCCGACGGCGCGTTCACCGGATGCTATGCGAACATCCTCACCCCGCCCGAGCTCGACGGTGAGCGGTGGGAAACGACCGATCTCTTCCTGGACATCTGGGTCGGGCTCGACGGCGACGCGCTCCTCCTGGACGAGGACGAGCTCGACGAGGCACTCGGCCGGGAGTGGGTCGATGAGGAGACGGCGCAACGCGCGCGCGAGGAGGCGCGGCGCCTGGTGGAGGGCGCGCGGGCGGGGACGTGGCCGCCCCCGGTCGTGGCGGAGTGGACGCTCGAGCGCTGCAGGAGGGAGTTGGGACGCTAGCGTGCTTCGGGCCGGCGGTTGATGAAGTAGCCGACCACCAGGAAGGTGAGGCCGAAGCCCATGAAGAGGAGGATGCGCCACACGAGGTCCAGCTCCGCCATGTCCACCAGGAGAAGCTTGGCGGCAACCAGCCCCAGCGTGGCCAGGCCGACCGCCTGCTGACCCTTGCGGTCCGCGGCGAAGGTGGGCAGGACCAGCCCGATCCCGCAGGCGCCCCACGCGATCGTGACCAAGCCCGCGCCGTGCGGATAGCCTTGGAGCGACGCCGCGAGCCAGGCCAGCACGCCCACGTACGACCCGAGTCGGTACGCGACGATGGCCTCCCGCTTCGTCACCAGCCACGACGCTACGAACATCAGGGACACGGCACCCAACTGCCCGAGGGCCACTCGGCCGAACGGGTCGTCCCGACCCGTCGCGATCCCGGGCCCTACCGAGCCGATGAACCACGAGGCCAGGATGCCGAAGAGCACGTGGCCTACGAGGGCCGCGCCCGGAACCGACCACTCCCGGTGCACGATGTGTGCGCATGCGGCGATGGCGGCCAGCGGCAGGAATGCGTGGGCATCCCGGATCGCCACCCACGTCCCGACCGACAGCACGACCAGCGCCGCCTCGACGAGCGGGTCCCGCACCGGGCGGACGCCACGCTCGGCCCACGCGGCCAGCGCGTACACCGCGGCGGCCACGATCAGGAGCCCTCCGCTCGTGCGCTCGGAGAGACCGAACAGCGCCGCGGCGAGGAAGCACGCCGCGAGTGCCGAGCCGGCGACCAGGGCTCGCACCAGCGTGCGGTCGAGGTCGTCGCGCCCGACGCCGAACACCTGGGCCAAACGACCGAGGGGCGGAGTCGGCCAGCGGGCTGCATCGCGCTGCCCGAGGAGGACGCGCGCCAGGGGCAGGCCTGCGACGTGAACCCACACGACGAGAATGCCCCCCAGCGTGAGCCAACGCTCGCCGCTTCCTCCGGCCCGGCCCACGGCCACGCTCATGACGATGAAGCCCAGGACGGCCAGGAGCACGAGTGGTCCGCGCCATCCCCGTCGGATCTGCACGGCGCCCGTGCCCGCGACCACCAGGCAGGTATAGACGACGAGCCACGGAACACTGGCCGAGCCGGTTTGGATGAGGAAGGGAGTCGCCAACCCTCCAGCCACCCCCAGGGCCGCAAGCGAGCCGTACGCCTGGCCGTCTGCCAGCACGAAGGCGAGGACCGTGACCGTCGCCATGGCCGAGAACGCCACGCCGAAGGGTACCAGGTGGTACATCTGGAAGGACGCGTACACCACGAGGTAGAACGTGGCGACGGCGCCGCCGAGCAGGAGCGCCGCGTAACGCGCGCGAGGGCCCTCCAGCCTGAGACCCGCGACGAGCAGCGCCACGCCGAGGACCATCCCGACCAGGAGTCGGACGATCGGCGTGATCCACCCCTGCTCGATCGAGTAGCGGAACAGGAACGCGAGCGCCAGCACCACGAAAAGGACGCCCACGCGGCCCAGCCACCGCTCGGCGCCCACCGTCCACCAGGTCGAGCGCGGGGGCCGTTGCGTCTCCGGTCGGCCGTGGGCGGAAGGGGACGGCTGCGACTCGGGCGGCGGGAAGGCCGACGGCCGCTCGGCGCGCCGTGACCCGCGGCCCGCGGCCACCTCCGCGCCCAACTCCTCGACCTGGCGCTCGAGCCGCTCGACCCGCTCCTGCAGGCTCGCCCGCCAGTCCTCGTCGGCCATGGGGGGACGGTCCTTTTCGGTAGGGGAATACTACATGGCACGACGATAGGGAGCGTGCGAGCCCGATTGCAAGCACGCCGCCTCCGGCGATCGCTGACGCCTCACACCCCCGCCACCTCGAGGATCTGGGCGGCGTGTCGCTCCTCGTGGCCGGCGAGGAAGCGCACCCAGTCGAGTCCGTCGAGGTTGCCGAAGACGAAGTGGGGAGCTCGCACGCGACGAAGCGTCGCCGCGTCGGTCGACGACACCACGCCTACGAGCTCTCGTCTCGTCTCGGTCAACTCGTTCCAGGCCTGTCGCCAATCCAGGCCGCGGAAGGGGCGCGCCCGGTCGATCGTCTCGATCCGCCGCGTTCGATCGAGCAGACGGGCTTCGTCCAGCGGCTCCGTGTCTCCCCCGGTCTGGGACGCGGAGGGATCGTCGATCGCGCGGGTGAGCATGCTCGTGACCGCGCTCTCCACCAGGTTCAGGTGCTCGAGGATCTCCGACACCGACCAACGCTCCGGGGCCGGCCGCTCCCCGCGTCGCTCGGGCTGTACCGCGCCGACCGCCCGGCGCAGGGCGTCGCGCGCGGAATCGAGGCCGGCGAACAGCATGGTCATGGTGGGATCCTGGCTCACGATCCGACTCCGAGGCGGGGGCAACCGGGAGCCTAGCTTCTCCGCTTCTCCCCGTCCACCCTGCCGTCCACGATCCTGACCAGGCGGCGCGCCCGCTCCATCACGCGCGGATCGTGGGTGGAGAAGATGAACGTCACGCCGCGGTCGTGGTTGAGCTTCTCCATGATACCGAGCAGCCGGTCGGCGCACTCTTTGTCCTGGTGGGGGGTGGGCTCGTCCGCTAGACCGGTGGCGTGGCCGGCGAGGAGCGCGCGCGCCACCGCGACGCGCTGCTGCTGCCCGCCCGACAGCTCGTCGGGGCGGCGATCCTCCATCCCCTCGAGCCCCATCTCGGCGAACAGCTCTCCGATCCTCCGGCGCCGCACGTCGGCGTCCACACCCTGGAGCGCCATCACGGTCTCGGCGTTCTCGTAGGCGGTGAGCACCGGGATCAGGTTGTACGCCTGGAAGACGAAGCCGATGCGGTCTCGGCGGAGGTGGCTCAGCTCCCTGCGCCCCAAGAGACCCAACTCCCGCCCTTCGATGAGCACCCGTCCGGACGTGGGGTGGTCGAGCGCCCCGATCAGATTGAGGAGCGTCGTCTTGCCCGAACCCGAAGGCCCGTAGAGCGCCGTCAGCTCGCCTGACCGCACCTGGAGGTCGAGCCCGCGCAGCGCGCGCACTTCGACGCGTCCCTGCTGGTAGACCTTCGTCACCCCCTCGACGAGGACGATGGCGTCGGATTCGTTCGTGCTCACGCGCGCCTCACACGAGCCGGATGGTTTCGACCGGGGCGACACGCCCCGCCTTCCACGCCGGGTAGAGCCCGGCGGCCAGCGTCGCCACGAGGGCGGCCACGGCGATGAACACGGCATTGCCCGGGAAGATCTCGACCTTGAAGACCGACGGAACCCCGATGCCCGCGACCTCGGCGCCTCCCTGCCCGACCATCATCGACATGTCGATGCCGTGCTGGTTCAGGTACAGGTACGGCCACGACGTGAGCAGCGTCCCGACCACCAGC
Source organism: uncultured Gemmatimonadaceae bacterium (assembly GCA_964591135.1). GTDB lineage: Bacteria > Gemmatimonadota > Gemmatimonadetes > Longimicrobiales > Gaopeijiaceae > SZUA-318. The sequence continues at coordinate 27,673 of CAZPZU010000048.1, read as the reverse complement.
CCGACCAGGCCCATCCACAGGCTCTCGGCCATGACGAGGAAGTGGATGTCGCCCGGGCTGTAGCCGATGGCGAGCATGATTCCGAACTCCCGCATCCGCTCGGTGACGCTCACGAACAACGTGTTGAAGATCCCCGCGGCGATCAGCACGGCGATGAGGATCTTCATGAAGTTCGCGCCCCCGACCTTCATCGCGATGAAGCCGGCGAGCTCCGGCTGGTTCTCGTGCCAGGGGACCGCGACCGCACCGCCTTCGAGCTTCGCGCCCAGGCGCGCTGCCACCTCGTCGCTCCGGCGCTGGTCGTCGATGAAGACGGCAACCTGCGTGGCCTCATCGGGCGCATAGCCGAGCGCCTGTCGGAGCGTGTTGAGCGGCAGGAGGGCGAGCCCGCCGTCCACGCCCGGCGCACCGGTGTGCACGATCCCCGAGACCCGGGCCAGCCCCGCGACGATGTCGCCGTTCTTGTCGGTCAGGTTGTAGACGACCTTCTTGCCGAGCGTGACGTCCAGGTTATCGGCCAGGCGTGAGCCGAGCACGATCCCGTCCGCGTCGGCGGACGGGAACATCTTCCCCTCCACGAAGGCGTTCATGACCGCCAGCGTCGTCGAGTCCTCCTGTGCGGGATCGATCGCCACGAACCCGGCGCCACGGCTGTTCGTCGCAGTGGACAGCAGCGTCTGGCCAACGATGCGCACCACCACCTTCGTGACCTCCGGCTCCGCGCGCGCCACCTTCGTGATCGCGTCGGTTCCGAGCACCGTCTTGTCGAGCGTCGGCGCGTCGATGAGCTCCGGGTGCTGCACCGTGACGTGCCCGCCGCCGAGGCGCGCAGCCAGGTCGATCATGTCGGCCCAGTTCCGGTCCTGGAGGGCCGTCATGAGGGTGGCGAGCAGGAGGCCGAAGGCGATCGAGAAGAGCGTGAGCACCGTGCGACGGCGATTGCGCCACAGGTTGCGCCAGCCGATCCGCAGCACCAGCGAGAGACCCATAAGCGTCGCCCTCTCCCCTCAGCGATGTTGGATCGCGCGGATCGGGCTGATCCACGCGGCCTTCGTGGCCGGATAGACCGCCGCGATCGCGACGATGAGGAGGAGCGTGAACAGGGGCTCGAGAATCACGTTCGGCTCGACGACGCCCCGCCAGATGGGATCCATCACCAGACCCATCACGGCCATCCCGCCCAGCTTGCCCATGTCGATGCCCACGTTCACGAGGTACCACAGCCCCGGCACGGCCAACGCCAATCCGATCAGGACCGCCAAGGCGGTCTGGACCGCGCACTCGCCGAAGATCACCAGGAGCACCTGCGTGGGCGCCCACCCGATCGCCTTCAGCACCCCGAACTCGCGGATCCGCTCGAAGACGGCCATCAGCATCGCGTTGAGGATGAGGATCCCGATGGCGATGTAGACGATCAGGAACACCATCACCATCAGGCCGCGCGCCGAGTCCAGCATCGACGCGAGCGTGGGCGACAGCTCGCGCCACGTCTCCACCCGCTCCTCGGGTGCGAGCGTGCGCACGTCGGCTGCGAACGCGTCCAGGTCCGCACCCTCGGGCCGGCGCAGGATGATCTCGTGCGCCCCCACCGGAAACACGAAGAACCGGCGGAAGGCGTCCGCGGTCATGAAGACGCCCGCGCGATCGACCCCCTCGCTCACGCCCTGGAGCACGCCGCGTACCGTGTACAGGTCGTTCGCCATGCTCCCGTCGGAGGCCTGGCTCAGCAGGATCAGCTCGTCGCCCGGCTCGACGACCAGTGTACGGGCGAGCTGGGCGCCCACGACCACCCCGTACGGGTCGCTCGGGTCGAGCCAGGCTCCCTCCCGGATGCGCTCGTCGATACGGCTCACACGCGCGTCGCGCGCGACGTCGATGCCGTGGATCTGCACCCCCGCGGACGCCTCCGCCGCCGCGCCCAGGCCGAAGCCGAGGAGGCGCGCCGACGCCGAGTATCCGCGCTCGTCGAAGCGCCGGAGCAGCTCGTCGGAGTCCTCGATGCTCGAGTAGAGCGACGGATCGTCCCGGTACTCCGGGGCGTGAATCTGCACGTCACCGAGCTCGAGGTCGAGGACGTTGCGCTCCATTGCGCGCAGGTAGCCCTGCACCAGGCTCGAGTAGAGGATCATGACCGTGAACGCCAGCGTCGTGGCCGCGACCGTCACCACGGATCGGCGCCGGTTGCGCCACACGTTGCGCCAGGCCATGCGCAGGAGGTTCAGAGCTCGTCACCCCAGGTCGGTGGGAACGTCGGCAGTGTCTGGGGAGGGATGCATGAAGCTAACGGTAGTGGCTGGGCGTTGCGGGACTATATGATAGATGATAGCATATGTCCATGAGCGCTCCCCACGGGTCCGACGACCACCTCCCCCTCACCGCCCTGGATCTCTCCGTGCTGCTCGTGCTGACGGAGGAGGCGTCCTGGGGCTACGGCATCGTGAAGGCGGTGTCCGAGCGTTCGCGTGGCCGGCTGGAGCTGGCCCCCGGCAACGTGTACCAGGCGCTGGACCGGCTCATCGCCCGGAGATGGATCAGGGCGCTCACGCGCGACGAGCTGCCCGACGAGGCGGATCCGCGCCGGCGCTATTACGCGATCACGCCGGCCGGGGTGAGTGCGGCGGCCGCCGAAGCGCGACGCCTGAAGGACATGATGCCTTCGTTGGAGCGTGTGTTGCACCCGCGCCCGAACGAGGGCTGAGACGGTGTCGGGCGCGGAGGGGCCGGGAAAGATCCGCGAGTGGCTCTACCGCCGGATCCTCCGTGCCCACCCCGCGGAGTTCCGTCGCAAGCACGAGGACGAGCTGCTTTCGACGTTCGGAGAGGCCTGGGCCGATCGGGTCCGGGGGCTCGGCCCGCGTGCGGCGCTTCGGTTCTGGTGGCGATTGGTCATGGCGGAAATCCGGGCGGGCCTTCGGCAGCGCCGGGAGGGCTCCCATGGATCGTCCCTGCGGGGCGGCGCGTCGCCGGCCTCCGATCTCGTGACCGACCTGCGCTTCGCGCTGCGCATGTTCGGGCGCAGCCCCGGCCTCACGGTGGCGGTCGTCGTCACGCTGGGCATCGGCCTCGGCGGCGCGTCGGCGGTGTTCGGGACCTTCTACACCGTCTACAGGAGTGCTCTGCCCTTTCACGACGGCGACCGTCTGGTGCGGCTCCGAAGCTACGTCCTGGGCCCGGACGGGGAGCAGCGAGCCTATAACTTCCCTCCCAGGGACGCGGTGGTCGTTCGCGAGGAGAATCGGACCTTCACCGACCTCGTCGCCATGAACGGCAGCAGCCTGGCCCTTCCGGGAGAAGGGTCGCCGGAACGGGTCTCCGCCGTGGGCGTGACCGCGGGTTGGAACGAGCTTCTCGGCGTCGAGCCCGACCTCGGCCGTTCGTTCACGACGGAAGAGGAGGCCGCGGGAGCGAGCGCGGGTGTCGCTCTCATCTCCCACGCGCTCTGGCTGCGTCGCTTCGGAGGGGATCCGGCTGTCATCGGGCGCACGCTGGCGGTCGACGGAGGCACTCTGACGATCGTGGGGGTGATGCCCCCGCGCTTCAACTACCCGTACGCCGCCGAGATCTGGACGCCCTTCCGCCTGGATCCCACGGACGCCCGCTCCCACGACCTCAACGCCGTGGCACGGATGCGCGACGGCGTGGACGTGGCGGCGGTCCGGGCGGACATGGCCCGCATCTACAGCGCGCTTCGCGAGGCGACCCCGGGCACGGCGACCGACGAGGGGATCCTGGTCACCACCGTGCGGCAGGACTTCATCCGTGACGACGGGCGGATGGTCCAGGCCCTGCTGGTGGCGGTGGCGTTCTTCCTCCTCTTGGCGTGCGTCAACGTCGCCAACCTCCTCGCCGCCCACTTCGTCACGCGCCGCAGGGAGATGGGCATACGAGCGGCGCTGGGCGCCGGCGGGGGACGGCAGCTCCGTCAGACGCTGACGGAGACCCTGCTGCTCTTCCTGGCGGGCGGCGCCGTTGGACTCCTCCTGGCCAACTGGCTCGGGGATGTCCTGCGGGTGCTTCTGCCGAACGTCTTCCGGACCGAGCTCGACGTGGGAACGCCCGGCCTGGGCGCCCCGGTGGCCGCGTTCGCCTTGGCCGCCGCCCTGCTGGCAGGCGTGATCTCGGGGGCCGCCGCGGCCCACCGTGGGTCGCGCGGAGACCTCCGCCACGTTCTGCACGAGGGAGGGCGCGGCGCCTCGACCAGCGGAGCGCGAATCCAGGACGCCCTCGTGGTGGCGGAGCTGGCGCTCTCCGTGGTGCTGCTGCTGGGGGCGGGCGTGATGTTCGACCACTTCCGGCGACTCAGCCGGGCGGATCTGGGGTTCGAGCCCGAGGGGGTGGAGACGCTGCAGGTGAGCCTGGAGGCGGACCGCTACGCCGACGGCCAGGCCCGGCTTCGGGTCATGCGATCCCTCGAGGCCCGCCTCGCCTCGCTGCCGGGGGTGGACGACGTCGGCGTGACGTCGGTGAACCCCCTCTGCTGCGGGGACTGGGGCGCGGCGGTGGAGATCGAGGGCCATCCTCCGCCTACGGACGGTACCCCCCTCCACATCGCACACCGCTACGTGACCCCAGGGTACTTCGCGACCATGGAGATCCCAGTCCTGCGGGGCCGGATCTTCCCCGGCGCCGACCGCCCCGGTGGCGAGCTGGAGGTGATGGTGGACGCGAACATGGCCCGCCGACACTGGCCCGGCGAGGATCCCGTGGGCAAGCGGATCCGGATCGCCCGGGACGGGGAACCATGGAGGACCGTCGTGGGCGTGGTGGGCTCCATCGAGGCGGCGGGCGACTACGACGAGGGGTGGTACCTGCCCTTCTACCAGCAGCCCATGGGTCGCTCCAACGGCATGTTGCACATCATGGTGCGCCTGCGTGACGACCGCCTCGTGGCGGACGTACGGAGAGCGATCGTGCAGGTGGACCCGGATCTCCCGGTCTTCGAGGTGGCGGCCATGTCGGATCTCCGACACCAGAACCTGTCCCAGGACCGGCTCGGCGCGGTCATGACCGCGACCTTCGCCGCCTTCGGGCTGCTTCTGGCCACGGTGGGCCTGTACAGCCTCATGGCGTACCTCGTGGGCCTTCGAACGCGCGAGATCGGGACGCGCATCGCGCTGGGCGCGTCAGGGGCCGATGTCCTGCGCCTGGTCCTGACCCGAGCCGGGAGGCTCGTGGTCGTCGGCTCGGCCGCGGGCCTGGCGCTGGCCCTCGCGCTCAACCACGTCCTGCGGGGGATCGTCGTGGGCGTGCGCATGGCAGGGCCCGGGCTCGTCCTCCCCATCCTCGCCGTGCTGCTGGCGGTGGGGGGAGGCGCCGTGCTGGTTCCGGCGCTGCGGGCAGCTCGCGTCGACCCGGTGCGGGCGTTCGGGGCGGAGTGACCGGGACAGGCTCTCGCGCGTAGCTCCTCAGCCAGGCAGCGCCGCGGCAGCCACGTCCTCCACCCCGTCGAGGAATGCGTGGAACAGGGCCCCCGCCACCGGTCCCACCCGACCGTCGGCCACGGGCCTCCCGTCGATGGCGACGGTGGGCAAGACCTCCGTGGTCGTGCCGGTGAAGAAGGCCTCGTCGGCGTGGGCCAGCTCCTCGAGCCGGATCGGCCGCTCCTCCACCGCGTATCCCGCCTCGCGGGCCAACTCGAGGACGTACTCGCTCCCGTGGCGGCGTGCGAAAAGCAGCAGCGGAGGCATACACGGTTGGCCCCGCCTTCCACAGGGCCTCGCGCGTGTCCAGCAGCCCTTCGCCCTCCGCGTCCAGGGCGTGGTTGTTCGCGGTGGAGACCACGTCGAATCCCGCCCACCGCAGGCCGTCGGCGAACGCCATGGGCGTACGGAACGCGCGGCTGTGGCACGCATCGTCGGACAGCGGCGTCTCCAGGTTGGCGAAGGCGATATCCGCCTCCCTGAGCACCGGCGCGATGTTGTGGAACGGATGGCGCGCCTCATCTTCCGGGGAATCGCGAAGCCTGCCCCGGCGGGCGGCGCCCGCCGGGGCAGGATCACGCGTCGATCACGGCACGTTCGGGTTCGTCGCCGCCTCGTTCTGGCTGATGGGAATGCACTTGTCCCGGTTGCTCAGGAACGGGTCGTTGAAGCGCACGAGCTCGAACAGGTGACGCCCTTCCATCCACAGCACGATGTTCCGCTCCGTGCGCAGGACGGTCCACGCCTCGTCCGTCGTGGCGGCGCTCACCGTGGGCACACCTGCAGCCGTGCGCACCTCGTTCACCTTGGCCACGGCGCCGCTCACGTCGTTCGAGCGGAGCAACGCTTCGGCCTCGATGAGGCGCATCTCGTCGCCCGCGCTGAGGTCGATGTCGCTGGACCACTCGGGGTACTTGTCCTGACGGTAGAACGGCGAGGTGCCGTCTACGCCGTATACGCCTTCGTCGACCCACGGAACCCTCGGGTCGCCGACGACGTCGGCGGCCCAGGTCCCCCACACCGTGAAGTAGCGGCGCTTGTGCGACTCGTTCGCCAGCCAGTTCCACTCCCGGTCCGAGTTGTCGGAGAACTTCGCTTCGAAGTGATAGCCGGTGGGGACCCTCGCGGCGTCCTGCGCGGCCCCCGCGTAGTCACCCTGGTCAAGGCGCACCTGGGCCCTGCCCGCGTAGGCGGCCGTCAGCAGGTCCGTCTCTCCCTGGGACTGCGCCATGGTGATGGCGGTGTCGAAGTAGCCCTCGGCGCGCTGGAAGTGGACCGATCGGTCCTGGGGTGCGCCTCCATCGATGATGGCAACGCACACGTTCTCGCCCAGAAGCCGGTTCGAGTATCCGGCCCACACGTGGGCCTCGGTGGCGAGCGGGCTGCTGTTGAACCCGTCACCCAGGACTTCCCTGATGCGATCGATACCGTGTTCAGCGACCCAGCGGGCGGTGTGCATGTTGGACCAGAGCCCGTTGACGTGACGGGGCTCGATCGTGCCTTCCTGCATGAAGATCTCGGCCTCGAACGCACCGCTGTGCCAGATGTCACGGCTGGCGATGCCCATGAAGTACCCGATGTCGTCCGTCACGCGCGACAGGTCGGCCCCCATCCCAACCACCAGCGTCTTCAGCGCCTCCTCGCTGTTCAATGCGTCGTCGTCGATGCGACCGGGATTCGTGACGCCCAGGTCGCACGAGCTCGCCGCCAGGACCCCGCCTGTAAGAACCAGGGTGACCACCGCCCGGAAGGGCGCGGTGAGCCGGGATCCGTTCGCATATGCTGCTGCGTCTTTCTTAGACATTTGGATCCCCCGGTCAGAACGTGATGTAGAGCTTGGCGACGATGGACCGCTGCGGTGGAAGCGTGTAGTAGTCCACCCGCCGGAAGTTCTCCAGGCCGCTGGGGCCGCCTTCGATCACCTCCGGATCGAGGCCCGTGTAGTCGGTGCTCTTGAAGAGGTCACGTCCCGAGACCGAGAGCGTGGCCGAGCTGACCCGGGCAGGTATCCACGACTCAGGGATGGAGAAGCTCACCGTCACGTCGCGGAGCTTGAAGAAATCCGCCGACTCGACCCACTGGTCGTAGCCGCGCAATCCGGACAGACAGCGCGCCCGGTCGATGGCCTTGATCTGGTCCCGTTGACCGGCGGCATCCTTCTCCTGGGCATCTGTACACGCGGGCCAGATACTGCGCGTGGTGTTCAGGTACGCGGTGGCGTTGACGATATGGCCTCCGGTGCTGAGCTCGCCCAGCGCACTCACCGACACCCGGCGGTAGCGCACGTCGGTGTGCACACCCAGACCGAAGGTCGGGAACGTGCCTCCCAGGAACGCGTCGCTTTCGAACTCGGGCTCAGCGAGGGCGTCGGGGTTGAGCACCTTGCGTCCGAAGAACGACGGCGGCGCGTACCCCTCCTTGATCCACTGCTCGTAGCCTTCGCTGAAGGGGGCGGCTCCCCCCATGTCGACGACCTCGCTGTGCGTCGTGGTGAGCGTGGTGCCGACGTTCCAGCCCAGATCCTCGGTCTGCACGACCAGGGCGTTGGCCGTGAGCTCGACGCCGTGGCTCTGGACTTCACCCACGTTGCGTACCTGGGCGCCAGGGAACCCGTCAGTGGGGATCCCGAGGACCGGGAAGAGCGCGTCCAGTGTCTTGGCGTTGTAGTACGTGAGCTCGGCCGAGAGGCGCGACCCGAACAGCGCGGCGTCGAACCCCAGCTCGATCTCGCGCGTGCGCTCGGGGCCGAGGTTGGGGTTGCCCAGGTTCTGCGGTGTGACGCCCGGCTGCGCCTCCATCCCGGCGATGGGCTGCCACGTCCGTACGGCGTCGAAGGCGCCGGGCGCGCGGCCCGCCGCGCCGAGGGCAGCGCGCAGCCGCAGGCTGTTGACCCAGCCCACCGACCAGAAGTCCTCGTCGGAGATCACGTACGACGCGCTGACCTTCGGATAGTACTGGAAGCCGTAGCTGTCGCCGAACGTGCTGCTTCCATCCATGCGCAGCCCGCCGATCAGGAAGAGGCGGTCGTTGAAGCCGACCGTCTCCTGGACGAAGAAGCCCGCGTTCACCTCGCGAATGCGGGTCTCGGAGGCGTGGGTCTGCGCGGCGGAGCTCACCGTGGGCTCGCCGGGTCCGGAGAACTGGAGTCCGCCCGCGTCGACGTTGAGGCGACTCTCGTCGTAGAGCTGACTGCCCCACGTGGTCGTGGAGCGCATCGACGACGTCACCTCCTTCTCCCACGTGCCCGTGTACTCGGCCGTCATCGACCGGTCGCGGAAGCGCTGCACCCCGATCGTGCCGCCCGGGTCCAGGTAGTAGCCCCAGGGCAGCAGCCCCAGGTTCTCCGCCTCGACCTGGTGCAGCCCGAGCTGGACGCGGTTGCGCAGGTTTCCGGTGACGTAGTCGAAGCGGGCGCCGCTGATGAAGTTGTCGGTGATGCCCCGAAGCTCCGTGGTCAGGACCCAGCTCTGGTCCCGGTTGCCCGGCCAGTACCCCTTGCCGATGCGCATCACGTTCAGGACGTAGCCGTGCCGGTTGTTGGAGTCGGGCACGTAGCGGGTGTTGCGGTGCGTGTAGGAGTTGTTCAGCTCGACGCTCAGCCCCTCGTAGAGCTTGACCGTGAAGTTCCCGGTGACGCCCCAGTTCTTCGACTCCTGCGTGTCGACGATGCCCTTGGCGTCGTTGTAGTCACCGGAGATGAAGTATTGCAGGCCCTCGTTGCCGCCCCGCACCGAGCCCGAGAGTCCCTGCACCGCACCCGTGCGCTTGATGTTCACGAGGTCGAGCTGCGTGGGATCCTGTTTGATGACGCTGCTCACGTCGGGCCAGAAGTTCCCGCCTCCCGTGACCGACATGGACCATTGAGGCGCGCCCGCGCTGCCGCGCTTGGTGAAGACCTGGATCACGCCTGCGGACGCCTCCGTACCATACAGGGTCGTGGCCGCGGCGCCCTTGATGATCTCGATGCGCTCGATGTCCTGCGGGTTGATATCGTCCAGGCTCATCCCGCTGGTCCGTGGGCCCCGGGAGTCCTCGAGATTGGCGGGCGGCACGCGGCTCGTGGACAGGCGCACGCCGTCCACGTAGATCAGCGGTTCGTTGCCCTGGGACACCGACGTGACACCCCGCAGCTGGATCGTCCCGCTGGCCCCGACCTGGCCGGAGACAGAGAGACTGCTGACGCCGGCCACGGTCCCCCTGAGAATGGACTCGACGTTGGTGATCGGCTTGGCTTCGGTGGCGGACATGTCGATCTGAGCCAGCGAGTTCCCGATCGTCCGACGGCGTGCCGCGGCCCCGACGCCGGTGACCACGATCTCGTCCAGCGTGACGGCTTGCTCGCCGACGCGGAAATCCACGGCGACCGTGCCGCCCGCGGGCACGGTAACGGTCTGGGTCTGCGAGGCGAAGCCGATGCTGGTGACCGTGACCCGATGCTGGCCGGCCGGGACCGACAGGATGATGAACCGACCGTCGTCGCGCGACAGCGCGCCAATGTTGAGGTCGGCGATCGAGACCTGAGCGGCCGAGATGGGCCCGTTGGTGGACGAGTTGGTGACCCGCCCCGTGATGGTGCCGGTCTGTTGCGCGGACACGTCCGTTGACGCCCCGCACAGGAAGAACGCGAGGGCGACGACCGGAAGAACGTTCTGTCGGAGCCGGCGCTTCACACCCCGGTCGACGATGATCCATGACGTGGATGGGCGCATGTTTCCCTCCGTGAAGCCGTGGAATCGATGGTGCTCTTCGTGAAATCGATGGTGCTCTTCTATGATCAACGGCGCATAGCGGGTGCTGCGCCCCCCCCTCGCATAAGAAATGCAGTTCGGTTTTGCCGAACATAGTTGCATGAAATAGGACTCCCGCCTCGCCCAGGCAAGGTCTTCTCGTTGTCTCCTGGCGTTCATCGTAGGCGATGGAGTAGCGGAACGCGGTGCTTGCGCATGCACGATCGACGCATAAGCATGAGGTTGCACGAGACAAGACCGTGTTCCGTAAAATGGACCCCCCGATTCGCGAACGGCCCCGATGCTCGACAAGGCGATGGCGCTGCTGGAGCTCTTCCAACCCACTCGGACGGACCTCGGCGTGGTCGAAGCCGCCGAGCTCCTGGGGATGCCGAAGAGCACGGCGTCGCGGCGCCTCACCGCGATGGAGGCGTCGGGGTTCCTGGATCGCGATCCGGTATCCCAGCGCTATCACCTGGGAATCCGGTTGGTGACGTTGGGGCATCTGGCTCGCCAGGCGACCCCCCTGCAGCGTGCGGCTCGCTCGTTCCTGGCGGCGCTCACCGAGGCTACGGGGGAGACGTCGGACCTGGTGCTGTTGCGAGGCCGCGAAGCCGTCAACGTGGAGGCGGTGGAGAGCCCGCGTCCCATGAAGCACGTGGGCTGGGCTGGCCGGCACATTCCCCTGCACGCGACCGCGGCCGGCAAGTCCCTGCTCGCATGGCTGCCCGAGGCCACGGCGGGCGCACTCGTTGAGCTACCGCTCATGAGTTTCACCCCTCGGACGATCCACTCGCTCGAGGAGTTGCTAGCCGAGTTGAAGGAGGTGCGGCGCGCCGGCTACTCCACCTCGATCGGAGAGTTCGAAGAGGATCTCGTGGGCGTCGCGGCGCCTGTCATGAACCACCTCGGGGAAGCCGTGGCGTCGATCACCATCGGTGCTCCGGCGAGTCGTGCCGGTGCCACGGCCATGCCCCATCTCATCCGCTCCGTGGTGGACACCGCGGAGGCCATGTCCGCCAAGCTGGGTCACCAACGGAGGCCGCGGTCGTCATGAAGCGTATCCTATGGGCATTGTCCGCTTTCGCCTTCCTTCTGCTCCCAGCTTGCCTGACGGCGCAGGAGCCCTTCGACCTCATCATCCGGAACGGCCGCGTGCTCGACGGTACCGGAACGCCCTGGTACTACGCCGACGTGGGGATCCGGGGGGACCGGATCGCCGCCGTCGGGAGGCTCGGTAACGCGCCCGCACGTCGGACGATCGACGCTGCGGGCCGGTACGTGACACCCGGCTTCATCGATCTCCACTCGCACTCGGGGCCTGGATTGGCCACGCCCGACCTCAGTGAAGGCCGCCCCCTCCTGGCCCAGGGCATCACGACGACGTTCGTGAACCCGGACGGCGGCGGGCCCATCGATCTGGTCGAGCAGCGCAGCCAGCTCCTGACTGACCGCCTCGGACCCAACGTGGCCCTGCTGGTCCCCCATGGGTCCGTGCACGGGGCGGTATTGGGGATGGAGGACAGAGTCCCAACGCCCGCCGAGTTGGAACGCATGAGGGCCATGGTCCGCGAAGGCATGGAAGCGGGCGCCTTCGGCTTGTCGAGCGGGCTGTTCTATGCCCCAGGGAGTTATGCGAAGACCGAGGAGGTGGTGGAGCTCGCCAAGGTGGCCGCCCGGTACGGCGGGGTCTATACAAGCCACATCCGCGACGAGGCGGACTACAGCGTGGGCGTCGTCGCCGCCGTTGACGAGGTGATCCAGGTGGCGCGGGAGGGAGGGCTTCCGGGCATCGTGACGCACATCAAGGTCCTCGGCCCCCGCGTCTGGGGCTACTCCGCCGCGCTGGTCAAGCGTATCGACCGCGCCCGCGAGCAGGGCGTGCAGGTCTGGGCCGACCAGTATCCCTACACGGCTTCGCAGACGGGACTGACCGCCGCGCTGGTTCCGAGGTGGGCCGAGGTCGGCGGGCACGAGGCCCTCGTTGGCCGTCTCCGCGACCCGGAGGTCTGGCCACGGCTACGCGGGGAGATGGCCGAAAACCTGGACCGCCGCGGCGGAGCCGACCGCATCCAGTTCGTGCGTTTCGAGCCCGATCCCTCCATCGAGGGCAGGACGCTCGAGGACGTCGCGTCCGCGCGAGGCATGGACGTGTTGGACGCGGCCAGGGACATCGTCGCCCAGGGAGAAGCGGGGATCGTGTCGTTCAACATGGACCCCGACGACGTGGCGCTGCTCATGCGCCAACCCTGGACGATGACGTGCACGGACGGCGACCTGGTACGATCCGGAGAGGGAGTTCCGCATCCCCGCGCGTATGGCGCATTCGTCCGCAAGATCCAGCAGTACGTTGTGGAAGAGGGGGTGCTCGATCTGGCCACGGCGATCCGCACGATGACTTACACCCCGGCCACCGTCACGGGCGTGAAGGACCGTGGGATGATCCGGGTGGGCGCCTATGCCGATGTGCTGGTCTTCGACCCGAACGGTCTGAAGGACGTGGCCACGTACACCAACCCCCACCAGCTCGCACAGGGGATGGACTGGGTGGTGGTGAACGGACGCGTGGCCCTCGACCAGGGCAACTTCACCGGCGCGCTGTCGGGGACGGTCCTGACCCACACCCCCCGTTGACTTCATGAACGACGTCGAGAGGCTCCGGATGCGATCGCGATCCTTCTTCCTGTTCGCTGCCCTGACCACGGCCCCCCTCCTCCCGGCGGCCGCTGCCGCACAGACGACCTACGACGTTGTGCTGCGCCACGGCATGGTGCTCGACGGAACCGGCAACCCCTGGTACCGCGCGGACGTGGCCATCCAAGGCGACCGGATCGCCGCCGTAGGAGACCTCTCGAACGCCCACGGCCGGCGGGAGATCGACGCGTCGCGCCTGTTCGTCTCCCCGGGGTTCATCGACGTGCACTCCCACTCGGGACCGGGACTCACTACTCCCGAGCTGAGCGGCGCCGTGCCCCTCCTCGCCCAGGGGATCACCACCGTCTTCATCAACCCCGACGGTGGTGGTCCGACGGATCTCGTGGCCCAGCGCGCGGCTCTCGAGAAGGACGGCCTGGGCGTGAACGCCGCCCAGCTCGTGTCGCACGGGACGATCCACGAGGAGGTCGTGGGGATGGGCGACCGCGATCCGACGCCCGACGAACTGCAGCGCATGAAGGACCTGGTTCAGGCCGGGATGGAGGCCGGGGCGTTCGGACTATCGAGCGGGCTCTTCTACACGCCCGCGGCGTTCTCCAAGACCTCCGAGGTGGTCGAGATGGCCAAGGTGGCCGCCCGCTACGGCGGCGCGTACACCAGCCACATCCGCGACGAGTCCGACTACACCGTCGGACTGATGGCCGCGGTGGACGAGGTCATCACGGTGGCCCGGGAGGCCGGGCTCCCGGGGGTCGTGAGTCACGTGAAGGCGCTCGGCCCGCACGTTTGGGGGTTCTCGACGGCGATCGTCGAGCGGGTGGAGGGCGCGCGGCGCCAGGGCATCGAGGTGTGGGCGGACCAGTACCCCTACGAGGCGTCGGGAAGCAGCGTACAGAGCGCCCTCGTGCCCCGTTGGGCCCAGGACGGCGGCGATGAGGCGATGATCGCCCGCCTCGACGATGCGACAACGAAGGACCGGCTCCGCGCAGAGATGTGGGAGAACCTCGACCGGCGCGGCGGCGCCGACCGGCTGCAGATCCGGCGCTTCGAGCCGGATCCCTCCATGGAGGGCAAGACGCTCCAGGAGCTCGCCGACGCCACGGGCGTCGATCCCATCGAAATGGCCCAGCGCCTGCTCCGCCGGGGCGGCGCCGCGTTCGTGTCGTTCAACATGAATCCCCGCGACGTGGAAACGCTCATGCGCCAGCCGTGGACGATGACGTCCACCGATGGAGACCTGGTGCCCATGGGGCAGGGCGTGCCCCACCCACGGAGCTACGGGACCTATCCGCGCAAGATCCGCCTGTACGTGAGAGAGAAGGGCGTCCTCGACCTCGCCCAGGCCGTCCGGAGCATGACGTCGCTCCCGGCCGCTGTGTTCCGGGTGAAAGACCGGGGGCAGCTCCGGCCGGGAGCGTTCGCCGACTTGGTGGTCTTCGACCTCGACCGTGTGCGTGATCTCGCCACGTTCCAGGAGCCCCACCAGCTGTCCGAAGGAATGGTCTACGTGCTGGTGAACGGCCGACTCGCGGTCGACGGTGGCGACTTCACCGACGCCAGGGCCGGTCGGGTCCTGAACCGCCGCGCCAACTAGGAGGCAGTGATCATGCGCCGTGCACACCCTCTGGCCTTCTTGCTCCTGGTGGGCACCGCAGGTTGCGGCGGGCCCACGTACGATGTGGTCCTCCAGGGCGGCACGGTCGAAGACGGCACCGGCGCACCCGCGCGGGTGGCCGACGTGGCCATCGTCGGCGGACGCATCGTGAAAGTGGGAGACGCGTCCGGAGACCGAGCGACGCGCCGCATCGACGCCAGGGGTCTGGTGGTGGCGCCGGGCTTCATCGATCCCCATACGCACACGCGCGGCCACATCCGGGACATGCCCACAGCCGAGCCGTGGATCCGGCAGGGGGTCACGACGCTCGTCGAGGGCAACGACGGCAGCTCCCCCTTGCCCCTCGGGCCCTTCCTGGACAGCGTCGCCACCGCCCGGCCAGCCCCCAACTTCGCCATGTTCGTCGGCCACGGCTCGGTACGCGAGCAGGTGATGGCCACGGCGAACCGTGCCCCCACGGCCGCCGAGTTGGACAGCATGAGAGCGCTTGTCGCCCTGGGCATGGAACAGGGTGCACTCGGGCTCTCCACCGGCCTCGCCTACGTGCCGGGCACCTACGCAACCACGGAGGAGGTGATCGAGCTCGCGAAGGTCGCCGCCAGCTACGGCGGCATCTACATCTCGCACATGCGTGACGAGGGCGCGGGCGTACTCGCCTCGGTGCGCGAGACGATCCGCATCGGGGAGGAAGCGGGGATCCCCGTTCAGCTGACCCACCACAAGGTGGGGGGGCACGCCCAGTGGGGACAAAGTGAGGAGTCGATCCGGCTCATGCGCGAAGCGCGGCAGCGCGGGGTGGACGTCACGTTCGACCAGTATCCCTACACCGCCTCGTCCACCGGACTCTCGTTCTTGATCCCGAAATGGGCCATGGCTGGCGACTCCCTGCAGATGCGCCTCGCCGTGCCGGCTCAGCGCCGGCGCATCCTGCGCGACATGCTGGATTTCATCGACGAGCGGTTCGGCAACGACCCGGAACGCATCCAGCTCGTGAGCTGCGACTTCGATCCGTCCCTGGGAGGTCGCACGGTGGGCGACATTCTCCATGAGCGGGGAAAGGCCGGCACGCCCACGGACATCGCCGAGCTCGCCCTCGAGTTCGATGCGAAGGGAGGATGCGGTGCGATCCTGCACTCCTACGACGAGGGTGACGTCATGCGCTTCCTCCAGTCCGAGTACGGCATGATCGGCTCGGACGGGAGCCTCGTGCCCTTCGGGGAGGGATTCCCACATCCCCGGGCGTATGGCACGTACGCCCGGGTGCTGGGCCGATACGTGCGGGAACAAGGCGTGATCTCCCTGGAAGAGGCCGTGCGGCGCATGACCTCGGCGCCGGCGCGACGCCTCGGGTTCGCCGAGCGCGGGGAGGTCCGGGAGGGGATGGTGGCCGACCTGGCCATCTTCGATCCCGCGGAGATCGCCGACCGCGCCACGTTTCAAGACCCCCACCAGTACGCGGTGGGCGTGCGCTACGTGCTCGTCGGCGGTGAGTTGGTGCTCGACGACGGCGCGATCACCGACGCCCGACCCGGACGAATTCTCTACGGGCCGGGCCGCAGCGCTCGCTGATCGATTTCAATAGAAGGGTCCAATGCTCAACCGGTCCTTCTATCACACGGCAGCGCTCGCGGCGTTCGACCCCATGCCCTCTGACAACTGCGAAGGCTGGGACCTCCCCAACACCGCGCTCGCGAAGGACCTGTACGACGCGCGCTTCCGGAATGGAACAGGGGTATGAGAACGGGATCGGGGTCTGGAGAGGTAGCGTTCCGATCTGGCCTCGCGGGCAGGCCCGTCGGGACCGGGGATCCGGCGGGAGGGTACCCGAAGCATCGCTCGTCGGGCGCCCGCTGCCGCCCCCAACCGAGGTACATCCATGAGACCGCCACGTCCGCGCCTGCTGTCCGGAGTCCTGGCCTTCGTCGCCCTCGCCGTCGCGTGCAGCGACAGCAACTTGATCGGTCCCGCCAATCAGCTGGAAGTGAACAACGCGACCGACACGTTCCAGTGGCAGGTCACGGCGCTGGACAAGGTATCGCAAACCCTGACGTACACCTGGACCAACACCGGCACGACGGCCAACGTCAACCAGGCGTCCAGCCTCTCCGGCGGCTCGGCGACGCTCGAGGTCCTGGATGCGGCGGGGACCCGCGTCCATAGCCGCAGCCTTGCCGAGAATGGGACGTTCGTCACCGACGCGGGCTCGGCCGGAGACTGGACCGTCAGGGTAACCCTGGACAAGGTGAACGGAGCGCTCAACTTCCGACTCCAGAAGCCCTGACGGGTCCACGGAGCTCCGCCGCCGAGGCCTCGAGGAAGGTCTGCCCGAGTCCGGCTAGTCCTGCGGCATCTCCGCCCGGATCTCGCGCCGCATGAAGTCGCGCGCGAAGCCGCGGAAGTCGCCGTCCCGTGCCGGATCGTAACGGTGGGCAGCCTGGACCAGGCCACGCACGCCCTGACGGATCAGCTTCTGCACGGAGACTTCGCCGCGGTGCAGGATCGCTTCATCGACCGCGTCGCGCAGATGCAGGCGGATGAGCCGGTCCGCCGCCGCGACGTCGCCCTGCCGAACGGCTTCGGCGAGGGCGGCTTCCTCCTCGTCCGCCAGGAGAGGCTCGGAACTCGCCGCGTGGACGAAGTCCTTCAAGGATACCGAATCCAGGTAGGTCGATGGGTCCGTCATCATGCTGGACAATCCAATCGACCGACCGAGACGGCAAGGCACAAATCTGTAACGAAAGTGTCACCGAGCGGCCCGTTCGGGTGGTCCGTGCCGATCGGGCCGGCGCTAACGTCCGAGCGTGACGAGGCCTACCATGTTCAGGGCGCTCTCTGCGATCACCAGGTGGTCGCCGTCCACCGTAGGCATCATGTTGCGCACGACGCCACCCCCGGCCGGAATCGCCCACGATTGCATGGCCTCGGTCTTCGGGTCGAAGCGCACGAGCGCGTTCGGAGTCGTGCCCGTCTCCACGTACCAGACGGCACCTCGCGTCCAGGCGATGCCGTACGGCCGCGACTCCGGTCCGCTCGGCGAGGCCCACTCCCGCACGTCGCCGGTCTTCGGATCGAACCGCCCGAGGAAGCCCCGCGCGTAGTCCGAATACCAGAGGATGTCGTCGCCATCGATCGCGATGCGCCTGGGTCGAGCTCCCTCGTCGGGCAGATCCCACTCCTTCAGCGCCATCGTCCCCGGGTCGAGGCTCCCGATCCGGTTGCCCCCGAACTCCACGAAGAAGGGAACGTCCTTCGAGCTGATGACGATCCCGTACGGGTTGGATCGCGGCGTCGGGAGCTCCACGAGCTCTACCTCCCCCGTCTTCGGATCGAGGCGTCCCACCTTGTTCGCCCCCTGCGCCGTGAACCAGAGCGTCCCCTTCCGGTCGAAGATCGGCGTGTGCGGGTCGCGTGCGTCCACGGGGGTCTCGGTGATGGCACCGGTCTTCGGATCCAGCTTGCCCAGGTATCCCTTCGCGTTCGCCGTAAACCAGATGACGCCGGCTCCGTCGACCGTCAGCCCGTGCGGGCCCGACCCGTCCGTCGGGATGGCGTATTCGCGGATCTTCCCGGTCGCCGGGTCCACACGTCCGATCTTGTTGGCGAACTGCCCAGTGTACCAGATGGCGCCGTCCGGGGTGGCCAGCGGGTCGTGCGGGCGCGAGCCCTTCGTCGGCAGCGACCACTCCTGGAACGAGACGGACGCGCTCCCCGGCTTCAGGACCGGCTGCAGCTTCGGCTTCTCGGGGAAGTTCTTCGCGAGGTAGTCGGCCACGAGCGCCGCCTGGTCGGCGGGGAGGTCGACCATCGTGCCGAACACGCGCATCCACCCCTCGCGCGTGTAGCCGTCTCCCGCGACGCGATCCAGGCCGTGGCAGGCCGAGCACACTCCCTCGACGACGGCCTTGCCTGCGCCGTCCGGGAGCTCGACGGTTCTCCCCCTCCTCTGTGCCTGCGCACTCGCGGGAAGCGCGAGGAAGAGGGACACGGAGAACATCGAAAGCCAAGGACGACGAGTCGCAGCCATGGTCGACCTCCATCGAAGGGCAGGACCGCGTGCGGGACCGTTCGGCCCCGCGCGCGAACACGACAAGGTATCGACGAGCGGTGACGCTCAGATGTCGGCGGCTATGCGTGGATGAGAGCACGCATGGCCCCACTCGGCAAGGGCGCCCCCCGCTACGGGGCGAGCGCTCCCGTCCCCGACAGCGTAGCTTTCATTCAGGCTCGCCGACGCGAAGGCTGAATGCGGAGACGGGATGATCACGATCGAGGTGCGCCGCGGTCCCATGCCCCCGCAGGCGCTGCTTATGTCGCTGCTCTGCTTGTGGGTACCGGTCACGAGCAGCGCGCTCTTTCCGGATTGGACGAGCACAGACGTCGGTGTGCTCGTCTGGATCCTCGCCCTCGTGCCCGGCTTCCTCCTCTCCTACCACAGGGGGTGGAGAGGGGCGTCCGTCGGGCTCGCCGGCGCGATGGCCGCCTTCACCGTCTCCCAGGTCGTGATCGTCACTACCGACGCGACCCCACCCACCTGGGAGATCCTCTTCGGGGTGACCGCTGTCGTCCTCTTCGTGTCGCTGGGCAGCGGCATGGTGGCGACGCTTCTGCACCGGGCACTCGACCGCGCCGAGCGCCTTGCGCTCACCGACCCGGGCACCGGAATCCCCAACCGCCGCCACGCCGTACTCGAGCTCGAGAAGGCGTTCGCCGCCGCCCAGCGGGGCGCGGTACTGTCGGTGGTCCTCTTCGATCTCGACCACTTCAAGCGGGTGAACGATTGGCACGGACGCAGGGAGGGCGACCGTGTGCTCGCGAAGTTCGGCGAGATCCTGCAGACCGCGACGCGCGCGATGCACGTCACGGGCCGCTTCGGGGGAGAGGAGTTTCTGGCGGTCCTGCGCGGCATTCCGGGCGAGGGCGCCCAGATCTTCGCCGACCGGGTGCGCCGAAGGCTCAAGGAGCTCGCGCTCCCGTCCGGCCCGCTCACCGTGAGTGCCGGCATCGCCGAATACGAGACTGGCATGGCGTCGCCGGACGTGCTGCTCGCCGCGGCCGACCAGGCACTGTACCGCGCCAAGTCCGGCGGAGGTGACCGGGTGATCGTGCTCGGCAAGGTCGGACGGCGCTCCGAGGCACCGGACGTGCCCGAGGAGCGCGACGAGGAGGACGCCCCGGTCGGCCGAGGCGAGCTGGTCCTGGTCGTGGACGACGATGTCGACGCCCTGCGAAGCGTCGCACGCGCCCTCCGCCGCTTCGGCTACACAGTCCTCGAGTCCCCGTCCCCGGCACGGGCGGTGGAGATCGTGCGGGGACTCGACGACCCTCCCGATGTCGTCGTCACCGACATCGTCATGCCGGAGATGGGCGGGTTCCGATTGGTGGAGATCCTCCAGGAGGTCCAGGACCAGGTCCGGGTCATCTACACGTCCGGATACTCACAGGAGGACGTCGACTGGGACGGAGTCCCGGGTGCCGTCCGTGACTATCTCGCCAAACCCATCTCGATCTACACGCTCGCCCGCCGTGTGCGCGCGATCCTGGACATGCCCGCCCGCACCCGGAAGCTGACGCCGCGGCCAGGCTCCGCTCCGGCCCCGGATCCGGCCGACATGCCCACCGCGGAGGCCTCCCGCGTGTTCAACGGCCGCCTCGGAAAGGAGGCCCGCATCGTGGTCGTCCGCTCCGAGAGTCGCCTCGACGACACGGTGGCGCGCGCCCTGCGGGAGCGCGGGTTCCGGGCCGTGCAGCTGGTCGACGGCATCCCGACCCTGCTCGACGGCCTCCACCACATGGGCGCCGAGATCCTCCTGCTCGACCTCGACCTGCCGGGCCACGCCCTGCAGGACCTCGTCGACCGGCTCCGAAAGCAGAGGGCTACCGCACCGGCGGTCCTCCTCCTCGCCGGAGAGAAGAACCGGAACCTCCGCCCACGATTCGAGGAGCTGCCGCTGGCCGATTTCATCAACAAGCCCTTCACCGCCGACGAGCTCGGTACCCGGATCGGCAACCTCGCCCGTACGCGTACCTACGAGCGGTGGATCGGGAGCGCCGAGGAGCACATCCGCAGTCGGGTCGCCGCGCGCACGGCGGAGTTGGAAGAGGCGCGTGAGGAGGTGCTCCGTCGCCTCGCATGGGCCGCCGAGTACCGCGACGACGTAACCGGCCACCACGCCGAGCGGGTCGGGATCCTCTCCGGGATGATCGCGCGGGAATTGGGCTGGGGCCCGGAACGGAGGGCGGTGCTGGAGAAGGCCGCACCGCTACACGACCTCGGCAAGATCGCCATCCCGGACTCGATCCTGCGAAAGCCGGGTGCGCTCACCGCGGACGAGCGCGCCGCCATGCAACGCCACACGACGATCGGCGCCGAGATCCTCTCAGGCAGCCGCAACCCCGTGCTCCAGGCCGCCGAGCGCATTGCGATCACCCACCACGAGTGGTGGGACGGTCATGGCTATCCCCGGAAACTCGCGGGCGACGCCATCCCCGAGGTCGGTCGCATCGTGGCCGTCGCGGACGTCTGGGACAGCATCACCAACGAGCGTCCCTACCGAGGCGCCATGGGCCTGGACGAGTCGCTCGACATCGTCCACGGCAAGGCCGGCACGCACTTCGATCCGGATGTGGTGCGGGCCTTCGACCGGGTGCTCGAGTCCGGCGCCATGGGCGAGGCGATGAACATGGAGGTGGTGGCGCGGCCGGATTGGCGGTAGTCGGCGC
>CAZPZU010000048.1:0-6436 GCA_964591135.1 uncultured Gemmatimonadaceae bacterium | reverse complement strand
CGAGCACCGGTGGATCCACCACCATGTCGAAGAGGGGGGCCCCGCGGGGCCCACACTAAGGAAGGTGGTTCAACCACCGGTCGCCAGAGCCTGCGGTCGACGACCGATAGGAACGAGGAAGCCCCTACTCCACCAGATACGCTGCGCAGAGCCGATCCACGTCCACGTGCACTCGCTTCACCACCTCCTCGTCCTCCCGCACGAAGTCGATCAGCCGCTCGTACGCACCCAACGAGCCCAAAGGCAGGTCCACCTCCTCGTGGTGGTACGAACCCTCGTCCACGAACAGGAGCCGCACCTTCACCGTGCCGTTCTTCTTGCTCATGCGCTCTCCACTCTGCCCGTTCGCCCCAGCTCCGGCAGCGAGGCCACGAAGATCACCGTCATCAGGATCGCCGACGATACGCACCACTGGCACCACGCGTGGATCACGAACGCTTCCAGGTAGGTCAGCCAGACCGAGAAGGCGAACCCGACCGTCGCACCGGCCAGCAGCAGGCCGCCGATGGCGCGCGACCGGCGCCGTCCCGGCTGGATCCCCAAGACCGCCAGGGCCAGCAGCGCGAGGTAGCCGAGGAGGCCGATCAACGCAACCGGGACCGAACCCACCTTCGCCCACTTGCTGGCCTGGACCGTCTCGCACTCGCCGATGCCACACACCAGCGGCCCCGTCCAGCCCAGGGCGTGCGCCGTCAGGTACAGGGCGACGAACAGGCCGATCAGCGAGACGACCGCGATCAGCATCCGGTTCGTCGGAGGAGGCATGTCCTCCTCGAGCCCTCCCCCGGCTTCGACCACGCTAGTTGCCGCCGGTCGTGCCGTTCATGTCCGCGAGCAGCCGATCGACCTCGGTGGAGATCCCCTGGAAGTCGTAGTTGGCCAGCCGGCGCGCCATACCTTTGCCCGCGCTGACCATGATCGTGGGCGTCTGGTTGATGCCCAGCTCGAAGGCCAGGCGCATGTTGGCGGACACCACGTCGGCGTGCGCGTCGCTGTTCACGCACGTATTGAAGGCGTCCAGGTCCAGCCCGGACTGCTCGGCGAAGTTGTCGAGATCTCCCTCGACCGAGTTCTTCGTCGCCCACTCGGCCTGGTGGCGGAAGAGCTGATCCTGATACTCCCAGAACTTCCCCTGGTCGCCAGCGCAGCGCGCTGCGCGCGCCGCCAGGAAGGAGTGCGGGTGGATCGAGGTGAGCGGGAAGTCGTAGAAGATGAACTTGGCCTTGCCCGTCTCGACGAACTGGTTCATCACCTGGGGCTTCACGGTGAGGGCGAACGTGCCACAGCCCGGGCAGGAGTAGTCGGCGAACTCGACGATCGTGATGGGGGCGTCCTCATCGCCCCTGGTCACGCCCTGGGCCAGCTTCACCAGCTCGGTCATGTCGTCGAGGCCCTCGACGTCGACCGGCTGCGTGGCCGCGGTGGACATCGCTTGGGAGCCCACGGAGTATGCGACGATGGCGACGCCGATGACGGCCACGATCCCCAGGATGTAGTAGAACTTGGTCATCTCGGAGCCGCCCTTCTTCCGGGCCTCCCTGCGCTGCTCGCCTCTGCTCGCCACGTGTCACCCCCTGGAGAAGCCGATACTCCGGCCGTTCGGCCGCCTACTGTGTTCGTTCAGGTCGGTCAAGATGTTCCCGGTCCGCACAGCGATCAAGCGGCCCGTGCGGACGCCCGCGTCCGGCACGACCGGCTAGCCGGCCAGAAGCGTGGCTACCCGCTCGGTGTCGCTCAGGTTCTCGAGCACGTGGTCGGGACCACAGCGCTCGAGGGCGTCCACCCCGTAGTGGCCCGTCGCGACGGCGACCGTCCGCGTGCCTCCATTGCGCCCGCACTGGATATCCCGGGGCGTATCGCCCACCACCACCACGTCGGCGGGATCGAACGTCACCGACCAGGTTTCGGCAGCCCGCGCCAGCGCGATGTCCGTGAGCGCGTCGCGCTCCTCGTGGTCGGAGCCGAAGCTGCCCACGCGGAAATGCTCGAACAGCCCCGCCGAGCGGAGCTTGAGCTCCGCCCCGCCGGCGATGTTGCCGGTCAGCAGTCCGAGACCGACGTCGGTCTCCATGGCGAGGCGCGCGAGGAGTGCCGCCACGCCGGGGAGGACCGTCACCGGTCGTTCGACGAGCAGCTCGGCCAAGTAGCCCAGGTAGAGCTCCCACAGCCGCGGAAATCCGGCGTCGATCGCCGCCCCGGCGAGGCCGGCCCCGCTCAGCAGCTCGCGGGCGATCTGGGGATCGGTCTTGCCGGCGAAGGAGTGCACCTCGATGTCGCCCGCCGTGCCGAATGTCTCCACGAGCGCCCGGTGGAAGGCGTCCTTCGCCGGCCCGCCCCACACCAGCGTCCCGTCGATGTCGAACAGGATCAGACGTCTCATCGATGATGTTCCCGGGTCCCCTCGGTCACCGACCGGGTGATCGCTTCCTCCAGCACGTGCTGCGCCGCGGCGCCCAGGCCCAGCACCTCCGCCGAGTCCATCTCCCGCTCCTCCTCCGCGGTCGACACGGCGAAGATCACGTCCCCGTCGAACGGCGTGTGCACCGGGTTGATCCGGCGCGCCAGCGCGTTACCGGCCACACGGGCCATCCACCTTAGCCCGACCCGGGTCAGGGGCGCGTCGGTGGCGACCATCGCCAACGTCGTGTTCGTCCCCGCGGCCACATCGCCCATCTCCCCGCGGGCGTCGCCCCGGAGCAGCATCGAGGCCGTGTCGAGGAAGGCGCCGTCGGGCCCACGAGCGCCCGCGACGATACGGCCGTCACCGTCCAGGACGTCGCCGAGGGCGTTCACCACGACGAGCGCACCCACCCGATAAGGACCGATCGACATCGACCACGCTCCCACACCGCCCTGCATGGCACTCTCCGGGCCGGCGATCTTCCCGACCGTGGCCCCGACGCCGGCGCCCACGGCGCCCTCGGCGGGCTTGCCCTCGCGGGCGTCCACGCACGCCGAGCGCCCGGTTTCGCCGTCAGGTCGGGTCTGGTGCTCTTGCAGGTCGAAGATCACGGCCGCGGGCACGATCGGGACCTTCACCGTCCCCGTGTCGTACCCCCTGCCCGCTTCGTGGAGCCAGGTCACGACCCCGTCCGCGGCGGCCAGCCCGAACACGGATCCCCCGGTCAGGACGATCGCGTCGACGCGGGGCACCAGGTGGTCCGGACGCAGCACGTCGAGCTCCCGGCTTCCCGTGGCCATGCCGCGCACCTCCGCGGCGGCGCGGAAGGGCCCGAGGACGACCGTGCACCCGCTCTTCCCGCCGTAGGCCAGCCCGTGGCCAACCTTCAGGCCGGGAACGAACGGCTCAGGCGTCGTCATGGTCCGCTCATCCGAGATCGGCGAGGAGCGAGGAGTCGATGTTCCCACCGCTGATGACCAGGGCGACGCGCGAGCCCTCGGCGTCCACCTTCCGCTCCAGGAGCGCGGCCGTGGTGGCGGCCCCGCTGAACTCCACCACCAGCTTCTGGCGATATACCAGAAGCGCGGTGGCTCGCCGGATCGCGTCGTCGCTTACCGTGACCACGTCGTCCATGAGCTCGCGGGCGTGCTCGTACGTCAGCTCGCCGGTGATGACGGGCAGGAGCCCGTCGGCGATGCTGTGCACTTCGGTCAGGAGCGTGGGTCCCTCGTGGTCGAGCGCGGCGCGCATCGAGGCGGCACCCTCGGGCTCCACGCCGACGACGCGCGCGCCAGGGAGCATACGCTTCACGGCCGCGGCGACGCCGCTGGCCAGCCCACCACCCCCGATGGGGGCGAGCACCAGGTCCACGTCGGGCCAGTCCCTGGCGATCTCCAGGCCGACCGTGCCCTGCCCCGCGATGATGTGACGGTGGTCGAAGGGCGGGACGATCACCAGCCCCTCCTCTGCGGCGATGGCTTCGGCACGCAGCTTTCGCTCCACCGACGTCGTGCCCTCCATCACCACCTCGGCGCCCAACCTCTTCGTCCCCTCCACCTTCACCCTCGGCGCCGTGGTGGGCATGACGACCACTGCCCGCAGGCCGCGCAGCCTCCCGGTGAGGGCCACCGCCTGCGCGTGGTTTCCCGACGAGTAGGTGATGATGCCGTTCTTCGCCTGCTCGTCCGAGAGCTGGGACACGAAGTTGTACGCGCCCCGGATCTTGAAGGCCCCGGCGCGCTGGAGGTTCTCGCACTTGAGCCGCACCTCCGCGCCCACCGCCTCGGACACGGCGTCCGCGGGGAGGAGGGGGGTCCGGACGGCCACGCCCGCGAGGCGCCGTGCGGCGGACTCGATCTCGGGGAGCCCTACGAGTCCCTGGCCCTGAACGGGCTCGCTCATTCGCCCTCCGGCTCGAGGCCTCCGGCCGTCTCACCGGTTTCGCCCGTCTCGTCCAACTCCTCCGGCTCGTCTGCGCCCTCGCCCCCGATCTCCTCCTCTTCCTCCTCGGCGATGACGCGTGCGACGTCCACCACCTCGTCGCCTTCGTCGAGGTTCACCAGGCGCACGCCCTGCGTGGCGCGACCGATCACGCGGATCTCGTCGATCCGCTGCCGGTTCACGACGCCGTGGCGCGTGATGATCATGAGCTGTTCGTCCTCGGTGACGGACTTGATGGCGACCACCCGTCCCGTCTTGGCGTTGATCTTCAGGTTGATGACGCCCTTGCCGCCGCGCCTCTGCAGACGGTAGGCGTCCACCTCGGTGCGCTTGCCCATCCCGTTCTCCGAGACGACCAGGAGCGTCGAGTCCGGTCGGACGAAGGCCATGCCCACGACGACATCGTCGTCGCTCAGGTCGATCCCCCGTACGCCTTCGGTCGCCCGACCCATGGGCCTGGCGTCGCTCTCCTCGAAGTGGATCGCCATCCCGCCACGTGTCGCGAGCACGATCTCGTCCTCCCCGGAGGTGATCGCGACGTCGATGAGCTCGTCACCCTCGCGGATGTTGATCGCGTTCAGGCCCACCGCGCGCACGTTGCCGTAGGCGGAGAGCACGGTACGCTTGATGACACCCTTGCGCGTGCAGAACATCAGGTAGAGGTCTTCCGCGAAGTCGCGCACCGGGACGACCGCGGCGATCTGCTCGTCCGACGACAGGTTGAGGAGGTTCACGATGGGCTTGCCCCTCGACGCGCGCGCGCCCACCGGAATCTCCCACACCTTGATCCAGTAGCACTGGCCGCGGCGCGTGAAGATCATCAGGTAGTCGTGCGTGGACGCCACGAAGAGGTGCTCGACCCAGTCCTCTTCCTTGGTGTCCATCCCGCGCAGCCCGCGTCCGCCACGGCGCTGGGCGCGGTAGGTGTCCACCGGCAGGCGCTTCACGTAGCCCTGATGGGACACGGTGATGACCATGTCCTCCTCGACGATCAGGTCCTCCATGTCGAAGGAGCCCACGGCGCCCGTGATCTCGGTGCGCCGGTCGTCGCCGAACTTGTCGGCCATCTCCCGGAGCTCGTCCTTCAGGATGTTCATCCGGCGCTCGCGGGAGGCCAGGATGTCCTCCAGGTCCTCGATCTGCGCCCGCACTTCGGCCAGCTCGGCCTCGAGCTTCTCGATCTCCAGGCCGGTCAGGCGCGCGAGGCGCATGTCGAGGATCGCCTTCGCCTGCCGCTCCGACAGCTCGAAGCGCTCCTGGAGGGAGGCCGACGCGGTCTCCGTGTTCTCCGAACCCCGGATGATCTCGATGACCTCGTCGATGTTGTCGACGGCGATCTTGAGACCCTCCAGGATGTGCTCGCGATCCTTGGCCTTCGCCAGGTCGAACTCGCTGCGCTTGACGATGACGTGGTGCCGGTGGTCGATGAAGTGCTGCAGGATCTGACGCAGCGTCATCACCTGGGGCACGCCGTCCACCAACGCGAGCAGGATCGTGCCGAACGTCGACTGCATCTGCGTGTGCTTGTACAGTTGGTTCAGCACGACGTAGGGCACCGCGTCGCGCTTGAGCTCGACGACGATGCGCATCCCCTCGCGGTCGCTCTCGTCACGCAGGTCGCGGATCTCGGTGATCTTCTTGTCCCGCACGAGCTGGGCGATCTGTTCGATCAGGCGGGACTTGTTCACCATGAAGGGGATCTCGGTGACGACGATCCGCTCGGAGTTCGCGTCGATCTGCTCGATCTCCGCCCGGGCTCGCATCACCACGCGCCCGCGCCCCGTCCGGTATGCGTCCTGGATGCCCTCACGTCCGCAGACGAAGCCTCCCGTCGGGAAGTCGGGGCCCGGGACGATCGCCTCCAGCCTTTCCTGTGACAGGTCCGGGTCGTCCACCAGGGCCATCGTGGCGGCCACGATCTCACGCAGGTTGTGCGGCGGGATGTTCGTGGCCATGCCGACCGCGATCCCCGACGAGCCGTTGACGAGCAGGTTCGGGATCTTCGCCGGCAGGACGGTCGGCTCCGTCTTCTGCCCGTCGAAGTTCGGGACGAAGAGGACCGTCTCCTTGTCGATGTCGGCGAGCATCTCCATC
>CAZPZU010000047.1:0-40399 GCA_964591135.1 uncultured Gemmatimonadaceae bacterium | reverse complement strand
ACACCAGCGTCGACGACGTGCGCAGGAAGGTCGAGCTCGACCTCGAGTACATCGGCAAGCGCTCGGCCGTAGAGGATCTGACGATCATGGCCAGGACCGTGCCGGTCGTGGTGGGTCGCAAGGTGTGGACGGACCCGATCTCGTTCGAACGCGGCCTCCGATTCCTCACACGATCCACTGAAAGCCGTCGATCACGAAATCTTGTCCCGTGATGAAGGACGGCTCCGACGCGGCCAGGAACACGACGACCTGAGCCACGTCGGCCGGCGTGCCCAGGCGCCCCAGGACGATGCCCCGGGTGAGCTCGGCGCCGCGGGCGCGCGTCAGCGCGTTGCCCAACTCGGTCTGGATGATGCCGGGGCAGATGGCGTTGATGGCGATGGACGGGCCGAGCTCCTTCGCCAGCGCGCGGGTCAGACCCAGGATCCCAGCCTTGGCCGCGGCATAGGCGAACTTGCTCACCGCCGTGGTGACGCCGCCGCTGTAGGCGTTGAGAGACGACATATTGGCGATGCGTCCGCCGCCCTGGCGCTGCATCACGGGAACCACCGCCCGGCACCAGTTGAAGCAGCTCTTCAGGTTGATGGCCTGGGTGCGGTCCCACTCCTCCTCGGTGATCTCCAGTAGCCCCTTGGGCATGGAGCGTCCCGCGTTGTTGAGCAGGAAGTCCACCCGCCCCCAGCGGGCGACGACGTCGTCCACGACCTCCTGTGCGCGGGCGAAGAGCGCGACGTCCGCCTCGTAGGTCAGGCAGTCCCTCCCCCGGTCCCGCACCTCGACGGCGGTACGCGCCATCTCGGGGGCGAGGATGTCGACGAGCACGAGGTCGAAGCCGGCGTCGGCCAGGGCCAGGGCGGAGCCGCGGCCGATGCCGCGGGCGCCGCCGGTGACGATGGCCACGCGGCGGTCCGGAGCAGGTCTGGGATGCATGGGTTCTGTCATGGGTCCGGGGGTGGGCCGAAGGAAGTCGGGTCCAGCTTGAAGAAGTCCACCAGCATGGCATACAGGCGCGGCTGATCCTCGCGGAGCGCCAACGGCCGCTCGAAGAACGCCTCGGTCGCGACCGCGAAGAACTCGGCGCGGTTCTGGGCTCCGTAGGGATCGAGCGTGGTCGGCTCGTCCCGCTCGGCGCGGGCGACGTGCTCCGCGAACTGCGTGGCGAGCATCGTGGCCCATGCACGGTAGGCCGATCCGGATTCGAGGACCGGGACGCCGTCCATGGCGCCGTCTTCTGCGTCGAGGATGTGGGCGAACTCGTGGAGCACGACGTTGTGGCCGTCGCCCCCCGTGAGGGTGCTGCGCAGGACCGCGTCCCAACCGAGGACCACGATTCCGGACGGCCAGGCCTGGCCCAGAAGGGGCACGTCGGGTCGAACCACGTGCCCCGAAGGGTGCATCCCGACCGTCGTGGGGAGGAACGTGGACGGATAGACGAGGACGCGACGGAGGCGCGTGTATCGCGGGTAGGACAACTTCAGCAGGAGGAGACAGGCCTGGGCCGCAATGGTGACCCGGATCTCCTCCGTCACCTCGAGTCCCGCGCACCCCTCGATGGGCACCTCGTCCAGGAAGAGCTGCATCAGACGGAAGAGCCGCTCCCGGTCGGCCTCCGGAAGGTGGGACACGAGCGGAATCCGATCAGCCACGAACCCGCGCCAAGCCGCGGGGACGGGATCCTCGGGCAGGCGCACGCCGCCCAGCGAGGGACGCGACAGCAGGCCGCGCAGCAATCGGGTCCACAGACTCATGGAGGCGCTCGATCGGGTGGGCCGAACTCTTCTACCGGGTGAAGATACCCTCACGACCCGGTTCGAGGTGTCATGGACTTCCGGCCCAGGGCTGCGGGACCACCGTGGGCCGGGGAATCCGGCTCGCGGGGTCGAGTATGGGTGCCGCCACCTCCGGACTGCCAGACGTCTGCCGAGGAGTGGGACGCCGGCCGCCTTCCCGACAGCGGGCGGGTCACGGTAGCTTGAGTGAAGTCCTCCCCGAACCAGGATCTCGCCATGCCCTCGCCTCGCGCGGGTGCCCGTGTTCTCGGTGTGGACGTCGGGGCCGTCTCGGTCTCCGCGGTGGAGCTCGGAGCGGACGGCGAGGTTCTCGGCGCGCACTACGAGCTGCACCGCGGTGATGTGGACGGCGCCCTGGAGCGGGTCCTCGGCCGGGTGGACCCGGAAGCGCTGGGCTTCGTCGCCGCCACCACCTCCACCCCCGCGTTCCTCCGCGCCGACGCGCGCTTCGACAACCAGGTCTGCCTCATCACGGCGGCGCGCCGATTCCATCCGCGGGCCCGCGGCATCCTGGTGGTCGGGGCCGAGCGCTTCGGCCTGATCCGCTTCGACGAGGCGGGCGACTACCTCGCCTTCAAGTCGAATCCCCCGTGCGCCGCCGGCACCGGGGGATTCGTGGATCAACAGGCGCGCCGCCTCGATCTGGAGAGCGCGGCCGTGCTTTCCGACCTGGCTCTGGCCAATCGGGACACGCCTCCGAAGATCGCGTCGCGGTGCGCCGTCTTCGCGAAGACCGACCTCGCCCACGCGCAACAGGAGGGCTTCACGCTCGAGGCCATCTGCGACGGACTCTGCCGAGGTGTGGCGAAGAACATCGCGGATACGCTGTTCACAGGAGACGGGGTGCCGGGGCCCGTCGTCATGACCGGAGGCGTCGCGAAGAACCTGGCGGTCGTAGGTCATCTGCGCGCGATGCTGGACGTCGACATGGAGGTGGAGCGCGACCTGCCGCTCGGCGCCGCCGGCGCCGCGCTGCGCGGGCTGGCCGAAGCTCCTCTGCGGGAGCCGTGGCCCGCCCGACGCCCGCAGGATCTCGTCGCGAAGCCCTCGGGCGACCGGGAGTGCGAGCACGACGCGCTGGAGCTCCGGCTGTCCAGCTACCCGGACTTCAACAGCGTCGAGCGGACCCTCTTCCGGGGGCGGGGGGCGGCCCACTCCCACCCGCTGGAGGTGGACGTCTACCGCGAGGTCGAGGCGGGACGGGCGCAGGAGACCTACCTCGGAGTGGACATCGGCTCCACCAGCACCAAGGCCGTGGTCACCGACCTCGAGGGGCAGGTGCTCGCAGGCTTCTACACGGCCACGGCCGGACGACCCGTGGAGGCGGCGCTGCTCATCCTGGAAGGCATCGGCGCCTGGGCCGACGGGCGGCGGCTCGAGCTCGTCTTCGCGGGCATGGCCACCACCGGCGCGGGTCGGAAGCTCGTGGGGACCATCCTGGGTGCGGACCTGGTGCTCGACGAGATCACCGCGCACGCCCGGGCCGCGGTGGAGCTCCATCCCGGGGTCGACACCATCCTGGAGATCGGGGGACAGGACGCGAAGTTCACCACGCTGAAGGACGGGCGGGTGACGCTCTCGGTGATGAACAATGTGTGCGCCGCCGGTACCGGTAGCTTCATCGAGGAGCAGGCCCAGCGGCTCGACGTCACCCTGGCCGAGTACGGGGACCGCACGGAAGGGCACGGCTCGCCCCTGGCGAGCCAGCGGTGCACGGTCTTCATGGAGCGGGACCTCAACCACTACCTGGGCGAAGGCTACGGGCGGGGAGAGGTCCTGGCCGCGGTGCTCCACTCGGTGCGGGAGAACTACCTGAAGAACGTCGCCGTGGAGTCCGCTCTCGGGGACGTGGTCGTCTTCCAGGGCGCCACGGCGCGCAACCGGGCCTTGGTGGCGGCGTTCGAGCAGAAGCTGGGCAAACCGATCCACGTCTCCCTCTTCTGCCATCTCGCCGGTGCCCTGGGAGCCGCGCTCACGCTGAAGGACGAGGGGGCGTCGGTGTCACGCTTCCGGGGACTCGCCCTGCATCGCAGCCGGATCCCCGTCCGCTCCGAGACCTGCGAGCTGTGCGCGAACCACTGCAAGCTGAGCGTGGCGGAGGTGGCGGGAGAAACCGTGGCGTATGGCTTCCTGTGCGGCCGCGACTACCACGAGCCGAAGCGCGTCGACGACGAGCCCTCGGGCTTCGACCTGCTGAAGGCGCGGCGGCGCGCCTTTCCGCCACCGCCCGTCCGGGAGCCGCGGAAGGGCGTTCGTATCGGCCTTCCGGCGGGCCTGCATCTCTTCGAGGACCTGGCGTTCTGGCGGCACTTCTTCCACGGGCTGGGCATCGTCACCGTCACCAGCGAGCGGTACGCCGATGCGGTGCGCGACGGGCGGCACCTCGCGGGTGCCGAGTTCTGCGCGCCGCTGACGGCGCTCCACGCGCACGTCCGGTACCTGTTGGACCGCGCCGACCGGGTGTTCCTCCCCTTGTACCTGGAGACGAAATCACCCGACGGCGTGGGCCGGCGGCAGTACTGCTACTACACGCAGTTCGCGCCGAGCCTGGGCGCGGGCCTGTGCGAGGAGGAGGAGCGGGACCGGCTCCTGACCCCCCTCGTGCATTCGCTGCGCGGCAGCCTGTTCACCAAGGCGGAGCTGTACCGCACGCTCCGGTCCGCGGTGCCGGGTGGGCTCTCCTTCCTCGACGTGTCCGCCGCGTTCGACGAGGCCTGCGCGGCGCGGGACGCGGCGACGGCGCGTCTGCGCGACGTCTACGTGCGGGAGACCGCCGGGCGGGACGATCTCCACGTGGTGCTGCTGGGGCGTCCGTATTCGGTGCTGTCCCCCCACATGAACAAGCGTATTCCCCAGATCTTCGGCTCCCTGGGTGTGCGGGTCTTCTATCAAGACATGCTGTCGTACGGTCCAGGGGACGTGGAAGCGCTACGTCCCCTCCTGGAAGAGGTCCACTGGCGTTACGCCGCACGGATCCTCGAGGCCGCCGAAGTGACGGCGCACACGCCCGGGGCGTATCCCGTGCTGGTCACCTCCTTCAAGTGCTCGCCCGACTCCTTCCTGCTGGAGTACTTCCGACGGCTCATGGAGTCGCACGGGAAACCCTATCTGGTGCTGCAGCTGGACGAGCACGACTCCCGACTCGGATACGAGACCCGCGTCGAAGCCGCGGTGCGGGCGTTCCGCAATCACCACGGAGCGACGCTGGCCCCGCGGCCGCATGCGGGCGGTGGGGCCTCGCCCTTCCCATGCGCCGGCCCGGTCCATCTGGCCGACAAGACGGTTCTCTTCCCCAACTGGGATACCGCCAGCCTCCGCCTGGTCGTCGCCGCCATGCAGCGGAAGGGTTTTGATGCCCGCCTCCTGCAGGACACCCCGGCCTCCATCCGCCGCAGCGTGCGCCACAACACCGGCCAGTGCACCCCGCTCAACATCATCGCCCAGGACTTCACGGAGTACGTGGAATCCCACGACCTCGACCCGGCCCGCACGGTCCTGTGGATGGCTGCGTCCAGCATCGCGTGCAACATCCGCCTCTACCCTCAGCACATCCGCTCCATCCTCGCCGCCCATGGGCGTGGGTTCGAGAGGTCCGAGGTGTACAGCGGCGCCATCACACTCCAGGACATCTCGGCCACGCTGCCCCTGGAGGTCTACCTCGCCTACATGTTCGGCGGCTTCATGCGCAGGGTCGGCTGCCGCCTCCGCCCCTACGAGCGCCGGCGGGGAGCCACGGACGCCGCCGTGCAGGAGGGGATGGCGAAGCTCGAGGAGGCATTCCTGGGACGGCGCCCGAAGCAGGCGGCCCTCGCCGAGGCGGTCGCCGCGCTCGCGGCCGTGGAGTGCGTCGAGAACGGCGCCCGCCCCGAGGTGGCCATCTTCGGGGACCTCTACTCCCGGGACAACGACGTCTTGAACCAGGGCCTGGTGCACTTCATCGAGGACCACGGCGGCGAGGTGATCACGACGCCGTACACGTCCTACGTGAAGATGGTCGTGCGCCCCTACTACTGGAAGTGGTTCCTGGAGGGGAAATACATGAACGTGCTGTCCACGGGCGCGCTCATGGCGGCGGTGACTCCCCTGGAGCGGAGGTACTTCCCCTACTTCGAGCGCGTCCTGGGCGAGCCCATGCCCTCCTACGACGCGTCGGCCCAGGACATCCTGGCGGCGTACGACGTGCGCATGGAGCACACGGGCGAGTCGATGGACAACCTGCTCAAGATCTTCTACACGGTGCGCCACCACCCGGACGTGGCGCTCTTCGTCCAGGCCAGCCCGGCGTTCTGCTGCCCGTCGCTCGTCACCGAGGCCATGACACGCAGGATCGAGCGCACCACCGGCGTCCCGGTGGTCTCCGTGACCTACGACGGCGTGGGAGGCGGGAAGAACGAGGTGATCTTGCCCTACCTCGAGTACCCGCGCGCCCGGGGTGGACGGGCGCGCAGGCTCGAGACGGCCTGACGCCGCGGAGCCGCGGGGGCTCGCGCGGCGGTCTCAGCTTCCCGGTCGCAGCTCCAGCACCAGGGCCCCGCCGGCCGGCAGATCCAGACGTACGGGCGTGGCGCCCGGACCATACGCGCCGAAGGATTCGCGCCCCGAGTCCAGGATCCTGAACATCGGTCCGCCACCGGACAGACCGAGCGCGGCCGGGTCGAGGGTGAACGCCACCGTGGACGGCTCGTCCAGGATGCTGGCCACGGCTACCGCCACGCTCCCGTCCCGGGCGCGCCACGCCCCGGCAACGGCCGCCGGGAACCGCCCGTCGGACACGGTGGGGCCGCTACGCTGCGCGGCGTAGATGGACACGCGGGAGAGCCGCACGTCCACCTCGGGCACGTCCAGGTGGGGCGGCCGCAAGAAGGTCCCGTACAGCAGCCAGTCCATCGCCCGCGCCCGGATGCGCGCGAGGCGCATCATGTACGCCGTCTCCTCAGGCCGCTCCACCAGGTCCTTGGGAAGGAAGTTGGCGATGGTGGGCTGCAGGCCCCAGACGAACGAGCGCGCCTGCTCCAGATAGAACTGGCGCTGGAAGGACCGGTCCATGAGGGCCAGCGGCTCGGCCGGAGCGAACTCGGCAGGCCACAGGTCGTCGTAGGGCGGCATGCTCAGCGACGAGTACGAGCCGTACGTGATCCCGTAGGCGTGGTAGGCCGCCTGGAACATCGGGATGGGCTCCCATCCGCTGGCGGGATCGGAGTAGCGCTCCTGGCTCACCTGCAGGGTGAGCATGAGGTCCAGCGAGGGAAGCCACGCCTCGCCGGCGCCCTCCCCCACCAGGATGAGGTCGGACCCGTTGGACGCGCGCCGGCGGATGTCGGCGGCCAGCGCCTCGAACCCGCTCATCCAATAGTTGCCCCCGCCCACCGGGTGGCCGTGGGTGGGATCCCAGCACACGAGCGATTGGACGGCCTGGTCCATGTAGATCCCGTCCACGCCGTACTGGTTCAGGACGGTGTCGGCAATGCCCGCGTACTTGTCCCGCCAGAACTGCGTCGTCACGTCCATGGGGACGCAGGGCGTGGGGTCGAAAACGTTGTAGACCTCCTCGTGCACCTTGCCGTCCCGGCCCTTCACCGCCCACCGCTCGGCGCCTTCGGCCGCGTAGCTCCCCGAGCGCTTGCACCACAGGCGCTGGTTCATGTAGACGATGGCGTGCACGTCCTCGGCGTGGGCCGCACGCACCGCCGCCTCGAAGGAATCGACCCCCTCCCGGGGCGGGAGGTAGTCGGGGAAGCTCACGTCGTATTCGCCGTGGTGCCACCAGTGCCAGTAGATGCTCACCGGGAGGCCCAGCGCCTCGCGGAGGGCCAGCGCCGGCGGCACCACGCCGGGCGAGCGGCCCCGGTTCCACACCCACATCCCGGTCTCCCGCAGCCACTCGGGCACCACGCCCCTGTTCAGGCGACTCTCCCGGGCCCATCGCTGCCGCGTTCCCCACGCCCGGTAACGCTCGACGGCGTCGAGCCAGTCACCCTCGAACGACCCGACGTAGGCCGTGTACGCCGGAGCCCAGCGCGCCTTGGGCGCCGACGGGTCGGGGAGCTCCTGCGTCAGCTCGTAGGACAGGGCGCCGGTTCCGTCCCCCCAGAGCGCGAAGCTCTTCCGGTACGCCAGCGTGTCGTCGGCCGACACGTACAGGCCGGCGGTCCCGGGTGCGTACAAAGCCAGCATCTGGATCGACAGCGTCCCCGGGTAGGGCCACTCCTGCCGGCGTCCCCCGCCGTTCCTTCCCACGAACTGGGCGCGGGCGTCCCGCGCGAGCTGCCCCATCCACCGCGGCACGGCCAGCGCCTCGCCGTCACCGAGCGAGGGGATCCCCGTGATCCGGGGAAAGCGCATGCGCTCCACGCCCAGGCTGTCCAGGCCCTCGAGCGCGATGCTCCACCCGGTCATGGCCTCTGCATCGCCGGCACGCACGGTGACGACCACGCGCAGCCGAGGTGCCGTCGCCAGACCGAAGTCGGTCCACGTCAGGCGTGCACCATCCGTCCCCTCGCCGAGGCGCTCCCACTCGAAGTGGCCGGCGTCACCGGGTGACAGGGTGGCCTTCGCGCTCTCCTGTGGAAGGTCCAGGAGCCACACCTCGCCGGTGGACCCCGGGCCACCGACGAACGCCTGGCCGGTGGCGCGGTCGCGCAGGTCCAGGAGCCGGCCGTCGGCTGCGTCGAAGCCCACGCGGATGCGGTCGTTGGCCACGAACACCGTGTCCGTCCGGGCCTCGCCGGGCGACAGGAACGCGGCAGCGGCATTGGGAGGGAGGAGCGGGGTGAGGACGGCGACGAGGGTGGCCGCCCGCCGAGCGGGGCGCGTGGGGCGCATGGGAGAATCCCCGAAAGAAGTGGCGCGGAGGCCCCGGGGCCGCACGCCATTCGGCGCACGACCCCGGAGCCCCGGGCCGATGGTTCGCTACGTCACTACCGGAAGTTCGGGTTGGCGTTCTTCTCGGCCGTCGGGATGACGAAGCAGGTGGCGTCGCTGTACACCTCGTTCGAGACGGGGAACTTCCCGCTCGGGAAGAGGTCGATTCCCAGCTTCGACTTGTAGCGGCGCAGGTCTCCCAGGCGCTGCCCCGTGAGGTACAGGTCGATGGCGCGCTGCCAGCGCAGCTCCTCCATGAGGTCGTTCCCGGAGAGGTTCACCGGCGCCTTGCCGCCCACCGCGCGCCGAGCGTTGACGAACGTCAGCGTCGCGGCGGTGGGTCCCTGCGCTTCCGCCACCACGTACTGGGCCTCCAGCCCGGTGGCGAACTTGATGCTCGTAGCGTTCTCGATCTGGTTGTCCACGGCGGTCGCGGACCAGCCCTGGAACATGATGGGCTGCTGGGGCGGGAAGATCGGGTTGGAGTTGAGCCCCCGGATGTCCGTCCGCGTGGTCTTGGGCGCCCGTGGATCGTCCAGGGTCTGGAAGGCCGGGCCCATGCTCATCCACGATCCCGAAGTGCCTGCCGGCACCTGGAAGATGTTGTTCTCGCGCACCGAGTTGGCCGAGTACCACACGTACTTCTCGTAGCCAGCCGGCACCTGCGAGGCGTACGAGGCCGCCTTGGTGGCGTCGCCCATCTTCAGTGCGGCCCGGGCGGCACCCACGCGCGCCATGTTGACGATGTCCGTGGCCTCCGCGCTGGAGCCTGCGGCCTGCGCGGTGGAGATGGCCCGGTCGAACAGGTCGATACCCTTCTGGAGCATCTGGTCCGACGTCAACGGTGCACTCGCATTGACGGTAGACTCGCAGAAGCCCTCGCCGAGCAGCGTATAGGCATACGCTCCGTAGGCCATGATCGTCGCCATGCTGACGCTCTTGGCGGCGTCGGACTCGCCGAGCATCGCCGTCAGCCGGTCGATCCCGTCCTCCGCCGACTGCCGTGCCCGGTGGAGGTTGGAGTAGATGGCCGCGTTGACCGTGTTGCTCTCCAGGATGTTCCGGAGCGTCAGCTCCCGGATGTCCACCTGCGTGTGGTCGAGGAAGCTCTCGTCGGTCATGGCCGACGAAAAGAGCGCGTAGTAGCCGTACGCGTACTGGAACTCGCCGACGACGCCGTTCACGACCAACTGCTCCAGCGCCGGGTCGGTAAGCTGCTCTTCGCTGATGAACGCGGGGTTGGTGACGTCCAGCAGATTGTTGCAGCCGGTCGCGGCCAACCCGATGAGGAGCGCCAGGGCGACCGCAGGAGCGCGATGCCGGCGCGTGTGGTTCGCTTGCATGGTAGCCTCTCTGGAAGAAGTTGGGGTGGCCATCAGAAGCTCACCGTGAGAGAGGCGGACAGGCGCCGGGTCTGGGGCACCGTCCAGGAGTCGTTGCGGTTGAACGTATCGTTTCCGGTGAAGTTCACTTCGGGATCGCCTTCCGGATAATCCGTCCAGATCTTCAGGTTGTGTCCGGCCAGCGTCAGCGTGGAGCGGCTGACCCCGAAGCTGTTCAGCCACGACGGCGGAAGGTCGTAGCTCACCGAGAGGTCGCGGAGCTTGATGAAGTCGGCCTTCTGGATGTCCATGAAGGTCTGCGAAGCGAACTGGCGGACGAGCACCTCGTCCGGGTCGGCGTTCGGGTTCACGGTCTCCCACGACACACCGGACCGGTCCCTCCGCCAGTCCTTCACGTTGAAGATGTAGTGCCCGCCCTTGTAGTCGAAGAGACCGTAGACGCGGAACCGATCGAAGAGGGTGAACGTGTTGGAGAAGGCGACCTCACGCGTGGGAATGGACGGTCCCATGTAGATGGCGGTGTCCTGCAGGATCGGCCGCCCGGCGGACGACTTGATCAGGTTCCCCTGGGCGTCGTATTGGACCTTCGCGGCCCAGTAACCGGCGAGGGGATACCCCACCTGATAGCGCTGGACCGGGGCGTAGATCGTCAACACGATCGGCGCGCGCTCGTCACCGAACGACAACAGCTCGTTGTGGTTCGTGGACAGGCTGACCGTGGACTCCCATGACAGGAACGAGTTCCGGTACGGCGTCCCGTTGATCAGCACCTCGAAACCGCTGTTGGAGATGGTGCCGAGGTTCTGGAGCTGGGTGCCGGAGAAGCCGGTGGAGGGCGCCACGTCCACGGGCAGGAGGGCGTCCTTGGTGCGCGTGTTGTAGTAGCTCACGTCCAGCCCGAGGCGTCCGTTGAACATGTCGGCTTCGAAGCCCACCTCGATCTCGGACGCCCGCTCCGGCTTCAGGTCGGGGTTGCCGACCGAGCTGTAGCGCAGGGCGGAGGAGGTGGAGGTCTCACCCGTGGCGACGGACGTCGTGTAGCTGCGCACGGCGTCGAAGGGACCGGGCGAGTTGCCCGCCTGGCCCCAGGCCGCCCGTAGGCGGAGCTGGTCGACCTTGGGCAGGCTGAAGAAGTCCTCGTCGGACATCACCCAGGATGCCGATACCTTCGGATAGAACACGCGGTTCAGCTTGGAGCCGAACGCCGAGTTGTTGTCCATGCGGACGGCGCCGGTCACGAACAGCCGGTCCCGCCACCCCACCTGCTCCTGCGCATAGAGGCCGAGGGACTTCTGCTCCGTGAAGCTCTGATCGCCCCACGTGACCGCGGCCGCCGCGATGGAGCGGATCCCCGCGGCCCCCAGGTCCTGCCCGTACGACTCGGTGCGCTCGACGCTGCGGGTCAGGTACTGCATGCCGACGGACGAGTTCGACACCATGTCGGCGTTGATGTGCCGGGTGGCGAGCCCCGACCAGTCCACCGTCAGGTTCTTGTAGATGGGACGGCCCTCGGCGATGAGCCCCTTGGTGTTGTCGTAGTTGAAGCTCGCGCGCGCCGTGAAGGGGTTGGTCCCCGGAGGCGCCGGGGCGAAGTAGACCTCCGCCTGGCCGGCGTTCAGGTCGTAGCCCACGGTGGCCTTGGTGCTCAGCCAGTTCGTGAACTTGTAGTCGGCCGTGGCGCCGAGGATGAAGCGGTTCGAGCGGGTGACGTTGTCGTAGGTGTTGAACGTCTCCGGCGCGATGGTGAAGTAGTTCAGCCCCGCCGGGAATGGATATTTCCGCCCGGGGGTGGCGAGGTAGGAGCTGATGATGAGCCCCGTGGCGATGTTGTCGCTCAGCGGAAGCCGCACCTCGTTGATGCTGTACCCGACGTCCGTCGAGAAGGTGAGCTTCGTGCTGGGGTGGAACTGGAAGTTGCCCCGCAGCGAGGTGCGGTTCGAGTAGTTGTTGAAGTAAGTCCCCTGTTCGTCGTCGCGGCCGCCGGAGACGTAGAAGGCGTAGTTCTCGCCGCCGCCCCGCGCCGCGAGGGAGAAGTTGGTCATCTTCCCGGTGCGCAGCGCGTCGGGCTCACTCATGACCCGGTGGGAGATGATGTCGCCCACCTGGAGGCCTTGGTAGCCGGGGTAGTTGACCGGGTCCGCGATCCGGGCCGCCGTGGCCACGCCGTAGTTGACGGGTCGGAGCGCGTCCACCCACTTGTTGCCCCCGTACTCCATGCGGGCGTCCCACTGAACGGCTCCCGGCCGGCCCTTCTTCGTGATGATCTGGATGACGCCCGCCGCGGCCTCCGCGCCGTACAGCGTG
Organism: uncultured Gemmatimonadaceae bacterium; assembly: GCA_964591135.1. Lineage (GTDB taxonomy): Bacteria > Gemmatimonadota > Gemmatimonadetes > Longimicrobiales > Gaopeijiaceae > SZUA-318. The sequence continues at coordinate 28,101 of CAZPZU010000047.1, read as the reverse complement.
GCGGCCGCCGGGCCCTTGATGACCTCGATGGACTCGATGTCGTCTGGGTTGATGGCGTCCAGGGCGGAGGTGCTCTGCCCGAACACGTTGAAGTTGCCTGTCCCGCCGCTGTTGATGCGCACGCCGTCCACGTAGATCGTGGGCTGGGTGTTGGCGTATACCGAGGCCGCTCCGCGCAGGCGGAAGTTGGAGGCGGTGCCGGACGTGCCCGATCCGGGCATGATGGTGAGGCCGGGCGTCTTGGCCTGGAGGACCTCGACCACGTTGACGGCGGGCGCGCTCTGCATGATCTGCGCGGCGTCCACCGACGAGACGGCGTTCCCGATCGCCTTGCGCCGGGTGTCACCCGCGGTGCCGGTGACCACGATGGCGTCGAGGGCGATGGCGGTCTCGGCCATCATCAGTTCGACGTCGACGTCGGCGCCGGCCTGCACCGTGATGGTGGCGCTGGCGTTCTGGTAGCCGATGCGGATGGCGCGTACCTCGCGCGTGCCCACCGGCACGCGCTCGATGCGGAAGCGACCCTGGGCGTCCACGATGGCGCCGAGGCTCGTGCCCACGATGGTGACCTGCGCGGTCGAGACGGGCCTGCCCGTTCCCGCGTCCAGCACACGTCCTGTCACGTTTCCCGTCTGGGCGGCGACGGAGGGGGCTGTCAGCGCCGCCGCGAGCGCGACGGCGATGGCTGGCAGAATCCACCTCAGGGGCCGTATATGGGGGGATTCGTACATTCGATTCGACATTCCGGACCTCCCACGCGAAGCGGAAAAAGGAATCCAAGACATCCCTTAACAATTCCTGGTATCTAGCGGCGCCAGGGGTAGGGCGGCAAGATGACTCGCACGATTCGGTGCGAGGCCGTCCCGACTCCGTTTCAGGTCCCGGGTCAGCGGGATCCGGCCTCCATCGTGAAGTCCACCACGACGGGGCGGTGGTCCGACGTCTCCACGGGTGGCACCCGGGCCGAGTCCACCCGCAGCGGCCCGCCGTAGAGCACATAGTCGATGCGCCTCGCGGGGGCGTCGGACGGGAAGGTGTAGCCCGGCTCCGTGGTACTCGTCCACGCATCGTGGAGCTGCTCGAAGAGGGGCTGGAGCTCGGCGCGGTCCGGCGGCGCGTTCATGTCGCCGAGGAGGAGCGTGGGGCGGGTCGGCCGGCCGATGATGGCCAGCATCTCGCGGACCTGGGTCGCCCGGACCGTCGGATCGGGGCGGAAGTCCAGGTGGGTGTCGTACACGTCCATCTCGGTGTCCCCCACCCGCACCGTCACCTGCAGGAAGCCCGGGGCGGGCGCCGGGGCCGATTCGGCCTGCGTGGACAGGCGGGTGATGTCGTGATTCGTCCATCCCACCAACGGGAAGCGCGTGAGGATGGCGACGCCGTACTCCCGGGGAGGCCCACCGGAGTCGACGGGGGGCAGCGTGTAGATCGGGCCGAACCGCGCCTCCATGCCGCAGGCCTCCGCCAGCTCGGTGGCCTGGTCGGCGAAGCCGCTGCGCGGGTCCCAGTGGACGTCCACCTCCTGGAGCCCGACCACGTCCGGTTTCTCGGCGCACACGGTCCGGGCCACCCCGGACAGGTCGCCGTGGCCTGCATGGATGTTGTAGGTCATGACCCGGAGAGTCGTGGGGTGTCTCGGGGCTGCATCGTCCCGAGCGCACGCGGCGGCGAGGGCCGTGAGTGCCGGAAGGAGGGCGGCAACGAGGCGGCGACGGCAGAGGAAGGAGGTGCGCACGCGATCAGTGTACCCGGCGCGGGGACGGCCCGGAAGGGGCCTGCACCGGCCTACACGGGCCTGAGCCGGCTGGGCGCCCACCGACCGGTGGTCCCTCTGGCTGCCGGCCCCGGTGCCCCCATATGTTTACCGTTCACCCGTTGTCGGATCGACGTCCCGGCTCCAGCTCCACCTTCGTCGCTTCCACGCCTGCCCGGTTCCGGGCCGTGAGCGCGGAGACGTCCCACTCGAGGCTCGAGGCGTATGTCCGCTCCACGACGCTCCTTCCTACCGCGCGTAGGTCCTCCGTTGGCGGCCGTGATCGCGGGCGCCCTCTTCGCGTGTGCCCCCAAGCCCGATGCCGCGCCGGGGCCCGTCCACGTCCTGCTGGGCGTGGACCGCATCTCCGACAGCATGCCGTCCGTGCTGATTGGCAAGCGCGTCGGGCTCATCACCAACCACAGCGGGCTCGACCGTGAGGGCCGGAGCACCATCGACATCCTGGCCTCGCGGCAGGATCTGACGCTGACGACCCTCTTCGCGCCCGAGCACGGCATCCGCGGCCTCGCGCAGGGGCCCGTGGAAACCGCGGTGGATTCGGCGACGGGACTCCCGGTCTACTCCCTCTATGGCGAGATCCGCAAGCCGACGCCCGAGATGCTCCAGGACGTGGACGCCCTCGTCTTCGACATCCAGGACGTGGGCGTGCGCCAGTACACCTTCCCCACCACCATGGCCCTCGGCATGCAGGCGGCGGCGGAGAAGGGGATCCCCTTCGTGGTGCTCGACCGCCCCGACCCGATCACCGGGACCAAGGTGGAGGGCAACATCCTGGACACCACCTACTCCAACTTCGCCGGCTTCTACCCGATCGCCTCGCGCCACGGCATGACCGTCGGCGAGCTGGCCATGATGGACAACGACGCCTTCGGCGTCCACGCGGACCTGACCGTCGTGACCATGGAGGGGTGGAAGCGGGAGCTGTGGATGGACCAGACAGACCTGCCGTGGAAGGGCCCCTCGCCCAACCTCCCGTGGTTCGAGGGAACGATCCACTACCCGGGAACCGTGCTCATCGAGGGCACCAACCTCTCGGAGGGGCGGGGAACGGAGAAGCCCTTCGAGCAGGTGGGCGCGCCGTGGCTTCGCGCCGGGGAGGTGGCGGACTCCATGAACGCCATGGGGCTGGCGGGCGTGCGCTTCGAGGCCGTGGACTACCCCGTGGCGGAGGGAGCGAGGAAGTACGGGGGCGAGACGATCCACGGGGTCCGCTTCATCGCCACCGACCGGGAGACGTACAAGCCCATCGACACCACGCTGCTGTTCGTGGAGCTGGTGCGACGCCTCCAGCCCGACGACTTCCAGTGGCGCAGCTCGGGGGGCGGCGACAGGCCCGTGACGTATACGCTGGACCGCCTGGCGGGCACCGACGCCGCACGCGCCGCCGTCGAGGCGGGCACGGTGCGTGACCTGCTCGTGGCGTGGGAGCAGGACGCGCAGCGCTTCCGGGAGATGCGGAGGCCCTACCTGCTCTACTGATCGGGAAGCCGGTCGCTGCCAATTGCGCGCCGGCGACGCGGACGCGAGGTGCCGGGACCACCAGGACGGGGTCCCGGCACCTCGGTGTCTCAGCGGACCACGTTCCCCAGCACCACCGCGTTCCAGAACAGGCCGTTCAATCCGGCCCACTGGCCCCGGAACGTGAGGTCTTCGGCGAAGTAGATCACCCGGCCGCGGCCGACCGGCGCCACCAGCGCGAAGGGCCGGTTCGCGAGCACGGGTCGGTCGGGGTCCAGCATGAACCCGTCGAGCACCAGGCGATCCGGCTCGCGGGCGTAACGGGCCACGACCTGCACGTCGGAGCGCACCACGGCGCCCTGGCCCTGCCCGGGGGAGCCCCCGGCGGCTCCCCCGCCAGCGGTCGCGACGGCCTCGTCACCGTCGACGCTCAGCAGCACCGGGAACGACGCCGGGGCGGTGAAGTCGCCCTCGGGCATGCCCGCGGCCAGCAGCGAGCGGCCGAACTCGTCCAGGCCCGGCCTCCAGGGGAGGATCTCCCCCTCCGGCTCCCCGGCGGACGTCCACGTGGCGCGCACCGCGGCTTCCGTCCGCTCGGCCCATCCGTCCAGGGCGACACCCCGACCGAGAACCTCGTCCCCGGCCACGAAGGCCGCCGCGCCCTGCACGGCGATCAGCGTGCCGCCGCCCGTCACGTACTGGCGCAGGTTGGCCAGGTCGAGGCTCCCCCGGTATCCGGCGTTGAAGTTCGGCCCGCCGCGCACGTCCATCCCCGCGTGCGGGAGCACGATCGCGGTGTAGCCGCGCAAGTCGGCGCGATTCAGGGTCTCCATCGTGACCGGCGAGAACGTCATGCCGAAGTCACCTTCCAGGGTGCTGCGGATGCCCCCGAAGGTATGGTCCTGCGTGACCGGCCAATCGGCCAGCACGGCCACACGGGGCGTGGGGATCGGCGCCACGCGGGCGTCGTCGCCGAACGTGAGCCCGGCGTCCGTGAAAGGGCCCGCGATCGCCATGGCCCGGCCGCCCTCGTTCTCCACGAGCTCCTGGAGACGCCGGGCCACGGAGTCCGGGTTCCGGGCGCGAAGGAGGGCCAACGTGCCCCGCGGATAGCGCGTGGTGCCGATGCGGAAGTCCTGGGTGAAGACCCGCACCCGATAGCCCTCCTGGAGGAGGGCCGTGGCGATGCGCTGGTTGGCCTCGAGCCCCGGCGGGAGGGCCCAGGCGTAGGGGGCTTTTCCGAGCGTGCCTCCTTCGATGGTGCCGCGCTCGCGCTCGGGGCTCGCGTCCACGAGCGTCTCCTCCGTGGTCATCCACGGCTCCGCCGCCCCCTCGAACAGCCAGCTGCGCACGCCGAAGAGGTGCGGCAGGTTGCCCCACGGCGCGTCGTAGTAGGGCATCTTCCGGTCGTAGGGCACCTCCACTTCGGGCCGGGTGAAGTCCAGCGTGGGGTCCAGAAGCGCGCGGGCCAGGCGGGCGTTCGCCTGCGTGAAGTCGACCACGTAGCTCCCCGCCGGGAACGATCGACGCTCGGTGCGCTCCAGCGCGTAGAAGCTGCGCGCCGGCGCGGAGAACTCGACGGGCGCCCTGTGCACCTCGACCTGCTGGAGGAGCAGCCGGTCGATCAGCCGGCGCACCTTGTCCGGGTCCACCTCCGAACCCGTGGCCGGAATCACCACCCCCCGTTGGGGGAGTGCGCGGGCCTCGACTACGGCGCGCACGACCTTGTCGTGCTGGTTGCGCAGCAGCTCGGCACGACCGTTGCGCACCACGTCGAGCAGCGACCAGAACGCTTCCTTGTGGCGGTCCATCGCCATGCGCATGGTGGCCTCGGTCCCGTCGGTGCGCGTGAAGGCGATGGAGCGCCCCGGCCGTCCCCCGAAGGTCTCGAAGAGGTACGACGACACGGTGGGGCCGAGCATCGCCCACGACAGGCCGAAGCCCACACCGGCGACGCCCTCGTAGTCCTTGCGCGAGCTGAACGACCAACCCTTCTCGCCGAAGCGCTCGTTGGCGCGGCGGGCGAACACGTTCCACCACTCCGGGGCCTTGGCGGGCCAGAGCGGATGGTACGGCCGGGGGAAGGGGGGAAGGAAGATGACCGCCGGCCCGCTGTGCACGTCCAGCAGGATGGGGGGCCGCCAGTCCATCATCGTGCGGCCCAGCGCCGACATCTCGGGCGTGATGAAGAAGCCGAAATCCCGGTTGACGTCGATGCCCCACGCGTTGCCGTCGGTGTTCATCGCCCAGTGGGGCCGGTTCTCCACCGCCAGCGGGTCGATGGACGCGCCTTCCACGTCGTAGATGCCCTGCCAGGTCACGTAGCGGGCGTGGGAATCCGGATTGGTGAGGGGCGTCATGATCACGAGCACGTCATCGCGGACCCCCCGGGCCCAGGCGTCCTCGCGGGTGGCGAGCTCCCACGCCGCCTCCTGCAGCACCTCGACGCCGGCCTCCTCGTCCGTGTCGACGATCATGACCCAGACGACGGCCGGAAGGCCTTCTGTGAGGCCCGCCAGCTCGGCGTCCGACATCGGCTCCGTGTCCGACGTGAGCGTCCGGTAGGCGTCGTGGATCTGGTCCAGGCGGGCCAGGTTCGACGCGCTGCCGACAATCACCATCGCGAGCGGCCGCCCCTGCACGCTCCGCCCGTACTCGCGGTATTGCACGCGCGGCGACGCGTCGGCCAGCGCACGGTAGTAGCCGACGACCGCCGAGGTGATCGTGTACCGGGTGCCCGACTCGTAGCCGTGGAACTCGGCCGGCGAGGGGACGGTCTGGGCGGGGGCGGGGGCGGGCAGGGTGGCCAGCAGCGCCGCGACGCCCGCGGCTGCGGTGATGCGGCGCAAGGGCATGGGCTGCGGGTGGCGCGCGTACGGGCGGATCATGGGGGCTCCTCGCGGTTGGCGACGATGGCGCCAACTTCGAGCGGGGCGAGGGAGGTCGCAACCCGTCCCGAGCCGACGTCGGCGGCGATCAGAGCCAACGTCCTCGGGGCTCACACGTCGGCTCCGATCTCCTTTCGCAGGATATTCCGGAACCTCCCCTTGCTCACATAGTGGTCCGAGAGGAGTCGACCGTTCCACACCAGATTGAAGACGCCGTAGTAGGAGGGCGATTCCGTCTGCGCTTCCCGTGGCGTCGACAACTCGTGCACGTGGAGATCCAGGCCGTGTTCGGCCGCCATCTCGGATACGTCGTGGACCGACTTCGGCAGCATGGGACACTGGGCCGAGAAGACCAGATGCAGCCCATCGTCGTAGCGGGCGAGGTTCTCGCTGATGTCACGGAAGCGAGGCGGAGCACCCTCCTCGAGGCGGTGAGCCACCATCTGGAACCGATCGGCCTCGGCGACTTCGTCGAACCCGTTCTTCAGGAAGATGTCCCGCCCCACCATCCAGGGCCCGTCACTGACCATGGCGGCTACGCCACGGGTTTTCGCCTTCCTCGCCTCGTCGATGACCGCCTCGATCAGCCGGCTACCCAATCCTCCTACCTTCTTCCCGCGGGCGTACACCCACAGACAGTGGACGAAGAGCCACCGGTCCGCCCTCACGGGCCGCCACGCCGACTCGCCCGGCACATACTCCAGGAACGCGAGGGGCTTCCCGTCCTCGCCGCGAAAGAGAAGGAAGCGCAGGCCCTCGTCAAAGCGGGCCTGGAGCCACGCCACCTTGCCCCGGTGGCCGATGTGATCCGAGTCCGCCAGGCACCCGATGCCGCACGTCGAGAGCTCATCGGGACCGACTTTCTGGAGCGCTGCCCCGTCCATGCCTCCAAGCTACGGCGGCGTGTCCCTCCTCGGTAGAACGGATCCGGGGTCAGGGAATATCGAGCCACCGACCGATGCCATACGCGGCCGCCGCCACCGATGCCGTGAGCACCATGCCCCACACCAGGTCGACCACGACCACCACGAGGGGGAAGTCCCTGAGGAGCGCCATCGAGGTCAGGTCGAACGTCGCATAGGCCACGAGTCCGAGGAACGCTCCGAGTGCCAGGGTTCGGGTCAGGGATCTGGCGTCCAGCCCGGGGAGGACCGCGAAGACCAGCACGCCGGCGATGTACAGGGTGTAGAAGAGCAGGGCCGGCCCCCACAGAATGTCGGCGCGGAGGAGGTGGCCCAGATGGCGCTGATAGAAGCCCTGCGCCACCACGCCGAGCCAAACCAGGTCGATGGCGAAGAAGACGACGGCGGTGGCGCCATAGAGTTTGAGAAGGGAGATCGGGGTCATGGGGGCCTCAGGTCATTTCGTCTCGTACTTGATCACCGGCTGCGAAGATGCGCGGCGGGCGAGTGGTCGGCCAGCAGGTGACGCGCGCGCCCTCCACCTGCGAGCGTCGGGTCCGGGCAGGTGCGCGTGGGCCCTACCCTCGTCCCCCCGTCGCCGGGCTTCAGCGACCGCGGCCCAGGATCTGCTCGAGCGCTCGGTCACGCCCCGCTTGCAGATCGCTTTCCGCGTAGACCGGCACGTCGACGTCCGGCGGAATGCCAGGGCCGTCGAAGGTCTTCCCCTCGGAGTCGCGGAACACCTCGTTCGGGAGGCCGAAGCGCCACCCGTTGGGCAGCCGGCGGCCCAGGACGTCTGAGAATACCCCCTGTGTGTTCTCGCCCATGCGCACCACATGGGGCTCGCGTCCCATGAGCGCCTGGGTGAAGGTTTCGCCAGCGCTGATCGTGAGGGGGCCGGTGAGCTCGATCACCTCGCCGTGGAAGCTCGGCCGATCACTGGGTCGAACGACGCTCGGCTGCCCCGGCGTCCACCGGGTGCGGTCGTCGGGGTCGGCGCGGGCTTCCTTGGTGTAGGCCACGTACTCCCTGCCGGTGAGCCGCGACGCGATCGCGAGACCCAACGGGTCGGCGCCGCCGAGATTGATCCGGACGTCGATCACCAACCGCTGCCGACCAGCCAGGTCGATCATCACCGTGTCGAGCGCGGCTTCGAGCGCGCTCAGTTCGGCCTCGAAAGGTCCGTCTGCGTATCCGGAGAACGACAGCAGGCGGAGATAGCCGGTCGACTCGTCCAGGACTCCGTACTGGACCTGGCCGTTGCAGAACTCCCGAGGCGAGCCGACGAGGTAGCGGTCGGTGACGCCGGTGAGGCGCGGAATCTCCTCGTTGAGGAATGCGTCGCGACCGCGCGCGACGAATCGCTCGGCCGCGGGGCGGAGCCCCTGGAACCGCTGGTCCAATTCGGGTGCCAAGAGCGACGTGTGTGCGTCGTGGAAGGGCTCGATGAGAGCCCGGAGGAGCGCGAAGAGCTGGGCCGGAGTCGTGGCATCCGTTACCTGCGCCCGGGCCCGCTCGACCGCGGCCTGCCAGTCGATGCCCTTTTCGTCGAAAAGGATGTACTGCTCGCTCCACGTGCGGGTGAAGACTTCGAAGTTGGATTGGGGCGTGTCTGGTGCGGGACGGTCGCAGGTGACGGGCCGAGCCGGGACCGGCTCGATCACGATGTCCGACGCGGTGCCCGGGCGGTAGACGCGCCGGGTGCCGGCAGTGTCGGGGCGGAGCTCGACGGTACCGGCTCCGTCGATGTCGAACCTCGGCGCGTCCGGGTCCGACCCGGGCACCTTCTTCCCGACCAACGACGGGAGACAGGTCGTGGAGGTCACCTCGTACGCCTGCAGCGAGTCGCCGGCGACCTCCAGGACCAGGCCGTATCCGCGGGAACGCCAGATCCCGTCGACGGAAGCCTGAGCAGGTGGTGAAGACGATCGCGTGCAGCCGGCGACGACGAGGATCACGCCGGCGACCAACAGTCGGTGTGGAGCGGGCGGGTTCACGGGCTCTCCTGCGAGGGGGCGCTCGAATCTACCGCACGGCGACTCCATCGAGCGAGATGCTCACCCGATCGGTCATCCTTGCGTTCGGCGCTCGGCTTGGACCCGGTCCAGGCCCGGAGGGAGGCGGAGCGGCAGTCGACCTGGCCGGCGCCCTTCGCCACTTCAGGCGCCGCCCCCGGCTCGCCGCGTTCGCCGTCGTCATCCTGACCCTCGGAATCGGCACGGGCACGGGCGTCTTCGCCATTCTGGACACGGTGCGTTGCCGGGCGGATCGTTTGGGAGGGTGCCGTCATGGCGTTGGCGGCCGTTCAACTGCTCGTCGTCGCGGTGCTCGTCCTGACCGCGATCGGGGCGTCATGGATCCCCGCGAGGCGGGCGAGCAGGGCCGACCCCCTGGAGGCGCTCCGGGCGGACTGACGCCCGATGTCCGGCACTCCGGGCCTTCGGCTCGGGTGCTCGAGTTCGCCGGTCACGCTCGGAGTGGACGACCAGCGCCGCCCGGCCGGCACCGCGGCGATTTGACGCTCGTCCCGCCACGCCCCTTCTTCCCTGTCCACGAGGTTGGAGGGAGCGCGACGCGAGCGACGAATGACGCATCTGAAACAGACCCTGCGGTCCCTGGCCCTGCGCCCCGGCTTCACGGCCCTGGTGGTGGGGACCCTCGCGGTGGCCATCGGCGCCAACAGCGCGATCTTCTCCGTCCTGAACGGCGTCGTGCTGAAGCCGCTGCCCTACGCCGAACCCCAGGAGCTGCTCATGGTCTGGGAGAGCAACCCCAGCCAGGGTCTGGAGCAGTCCGCCACCTCCGCCGCCACCTTCGTGGATTGGCGAGAGCGTTCCGACGCCTTCGAGTCGATGGCCGCGTACCGGTATCGGGGCTACACGCTCACCCTGGACGGCGTCCCCCGACGCGTCGCCTCCGTGGAGGCGTCGCCGGCGCTGTTCGACCTCCTGGGCGTGCGTCCCGCGCTGGGTCGGACGTTCACGGCCGAGGAGGAGGCGCGGGGCAACGAGCGACTGGTCATCCTGAGCCATGGAGCCTGGGAGAACCGCTTCGGCGCCGACCCCTCGGTGTTGGGCAGCGCCATCCCACTGGATGGGGAGCCCCACACCGTGGTGGGCGTCATGCCCCGTGGCTTCACCTTCCCTCCCGGCGACACCGACGTGGAGGTGTGGTCGCCCCTCACATTGGATCTGGAGAACCTCCTCTCCAGGCCCCACCGGATGTACAACATCTTGGGGCGTCTGAGTGACGGCGTGACGGAGGAGCGCGCGCGCACGGAGATGGAGGCCATCGCAGGGGAGTTGGCCCGGCAGTATCCCGAGTCCAACGAGGGGTGGTCGGTGACCCTGGTGCCCGCCCGCGACCAGCTCCTGGGGGACACGGCGGCCACGGTGTGGGTGCTGTTCGGAGCGGTGAGCCTCGTGCTGCTCATCGGATGCGTCAACGTGGCCAACCTGCTCCTGGTCCGGTCGGCCGAGCGCGGCAAGCGTGCCGCCGTGGCCTCGGCGTTGGGCGCCTCACCCGCTCACCTCATCCGTGACTCGCTCCTGGAGGGGCTCGTCCTGGGTGCCGGCGGCGGCCTCGCCGGGCTCGCCTTGGCTTGGGCAGGCGCCTCGGCGCTCCGGGGCGTGTTGCCCGACGGCTTCCCCCGGGTGGAGGAGATCGGCATCGACCCCACGGTGGTGGCCTTCACCGCGGGCGTGGCGCTGCTTTCCAGCCTCTTCTTCAGCGTGGCACCGGCGGTGCGAACGGCGAGGACGGACGTGGCGTCGGTGCTCCAGGACACCAGCCGGGGCTCCTCCCTCGGCCGCCGCTCCCGGCGCCTGGCCAACCTCATGGTGGCCTCCGAGGTGGCGCTGGCGCTGGTGCTCATGGTGGGGGCCGGGCTGTTGCTGCGGAGCTACGTTCGTCTCACCGCCGTGGATCCCGGCTTCCGCACCACCGACGTGGTGGCGCTGGCCATCGAGCTGCCTCCGGCACGCTACGGAAGTCCGGCCCAGCAACAGACCTTCTTCGCCGAGCTCATGGCGGGTCTCCGTAACCTGCCCGGGGTGGATGAGGTGGGCGCCGTGTCGTACCTGCCCATGAGCCCCATCGGCGTGGAGTTCGACATGCCGTTCAGCGTGGAGGGACTCGAGGCCACGTCCCCCTCCCAACGACCCACGGCCGAGTACCGGGGTGTCTTCCCGGCGTACTTCGAAGCCATGGGCATCCGTCTGGTGGAAGGCCGCCTGCTGGACCGGCTCGACGGCACCGACGAGCGGAAGGTGGTGCTCATCAACGAGACGGTGGCACGCCGCTACTTCCCGAACCGAAGTCCCATCGGGCAGATGATCGACATGCCCATGGCCGGGAGCCTGGAGATCGTCGGCGTGGTGGGGGACATCCGCCACGACGGCCTGGGGGCGCAGGCCAACCCCGAGATGTTCGTTCCCTACCCACAGCTTCCTCTGTCGGCCATGCACGTGGTGGTCCACACCCGGGGCGATGCTGGGCCTGCGGTTCGGGCCATCAGGGAGCGCATCCTGGCGGTGGACCCGGAGCAGCCCGTGACACGGGTGAACACCATCGAAGACCTTCTGTCCGAATCGGTGGCGCCCTCGCGCTTCAACATGGCCCTCCTGCTGGGACTCGCATCGTGCGCCGCGCTCCTGGCGGTGGTGGGTGTCTACGGGGTGGTGTCGTACACGGTGTCCCGGCGCACGCGGGAGCTTGGCGTGCGCATGGCCCTGGGCGCGGGCGTTGGGTCCGCCATGGGTCTCGTGCTCTCCCAGGCGGCCGGCGTCGTGGCCGGCGGTGCCGCCGTGGGGGTGGTCGTCGCCCTGGCCTCGGCACGGGTTCTGCGGGGACTCCTCTATGGGGTGGAGCCCGTGGACCCGGCCACCTACGCCATCGTGGTCGCCGTCACCCTGGTGGTGGGGCTCCTGGCCGCGGCGGTGCCCGCGTTGCGGGCTGCGCGCGTGGACCCCGTGGAGGCGCTGCGCGTCGAGTGACGCACGACAGCCACTTCGCCGTCGCCCCCCCGCCTTCTTTCATGGAGCTCCCTCAGGGTATCGGCACCGCCAGCGTGTCGTGGTGCCGCAGGATGAGCTCCCGCAGCGTCGCGCCGATGTAGTCCGCGCCCCGGAAGCCGGCCGCGACGGCGGCAGCCTCCTGCTGCTCCCGCGTCGTCTCTGGAGGGTTGGCGTACGCCTTCAGGTCCGGGTAGAAGCCGATGGTGAAGCCATCCGTGGCGGACCCGGCGATGCGGGTGAAGATCTTCGTCGGCTTCCTGCCCAGGGCGGTGGCGTACGCGTTCTCCATCCGGCGCTCCTGCACGAGCTCCGCCCGCTTTCCGGCGAGGCCCTGGTACATCTCCACGTGGTAGAGTCCCGCCGCGGCCCACGCCGCCTTCAGCTCGGCGACGGGCGGTCCGTGGACGAAGACCTCCTCGCGCCACGCGGTGCGGGCGTCGAGCGCCCGCTGCAGCTCGGCGCCCGACCGGCCGGAGGGCGTGCGCCCCTCGGCGACGCGCCGCGTCCGCTCCGGAGCGAAGTACTCCGACAGCCCCTGCACCGGATAGAGGAGCATGAGGTCCCAGACGTCGCCCTGGGTGTGGCGCATCCACAGCGCGGGCTCTTCGCCCATCGCGGCCAGGAACGCCCCCTCCTCCTTGTAGAGCTCGATGAGGTCGAGAAGATCGCCCGGCGCCGCCTGGACGGTGAGCGCACGGTAGGTGCCCGGCTCCTGGGCGGAGGCCGGGATGGAGAGCAGAAGGGCCGTCACCGCGGCCAGCAGCCAGGAGCGTCGCATGGGCGTCACCGCGTCGGGGGAAGCGCAGGGAGGGCGGAACTCGCAGGGAATCTGGTCGTTCCCATCCCCTCCCGACAGGATCCTTAGAAGATCATCAGTCGGGTGACCTTCACGGTGAAGTACCGCTCCATCACGCCGATGCTCGTCGTGGACCTGCGCTCCGTGTAGAGCACGAAGAGGTCGCTCAGGGGCGCGTGGATCAGGTCCGCCCGCAGGTTGGTCACCACTTCTTCGGTCGCCGCGTTGTACTGGACGAAGCCGCTGAAGTTGAGCGTGGTGCTCACGGCGTATTGCACCCGAGCGGCGTACAGGTCCGCGCTGAAGGAGTCGCCCTGCGCCGTCACGGCGTTGTGGTTGGCGTCCAGGTCGAGTACGAGATGGCGATCGGGTTGCCAGCGGATACCCCCGGTGAGCGTGAAGCGCGATCCGTCGAAGTAGCCGCCCCCCGACACCCCGGCGTTGAACGAGAGGGCGTGACCCTGGCTGGACCGGTAGGAGGCGGACCCCTCGCCGAAGCGGTAGTCGCCCACGGGGATGGAGGTCCCGGGACGCACGGGGAAGGGCACGTCCAGGCGCTCGAAGCGCCGGCTGTAGGTGAATCCGAGGGACGACCGGTCGTCGAAGCTCACTCCGAAGCCGGCCTGGCTCTCGCGGCTCTCCAGGCGCCCGCCCAGGTCCGTCGTGTACGTGGTCTCCACGTAGGGGTTCACCTCCAGCACGTGGGGGATGCCGGGGCGCGGGTGGATGCCCACGGTGGCGTAGCTCTCGCGGATCGCGCGACGGCGCACGAAGCCGATGCCCGGGTCGAAGTTCTCGCTCACCCGGCGGACCGCGGCGGCGGTATTCCACAGGCGGTCCCGCCAGCCGACGGAAAGGCGGGCGGCACGGTCGCGCTCCTCCCCCGTCCGGGTGCCCGCCAGATACGTGTTGACGAAGAGGCCCCCGAAGACGCGCAGGTTGGCGTCCACGCCGGCGGCCAGGTTCCCGGCGCCGTCCGTGACGCCGGTGGGGGTCCGGTTGGTGACGATGAACCCCACGTCGGAGTTGCGGAAGACGCTCCGGCGCACGCGGACCACGCTGAAGTTCTCCGCCGGGAGGCCGTCGTACGACTTGCTCTGCACGTCGAGGATTCCCAGCTCGAAGTCCCCGACGCGCCCGGTGAGGCGCGCGCCACCGAGGAGTGGCACGGGGTTCCCGCCGCGCAGCCCGATCTGCCGTGAGTGGAAGAGGGTCAGATCACGAAGCGAGGAGCCCAGCCGCGGCCCACCCGGCCCCCCGTCCATGTCGCCGAAGGCGAACGTCCCGGAGTTCTCCAGGAAGAACTCGCGCAGCTCGGGGAAGAAGACCGGGAAGCGCGTGAGGTTCACCTGCTCCTGGTCCACCTCGACCTGGGAGAAGTCGGTGCGCCAGGTCAGGTCCATGGTGAGGCTGGGCGTGATGCCCCACTTCATGTCCACGCCGCCGTCCGCGTGGGTGCTGCGCGGGTCGATCTCCAGGGCGTCGTTCCTGGAGCTGGACGCCAGCGCGAAGGGCTTGACGCTCAGGTTCCGGGCCGCCGGGAGCTGTCCCATCCCTGTCACGGTTCCCGCCTTGGACATGAGGAAGATCCGGTTGCGCCGGTCCAGCGGGGCCCAGTAGGAGACCTCGTTCTTGCGCCGGATCCGCCGCATGACATTCATCCCCCAGCGCTGGTCCGGGAGGGTCGGATCGAAGCGCAGGGTGCGCCACGGGATGGCCATCTCCATGGTCCAGCCCCGGTCGTGGACGGTGGTGCGCACGTCCACCACGCCGTCCCACCCGTAGTCGCGGGCCCGGCCGTCGTCGGTTCCCTGGCCGTCCTTCACGGCGCCCGCCGGGTTCACGAAGAAGATGAACGAGCTCCGGCGGTCCAGGAACGTGTCCAGCGCGAGCCCGAACGCGTCCATCTCCTCGAAGAGGATCCCCGGCGAGTCCCGTTCCAGCCCACCCAGGACGAGGCCGTCGGGATCGGAGTCGAACATCTCGGCGCCGACGTACAGGTAGTTCCGGTCGTACGTGATGCGCACCTCCGTGCGCTCGCTGGCCGGGGCGCCCGTCTCCGGCTCGGACTGTACGAAGTCGGTGATGGGCTCCACGTCCTTCCACGCGGCCTCGACCATGCGCCCGTCGATGCGGATTCCCGAGGACGGGGTGAGGTGCCACTCGGGGCGGGGGAGCGACTCGGGATCCGCCGCGCCGTTGTCCTGGGCGGCGGAGCGCACCGGAACGAGCGCCGCGGCCGCCAGGACCAGGGCGGCCACGTTGCGGATGCGGGACGGCCACGATTCCATTCGACACAGCTTGCAGAGGGGATGGAGCGGGACGCAACGGCGGCCCTCAGAGGTCGTGGGCCACCCTGGGCGGCCAGGCGGCCCGCAACGCGTTCAGCACTGCCAGCACGTCGATGACCTCCTGGGCGAGGGCGCCGCCCACCGGGCTCAGGTGACCGGTGGCCGCGAACGCCATCCCGATGACGCTCAGCGCCATTCCGCCCACGGCGCTCTGGAGCGCGATGGCGCGCATGCGGCCGCTGATGTGCATGAACTCGTCCACCTTCTCGAGGGCGTTGCCCATGACGACGACCCCGGCCGCTTCCGCCGTCACGTCGCTGTTCTCGCCGATGGCCATGCCGACCGTGGCGGCCATCATGGCCGGGGCGTCATTGATGCCGTCTCCGACGAACAGCGTCTTGGCGGCCGCCGTCTCCCGGCGGACGATGGCGAGCTTCTCCTCCGGGCTGGCCTGGGCGTGGATCTCGGTGATGCCCACCTCGTCGGCGAGGTAGCGCACCTCCGACTCGCGATCTCCCGACACGATCATCACGCGCGTGATGCGATGCTTCGGCCCCAGGTGGCTCACGAAGGAGCGGCTCTCTGCGCGCGGCGCGTCACGGAAGCGGAACAAGGCCGCGTAGCGACCGTCGATCACCACCGCGCATTCGAGTCCGCCCACCGCCGGCGGGAGGGGCGGGATCCCCACGAGCTCTTCCTCGGTGAGCGCACCGCGGCTCTTGATCTGTACGCGATGGCCGGCCACCGCTCCGCGCAGCCCCTGCCCGGGCGCCTCGCTCACCTCCGTGGCCTCCGGGAGATGGAGCTCCTCCTTCGAAGCGGCCCTGAGGATCGCCCGGGCCAGCGGGTGTTTCGAGTAGCGCTCCACGCTCGCGACCAGGGTGAGGACATCCGCCGAAGCCAGGTCCGGGGCGACGACCCGTTCGGTCAGCTCCGGCTCGCCGTAGGTCAGCGTTCCGGTCTTGTCGAAGATCGCGGTTCGACACTCCGCGATCTGCTCGAGCACCGCGGGGCTCTTCACGATGATGGCCCGTCTGGCGCAGAGGGAGATGGAGCCGATGATGGCGATCGGGATGCCCAGGAGCAGCGGGCACGGCGTCGCGATCACGAGCACTGCCAGGAAGCGCACGGCCTGTCCGCTCACGGCCCAGGCGGCGAGAGCGACCATCAACGCCACGGGAGTGTAGATCGCGCCCAGGCGGTCCCCCAGGCGCCGGAGCCGCGGTCGCGTGGCTTCGGACTCCCGCATGACCTCCATGATCTTCGCATAGCGCGAATCGGCGGCGCGGTTGGTCGCGCGGATGGTCAGGGCCGATTCCCCGTTGATCGCACCCGAGATCACCACCGAGCCGGAGGTCTTGGTCATCTCGAACGGCTCGCCCGTCAGGTAGGATTCGTCCATGACGCCGTGCCCCTCGATGACCACGCCGTCCACCGGACAGATCTCGTGCGGATGGATCACGAGGACGTCGTCCACCTCGATCTCCTCCAGCGCGACGTCGACCATGTCCGGTCCGCGCTTACGATGCGCGATCGAGGGCATCCGCTTGGCCAGCGCAGCCAGCACCGAGGAGGCGCTGCGCAACGCGTAGCTCTCCAGCGCTTCGCCGCCGGAGAGCATCAGGACGATGATCGAGCCGGCCAGGTATTCGCCCAACAGGATGGCGGTGACGACGGAGATGCCGCCCAGCAGATCGGAGCCGAATTCCCGCGCGAGCAACTTCCGGAGCAGGTCGTAGAGGAGCGGCAGCCCGAACGCGAGTGTGGCGAAGAGCGGAATGCGGTACGCGCTCGGAGGGGTGTGAAGGCCGAAGCGCAGTACCAGGTGCAGGAGGATGGCGACGAGGGAGAGCACGGCGATGACCGTGCTCTTGTGGCGCCACAGGCCGGCCGGCCACGCACGGAGCCCACTGCGCGGCGGCGCCCGACGCGGATCCGATTCGATGCTCAAGCTCGTGTGAAGCCCCGGGCGGATCGGCGGAGCTCAACCGCCCGGCGGCAACGTGCTCCTCAGGTGATCGAGTAGTAGTTGAAGTTGTCCAGCAGCACGCGGTGGGCCGGCGTCGAGGCGTTGGGTACTCTGAGGATCCGGCCCCACCACTGGTTCCCGTCGATGGTCGTCAGACCCGGGGCCGGCCCGCTCCCGTCCACGCTCTCGATCAGGAAGTGGTGGTTCTTGCGCGCGACGACGCCGATGTCCGCATGCCTGATGTCCGCCTTCCGGTAGCAGTATACGCAGAAGAGCCCGCACCAGCTCTTCCGCTTCTCGGCGGGATTGTCGATCCAGGGCTCCTGTGTCCATGCCTTGGTCGACGGGTCGATGAAGTTCTCTTCCGTCAGCGTCACGTTGGACGCGAGCATGTTCAGGCCCTTCTGAAGCTCCACGACGGCGTCACCCCTGGAGCCATATCGCGGCGTGGGACGCATGAATAGCCCTCCCTGAGGACCTGGGTCGTGGGCTGGAGCGGGACGACCCGGAGAAGCTAGCGCGCGGCTTCCCATGTCCGCTACGCTCATTCAAAGGCGTCCCATCGGGGCCGCGCGGCCTTACTTTGCTCCCCATGCACACCGAGACCGTCTTCATTCTGCTGTTCGTCGTGGCCACCACGGTGGCCATCGCGGCCAGGCGACTGCGGATCCCGTACACGGTGGCTCTGGTCATCGCCGGACTGGTGCTGGGCTGGCTGGAGGTGCTCAGCCCGCCGCGCCTGACCAAGGAGCTGCTCTTCGCGCTCTTCCTGCCCGGACTGCTCTTCGAGGCTGCTTACCACCTCCAGTTCCGGGACTTCTGGCGCAATCGCGTGCCGATCGCGGCACTGGCGGTGCCGGGGGTGATGGCCGCCATCGCGCTCACGGTGCTGCTGCTCGTGCCTGCGACCGCAGCGCTCGACCTGCAGAGTGCCTTCGGCTGGCGCGACGCGCTCGTGTTCGGCGCGCTCATCGCCGCCACGGACCCGATTGCCGTGGTGGCGCTGTTCAAGAGCCTCGGCGTGCCTCGCCGGCTGGCCGTGCTCATCGAAGGGGAGAGCCTCCTCAACGACGGCACCGCCGTGGTCTTCTTCACCCTGGCCCTGGCGTTCGTGGCAGGGGACGTGCTCACACCCGCCGGGATGATCCTGGACTTCGTGGCGATCGTGGGCGCGGGCGCTCTGGTGGGTGGGGTCGTGGGCCTGGCGGTGAGCCACGTGATCCAGCGCGTGGACGATCCGATGATCGAGATCACGCTGACGACCATCGCGGCGTACGGCTCGTTCGTGGGCGCGGAACAGCTCCACTCCTCCGGCGTGATCGCCACCGTGGTGGCCGGGATGCTGTGCGGCAACTACGCTGCCCGTACTGGCATGTCTCCCTCCACACGCGTCGCGGTCGAGACGTTCTGGGAGTACGTCGCATTCGGCCTCAACTCGGTCGTCTTCCTGCTGATCGGGTTCGAGGTGCGGATCACGGCGCTGTTCACGTCATGGCTGCCCATCCTGGTGGCCTACGTCGCTGTCATGGCCTCCCGGGCCATCGTGATGCTGCTGGTCTCGGTGGTGCTGCGCGGCGATCGTCGCATCCCCGTCGCGTGGACCGCCGTGCTCACCTGGGGCGGCCTGCGGGGGGGCATCTCCATGGTGCTCGCCCTCAGCCTGTCGATATTCGACGCGCCGCATCGCGAGCTGATCATCACCATCACCTTCGGCGTGGTCGTGCTCACGATCCTCGTCAACGGCCTCACGATGGCGCCGCTGCTGCGCATGCTGGGCATCGGGAGCCCGCAGCGGGAGCGCGTGCAGTACGAAGTGGCGCGTGGCGAGCTGCAGGCCGCCGACGCCGCCCTCGGGGAGCTCGCGGAGATGCGTCGCAAGCGATACGCCCATCCGGACGTGCTCGAGCAACTGCGGGCGCAGTACGAAGCGCGCGTCCAGGCCGCGGAGGAGTCGATGCGGGGCATGCACCTGGAACGCAGCGAGCTACGCGACGAGGAGGCCCGCCGCGCATCTCGGCACCTGATGGTGGTGGAGAAGGAGTACGCGCTGGACGCCTATCACCGCGGCGTGATCAGTCAGGAGGCGCTCGAGGAGGTGTTGCGGGACGTGGACGCGCGGCTCGGGGAGCTGGGGGAGTGAGCGCCGTCACGGCGCGTAGTCGCTGACGTCACGAGAAGGGGGAACCCGGGGGCCTTTCGACCTGCTCGATGACGAATGAAGCGAGCTTGGCCCACCGGACGGGCGTGGGGACCAGCTCCTCCAGGATCTGGTCGGCGGTGAGGCCTGTGAACCGCCCCGTCCTCTTCTTCAACCGCGCTTCGCGATACGCTTCGACGGCGCGGAGGACGACGGGCTCTTCGGCGGGCGTGAGGACCATGCACTGAACTTAACGGATCGGGCTGCTCGTGAGTCATCGGCACACGAGGCCTTCGGCGCCGTCGCCTCGTTCCGGCAACGGAAGCGCGACCCGGTTGCGGCTCCGTACTCGAAGCGGTAGGTCGCCGACAGGCTCGACGTCCCGAAGAACCAGGTCCTTCGGGTGAGCGGGAAGTCGGCGGCGCTCCACCTCGGCGTCGCCGGCTTCATCGTGAGGCTCTGTCGACCCGACAAGCGAACGGCGGGCGGCCCACGTGGGCCGCCCGCCGTTGTCGAAGCTGCGATACGATGTCTACTTCTCGATCTTGACCGTGATCAGCCGCGGCTTGGCGGCTTCGACCTTCGGCAGCAGGACCGTCAACAGACCCGCGTCGAACTTCGCGACGATCTTCTTCGCATCGATCGTCGCCGGCAGGTTGAAGGACCGCTCGAACATCCCGTAGGCGCGCTCGAAACGATATGCCTTGTCGTCCTCCCGCGCTTCCTCTCTCTTCTTCTCGCCTTGGAGCGTCAACACGTTGTTCTCGAGCGAGATCTTGACGTCTTCCGCCTTCACGCCTGGCAGCTCGGCCACGAGCCGGATCGTGTCCCCCTCCTCAACCACGTCCACCGGAGGGATCCACTGCCCCAGCAGCGAGCCGTTCTCCTCCCGCTGGCGCGGGGACTCGAGCATCTGTTCGAGGAGCCGGCCGAGGCGGTTCGGATAGTTCACATCCATGACCGGCCACATGGGACTGAGCTTCGTAAGCGTCATTGTCATTTGCGACTCCCCGAGACAACCAACATGAACCTGCGATGACTACTGGTGGCTCTTTCCACTGGCGCAATCTAGCGCACTTTACTAACATTATCAAGTGTGTATGATACATACTTAGCTCAATTGGTTAATCTCGTCGGCTTGGCGAGGAGGGGTCCGTGGACGTGTCGTTCGTGATCCGGCAGCGGCTCGAGCAGCTGGGATTGGAGCAGAAGGATCTCGCGAGGGCCGCCCAGGTCACCGAGTCCTACATCTCGCAGCTGCTGACGCGCAAGAAGGCACCCCCCGCGCCGGGCCGGACGGACATCTACGACCGGATGGACCACCTCCTGAAGCTGCCGGCCGGGGAGCTGGCGAGGGTCGCCGACTCGCAGCGGAAGGGCGCGTTGAAGCGGGCTCTGGAGGACGAACCCGCGCCCCTCTTCCACCAGGTCCGCGCGTTGATCCTACGGAAATGCGATCCCGGGAAGGAGCCGCAGATCCGCGCGGTATTCGAGAAGCAGCCCTTCGGCGAGCTCGAGCGCGTGGTCACCCAAAAGCTACTGGACGTGGTGAAGCGCATCGCCAACGCCGAGCTGCAGAATGACCACTGGCTCAGTATGGTGGCGAAGCTCGGCGGTCGCAGCTTCGAGGAGATGCGCGTGATGGTGCTCGAGTTCCTGGATACGGACATCTTCCATCTGTCGGAAGACCACTGCGTCTCGTTCCTGGATCCGCTGATCGCATCGTGGGACGTGGACTTGGCGACGTTCCGACTCGAAATCGTGCTGACCCGGCAGGTGACTGCCGAGCCCGTGCGGAGATTCGAGTTCGTCGAGCGCGCGCCCGCACAGCCGTTCGACGAGCCGGGGTTTCTGGAGTTCGCCCGGGACGCCTCCCTGAGCGGCGACGCGACCGCGAAAGAGCTGGAGTTTCTCAAAGGCCTGAACTTCGAAGACCGTCGCCCGACTGCGCTATACTACTACCGCGAGCTGCAGAGCATCAGGGATCCGCTGCACTTCCAGCGGTCGTAGGCGCCCGTGTGGTAGGCGGTGACCCGTTGTGGCACGTCGACAAACATTCCGGCGGGCCACGGTCTTTCCGGCCAGGGGGCTCGTCTTCATGGCTGCAGCTCCAGTCGGGCGGCCGCGGCGCGATCGGCCAGCAGCAGCGCCGACTCCCGTCTGATCCGGCTCGCCGGCAGCGCCGCGTCTCCGCGAGCGAGGCCCGCCAACGCGTCCGCCTTGTCCGCGCCGGTCACCAGCCAGAGGATGCGGCGCGCGCGATTGAGGGCCGGGAGCGTCAGGGTCATGCGCTGTAGTCCATGGTAGGGTCCGGAGAGGGCGACGTCGGCGTCCTCGACGTCGAGCGCCGGGTCGCCGGCAACTAGCGAGGCCGTGTGCCCGTCGGCGCCGAGCCCGAGCTGAACGACGTCGAGGATCGGTGGCGAGCCTGCCACTCTCTCCAGCGACTGCCCATAGCGTGCGGCCGCCCCTTCCAGGTCGGCGTCCTCCACCTCCATCGCATGGATCCGGGTGGTCGGGAGGGCCACGCGACGGACCAGGGCGTCGTGCAGATGCGTGAGGTTGCGGTCGGGGCTTCCGAGGGGCGCCACGCGCTCGTCGACCTGCGCCACGTGGACTTTTCGCCATTCCACGGGCGCGTCCGCCAGGATACGGAGCATCTGCATGGGTGTGCGGCCACCGCTGAGCCCCAACACGAACCGACCTCGGTGACGGATGGCTCCTCCGACGGCCCGGGCGATCCAGGCGGCCGCGCGGAGGGATGCCGCGTCGGCGTCGGGATGGACCTCGATCTTCAACTCGCCCTCCGCCATCGGCGCTACCGCGGCGCCTGCTCGTCGTGGCCGCCGAACTCGCTGCGCATCGCGGACAGGAGCTTGTCGGCGAACCCGCTTTCCCCACGAGAGCTGAACCGCTCGTAGAGCGCGGCGCTGAGCACGGGCGCGGGCACGCCGGTGTCGATGGCGGCCTTGAGCGTCCATCGTCCTTCTCCGGAGTCCGAAACGCGGCCCTGGAACCGCGACAACTCGGGGTCCCCGAGCAACGCGTGCGCCGTCAGATCGAGGAGCCACGACCGGATCACGCTGCCGCGTCTCCAGACCTCGGTGACCGCGCTCAGGTCGAGTGGGTATCGATAGGCTTCGGGGTCCTCCAGCGGCGCGGTCTCGGCGTCGGCCGTTCCCTGGACGCTGCCGGCGTTCGCGTGGCGCAGGATGTTCAGGCCTTCGGCATAGGCCGCCATGATGCCGTACTCGATGCCGTTGTGGACCATCTTGACGAAGTGTCCGGCTCCGCTGGCACCGCAGTGCAGATAGCCGTGATCCGCGGTGGCGGGGGCGTCGGCTCTCCCGGGTGTGGGCGGCGCGGCATCGATACCGGGTGCGAGCGCAGCGAAGATCGGATCCAGGCGCGACGCGACGGCTGCGTCGCCGCCGATCATCAAGCAGAAGCCCCCTTCGAGTCCCCAGACGCCCCCGCTGGTGCCCACGTCCATGTAGTGGATCCCGGCCGGGGCGAGCTCGGCAGCGCGCAGGATGTCGTCCCGGTAGTGGGAGTTGCCGCCGTCGATGAGCACGTCGCCCCGTTCGAGGAGCTTCGCCACCGCCGAGACCGTCTCCCCCACGACAGCGGCTGGGACCATCATCCACACGTGGCGCGGCGGGTCCAGCTTGGCGACGAGGTCTTCCAGGGACGCCGACGCGGTCGCGCCTTCGGCCGCGAGCCGCGAGACGGCCTCGGGCTGCACGTCGTGGACGACGCATTCGTGTCCGGCCCGCATCAGCCGTCGACACATGTTCGCGCCCATCCGTCCCAATCCGATCATCCCGAGGTGCATGGCTCGATCCCTCTCGGAAGGTAGCTGTGGATTCGAGGGCGGAACCGGGCCCGGAGGTGGCGTCCGCATCATCCGGTCCGCGGGCCCGATATCCACCTGGCTCACGAGTCGGACGGTAAGCGCTCGCAGGAACGCGAGCTGCGGCGTGCTCCAGGGGCGACGATCCCGACCCATCACCGTCAGCGTGCCTACGCGGCGGCCGTCCGAGGCCGCGAGCGGCACCTCAATGTGGGCGTTCGCCCGCCCTCGGCCAGCGGTCGGGTTGAGCCCGTAGCCTCCCACCACCGTACGGAGACGTCCATCGTGCCCCCGCATCGCCGTCGGCCGTCCCGGCCAGGCTCCTGTGATGGAGCCTCGCGATCAGCTGCCGTCTCTCGAACCGCGTGCGCCGGTGACGAGGCTGCTGCCGAAGTGCCTGCGCATCCATGTGTAGGTCCTCGATGGCGAGCTCGAAGAACGATGTCTCTCCCGACTGGCCCTCTCCCGCCTTCCGACGGATGGCATCATCGTATGCGCCGCCGTTCTCGAGGGCGTGGTCGAAGATCGTGGGTTGGACGTCAACGTCTTGGATGCGGTCATTATCGTGACTCCTGGTCTCCCCTGAAGCACAAGCGATTTGCATCCGCCGTCGCACCGCGTGGAGCGGGTGCGCAGGCACATGTCATCGTCGCGCCAACACGCATCGTGACGAGGATCGACACGGATGACCCTGACCATCGGGGGACCTTCCCAGGGACTGTTATCACGTTACCGCACCGCGCGGTCGCGCTACATGGCACGAAAGGAGGAAACACGGCCTAGCTCCATTGGGGGACAGGGCGTGTCCGCCCCCTGACGAGCCCAACCAGATCGACTTCTCGGAGTTCCATCGGTGGGGGGAGCCGCTCGACCGGGGGATCGACCGAGTCGTCGCACGCCTTCTGGCGCCGTGGGGACTGCGAGACGTAGCGAAGGTCGTCGTCATGGACCTCCTGCGGGTCCACGAGGAGATCGTCGAGTACGTCCCACGCCGGCGTCTCGGGCTTCATCATGAAGGACGCCTCGCTCGAGGGCCGTGTCACGCGCACAACCCAGGAAGCCATGCGCCTCAGCGCCTGGATGGCGTTCACCGTGGGTGGTGTGGCGAGGCTTGTCGCGCGTAGACACCCTCCGTAGCCCATGCCGCGGGCGACGGGTCAGCGGTAACTTCCTTCCATAAGCGTCTAGCCTTCTGGAGAATCACCAATGGTGACCAAGGCAGAGAAGGAAAGAACCGCCCAGAACAAGGCGGCCGAGAAGGCAAGGGCGGCCAAGGCGAAGGCAGCCGCCAAGAAGAAGCTCGATCGCGAGCGCGCAAAAGGCGCGAAGGCCGAGGAGGCCGCGAAGCGGAAGCTCACACGCGAACGTGAGAAGGCCGCGAAAGCCAAGGAGAAGGCCAAGACCGAGAAGGCGAAGGCGAAGGCCCTGAAAGCCAAGGACGCCGCGAAGCTGAAGGCCGCTCGTGCGAAGACCAGGGAAGCGAAGGGTAAGCTGCGGGCCGCCGGAAGGAAGGCCGCCGTCAGGAAGGTCGAGGACGTCGTCGGCGCCGCGATCGGGGCGGCCCAGGCCGCCGGCGACCAGATGAAAGTCGGAATGGCGACGGCGAGGAAGGCCATGGTGGATCGGAGCGCGGCTTCCGCGACGAAGCCTGCCAAGGAGCATCCTGCGGCGAAGGGGTCCGTGGCGAAGAAGAAGGTCCCTGCCACGAAGCCCACCGCAAAGGAGGCCCCCGCCAAGAAGGCTCCTGCGACGAAGGAGACCGCCGCGAAGAAGGCCTGACCGCCGACGACCTGAAGGGTCGGCGGCGGATCGGCATCCGTCGCCACTGTCCCCGGTCGGCGCCACGAGGAGCCACTGCGCGGCTGTTGCGACAGCTCTTGTGACAAGAGGCCGACAGTAGGTTCGAGAGCGTGTGCCGCGAGCGGCTCGATCATGCCGTCGTGTTGACCTCGTGCAAGGTCGATGTAGACCGCGCCAGTGTCGATCTGGCGTCGCGGAGGCCGAGGCGGTCTTCGAAATCCGGGGCAGGAACGGGTCGAAGTGGATGGCGGAAACGGCGGGCGGCCGGTGAGGACCGCGCGGGTGGACATGTGCCTGGAACTCGGGGAGGTAGGTCGTCTGGAGCGTAGGCTCCAGCAGGTGAAGCTGGAGCGGAACATCCTGGGAGACACAACCCATGAACAAATCCATGCTCCTGCCGGGGAAGCTCCTGGTCACGTGGTTCGTGAGTGGCGCGATACTGTGTGGTGGAGGGCTGGTGGCTTACGGCCTTTTCGAGGAGTCGATCAATCACTTCATGCTCATCGAGACGGTTGCCGGCCTCTACCTCGTAGGCGGCGTATTGGGGTTCCTGCTCGCGGGAGCACTCGGGATGTGGGGCCGGCCTTCGGACATGGGAGCCAAGGAGGCGTTTCGAGACCAGTTGACCGGCGCACTCTACCTCTTGCCCTTCGCTGCCGTGGGCTTTGTCGCGGCGGGGTGGATCGCGCTCAGCTATTGGTCAGTGTACACAGTGCATTACGGCGGCCTGCTCCTGGCCACGGTGGCGTGGCTCGGGCTCGCCCTCGTGGTGGCTCTGGCAGTGGAATACGGCTGGTTGGGCATCCGCAACGTCAGAGGTCGGCTTGAGCGGATCCGGCACGTGCGGGTGCACATCTCCGTGGAGGAACAGGATCCCGAAGCCAAGTGAGGCAGTGCGGCGAACGGCAGGCCAGGGAGACGGGAGGCGAGTCAGCCGACGCACGACGAGGAGGCCCGGCGCGCGTCTCGGCACCTGATGGTGGTGGAGAAGGAGCACGTGCTGGACGCCTACCACCGCGGGGCGGTCACTCAGGAAGCGCTCGAGGCGGTGCTCCGGGACGTGGACGCGCGCAGAGGCGAGCCGGAGGGTTGAGGTCCGGGGCCGACCCGGGCCCACGGGACTCACGCCGCCGGAACGCTCACCTCCACCCAGTGTTCGCGATGGTCGTCCACCAGGGGAATCGACGGGCTGTCCTGTACGACGCCGTCGACCGTCACCTGTGTCCCGCCGCGCTTGCCGCCCTCCTCGGCGCGGATCTGGGTGACGGCGATGTGGTAGACCGTCTCCCGGTAGCGGTAGTGGATCTTCAACCCACTCCAGTGCGCGGGCAGGCAGGGCTCGACGTGTAGCCTGTCGACGTCGAGCCGCAGACCCAGCAGGGATTCCAGGACCAGCCGGTACATCCATCCGGCCGACCCTGTGTACCAGGTCCAGCCGCCGCGCCCCGTGTGGGGCTCCACCGCGTAGACGTCCGCCGCGACCACGTAGGGCTCCACCTTGTAGGTGTCGATGGCCTGCGGCGTGGTCGCGTGGTTGGCCGGGTTGATCATGGTCGTCAGCTCCCAGGCGCGCGGACCGTCGCCCAGGGCGGCGAACGCCATCGCCACCCAGACGGCGGCGTGGGTGTACTGCCCTCCGTTCTCACGCACCCCCGGCACATAGCCCTTGATGTAGCCCGGGTCCACATCCGACCGGTCGAAGGGGGGATCGAGGAGCTGGATGAGCGAGTGTTCGCGGCGCACGAGCCGCTGGTCCACCGCCTGCATGGCCAGGCGCGCTCGCTCGGGATCGCCAGCTCCGGACAGCACGGACCAGCTCTGCGCGATGGCGTCGATCTGGCAGTCGGCGTTCTGCGCCGAGCCGAGGGGCGTGCCGTCGTCGAAGTAGGCGCGGCGATACCAGGCGCCGTCCCAGCCGTGCAGCTCGATGGCCTCGCGCAGGCGAGCACGCTCGGCGGCGCACACGTCGGCGAAGGCGGGATCGTTCTTGCGCCGCGCCAGTTCGCCAAACTGGCGGAGGACCTCGGCCTGGAAGAAGGCCAGCCACACACTCTCGCCCTTGCCGCCAGCGCCCACCCGGTTCATGCCGTCGTTCCAGTCACCCGTGCCCATGAGGGGCAGGCCGTGCGAGCCGGATCCGAGCCCGTGGCGGATGGCCCGCACGCAGTGCTGGTAGAGGGTCTCCGTGAACGCGGACCGGCCGGGCAGGTCGTAGTAGGAGTCGTCGTCGGGTGCGACAGCCCGGCCCTCGAGGTACCGGACCTGCTCGTCCAGAACGCCGATGTCGCCTGTGGTGAGGGCATACCGGCAGGTGGCCAGTGCCAGCCACAGATAGTCGTCGGAGCAGTGGGTGCGCACGCCCCTGCCGGACGGCGGATGCCACCAGTGCTGGACGTCGCCCTCCAGGAACTGGCGTGCCGCGCACACCAGAAGGTGGTCGCGCACGAGCCGGGGCTCGGCATGCACCAGCGCCATCACGTCCTGCAGCTGGTCGCGGAAGCCGAAGGCACCCCCCGATTGGTAGTACCCGCTGCGCGCCCACAGGCGGCACGCCATGGTCTGGTACAGGAGCCAGCCGTTGGTCAGCACGTTGAGTGACTGGTCGGGCGTATCCACCTGGACCGCGCCCAGGGTGTGGTTCCACTGCTGCCAGACCGCTTCGAGGGCCCGCCGCCCGGCGGCGGCGCCCCGGAAGCGCTGCACCAGACGGTGGACCTCGTCGCCTCCAGGGGTGCCCCCCACGCCGAGCCTGAAGGTGATCTCGCGTTCCTGTCCGTCGGCCAGATCGAAGGCGACCTGGATCGCGGCGCAGGGGTCCAGACCGGCGCCCAGCTTGCCGGAAAGGTGTGTGCGCGCCATCGCCGCAGGACGCTCCAGGCTGCCGTTGCGGCCGATGAACTCCCTGCGGTCGCAGGTGGTGGTCCGGTTCGCGTCGTCCACGTCGAAGAAGGCGACCCTGTCGGAGAACTCGGTGTTGTAACGATTGCGCGCGTACAGCGCACCGCTGACGGGATCGACTTCGGTGGTCACGTGCATGGCCGATTTCGGCCGCAGGTCGCCCAACACCCATTCCACATAGCCGGTGGCGGAAAGCCGGCGCGGCCTGCCGGACAGGTTGCGCACCTTGAGCAGGGAGAACTTCACGGCCGCGTCGTGCGCCAGGTAGACCCACAGCTCCGAGCGGATGCCGGCCTCGGTATGCTCGAACACGCTGTAGC
>CAZPZU010000046.1:0-40632 GCA_964591135.1 uncultured Gemmatimonadaceae bacterium | reverse complement strand
CGCCCGTGGTCGCCGGCTCGAACCTCTTCGACCACATCCGCTGGATGCTCTGGACGACGTTGCCCGCCTGGGGCATCGGGCTGCTCGTCTACCTGCTGATCGGGCTCCGGGGAGGCGCGGTCGAGCCGCCCGACATCTCCTCGATCCAGGACGCGCTGGCCGGGAGCTTCCGTTTCAACCTGCTGCTCCTGCTGCCGCTCGCCGTGATCCTGTGGTTCGCGCTCACGCGGAAGCCCTCGCTTCCCGGCATCCTCTTCGCCTCCCTCGTCGCGGTCGCGCTCGCGCTGCCGATCCAGGGCATCCCCCTCGGCGACGCGCTCCGCGCCGCCGTCAGCGGATACGTCCCCCACACCGGCTCGGAGAGCGTCGACTCTCTGCTCGCCCGTGGCGGCATGCTCTCCATGATGGACGTGACGCTGCTCGTCCTGTGTGCGTTCGGCTACGCCGGCATCATGAAGCACTGCGGCCTGCTCGACCGCGTGCTCGAGGCGTTGCTGTCGGTCGTGAAGGAGACCTTCGGCCTCGTGGCGTCGGCCGTCGCGACCGGCATCATCACGGCGCTGGTGACCGGGTCGAGCTACCTGTCCATCATCGTGCCGGGTGAATTGTACAAGGACGCGTTCGCCCGGAAGGGCTTGGCCGCCAAGAACCTGTCGCGCACGACCGAAGACTCGGGCACCGTGATCGTGCCGCTCGTGCCGTGGTCGGCGGCGGGCGTGTTCATGGCGGGAACGTTGGCCGTGCCCACGACGACCTATGCGCCGTGGGCGATCATGAACTACCTCGGGTTCGTGTTCGCCCTCATCTACGGGGCTACCGGGATCGGCATCGCGCGCCGCATCCGCGAAGACGAGACGCTGCCGGGGAGCTGACGCATTCCCCGGGCGGTCGTCTCGCGCCGGGGGCCACCCCGACCCCTCAGCTCCAGCTCAGATCGTGCCTGGAGAGCGGCAGGGAGCGGATCCTCTTCCCGGTCACGGCGAAGATCGCGTTGCACAGCGCTGGAATGACCGGCGGCAACGCCGGCTCACCGAGGCCGGTCGGTGGATTGTCCGTGACCCGGAAATGCACGTCGACCTCCGGGCGGTCGCGATGCCGGAGCAGCGGATAGCGGTCGAAGTTGGACTGCTGGGTCCGTCCTCCAGCGATGGTGATCTCTTGCCCCAGCGCCTGGGACAGGCCGTCGATCACCCCGCCCTGCACGTTGTTCTCGGCGTTCATCGGGTTGATCACCTGGCTTCCGATGTCGCCGACCACCCAGACCTGCTCGACCTTCACCTCTCCAGTCCGTTCCACCCGCGCCTGGACCACTTCGGCGAAATACCCTCGATGGCTGAAGTGGAACGCCACTCCCCTGCCCGTCCCCTCGGGCAGGGTGCCGGAGCCCCATCCGGAGCGCTCCGCCACCATGGTCAGCACTCCCCGCATCCTGTCCGCATCGAGGCGGCTGTCACCGGTGCGCGACGACAGGAGGTCGAGCCGGAACTCCACCGGATCGCGGCCGGCGGCGTGGGCGAGCTCGTCGATGAACGACTGATAGACGAACGCGAGACCGTTGCTGCCCGGGGCCCGCAGAGCTCCGGTCGGCACACCTCCGGGAATCAGGGAAGTCGCCAGCGAGAAGTTCGGCACGTACCCGGCCGGGAACTCGTCCGGCGACACCCCCGCGCTGGACGCGAATCGCCCGTCGTGGCCGAAGGAGACGAAGTGGTTCTTCCACGCCACCAGCTTGCCGGCCTCGTCCACGCCTCCCTCCAGCCTGTGGAAGCCGGCCGGCCGATAGAAGTCGTGATGCATGTCGTCTTCGCGACTCCACAGGAGCTTCACGGGAACGCCGACCTCACGCGCGATCCACGCGGCCTCCACCAGGTAGTCGTTGCTGAGCCGTCGACCGAAGCCGCCGCCGATGCGCGTGAGGTGGAGGGTGATGTCATCCTCCTGCATGCCGAGTGTCTGCGCGACCAGGCCGCGACCGCGCTCCGGCGTCTGGGTGGGAGCCCACAGCTCCAGCTTTCCGTCGCGGTAGTGCGCCGTCGTGTTCTGCGGCTCGAGCGGAGCGTGGGAGATGAAGGGATAGAAGTACTCCGCCTCCACCCGGCCGTGAGCCCCGGCCAGCGCTCCATCCACAGCTCCGTCGGCGCGTAGGCCTTGCTCCGGCTCCCTGCCGAACATCTCCGTCGCCGTGGCCGCGAACCCCTCGCTGGACTGCTGGGCGGTGGGGCCTTCGTCCCACGTCACCTGCAGCTTGGCGCGCGCGCGGTTCGCCAGCCACCACGTGTCCGCGACCACGGCCACACCCCCGAGCAGCCCGCTCAGGTCGTCGCCTCCTTCGACCACGAACGCATGCCGGACCCCGGGCTCGGCGCGCACCTCGTCCAGGTTGGCGCTCCTCACCTTTCCGCCGAAGACCGGACACTTCTGGAAGACCGCGTAGAGCATGCCGGGACGTACCACGTCGATCCCGTAGAGCGGCTTGCCGGTCACGATGGAAGCGTTGTCTACTCCGGCCACGGGCGTGCCGATGATACGGAACCCGGAGGGGTCTTTGAGGCGGACCGATTCGGGGTCGGGGGCGGGAAGGGTGGCGGCCTTGGCGGTGAGGGCACCGTAGCCGAGGCTGCGCCCACTCGAGCGGTGATGGACCACGCCGTTCTCGGTCTCGAGCTCCCCGACGGGGACGCCCCAGATGGCGGCGGCGGCCTGGACCAGCACCGCCCGGCCCGCCGCGCCCATACGGCGCATGGGAAGCCAGTGCGTCGGCGTGGCCGTGCTGCCGCCCGCGATCTGCCGGCTGTACTTCTCCGTGTCGAGGTCGGCCTGCTCGATGGTGACGTCCTTCCAGGCGACGTCCAGCTCGTCCGCGATGAGCATGGGCAACTCCGTCTTGATGCCCTGGCCCACCTCCGGGTTCTGCGCGACGATGGTCACGGAGCCGTCGGGCCGGATGCGGATGAATGCGTTGGGAACGAAATCCGCCCGGGCCGCATCGGCTTCCGCCAGTCGCGCGAAGCCGAAGTAGCTGACGATCATGAGGCCGCCGCCCGCGGTGGCGCCCACCTTGAGGAACTGGCGTCGATCGAGGGTGCTCATCGCCCCTCCTCGACCCGCCCGGCGGGTGCGGCGGCGCCTTCACGCCCTCCGTCGGAGGCGATGCGGCGAGCGGCCGCGCGCACGCCCGCGTGGATGCGCAGGTAGGTTCCGCAACGGCACAGGTTGCCGTTCATGGCCGCGTCGATCTGTTCGTCGGTCGGGTCCGCATTGCGCGCCAGGAGGGCCGCCGCACTCATGAGCTGGCCGGCCTGGCAGTATCCGCACTGGGGGACGTCCATCTCCCTCCACACCTGCTGCAGCGGGTGCGTACCGTCGGCCGAGAGGCCCTCGATCGTCACCACGTCGTGGCCCGCTGCCGCGGAGACCTCGGTCCTGCAGCTGCGCCTTGCGACGCCGTCCAGGTGCACGGTGCAGGCACCGCACCTCCCGATGCCGCATCCGAACTTGGTGCCCTTGAGGTCGAGCACGTCGCGGAGCGCCCACAAGAGGGGCATGTCGGACGGGACATCCAGCGTGACCGGATGCCCGTTGACCTTGAAGCTGATGGCCATGGGCGGGAGGCTCCCTGGTCGGAGGGTCGAGGGGGATGTCCGGGTCCCCCCTGGCGTTCGTCACCCTAGGTGGCCGGGGCCTGTGGAGTCAACCCATCTGTCGCCCACCCTTGGGCTACCTCGGCGCGCTCGAGCACCCTATCGTTCTCCGGACACTCCCGAGCATTGGAATGGAGCAGAGATGGCATATCGAGTCGTGGTGCTGCCCGGCGACGGGATCGGCGTGGAGGTGGCGCGCGAGGGTCGGCGGGTCCTCGAGGCGGTGGGCTCGGCGCTGGGGATAGGGTTCGACATCGAGGAGATCCCGTGCGGGGGGGAGTTCTACCTCAAGCACGGCTCCCGGGACTGGCCCGAGGGCGCCGAAGAGGAAGTCGCGGCGGCCGATCTCGTGCTCCTCGGCGCCGTGGGCTGGCCGGACCCGGACGGGAACGGCCGTCCGGTGACGATGAAGGACGGCAAGATGGCCGGCTGGAGCCCGGTCATCGGCACCCGGGCCGCCCTGGACCTGTACGCCAACGTCCGCCCGGTCAAGCTCTACGAGGGGGTGAACCACAAGATCCACGGTCAGCCGGTGCGGGTCTGGGATCCCGAGAAGGTCGACATGGTGTTGGTTCGGGAAAACACGGAGGGCCTCTACTCCGGCATCGGGGGGATCCTCAGTCGCGCCGGGTCCGGAGAGGTCGCCGTGGATTGCCGGGTCGTCACGCGGAAGGGCTCCGAGCGCGTGATCCGCAAGGCGTTCGAGCTGGCCCAACGCCGCAACGGAGCTCCCGGTGACGGCGTCAGGCGCGTCACGTGCATCGCCAAGGACAACGTGCTGGACGGCTGCCGCATGTTCGTCAAGATCTTCCACGAGATCGGACAGGAGTATCCCGACATCGAAAAGGACACGGCCATCGTCGACGCCTTCACCCAGTGGCTGATGCAGAAGCCCGAGTGGTACGACGTGGGCGTCACCACCAACATGTTCGGTGACATCGTCACCGACCTGGCGAGCGTGCTCCAGGGCGGGATGGGTCTGGCCGTAGGCGCCAACGTCGGCGACCACCACGGGATGTTCGAACCGATCCACGGCTCGGCCCCCAAGCACGCCGGCAAGGACAAGGCGAATCCTCTCGCCATGATCCTGGCCACCCGGGAGGGTCTCTCCTGGCTGTCCGGACAGAAGGGAGACGCGCAGCTGCAGAGGGGCGCCGACGCGGTCGAGGCCGCTGTCGTCGATCTGCTGAAGGCTGGAGAGCCCCTCACCTACGACTTGGTGGGAGAGGCGCGCGCCGCCCCTTGTTCGGCCGTGGGCAAAGCGGTAGCCGACCACGTGCTGGCGGAGCTGGGCTGAGCGGAACTCCCCCCGCAATCGGCCAGCATCACGAGCGCCGAAGCCCCGGCCGAAGAGTCTCTTCGGCCGGGGCCGGCAACCGCCCGGAGTGGGCGGAACCGAAGCGAGCCCGTGTTACCGGACCAGCCGGACCTCCACCCTGCGGTTCTGGCTGCGACCCTCTTCGGTGCTGTTGTCCGCGACCGGCTGCGCCTCACCCATTCCGCGCACGTCGAAGCGACTCGCCGTGAGGCCGGGGAAGCTCCGGAGCAGGTAATCCCGCACGGCCTCCGCCCGCCGGAGGCTGAGCTGCTGGTTGTAGGCCTCCGGGCCGACGGAGTCCGTAAAGCCCACGAGCTCCATCCGGTCGTCCGGGCGACCCGTCAGGACACGCCCCACCTCTTGGAGCGTGGACTCCGCGCCCGGGCGCAACTCCGCCGAATTGAACGCGAAATTCACGTCTCCGAAGGTGAAGGTACCCTCCTCCTCCAGCGCCCTCTGCACCTCGCTCACCGGGCAGCCTTGCGCATCGACCTCCGATCCGGCGGCCGTGCCCGGGCACTGGTCGAGCCCGTCGAACACCCCGTCCCGGTCCGCATCGCTCGGGCAGCCGCGGGCGTCGACCGTGGCTCCCGCCGGTGTGTTCGCGCACTGATCGATGCCGTCGAACACGCCGTCCCGGTCCGCGTCGCTCGGGCAGCCGTTGGAATCGACCGTGGCGCCAGCCGGCGTGGCCGGGCACCGGTCGAGGCCGTCGAACACGCCGTCGTGGTCCTCGTCCGCGGGACAGCCGGTGCCGTCCACGCGCGCGCCCGCCGGCGTGGCCGGGCATTGGTCCAGGTAGTCCGCGACACCGTCGGCGTCGGAGTCCACCGGGCACCCCCGGGCGTCCACCGTGACGCCCCGCGGCGTGGCGGGACAGGCGTCCATGTCGTCGACCACACCGTCCCGGTCGGCATCACGCTTGCCGCCCACCCAGAGGGACAGTCCGCCCGTGAAGGTCCAACCCCAGAAGGACCCGCTCCCGAGGGTGACGCCGGCCACGCTGGCCGCCGTCGCATCCAGGGCATCGGGCATTTGGTGCATGCGGGCGTCGCCGCGCACGGCGAGCCAGTCCGTGACGAAGTACCGGGCCCCCGCGCCGTAGTCGATCATCAAGTCACGTTCGGTGTCGGCGCCGCTCGGGTCCCACAAGGCCATGCCGCCCCCCGCCAACCCGAAAATCTCGAAGGACTCGGCGAGCGGGAGCGTGTAGCCCACCGAGGCGCCCACGAGCGTGAGGTTCAGGTCCGCCACCCGCCCGAGCCGTCCCGCCATCTGGAGGGGGGAGTAGCCACCTTCCGCCTCGATGAAGAGGTTGTGCGCGAAGTGGTAGCCGAGATACCCCCCGAGGATGCCGCCCTTCGCGGGGTTGACGAAGGCGTCGGTGGGGCCGAACTCGGGTCGGTCGTCGAAGTCGCCGAAGAAGCCCGAGATCTCCAAGCCCGTCCTGGCAGGCTTCACCTGGGCCGTTGCATCCCGAGGCGGCAGGAGGAGCAGGGTGGCGATGAGGAGACCACAGCTAGTGCGGATATTCATGTTCCGCCTCCGTTAGGGGAGCGAGGAATGGGGGGGGTCCTCCCGCCGTGCCCCGGATGGATGGAGGGTAACCACGGGAAGGTCGTGGCGGAAGGGAGTAGAGACACGAGCGGAAAACCTGCGATGAAGCGGCGGTGACGGGACAGGAATCGGTATCGCCGAACAGCCGCCTTTCGCTCGTTCCCGAGGGCTGGCCCTCCAGCCGATCGGGCCACTCCGACCCGCGACGGCTCGCTTCTGACCGGGGCCGCCGGCGGCTGGCCGCGGCAAGCGACGGCACCCGCCGACCGTCGCGGAACCCCGGAGAAACCTGTAGACTGTCCGCCCGGCGACCCTCCCCGACGGCCGCCGCCCGACCCTCTCCCCTGCCCCGGAGCACACATGCCCAGGTATTCCCTCACCGTGAACGGCGAGCGCCAGGAGGTCGACGCGCCACCGGACATGCCGCTGCTCTGGGTCCTGCGCGACGTGCTGGGCCTCACCGGCACCAAGTTCGGGTGCGGAAAGAACCTGTGCGGGGCGTGCACCGTCCACATCGACGGATCCCCCGTGCGCTCGTGCATGACGCGCATGTCCCGGGCGGCCGACCGCGAGATCACCACGATCGAGGGCCTCGCCCCCCGACTCACCGCGCTCCAGAAGGCGTGGATCGCGGAGGGCGTGCCCCAGTGCGGGTACTGTCAGTCCGGCCAGATCATGGCGGCCTCGGCGCTCCTCGTCGCAAACCCCGATCCGGACGACCAGGCGATCGACGCGGCGATGTCGCGCAACATCTGTCGCTGCGGCACCTACCAGAGGATCCGCAAGGCCATCCACCGCGCCGCCCGGGAGGGATGACCATGTCGATCCTCGTCACCAACGTCTCCCGTCGAAGCGTGATCAAGACCCTGGGGCTCGCCACCGGCTTCGTCCTGTCGACGTCCGTGGTGCCCCGCGGCCTCCGTGCCCTGGTCGGCGGAAAGGCGGCCGGTCCCCTGTCTCCCTCCGTGTACCTGGCCATCGACGAGGACGGCACGGTGCGTGTGTACGTCCATCGGGCGGAGATGGGCCAGGGCTCGCGAACGGGGCTGACCCAGATCATCGCCGACGAGCTGGAGGCGGATTGGGATCGTCTCCGGGTCATGCCGGCCTACGGCGACACGAAGTTCGGCAGCCAGAACACCGACGGGTCCTCGTCGATCCGCATGTTCTACGACGCCTTCCGCACGGCGGGCGCCACGGCGCGCACGATGCTCGAGGAGGCCGCCGCCGCCCGCTGGGGCGTGGACCCGAGCCAGGTGGAGGCGAGGAACCACCAGGTCCTCAACCGCACGAGCGGCGAGGTCCTCGACTACCGGGCGCTCGTTGCTGCGGCCGCGCTCCTCGGCGTGCCGGACGCCTCGACCGTCACCCTCAAGTCCCGCGCCCAGCACCGCTACATCGGGAAGCCGGTCCAGAATCTTTACGCCGAGGACTTCGCGACGGGGCGGGCCGTCTTCGGGCAGGACGTGCGCCGCGAAGGGATGGTCTACGCGGTGGCGGCCAGGCCCCCGGTGGTCGGAGGGCGCCTCGACGGCTACGACCGGGCCGCCGCGATGGCCGTGCCCGGCGTGCTGGACGTGGTCGAGTTGCCGGTCTTCGAGTTCCCCATGCGATACCAGCCTCTCGGCGGCGTGGCCGTGGTGGCCACGAACACCTGGGCGGCCATCCAGGGCCGCGAGGCGCTGGCCGCAACCTTCATCACCGGACCCAACGGAGACTACGACACCACCGCGTACGAGGCCTCCCTGTGGCGCGCCATCGAGGCCGGCGGAGCGGTCACCTACGACCGGGGAGACGTGAGCGCCGCGCTGTCCTCCTCGGCCCGGCGCATCGAGGCCGACTACTTCGTGCCCCATCAGCACCACATTCCCATGGAGCCGCCCGCGGCGACGGCGGAGTGGGTGGGCGACGACCTGAAGATCTGGACGTCGTGCCAGGATCCCCAGGCGGTCCAGAGCACGGTCGCGCCCTACTTCGAGAAGAAGCCGGAAGACGTCTACGTCGAAGTGACGCTCCTCGGGGGCGCCTTCGGCCGGAAGTCCAAGCCGGATTTCGCCGTCGAGGCCGCGCTCCTCGCTCGGCACACGGGCAAGCCGGTCAAGATGGTGTGGACGCGCGAGGACGACGTGCGCCACGGCTACTATCACGCGATCTCGGCGCAGCGGGTCGAGGTGGGGCTGGACGCGGCCGGCCGGGTGCAGGCGTGGGACCACAGGTCCGCGTATCCGTCGCTGATGGAGGTCTACTCCGGACAGCGCACTGACGCGGCCACCGACTTCGAGGTCGTCCCGGTCATGGAGCAGCCCCTCGCCGTCCCTTCGCTGAGGCTCTCGTCGGGGGAGGCGAAGGCCCACGTCCGCGTCGGCTGGCTGCGGTCGGTGACCAGCATCCAGCATTCCTTCGCGGTGGGGTCCATGGTGGACGAGATCGCCGAGGCGACGGGCAGGCGCCCCGACGAGGTCTGGAACGACCTCTTCGGCTCGGTGCTGACGTCGGCGGAAGCGAACGACCCCGACCGTCCGGAGCCGAAGCCGGTGGACGCCGAACGGCTGAGGGCGGTGTTTCGTCGGGTCGTGGAGATGTCCGGTTACGGCCGCGACCTTCCTCCGCGCACGGGCATCGGCCTGGCCGCCTTCACGAGCTTCGGGAGCTTCACGGCCGCCGCCCTCGAGGTCACGGTGACCGAACAGGGCGACGTGAAGATCCCCCGAGCCTGGGCCGCCATCGATTGCGCCATGGCGGTCAACCCCGACAGGGTCACCGCGCAGATGGAGGGAGCGGTGGTCTTCGGACTGTCCATCGCGCTGCACGGTGAGATCACGACGAAGGACGGCGCGGTCGTCCAGGACAACTTCGGGAACTACCCGGTGTGCCGGATCGAGGAGGCGCCGCTGGTGGAGGTCGCCCTGATCGAGAACGACCACGGCCTGGGCGGTGCCGGAGAGCCGGGCGTTCCGCCCGTCGCGCCCGCCCTGTGCAACGGTATCTTCGCCGCGGTGGGAAAGCGCATCCGTCGTCTGCCGATCGGGGATCAGCTGAGGGGCTGAGCTACCGCCCCCCCCGGAGGGGGAACCGTCGAGTGGGGCTGCAGACATCTTGACCTGAACCGCTCAGTTCAATACGTTGACCTGAGTAGCTCAGGCCAACGATCCACTCCTGCATCGACACCCATGACCATGCCACTCGGCCCCTTGCCCGGCACCCTGGAGTTGCTCGTCCTGAAGACCCTGGGCGCCGGCTCCGAGATGCACGGATTCGCGATTCTCGAGTGGATCCTCCAATCCACCGACGACGAGCTCCTGGTGGAGGACGGCGCGCTCTACCACGCGCTGCATCGCATGGAAGGCCGGGGGTGGCTCCGGAGCGACTGGGGGATCTCGGAGAAGGGGCGGAGGGCTCGGTACTACCGGCTCAGCGCCGAGGGCACGAAGGCCCTCGTCGAGGAGGAGCTCCGGTGGACACGCTACGTCGATGCCGTCGCGAAGATCACGCCCCGGGAGTCGGAGACGTAGGCGCCATGGGCCCGATTCGGCGCTTGTTCCGGCTCGGGCTAGGCAAGCCCGACGTGCGGCAGGCCGTCGACTGGGAGATCGAGCACTACCTGGCGGAGCAGACGGATCGCCTCGTGGACCAGGGGAGGGCCCCGGCCGAGGCGCGCAGGGAGGCCGAACGCCGTCTCGGCGATGTGGCGCACCTGCGCAGGAAGATCCTGGCAACGGACCGGAGGAGGGTGGTGATGGGGAAGCGGGGGGAGTTCTGGGAGGCGGCCCGGACCGGTCTGCGCCAGGCGCTCAGGGGGCTACGGCGCTCGCCAGGCCTGGCTGCGGCCGTGGTGCTCACGCTCGGGCTGGGCATCGGCGTGAACGCCGCCATGTTCGGCGTGGTCGATCGCCTGCTTCTCCGACCGCCCGACCACGTGTCGCGGCCGGACCAGGTGCGCCGGGTCCTCCGGGACGGAGACTTCTTCGGTCAGCCTTCCGTCATCTCCGCCACGACGTACCCCGACGTGGTGGATCTGCGCACGATCCCCGAGTTCGTGTCGGCGGGAGCGGTGAGCAGCCGCGTTCCGCTCACCCTCGGTGCCGGCGAAGGCGCGCGTCAGGTCATGGTCGTCAAGGCCACGCACGACTTCTTCACGACCATGGGCGTGCAGCCCCTCATGGGTCGGTTCTTCGACGCCGACGACGATCGGGTGGACTCGCCGCTCACGGCCGTGGTGGGCTACGAATTCTGGCAGGCCGCGCTCGGGGGGGACGCCGGCGTGCTGGGGCGCACGCTGGACCTCTCGGGCCACCGGGTGACGGTGATCGGTGTGGCGCCCCGAGGGTTCACCGGCATCGACCTGGAGCGCGTGGACGTCTGGCTGCCCGCTGTGCCGGCGCAGCACGCGCAGGACGGGAGCGACCGATTCCTCACAGCCCGTACCTACTGGTGGCTGCGAGCGGTGGTGCGGATGAAGGACGGGGCCAGCGTCGAGGCCGCCGAGGCCCAGGCCACCGCGCTCCACATCAACGGCAGGGAGGAGAGCCGGCGGGACCCGGACGTGCGCATCCTGACCGCGCCCCTCATCGCGGCTCAGGGGCCCAATGCCAGCAACGAATCGAAGGTCGCCCGCTGGGTGGCCGGCGTGTCTCTCATCGTCCTCCTCATCGCGTGCGCCAACGTGGCCAACCTGCTCCTCGCGCACGGAGCCGGAAGGAGACGTGAGGTGGCCGTGCGGCTCTCCCTGGGGGTGTCGCGGATGCGGCTCCTGCGGGAGATGGTCCTCGAGACGCTGCTTCTGTCGATCCTGGGCGGTCTGGCCGCGTTGGCGCTGGCCCACTGGGGCGGGAGCTTGATCCGAAGGCTGTTGATCCCGGACATCCTGTGGACGACCTCGGCCCTGAGCGGACGAGTCGTGGCGTTCACGGCACTCCTGTCGCTGGCGGCGGGCCTCATCGCGGGATTCGGGCCCGCCCTGCAGAGTACGCGCGCCGACCTGACGCGAGACCTGGCGGAAGGCGGTCGGGGAAGCTCCCGAGCCCGGGCCAGGGTTCGTGGAGGCCTCACCGTCGCCCAGGCCACGCTGTCTGCCATTCTTCTCGTGGGCGCCGGCCTCTTCATCCAGAGCGTCCTCCAGGTCCGGAAGCTGGATCTGGGCCTGGACGTCGACCGACTGGTCATGGCGCAGCTGGAGTTCCAGGGCGATGAGCCGGACGAGCCGGAGACGACCCGGATGTACGCCGAAGCCATGGACGTCGCGGCCCGCCTGCCGGGCGTGACCGGAGTAGCCGCCACCGACGTCCCGTTCCAGTGGGCCCACGTCGAAGACATCAGCGTTCCGGGCCTGGACTCGCTGCCGGTTCCCCCGGGTGGAGGGCCCTTCTACTACGCCGTGTCTCCGGGCTACATGCGGACCATGGGGCTGCGGGTGCTCCAGGGTCGGCCCCTCCGGGACACGGACGGGGAAGGGTCGGAGCCGGTCGCGTTGGTAAATGAGGCCATGGCGCGGGCCTTCTGGCCGGATCAGGATCCTCTCCGCGGGTGTTTCCACATCGACGAGTCCGAGGAATGCACGCGAGTGGTCGGCGTGGTGGAGAACGCCTCGCGGGCCGAGCTGCAGGTCGACGGGATCCTCGCGTACTACCTGCCCCTGGCCCAGACAGGGGGCGCACCGGCAGGCATGTACGTACGCACGGACGGTGAGCCGCGCGCGCTCGCGGCGGCGCTGGCGCCGGCCTTGCGTTCGTTCTCACCCCGCGTGCGCTTCGCTCAGGTCCAGACCTTCCGTGAGCTGCTGGATCCGCAGACGCGGGCATGGACCCTCGGCGCGGCGCTCTTCACCGCGTTCGGAGCGCTGGCACTCATCGTGGCGGCCATAGGCCTCTACAGCGTGCTCGCTTTCGACGTCGCGCAGCGGACCAGGGAGATCGGGATTCGAGCGGCGCTGGGGGCACAGAAGGCGCGTGTCCTGAGAGGGGTCGTATTCACGGGCACGCGGTTGGCGGTCCTGGGAGTTCTTCTCGGGCTCGGGGTCTCCCTCGTGGCCGCGCGCTTCGCTCAGCCCCTTCTCTTCCACGTGGACAGTGCGGAGCCCGTGGTCCTGGTCGGCGTCGCGCTGCTGCTCATGGTCGTCGCGGTGATCGCTTCGCTTGTGCCCGGATTCCGGGCCACCCGGGTGGATCCCATGGAGGCGCTCCGGGCGGAGTGATCCGCTCGCCGCTACCGCCCTGCCCCGCCTCCACCCCGGATCTGCTCGAGCTTCAACTCGGCGAGCTTTCGCGCCAGCTCCCTCCGCATGAGCTCCAGTCGGGCCTGCCTGAGGTCGGACTCGTTGACGAGACCCTGCGCCGCACGTGCCTCCAGGGCCTGCAGTACGTGCTGGGCCATGTCCACGCCCTGTGCCTGGACCGCCAGGTCCGCGTCGGCTTCGATGACCAGCGCCTGGGAGGTGGCCTCGGCGGCCGTGACCTCCCCGGCCAGGAAGCGCCGACGGAGCTGTCGCCGCTGCTGCAGCCCATCCAGCCTCAGTCGGACCTGCTGGAGCCGGGCGGCCGCGCCGTAGCTCGCCTCGTCGGCCCGGATCATGCCCGCGGCCTGCAACTGCTGGACCCTCGCCAGATCCCGCTCCGCGAGGTGGATCTGCT
Source organism: uncultured Gemmatimonadaceae bacterium (assembly GCA_964591135.1). Lineage (GTDB taxonomy): Bacteria > Gemmatimonadota > Gemmatimonadetes > Longimicrobiales > Gaopeijiaceae > SZUA-318. The sequence goes on along the minus strand of CAZPZU010000046.1, from coordinate 27,490 downwards.
CCTCCACGACCTGGACATCCAGGTCCAGCCGCTCGGTGACGAAATCACGCCCGCGGACCAGGGGCGCCGACACCATGTCCTGCGGCTCCCTTCCCGCCAGACGGATCTCCTCCCGGTCCAGCTGGAGCCGGTTCAGATGGGTCACGGCCTCGCGCAAAGCAGCCTGCGCGGGGACGAGGGCGTCGTCCTCCACCATTCCCCCGGCCACCTGTCGCTGCAGGTCGTCCAGGTCACCCCGCACCGCCTCCACCTGGAGCTCGGCCAACTGGATCTCCATCTCCACCTGGGCCAGGAGGACTTCCTGCACCTTCCCCTCCTGCACCTGGTCCTTCACCACCACACCCCCGGCGCCGAACAGGGCCGACACCAGGATCACGGCCATGAGCTTCATGGTTCCTCCGTCTTGTCGCCGGGCCGGCGCCGAGAAGCGTGCCTGCCGATGGAGGGCCGTACGTACCTGCCACTCCAGGTTCTCGAGGAACTCCGGGCTCGGCTCTTGGTCTCGATTCATGTCAGTGCTCCTCCGGGGCCGACCACCTTCTCGAGTTGCTTGCGGAGCTTCTGGCGGGCCCTGCGCAGCCGGCCTTCCACCGCGCGCTGTGAGAGCCCCGTCTCGCGGGCCACCTCCTCCACCGACAGGCCTTCCAGATGGAAGGCCTCCAGCAACCGGGCCTGTGCCGGACGAAGACGAGCCAGCCCCCAACTCACCAGCGAGGCGTGATCCGGCGAACCCCAGTCGAGCCCATCCTCGTTCGTCGTGGCCTCGAGCCCCGGGGGCAACGCATCCAGTGATACCGGGCGCACCCGCCGGTAGTAGTTGAAGACGAGGTTGCGGGCCACCGTCTTGAGCCATGCCAGGGGATGGTCGGGCATCCCCTTCCGCCCCCACGCCTCCACCGCCCGGAGCCACGCCTCCTGGGTCACGTCCTCGGCCAGGCTCCGATCCCCGCCGCACCGACTGGCCACGTACCCGTAGAGGGGACGTACCAACTCCCGGTACGTCTTCGTGAGCGTCTGCTCGTCCATGACCTTCCCCATGGCCTTGGGGTCAGGAGGCAATCTCCGGGGGATGCACGGCCCCGTACCCTCTATGACACCCGGGGCGTGGAAAACCCACGCACCGCCGAAGGGGCCCACGAATAGGACGGCGCACGAGTGAGACCCGGGTGCGTTCGCCCCGGTCCGTGTGTCGGCACGCATCCTGTCGGCGACGCGTGACCTTCGCCATTCTTCTTGCGTCGCGCCCGAACTCGTGCTCCTGCGTCGATCCATGGTCGTCGAGGCCCCGCAGGTCACCATCGTCATCATCCTGGCGATGCTCACGCTCTTCGCGCTTACCGGGAAGAGGATCGGGTTCCCCACGCCCGTGGTCTCCTATCTGCCCTACCTGGGGACGTTCTTTCTCTTCTTCGCGCTGTCGGAGTTGGTGTCGTTCGCGGTGGGCATCTGGGTGATGGCGATCCTCAGCTTTCTCGCCCTTCGGGAGTACTTCACGCTCGTGGATCTGAGGATCCAGGACCGCTGGGGGATGCTGGCGGCCTATCTGGCCATCCCGTTCATGTTCTACTTCATCCAGATCGACTGGTACGGGATGTTCATCATCTCCATCCCCGTGTACGGGTTCCTGGTTATCCCATTCGTCATCACGCTGGGTGGTCGGGAGGTGGACGGCACGGTGATGTCCATCGGGGCGCTGGATCTGGGGCTCTTCCTTCTGGTCTACTGCATCGGGCACATCGGGTACCTGGCGTCCTACTCCACCTGGATGGCCATCTTCGTCGTGGCGGCCGTGGCCGTGTGCGATCTGCTTGCGTGGGCATTCAGGGCCCGGGACCGCGAGGGGATCGAGAGCGTTGCCTACCAGCTTCTCGCGCCGGCGCCGGTCATCCTGTTCCTCGCGTGGCTGCTGACGCCCTGGACGACGATCCCTCCGGTCCATTCCGTGGTGCTCGCCGCGCTCATTCCAGCCCTCGTGGCCGTCGGATGCCACACCATGGACCATCTCGAGGCAGATCTGGGGATCGAGCGGAGCCGCCTCCAGCCCGGGCGGGGCCAGGTCATCAACTCGCTGAAGTCCTACCTCTACGTGGCCCCGGTGGCGTTCCACTACCTCCGGTACTTCCTGGAAGAGTTCTGACATGCGCCGGGTCGCGGAGCTGCTGTCGCTGCCCGTCCTCATCCATCTGCTGGTGCTGCGTCCCATCTTGAAGCTGATCTTCGGCGTGCACGTGGAGGGGAGGGACAACCTGACCCGGCTCGAGCAGTGCATCCTGGTGGCGAACCACAATAGCCACCTGGACGTCCTGCTCCTCTTCCACGTCCTGCCTGCCCGGCGGATCCGATACACTCATCCCGTGGCGGCCTACGAGTATTTCTCCAGATCGCGGGTGTTGCTCTGGCTGGCCGATCATCTCCTTCAGCCGGTCTGGATCGTACGCGGAGACACGGCGGGCGATCCTCTGGAAGGGATGAGAAAACGCCTAGCCCAGGGGCACAGCATCGTGATCTTCCCAGAGGGCACCAGAGGCCAGGCCGGAAAGCTCACCCGCTTCAAGACCGGCGTGGGCAGGCTCGCGGAGGGATTCCCCGAGGTGCCCATCGTTCCTCTGTTCCTGTCGGGACCCGAGAAAGCCCTTCCCAAGACGGAATCCCTGGCGATCCCCCTTTGGAACCACGTGGCCGTGGGGCCGCCGCAACGCTTCACGGGGACCGCAGAGACCTTCACCCGGCAGCTGGAGAGCATGGTCAGGGAGCTCGGGGAGTCCGACGCAGGCGGACGACACCGCCGCCTCGTGCGAGCCAGGCGCGTGCCCACCCTGGCGGTGCTGGGAATCGACGGATCGGGAAAGAGCACTCTGTCCCGGGCCCTGGCACAATGTCTGTCGCCCGGGGCGCGGGCCTGTCTGGTCACCGACGACGTGGAGTTCTTCGAGAACGGAGAGAAGAAGGACCTGCAGCCGCTGCTCGCCGAACGGCTCAGGAAGTCCATCGGCCGGAGCGCGAAGACCGCCGGCTCCCTGAAGAGCTACAAGATCCCGAAGCTCGCCGAGCTCCTGCTGCGTGACCACATCGCGGCCGAGATCCGGAAGTGGTACGCCCCCGACGTCATCGTGATGGACGGATCACCGCTGTTGAACGTCGCGGCCTGGGCCAAGCTCTACCGTGAAGATGACTTCGACGAGTCCATGTGCCGATCGACGCTCCGGGTCTTGAGCGGAAGGGACGAGGCGGTGGCCCGGGACGACCCCGTCTTCGCCGTGTTCCCGGAGCTGGCGGCCTTGAAGCGTTTCCGCCTCACGCACCTGGCCGTGCCGGACGTCGTGCTCTTCCTGGACGTGGATCCCGCCGTGTCCCTGGAGCGCATCCGCTCCCGGGGCGAGCAGCGGCAGGTCCACGAGACCGAGGAGAAGCTGGGAAGGTTGCGGGACGGCTATCGCATGGTGTGCACCGTCGTGGAGAGGGACCTGGGAACCCCGGCTCGTACCTTGGACGGACATCGACCTCTGGTCGAGGTGGCGGCCGCGGCCATCGAGGAGCTTCGGCGCGCGCACGTGACCACGATGTCGCATCTGCACGGGATGTCGGAGCCGAACGCGGCGATGGAGGGGGGCGCCGATGCCTGAGTCCCACGGCGTTCACGTGGTCGCCACGACGATATCGGGCTCCATCGAGGACTGGGGCAAGGTCGAGCGGATCATCCCTCTCTTCCGGGAGCGTGGCCGCGACGACGTGCGCCTGTGCGCGGTGGACAGCCACGCCGAGGCACGCGCGCGCACCCGAGATCTCGTCGCCTCGGGGTGCCGGCATGTCATCTCCGCAGGGGGGTCGGGGACGTTCAACAGCGTGCTCGAGGGGTGCATCGACTCTGGCGTCGGCCTGGGAGATCTGAAGCTCGGCTTCCTCCGCAAAGGGTCCGCCGACCTCATCGGCAAGGCCCTGGGCATGCCCGACGACGTGGAAGAAGCGGTCGCGGTGTTCGTGGACTCCCTGGCACGGGACCGTACCGTGCCCTGTGACGTGATCCGGGTGGAGAGCGAGGAGGGCGGCGCGCCCCCGCGCCATCTGGTGGGGTACGGCGGGGCCGAGATCTTCGGGAGGGTGCCCCACTACACCGAGAATCGGTTCATGAAGTACTACAAAGGGATTCTGAGCCAGCTCTTCGGTGACCTGGGGCCGTTCCTCGTGGGGACCTCGCTGGCTACGATGGAGAAGGTGGCTCGCGGCCTCGTGCGTCGGCGCAGGATCTGGACCATCTCCCTCGACGGGGAAGAACGGGCGAGGGGCCCGTATCAGGCGATGATCCTTGTGAACGGTGACCTGGGGAAGGACCTTCCCTTCGCCCACGGCGTGGCGTTGGGCTCCGGGGACTTCCACCTGTTCTGTCTCCGGGATCTCGGGGTGACGCGGCTGCCGGCCCAGTTCCGCCGGGCCTTCGATTCATCCATCGACGAGGACCCGGAGCGGTGGGGCTTCGAGCACCACCGGGCCGAGGGCACGTTGTCCATCGCCCCGACGGACGGAGGTTCGTTCCCCGTCAACGCGGACGGGTCGACCATGCCCTGCCGGTGCGCGGCCATCTTCAGGATCGTGGATCAGGTGGGATTGATGGCCCGGGCGTGAGGCCCGGGTGGCGAAGGGACGAGCGCGTCGTCGAGGTCCTCGGCCAGGTCAGTCGCCGATGTTCCTCCTCTTGGCGCGGCGCCGTCCGCGTCACTACTCTGGCGGCGCACCCCCTTTTGGAGCACCGCCGCATGACCAGCCGCCGCACGTTCGTCCGCACCGCCGCCGGGGCCGCCCTGGGCGCCCTGGCCACGCCCCGTTTCTCCGCCGCCGCACTGCCGCCTGCGGCGCTGCAGCGCATCGCCGGCGTGCGCGCCCCCCGGGAGCTCGCGGACGACGAGGCGTACTGGGAGGTGATCCAGCGCGCCTACACCCAGGACCCGGGCTTCATCAACCTGGAGAGCGGCTTCTTCAGCCCCGCCGCGGATCCGGTTCTGGCCGCCCAGGTGCAGAACGTGCGCCGCATCAACCAGATCCCCTCGTTCTACATGCGCCGCATCATGGCCCAGGAGCGGGCGGACCTCAAGGAGATGTTCGGCCGCTTCGCGGGGGTGTCACCGGCGGAGTTCACCTTCGTGCGCAACACCACCGAGGCCCTCAACGTGGTCCTCCAGGGGATCCCCCTCGAACCGGGCGAAGAGGTTCTGTACTCCTCCCGGGAGTACCCCTCCATGCAGGAGGCGCTGGAGCAAAGGGCCATGCGCTACGGGACGGTGAACAGGGTCATCGAGCTCCCGTGGCTCCCCACGTCCCAGGACGAGGTGGTGCAGGCCTACGCCGACGCCGTCACGCCACGGACGCGCTACATCCTCATCTCCCACATGATCTACCTCACCGGACAGGTGCTCCCGGTGCGGGCCGTGGCGGAGATGGCGCACGCCCGCGGGATCGAGGTCGTGGTGGACGCGGCCCATTCGTTCGCGCACCTGGACTGGAAGGTCCCGGACCTGGGTGCCGACTATATGGGCTCCAGCCTGCACAAGTGGCTGGGGTGCCCCCTGGGCACCGGGCTCCTCTACGTGCGCAAGGAGCACATCTCCAAGGTCTGGCCGCTGTTCGGCGACCGGAACGCGCGGGGCGACGACATCGAGAAGTTCCATCACATCGGGACCCATCCCCAAGGGACGGACCAGGCGATCCGCGACGCCGTGCGATTCCACGAGGCCATCGGCGGCGCCCGGAAGGAAGCCAGGCTCCGCTACCTCAAGAACAATTGGGTCGGGCGGGTGAAGGACGTCCCGGGCATCCGCATCAACACCCCTCTGAGGGAAGAGCAGTCGTGCGCCATTGCCAACGTCCTGGTGGACGGCCTGACGCCCGGCGAGCTCGTGGACACCCTGTGGGACCGATACCGGATCTTCACGGTGGCGGTGGAGCAGGGTGCACGCATCGCACCCAACGTCTTCACGCGCCTGGAAGATCTGGACCTGCTGGTGCGGGCTCTGAAGGAGTCGGCGGCGGATCGGCCGGGCCCATCCAATCGGGTACCGGCCGGGGAGGTGGACGGCGACCGTAGAGCACGTCGTCCCCCCGGATCGCCACCCGCCTGAACCTACTCGAGGAGCGCACGCCCCACCGCACGAGGTCGTGCATCCAGTTGCCCGGATGGGCGTAGGGACACACCGCCATACACCGGGCGCAGTCCGTGCCGACCGTGCTCCAGACGGTGAAGCACGCCTCGGAGTCGATCCGCCAGCGCCTGACACCGTCGATGTCCACCCGACCCTCCAGGGAGATGGCGTTGCCGGGACACACGTCCGCGCATTTCCTGCAGTGGGCGCAGAAGTCGATCACCGTCGCATCGCGTCGACGCGGCTCGGGCACCAGGGGCAGATCGGTGGTCACGACGGCGATGCGCACGCGCGGACCGAGCTCCGGTGTCATGAGCAGCCCCATCCGACCGATCTCGCCGAGGCCCGCGTCCCGGGCTACCAGCGGGCAGACGACCCGGTAGTTCCCGTCGATGTGCGCCCGAGCCGGCCAGCCCAGGCCCCGGATGAGCTCGGCGAGCTGCACGGCGATGACTCCGGAGTCCACATACTGCTGGGCCGATTCCATGACCGTGGGCGCCAGGGGAGCGTGCCCCAGCGCGCTCCTGTCCATCTCCACCGTCAGCGCCACCGCATACCGGTGATCCAGAGTGACTGGCTTCCCCCAGTCGGGCCCCCGGCCCACATGGGAGTACAAGTGGTAGTCCTCCAGCTCGGTGACGCCCACGGACACGGCGCCGAGCTTCCGGGTCCACCACTTCACGAAGCGCGTAACCTGCGTGGGATTCAGGTCGACCCTCGCCATCGCGGGCTCACCGTCGACGAAGGGCCGCAGGTGCTCGATGGTGGTGAAGCTGGCGTCCGCCGCGGCGAACGCCAGGCGATGGTACGAGGAGGATCCCGGCCGCAGAAGACCGGGCTTCGCACGCCACACGTCGTCCAGAGCCTTCTTGTCGGGTTTCGCCGCGTAGTACGCCTCGAACCGGTCCGAGCCCGGCCGCAGCAGCGCCCGGGAGAACATGATGTCCCGCTCGTCGATGCGCCCGCGCGGGGTGTCGTCGCCCGCGAGCCGGGGAGCACCGTGCGGCACGAGGAGCGCCGCCGCGGCCAACGCGGTGACGCCGAGAAGCACCATGCCCACCAAGGGCTTGCCGACGAAGTCGGCCACGCCTGCGCCCAGATAGGGGACGGGAACGACGAGGGCGGCAAGGACGAGCAGCGAGGCTGCCCTCGGCTCGTCCTCCCTCCAAGATGTCCACGCGGCCGTAAGCAGGCCGGCAAGGAGCACCACCCCCACGGTCGCCAGCATGGCTACGATCATCTTGGCCCGCTCGCTCGAGAAGGAAGGGGCCGCCGTTTCGCGGCGGCCTTTCAGGATATCACCTCGCTCGAGAGAATTCCTCAACGACTCCCGAACTCGAGCGACGCATCATGACCACACGCGCCCTGGGCCCGACGACGATCCGGGTGACGCCCATCGGGCTGGGCTGTTGGCAGTTCTCCGGAGGTGAGGGGGGCCTGGGGGGGCGGTATTGGCCGGCGCTGACCCAGGACGCCGTGAACGCCATCGTCAGGGCCTCACTGGAGGGCGGCATCGACTGGTTCGACACTGCCGAAGCCTACGGCGCCGGCCGCAGCGAGACTTCGTTGGCCGTCGCGCTCCGGGCCGCGGGCCGGCAGGACGGCTCTGTCGTCATCGCCACGAAGTGGATGCCCCTCCTGCGCACGGCGGGCTCGATCCGGCGGACGCTCGACGACCGGTTGGCCCACCTGTCCCCCTACGGCATCGACCTGCATCAGATCCACATCGGCTTCGGAGCCCTCGCCACCAAGAGGGCTCAGGTGGAGGCCATGGCCGATCTGGCGGACGAGGGGCGCATCCGGGCCGTGGGGGTGAGCAACTTCTCGGCCCGGGCCATGCGCCGCGCCGCTCGCGTGCTGGAACGGCACGGCCTGCCGCTGGCGTCGAACCAGGTCCGCTACAGCCTCCTGGACCGGCGCATCGAGACGAACGGGGTCCTGGCCGCGGCGCGCGAGCTGGGTGCGACGATCATCGCGTACTCGCCCCTGGCCCAGGGCCTGCTGTCGGGCAAGTTCCACGACGACCCCGACCTCGTGAAGCGCGTGGGTGGACCCCGCCGCTTTCAGCGCCCGTTCCGGCCGAGCGGCATGCGCAGGAGCGCACCCGTGGTGGCGGCCCTCGCTTCCATCGCGGCGAAGCGGGGCGTGACTCCGGCGCAGGCGGCCTTGCGCTGGCTCGTCCAGGCTCAGGGTGAGACCGTCGTGGCGATCCCGGGAGCCAGCAACGTCCCTCAGGCGAAGGCGAACGCCGGCGTGCTGGACTTCCAGCTCGAGGAGGAGGAGATCGGGACGCTCGACCGGGTGTCACGCGCCTTTCGGTGAAGGGAGCTACTCGGATATGCCTCGGGGCCCGAGGTACCGGTCCAGCCAGCCCAGCATCTCGTCCCACCACACGAAGGCGTTCTGGGGCTTGAGCACCCAATGGCCCTCGTCGGGGAAGTAGAGTAGGCGCGCCGGCACGTTCCTGCGCCGGAGCGTCGTGAACGTGGCCAGCCCCTGGTTCAGCGGCACCCTGTAGTCCAGGCCGCCGTGGACGACCAGGGTGGGCGTGTTCATGCTCTGGGCGTAGTTGGCCGGGTTCCACAGCTCGAACCCTTCGGGGTTCGTCCACGGCTCACCGCCGAACTCCCACTCGGGGAACCAGAGCTCCTCGGTGGCGCCGTACATGCTGGGGATGTCGAACAGGCCGTCGTGGTCGATGAGGGCCCGGAACCGGTCCGTGTGGCCGTTGATCCAGTTGATCATGTACCCGCCGTAGGACGCACCGGCGGCCGCCACGCGGGTCTCGTCGAGGAACGGGTACGTGGTCAGGGCGTGATCCAGGGCCGCCATGAGATCCGTGTAGACCTTGCCGCCCCAGTCGCCGGTGATCTGGTCCGTGAAGATCTGGCCGTAGCCCGTGCTTCCCCGGGGGTTGGCGACCACCACCACGTAGCCCGGCGCGGCGAACATGTTGGGATTCCACCGATAGCTCCACGAGTCGGTCCAGGCTCCCTGCGGTCCGCCGTGGATGAGGAAGACCACCGGATACTTCCTTGACGGGTCGAAATCGGGCGGCCGGACGATGAAGCCTTCCACCGGCGTTCCCTCGGCGCCGGTGGCCCAGAAGCTCTCCGCCGGTTGGAGGGCGAGTCGGGACAAGAGGTCCCGATTCTGCTGGGTGAGCCGTCGCCGGACCTTCCCGTCCCCGTCGAGGGCGAACAGGTCCACCGGGCGGTCCGTCGCCTGCCGTGCCACCACCAGCGTCCTTCCGTCCTCGGAGACCTGGAGCGCTCCGTCGTAGACGCCGTCTGTGACCTTCACCGGCGCTCCCCCCGCCAGCGCCACCCGGTAGGTGGCGTGGAAGATCTGGTCCTGGGCCTGGAACCAGAGGGTCCGGGAGTCTGCGCTCCAGGCGAAGAAATCCACGCTCTGGTCCAGGTCCGCGGTCAAGCTGCGGGTCTCCTGGGTGTGCCGATCGTAGAGCAGGAGCTGGGTCCGGTCGGCCTCGAAGGCGGGCCGGCTCATGCCGAGGTAGGCGATATAGCGGCCGTCCGGCGAGTACTGGGGCGCCACGTCGTTGGCGTCGCTCGGGGTGAGGAGGCGAGGCTCCCCGCCGCCGGCGGGGACGAGCCACACGTCGTTGCCCGTGCCCACCATGCTCGGAACGTCGGTGTTGCGGACGAACGCGATCTCCTCCCCGTCGGGGCTGATGTCGTAGTCCGAGAAGCCCCCCAGCGCCACGGGCGGAGTGTCGTAGGGGCCGGGCGTGACGTCGCTGCTCTGCCCGGTAGCCACGTCCAGGACGAACACATGGCTCCGCTGGCCGTCCTCCCACTCGTCCCAGTGGCGGTACTGGAGGTCGTCGTAGACCTTGGCCTCCGAGCCTTCCGCCGCGATCTCCTCGAGTCGCCGGGCGATGGGATCGCCTGCAGGCGTGACGGAGCTGACGAAGAGGATCCGCCGACCGTCGCGGGACCACACGGGCCCCGTGGCCCCGCCTTCCTCGGAGGTGAGCGCCCGCGCCTCGCCGCCGTCCACCGGCACGAGGTAGATCTGCGGGCCGTTCCCGCCCCTGCTCGAGACGAAGGCGATGCTCCGGCCGTCGGGAGACCACGCGGGGGCGCTGTTGGAGCCGCTGTCGGAGGTGATGAAGGGACGCGGCTCCCCGCTCGCCACCGGAACCCTCCAGATCTCCGTCCTGGAACGGAATGCCGACAGGTCGTAGGTGGTGACCGTGTAGAGAACGGTGCTCCCGTCAGGGCTCAGGGCGGGGCTCCCCACCCGCGCCATCGACCAGAGGTCCCGGGCGGTGATGGGACTTTGGGCCGACAGGGCGGCGGGGACGGCGAGCAGCGCGAGAAGGACGAGGAGCGAAGAGTGCGTGCGGGGGCGCATGGGAGTACCGGGACGGTCGGAGGAATCGAACGGTCCGGAGGGTCGGAAGGACGGTAGACCCAGTGCCCGGAAGCGGCAACAGGGCCCATGCCTCCAGGTCGGGCTACGCCTTCTTCGCGGCGGCCTTCCTCTTCGCCGGGGTCTTCTTGGCCGCCGCCTTCTTCTTGGCGGGCTTCTTCTTGGCGGGCTTCTTCGCGGAAGCCGCCTTCTTCTCGGCCGCCACCTTCTTCTTGGCCGCCGCCTTCTTCTTGGCGGGCTTCTTCTTGGCGGGCTTCTTCGCGGAAGCCGCGGCCCGATCCGCCAGGGCCCTCCTCGCCGTCGCCACTCCGGCCTTCACCTGGTCGCCGGCGGCCTGGGCCGCTCCGATCGCGGCGTCCACGACCTCCTCGACCTTCTTGACGGCGGCCCTCCTTTCGGCGGCCCGGAGCTTGCTCTTCGCCTTCCTGGCCTTCGCGCGAGCCGCCTTCAGCTTCGCGGCGTCCTTGGCCTTCAGGGTCTTCGCCTTCTCGGCCGCCTTCGCCTTCTCGGCCTTGGCCTGTTCCTTGGCTTTCGCGGCTTTCTCCTGTTCGCGTGCGAGCTTCGTCTTCGCGGTCGCCGTGGCCTTCGCAGCTTTCGCGCGCTCGCCCTCGAGCTTCTTCTCGGCGGCGGCCTTCGCTTTGGCCGCCCGCGCCTTCTCGGCCGCTTTCGCCTTCGCCGCTTTCTCTTTCTCTGCCTTGGTCGCCATCGGTGATTCTCCAGGAGGCGGGAGCTTGTGGAAGAAAACTACCGCCAACGCGGCGGCGGCGGCATGGGCGGGGGGTTAGCGGTATCGCTCCGCATGCACCAGAATGCCGGAACTCGCAGCGCACCCGATTCCACAGGACTTCCCATGGGCTACCCCCCTTCGCGAGCGGCCTTCGCGATCCTGACCGCTTTCGTCCTCTGCCTACCCGCTCCCGCGCCCGCCCAGACTCTGGACATGGGCGACGTCGCCCAGGCCGTCGCGGGCCTGCGTCTCAGAAGCATCGGTCCCGCGCTCATGAGCGGGCGCATCGCCGACGTCGCGGTGCACCCCAACGACGCGCACACGTGGTACGTGGCGGCGGGATCGGGTGGCGTGTGGAAGACCGTCAACGCCGGAGTCACCTGGACGCCCATCTTCGACCATCAAGGCTCGTACTCCATCGGCGACGTGGCCCTGGACCCCTCCAACCCCGAGATAGTGTGGGTGGGAACCGGCGAGAACGTCAGCGGCCGACACGTGGGATGGGGGGACGGTGTGTACCGGAGCCCCGACGGCGGCCGCACGTGGAAGCGCACGGGGCTGGAGCATTCCGAGCACATCGGCAAGATCCTCGTGGACCCTCGGGACGGGAACGTGGTCCTGGTCGCGGCGGAAGGGCCGCTGTGGGCCTCCGGCGGGGACCGCGGCGTGTACCGCACCGCCGACAGTGGGGAGACGTGGACGCGCGTGCTCGCCGTGGACGACGACACCGGCGCCACCGACCTGGAGTTCGACCCCGAGAACCCGGAGGTGGTCTACGCCGCCACGTTTCAGCGCCGTCGCCATGTGTGGGCTTATCTGGGCGGAGGCCCGGGCTCGGGCATCCACAAGTCCACCGACGGCGGCGTGACCTGGCGAGAGGTGGAGACGGGGCTGCCCAAGGGTGACCTGGGCAAGATCGGCCTGGCGGTGACGCCCGCCGACCCCACGCTGGTGTACGCCACGGTGGAGGCCGACGCCGAGGGGCGCGGCTTCTATCGCTCCCGTGACAAGGGCGAGAGCTGGGAGCGCCGCAGCTCCTACATCTCAGGGGGAACGGGCCCCCACTACTATCAGGAGATCGAGGCGTCTCCCACGGATCCCGATCTCGTCTACCAGATGGACGTCTTCATCCAGGTGACCCACGACGGAGGCGCGACCTTCGACAACCTGGGCACCGGGCGGGAGAAGCACTCGGACAACCACGCGCTGTGGATCGACCCCCACGGCGGGAAGCACCTCATCGCAGGCACCGACGCGGGGCTCTACGAGACCTTCGACGAGGGCACCACGTGGCGCCACTTCCCCAACCTGCCCGTCTCTCAGTTCTACAAGCTGGCGCTGAGCAACGACGAGCCCTTCTACCAGATCCTGGGCGGCGCCCAGGACCTGGGCACGCTCCACGGGCCCGTGCGCACCACCAACATCGAGGGCGTCCGGAACCAGGACTGGTACGTGCCCATGGGCGCCGACGGGTACAGCGTGGCCATCGATCCCACCGACCCCGACATCCTCTACGAGGAAACGCAGGTCGGAAACCTGTACCGATACGACCGGAGGAGCGAGGAGGCGCTGCCCATCCAGCCCCAGCCCGCGCCAGGTGATCCGCCCGAGCGGTGGAACTGGGATTCGCCCATCCTCATCAGCCCCCACGCCTCCGATCGGCTCTGGTTCGCCTCGCAGCGCCTGTGGCGGAGCGACGACCGGGGAGACTCCTGGACGCCGGTGAGCGGGGATCTCACCCGGAATCGGAACCGGTACGAGATGGAGTTCATGGGACGGGTGTGGAGCGTGGACGCCCTCTACGACAACGGCGCCATGTCCATGTACGCGACCCTCACCGCCGTGTCCGAGTCGCCTCTGACCGAAGGCGTCCTCTACACGGGGAGCGACGACGGGTGGGTGCACGTCAGCCCCGACGGCGGCGCGACGTGGACCCGGACCTCCGACCTCCCCGGCGTGCCGGAGAACGCGTTCATCAACGACGTCGAGGCCAGCCGCGACGACCCGGCCGGCGTCTTCGTGATCGCGGACGCCCACAAGACCGGAGCCTTCTCGCCGTACGTCTTCGAGAGCACCGATCGGGGCCGTACCTGGCGCTCCATCGCCGGGGACCTGCCCCAGGGCACCATCGTCTGGGCGATCCAGCAGGACTTCGTGGACCCGGACCTCCTCTTCCTGGCCACGGAGTTCGGCCTCTACTTCACGCCGAACCGCGGCACCAACTGGATCGAGCTGTCGGCCGGCGTCCCCACCATCGCGTTCCGGGACTTGAAGCTCCACGAGCGGGACGGCGACCTGGTGGCAGCTTCGTTCGGCCGCGGGTTCTACGTGCTGGACGACTACACGCCGCTGCGGGGGATCGCCGCCGGGGCGCTCACCGGCGACGGGGCCCTCTTCGCCCCGCGTGACGCCTGGTCGTACATCCCGATGGTCCCGTCCCAGGCCCGGGGCCAGCCTACCATGGGAAGCGACTTCTACACGGCGGACAACCCGCCCTTCGGGGCGGTGTTCACCTACTGGCTCGCCGAGACGCCCACGACAGCTCGGGAGGACCGCCACGCCCGGGAGGAGGCGCTGAGGGCCCGGGGCGCCAACGCCCCATTCCCGGGATACGAAGCGCTGCGGGAGGAGTCTCTCGAGAGCGCGGCCAAGGTGCTGCTGGTTGTGCGGGACGTGCAGGGCCAGCCGGTCCGCTGGGTGGAGGGACCAGCGAAGGAAGGCCTCCACCGCGTCTCGTGGGATCTCCGACGGCCGCCGCCCGACCCCGTGGACCTGAGCACGGCGGGCTTCTCCCCCCCCTGGGTCACCGACCCGCAGGGGCCCCTGGTGGCGCCGGGGCGGTACGCCGTGGAGTTGCTGCTCCTCGACCACGGGGAAGCCCGCACGCTGGGCACGCCCCAAGCCTTCCAGGTGAAGTCGGTGCCGACCACGCCTCCGGGCACGGACCTGGTCGCGGTGGCGGCATTCCAGGAGGAGGCCCGGGAGCTCATGCGCCGCGTGTCGGGCGCGTCCGAGGAGATCGGTCGGGCCCGGGACCGACTACGTGCCATGCGGGCCGCGCTGCTGGAGACGCCCCGAGCGGACCCGGCGCTGTTCACCCGCCTGGACGACCTGAACCGAGCGCTGGACGCGTTGGCTCTGCGGCTTTCGGGCGACCGCATCCGGGGCGGCCTGAGCGAACCCTCGGTCCCCTCGATCTCCGAGCGCGTGGGGAACGCCGTCTACGGACCGTGGGATACGCGCCAGACACCCACGGTGACGGCGCGCAGGAGCCTGGAGCTGGGCCGCGCGGGCTTCGCCGTCCTCGCCGAGGAGCTGCGGACGCTGCTGGAGGGAGACCTGGCGCGGCTGGAGCAGGACCTGGAGGCCGCGGGGGCGCCGTGGACGCCGGGGCGGAGGGTGTCGGGCTAGGCGATTCCCCGACGGCTCATCGTCTCGCCGGCTTGCGCTCGTTCGGCGACGCCCCGGGCGCCAGCGAGACGTGCGCCGCCCGGACCGTGCGCTCCCGATCCAGGCTGAACGAGGCCCCCTGCCGTATGTCGCGGGAGGAGGCGCCGACGTCCACGGTGTAGCGGCCCGCCGCGGCGACCCAGGCGCCGCGGTCCGCATCGAACGATGCCAGGTCCGCGGCCGTGAGCCTGAACGCGAGGGTCTGCGATCCGCCGGGCGGTAGCAGCTCCGTCTTGGCGAAGGCCTTCAGCTCGCGCTCCGGCTTGTCCATCCCACCGTCCGGTGCGCGCACGTACACCTCGACCACCTCGCGCCCCGCGACCGGGCCGACGTTCGTCACGGTGACGGTCACCCGGATCTCGGCCTCGAAAGACGCGGCGCTCAGCGCCAGGTCGCCGTACCCGAAGTCGGTGTAGGAGAGACCATAGCCGAACGGGTAGGCCGGCTCGACACCGAACGCGTCGTAGTAGCGGTAGCCGACGTAGATGCCCTCGTCGTAGACGACCTCGGACGGGATGCCGAAGATGGCGTCGGGCGCATCGTCCTCGTGCCCGGGCAGCGGCTTGCCGGGAAAGGTCCCGGCGGACGGCACGTCCGCGTAGGCGACCGGGAACGTCGAGGCGAGCTTCCCCGACGGATTCGCCTTCCCGCTCAGGATGTCGGCGATCGCGTTGCCCCCCTCCTGTCCGGGCTGCCATGCCAGCAGGATCGCATCCACGCCGTCACGCCAGCTGGCGACTTCCGTTACGCCGGCGATGTTCATCACCACGACGACCTTCTTGCCGGCGGCGTGAAACGTCCTTGCCACGTCGCGGAGCAGGGCGTGCTCGGTGTCCGTCAGGTCGAAGTCCGCCTCGGTGGAGCGGTCCTCGAACTCTCCGGAGTTCCGCCCGAGGGTGACGACCGCCACGTCCGCGGCGCCGGCGGCCCGCTGGATCCGGGTGGCCTCGACGGGCATCTCCGGGATCGGCGGAGGCGCCCGCAACGTTTGCGGAGCGGCCCGGTTCGCCTCCTGCTCGGCGAGGTAGGACGCGTAGCCCTCACCGAGTGCCGCGTCGAGAGCGTACCCCGCGGCCTCCAGGCCCCGAGCCAGGGACACCGAATAGGCCTCGTTCACGTCCCCACTGCCCGAGCCGCCGACGATCAGCTGGTAGCCCGCGTTTCCGAACAACGCCACCGGGTGGACCCCTGCCAGCGGCAGCGTGCCGGCGTCGTTCTTCAGCAGCACCATGCCCTCCGTCGCCGCGCGACGCGCCACGAGCGCGTGTCCCTCCAGGTCCGGACGCTCTTTGTACGCGTAGTGCCGGAACGTGGGCGAGCGCACGACGATGGACAGCACGTGCGCCACATTCTCGTCGAGCTGCGCCTCGGCCAGGGCCCCGTCCGCCACGGCGGCGAGGATCGCCTCCGTCTGCGACGTTGTGCCCGGCATGAGCACGTCGTTGCCGGCGTTCGTCTGGGCCACGGGATCGCGGCCCCCGAACCAGTCCGACATCACGAAGCCGTCGAATCCCCACTCGTCGCGCAGGACCCC
Organism: uncultured Gemmatimonadaceae bacterium; assembly: GCA_964591135.1. GTDB lineage: Bacteria > Gemmatimonadota > Gemmatimonadetes > Longimicrobiales > Gaopeijiaceae > SZUA-318. Next base: position 11,253 of record CAZPZU010000046.1, on the reverse strand, counting down.
GCGCAGCAGCTCCCGGCTCTGGGACGTGTACGTGCCGTCGAGGAGGTTGTACGACGACATCACCGTCCACGGCTGCGCCGTCTCCACCGCGATCTGGAACCCCTTGAGGTAGATCTCCCGGAGCGCGCGCTCGCCGACCACGGTGTTCAACATCATCCGGTTGAACTCCTGGTTGTTCGCGACGAAGTGCTTGATCGAGGTTCCGACGCCCTCGGACTCGACACCGTCGACGAAAGCGGCCGCGATCCGACCGGAGACGAGCGGGTCCTCCGAGTAGTACTCGAAGTTCCGCCCGCCCAGAGGGTTGCGGTGGATGTTCATGGCGGGAGCCAGCAGGATGTCCACGCCGTACTCGCGAGCCTCGTCGCCGATGGCCGCGCCCACGCTGCGCACCACGGCCGTGTCCCAGGTCGAGGCGAGCAGGGTGGCGACCGGGAAGGCGGTCGCGTAGTAGGTGCGGCCGGCGTCGCCTTCACGGACGGGGGCGATGCGCACGCCGGCCGGCCCGTCGGACAGCGTCAGGGACGGGATGCCGAGACGCGGGATGGCGTGCGTCCGTCCGGCGGCGCCGGGGACCTTCTCGGGAGTCGCCGCGTCCGCGGGATCCTGCGCCGGCACGCCGGGCAGGTCGATGCCCATGCCCATCCCGACGAGCAGTCGGACCTTCTCCTCCAGGGTCATGGCGGAGATCACGTCCTCCATCGGGCTGCCGCCCAGTTGCGGCGGGACCTGTGCGGACGCGGAGCAGAACAGAATCGGCCCCGCCGCGGCCGAGAGCAGCGCGATGACGGCGGGTGGTTTACGGCGGCCAGCAGCGGATCGACGCATGACACCCTCCCTGGGGGACGACTGCCGCAGAATACGACGCGTCGTGGAGCGATCCAAGCGTCCGGATGGCGACGTTCCGAGGTCGGACTCGTGGACGAGGCCCTGCGCCGCGCGCGTCTCCAAGGCCTCCAGTGGATGTCCCCTGAGGGGGTTCCGCCGTCTCCTGAGGTGGACATGCGCCGCGCGACAACGCGGGCCACTGCGTGCGACTCCCGCTTGGCACGTCGATTGCACACGTCCTCCTTAGACAATCTTATGATAGCATTCGGGTTGGACGGCACGTCCTGTGCGAGGAGGCTTCGTGCGATTGAACAAGAGCGCCACCGCGTGGTGGATGATGACGACGCTGGGGACGATTGCCCTCCTGGGTGCGCCGACCACCGCGTCCGCTCAAACACGGCCGCGAGAGCTGGGGATCGACGGTGCGGTATCGTTCACCAGGAGGGAGGACACCGATCGTGTGCAGTCCTCCGTGATTCAGAGCTGGGCCTTCCCGTTGCAGCGGATCCGAATGGGCCAGTGGGCCACGCAACGGTTTCAGGTTCAGATCTCCACAGCCTTTTCCGTGGCCGACTTCGGTGACATTTCGACGGTGCGCTTCGCGGCGGGCCTTGCCGGCAACTACCACCTCACGGGCGACGGTGTCCGCTCCGGCATGTTCGTTTCCCTGGGGACAGGCCTCGACCTCTTGAGCTACAATGGCACCGATGTCCAATGGATGGGCGTAGGTGGCGTCGGGGTGAAGGTACCCATGGGCCGGTACTTCGCCTTCCGGCCGGCCATCGAGATCAGCCGGTCCTTGCGCAGTGATCGGAGATTGGCCGGTACCACTCTTGCAGTCCTCGGCGGCTTTTCGGTATTCACGAAACCCGCCGGAACCGGATCATGAGGGCGCCTTGGCGGGCCTTCATCCCGGCGGCTCTCGCACTCGTCATGCCGAGCTGTGAGAACGTGCTGGTGCCCGAGGCTCCGGAGCAGCTCTCCGTGGCTCCTTTCCTCCATGAGCCTTTCTCCGGCCAGTTCCCGGTGACCAGCGTATTCGACCACGACCTGCCGCTCTCCTGGAGCGACAACAACGGCTCGGTGCTGGCGTGGTGGGGCGACACCATTCAAGCTCTCGACGGACATATGGGCTATGACTGGGTGATGCCCGAAGGCACTCCGCTCCTGGCGGCCGCCAGTGGGTTCATCACTCGGGCCGGCCTGAGCCCCGAAGCCTACTGCCCTCCGCTGGGCCAGAGCGTCGCGAACACGTCCGTCGTCATCCTCCACGAGACGCCGGAGGGTGAGCGCTTCGTCGTCGCCTACTCCCATGTCAGCGCGGTCAACGTAGCAGTAGGAGACATCGTGGAACCGGGCCAGGTGGTGGCCCTTTCGGGGAACACCGGATGCAGCTCGGGGCCGCACCTGCATTTCCAGGTGGAATACCAGGGACGCTGGGAAGCCCCCACTACCGTGGGTGGGCTGCCCGTGTCCGCCGAAGGGGGCGTGGCCGTAGATCCGTTCGGGTGGTCTGGATCTGGCGTGGATCCCTGGGCGCGGCATCCCCTCGGTGCCGTCAGCCGGTGGATCTGGGTGGATGGAGCCGCACCAGAATCCCATCCCGAGGCGGCCGGGCCATTCCCTTGGAGTGCCAAGGGTCAGTGGACAGCATGACGGCGATCCACTACGCCATCAGGTAGAGGGCTCCGACATAGATGCCGTAGGCGGCCGCCAGGACGATCCCCGTCCTGCGTCGGATCGGTCGTCGTCGCCACGAGAACGAAACCAGGACCAGGCTGACGAGGACCATCAGGGGCAGGTCGAGCAGGAGAAAGCGCCCGGGCACGGCGACCGGCTCGCTGCTCACCACGGTCGCGGCGCCCATGATCGCGAGGATGTTGAAGTTGTTGCTCCCCACGATCGTGCCGACGACCATGCCCGTCCTCCCCCGGCGGGCCGCCATGACGGTGGTCGCCATCTCCGGCAGGGACGTCCCAACCGCCACAACGGTGAGGCCGATCACCGTGTCGGACACGCCGAGGCGGCCTGCGATGGCGACGGCCGCATCCACCAGGAGGCCCGCTCCGAGCGGCAGCACGACGAGGCCGGCGCCGATGAACAGCGCGATGATGGGCAAGCTGCTGGGAAGGCCGAGCACCCACTCCATCGGCTTCGTGGCCACCGGGCGCTGCGCCCTGAGGGCGTCGAGAGAGGTGAGCACCACGCCCAGGGCGAGCAGAGCCAGCAGCACTCCGCCATCGGGTCGCGTCAGCGCGTGGCCCTGCAAGCACATCCCCGCGAAGAGGAGGCTGATCGCGAGCATCGCGACCCCGGACCGGGTGACGTTGCGGTCACCCGTTCGAAGGGGATGGACTCCGGCGGCCAGGCCGCCCACGAGAAGGACGTTGGCGATGTTGCTCCCGACCACGTTGCCGAGGGCGAGACCGGGGTGTCCCGCGAGCGAGGCACGGACCGACACGACGAGCTCGGGCAGCGACGTACCGAGGCCGACGATGGTCAGCGCAACGACGGTCTGGGGAACGCGGGCACGGCGGGCGAGCGCCACCGCGCCCCGGACGAGCAGGTCGCCTCCTCCCAGGAGGTAGATGAAGCCGGCGGCCAGCTGGGCGTAGATCAATCGGCGGCTCCGGTCATCGGGGCGTCCGGCTCACGCCTCGGGTGAGTCGTCGAGAACGTGAGCGATCGCGTAGAGGACCCCATCCTCCGGATAGCTCGTCCAACGCAGCAACCTGTAGCTCCCGTCCTTGCAGCGGAACCGGTTCTCGAACGAGATGGTCGGGATGCCTTCGGACAGCTGTTCGATCTCTCGCTCGGTCTTGGCGACGTCGTCCGGGTGCACGATCTCGAGGAAGGGCCGAGTCAGGAGGTCCTCCTCGCCCCACCCGAGCACGCGCTGGAAGGCGGGGTTCGTGCGCTTGAAGTAGCCGTCCGTTCCGGCGATGCACATCAGGTCGATGGAGACGTCGAAGAACTTCCGGAACTCGCGCAGGAGGGACATGCGCGCCTCGAGCTCGTCCGCCATCTGGTTGAAGGTCCGGGCCAATACGCCGACCTCGTCCTCGCGCTTCTCGTCGGCGCGAGCATCCATTTCGCCCTTCCGGATGCGGTTGGCCACCTCCGCCAGGTCGTGGATCGGAAACGCGAACCGAAGCCCCAGCGCGGCACCCGCCAGAATCGCGAACGCCGAGAGAATGAGCGCCGTTCGCCGCAGCCAATCCCGGAACTCCTCGGCGGCGCGCATTCCCTCGACCCGATCTTCCTTGACCACCAGCCCCCACCCGACTTCGGGAATGAGACGTGTGGCGGCCCACACCTCCGCTCCACGGTAGTCTGTGATCCCTCCCACCACGGGGGTCGCCCCCCCCGACAGCGCTCGCGCGCCCAGGCCGGACGGGTCACCGGAGAGGACGATGGTCCCCTCCTGGCCCGGATCGTGCCGCGTCGGGTGGAGCGTGCGCAGCGCCCCGGCACCGTCCCGCGCCAGGATCAGCGTTTCGCCGGTCTCCCCCAGACCGTGGTGGGGTGCGGTCATCTCGACCAGCTCGTGGGCGTCGAACACCGCGAGGAGGCTCCCGATGGCTCGGCCGTCGAACATCATGCGCGCCTGGAAGCCCACCTGAGGCGAGCCGGATTCCGTGAAGGCGACGCCAACGTAGGCCGCCTCACCCTCGGGAGGCGGCACGAGGGGCGTCGCGAGGGCCGGCAGGTCGGCCACGGCACCCCGGGTCACGGAGGCGACGGAATTGCCGTCGACGTCGTAGACCTCGAGGAGCGTCAGGCTGCGAGACGCGGTGATCGCGTCGTTCAGGATCGTCCGCATGCGCGCGACGGGAGCGTCTCCGCCCCGACGAGCGTATGCGTCGAGGCTCGCCCTGAGCTGCGTTCGGCTCGCCACCAGGTCGGCACCGTCGCGCCAGCCGGCAATGATCCAGCGCAGCGTTTCCCGCTTGGCTTCCGCCATCTCGTCGAGCCGCTCGAGGGTGCCGTCGCGTATGTACCCCTCCACCCGGGGCCCGACGACGGCACCGAGCACGAACATGCTGCCCAACGAGACAGCGACGAGGGCGAAAACCAGCCTGGTCCGGATATCCACGACTAGAGGGTGCGCTTCTCGGCGCGCCGGCGCCACTCCGCAATGATGTCGAGGATGATCTGGGACGGCTCCTCGCCGGTCGATGGGGAGCGCGCACCGGACCAGGCCGCGTCCGGTTGCCTTGGGAATGCCGGCTCACGATTCTCGAGATCCGGACCGTGCCACCCCAGCTGCCAGGAGTCACCCATGAGCGTTCGTGTCGTCCGCCTCGGAACGCCGCGGGTCCGAGGCGAGGGAACGAGGATCGGAACGGTCCGTCGGCCTCCCCGTGGCGTGCCCCGGACCGAGTTCGCGTCGCAGGACTGGTACGATGTGTGGTTCCCGAACCTGGCGCCCAGCGTGGAGACCATGAAGCTCGGCCAGAAGGCGGCGACGCCGGCGGAGTGGTCGGCGTTCAGGAGGAAGTACAAGGCGGAGATGGCCGTGCCGGGGCCGAGGCACGATCTCGAGCTGCTGGCCGTGCTATCGCGCACGACCGACTTTTCCGTGGGGTGCTACTGCGAGGACGAGGCCCACTGCCACCGATCCGTCCTGAAGGACTTGCTGATCGAGGCCGGCGCCGAGGTGAAGTAGAAGCCGTTCCCGGTCTCGTTACGGTCGGATGGACCGGCCCCACTCCACGGCGGGCTGAATCACCTTCTCCCACCACGGGATGCCTGCCAGCGAGCGCCACAGGTCTAGAGGCGTGGTCTCGACGACGCCCGTCGCGAGCAGGACCACATACCAGACCAGGAGGGCCCACGTCAGCTCGGTCACCATGGCCAGGCCGCTCAGGCCCTCGTTCTCGGCACCCCGATCTGCGCGCTCCGCCGGCCCCGGCTGCCCCGCGATCATCTCCGCGGTCACCGTGAAGCCCCGCCAATAGAAGCTCATCGCATCGCGGAGCGTGTGGGCCGCCGCCTCGGGCTTCTTGCCCGCCAGCATCGCCGCCACGAGCGCGAGCGAGTACGTCAGGATCCTGCGGAGGAGGAGTGGGATCCAGAAAAGGGCGCCCACCCCCACCCATACGCCCAGGCAGAGAACGAGAATCCCCCAACTGAAAACCGTCGATGCAGGGTGGCGCGGGGTCGGCGCGGCTTCCGTCCGCTCCACCACGGGGCCGTACCCCGTGTAGCGCAGAACCTGAGGCGACTCGTTCATGGCATTCCCGCTTTCCTCCGTCTTCCCTCCCGCGGCTCGTTCCATGGAGGGCCTTCCATCCACGTTACCATCGTCTCGGCTGTGATCGTACAAAGAAAAGCGGGGCGAGCGGATGTGGCACGGCTGCAAACGTTCCCGCGTCGGATAGGCGCGAAGACGTTCATAGGGTAGCCCGTGCCCCAGGCTCTACCATCCCTCGATCCTCTTTGCTCGCCCACCTGCCTTCGATTCGGCGCACCTCGGCTGCGTACGCCGTGACCTTCACCGGAGCGGCTACGGCCGCTGGTTGGCCGCAACCCGGATCCGGCACGAGCGGCGGATTCTGAGGCAGCGCGTGTCCGCCGACGCGCGTCTTCGAGAGCGCTGAGCCGCGCGCCGTCACGGATGATGCGTCCGCACCCACTCCAGGAATGGCTGGAGCACGTCCTCTCGCCATGAGATTCCCCCCAGGTGCTGCCACAGGTCGAGGGGGGTGCTCTGCACGACGCCGGCGAGGAGCAGGACGGGGTACCAGATCAGCACGGCCCACACGAGTTCGCCGAAGAGGACCGTGCCGCGCGGCGCGCCGTCGTTCCCCGGTAGGAGAGGGCGCTCGGAGCGCTTCGGATCCCGCGTGACCAACTCCGTCGTGACCTTGAAGCCCCGCGCGTAGAAGCTCATCGCATTGCGAAGCCTCTTGGCCGCTCGCCAGGGCTTCCCGACGGCCAACATCGACGGCACGAGGGCCACCGAGTATTCGACGACCCTCCGAAGAAGGAGGGGGACCCAGAACAGCGCGCCAACGACCGCCCACACGCCGAGGCAGACCACGAGAATCCCCCAGTTGAAGACCGTCATCGCCCGGTCGCCGGGGCTCCGCGCTGCCTTCTTCTCCTCCTCCGTGGGACCGTTCACGGAGTAGCGGAGGATCTCGGATGCCTCGTTCATGGTCTTCCCCCCTCTTTCCCTCCGCGCCAATCCCACAGGCCGGAAGGCCGACAGGCCCTGTATGGCTACGACTCGCCGGCGCAGCCACGTGGGGGGGTCGACGCCCGATCTCCAACCCTCATCTCTACAATACAACGGTCCTGGCGAGGATCGCAGCGCTACGTCTTGTCGATCCCGAATACAGGGAGCCGTCGTACGGCAGGCCTGCAGGCGACGCCACTCACGGGTAATCCTGCGTCGGCATCTCGTCGAACCGCTCCCCGTGGCTCGTCCCGACCCTCCTCATCTGCCCAGCCTGGAGAGATCCATTTACCGAGCGACCGGTCGTCTCACCTTCGTGGTTGCGGCCATGGCCGCGCTCGCGACCACGCCCCTGGCCACCCAGGGTACCTGCATCGGCATCAAGGCCGGCCTGGCCCTGGCGAACATGCACGGCGACGCGGTGGGCGGATCGCTGGAGTTCTCGAACGGATTCCTCTTCGACCGGGGGCCCACCGCCCGTGTCGGGCTCGGCGTTCAACCCAGCGCCTGGAGCCCTGCCCTTGCTTCTTGCGCCGCAGGCAGGTCCTCGTCGGCGTCCTGCCAGATGGTCAGGACTTCCTGATAGAGATCGCGTGCTGCGTCGAGGTCGCCCTGGCGCCGGCGAATCTCGGCAAGACGCAGGTGGGCACGGAACCAGAATTCCTGCGCCTCGCTCCCGAGCGGGCGAAGGCCGATGAGCCTCTCGTAGCTCCGGGCCGCTTCGTCCAGGCGACCGGCGGCCAGGAGCGCCGTCGCCAGCGATTCGAGCGCTTCGGCACTACCTGTTTGCTCGTTGGCGGACGAGAGAAGTGCCACGGCCTCGTCGGTCCGCCCGTCCGCCAGCGCCAGCTCTCCGCGAGCCATGTCGAGGTAGGCAGCGTCGTTCCGCGTGTTCCGGTTGATGGACGAGTCGCTGGTGGGATCCTCTGCATTGCCGCCCGTCGCCACGAGGAGCCTTTGCGCCTCGCCCGTACGCCCGCTCCGTACGAGGAGCTTCACCGCGTAGTGCACCCATTCGGGGCCCAGGGCCATCCGGGAGACGAGCGCCTGGATGCGACCGATCTCTTCGCCGAACGCACGCGTCTCGCCTCGCGCCCATTGGGTCGCGGCGAGAAACAGCCGGTCCCGGAACTCGCTGACCTCCGCTCCGGTCGCGCGGTCGATGACGATGGCTTGTCCGAAGGACGCTTCCGCCGTCTCGTATAGCCCGCGGTACGTATCGAGGAGCGCCAACGAGCGGTAGCCCTTCGCTCGCTTGCTCGCGTCAGCTTCTGCCGTCATCGCCTGGAATACCTCGGCCGCGCGATCCAGCTCACCGAGCCTTACGAGGGTGAATCCGTACTCGTGGTTCACGAAGTCGCCCGTCATCTCGCTCGGTTGCAGGGCGAAGGCGCGATCGTAGGCGTCGCGCGCCTCCTCGTCTCGACCCATGCCCGTGTAGCACGTCGCCAGGTTGATGAGCGCCCCCCACGCTTTCGGATAGATGGCGATCACGTGCTGGAATGCCTCGGCGCCCTGCTCGAATTCGCTGAGGCCGGCCATGTACGTCCAGCCGAGTCGGAACCAGATCTCGTTGTCGTCGGGATACGCCCTGAGGTAGGCATTGTACGCCGTGACGGCGGCTTCGCGGTTCCCGCGCGCATCCTCGGCGAGTGCCGTGATCAGCAGTCGTTCCTTGAAGCTCAGGCGATCGAGGAGTCCGAGGGCCTTCGTCACGTGGGCCTCGCCCTCGCGGCGCGTGGCGCGGTCCGACGCCCTGTAGAAGATGAACCCCAGCGTCGCGTGCGCCATCGCGAAGCCCGGATCGAGCCTGACCGCCTCTTCGAGGAGGCGGACCGTCGTGTTCTCGTCCGGAGTGCTGTCGGCATCGGCGTACAGCTTGAGCGCCTCCAACGACGCCGTGGTCGCCTGAGGCAGGGGCAGGTGTTGCGCGGACAGCATCCGAAGCGACTCCCCCAGACTGCGTCGGACACGCGTCGCGAGGTCGTCGAGGGCGGGCAGCACGGCGTCCTTGTCCTCAGCCCGCACGGACTCGCTCCACACCATCGCGTGCGACGCGGGATCGATGAGGCGCGCCGTCAGCTGGTACACGCTCCCTACCTGCGCGACGCTGGAGGCGAGGATACCCTTCACTCCCTCACGCAACGCGATCTCGGAGGCTACGCCCTCGTCGATCGGGGTGTTGGCCCGCCGCTGCATGCGCGCGAGCGCGTCCCGCACGCGGCTCTCGGGAAACACGTTCACGTACTGCGATTGCGCGATGCCTACATCGAGCGCCTTCGCCAGCGAGCGGTCGAACACCTCGTCGCCTGTGAGGTTCTCGACATCGGCGATCAGGAGCCAATCCCGCTCGGCGAACGCCAGCGCCGGTTGTTCTGGCCACAGCAGGAAGGCGGCGACCAGTGCGAGGAGGCCGATACCGGCCGCAGTGGCCATGCGGCGGGTCCGCGACCAAGGGCGCGCGGCGCGCGCAGGCGCGTTCCCGGTCGACATGATCGACGCCAGCTCGTTGTGCACGTCACGGAACGTCTGGAAGCGCTCCTCGGGGTCCTTGGCGAGCATCCGCTCGATGACGTGGCCGAGTAGCGGAGGCGCTCCGGGCAGGTGGGTTTCGAGCGCCGGTGCCGGCTGGTCGAGCGTCGCGGCCGCCGTAGCGATCGCCGACGCGCCCGCGAACGGGCGGCGAGACGTCAGCATCTCGTACAGCACCAGACCGAGTGCGAAGATGTCCGACCGCGAATCCACCGGCTCGCCACGCAGCTGCTCCGGCGACATGTAGGGGAGGGTGCCGCTGAGTCCTGCCGTCGTCGTGAGGGGCGCGGTGGCATCCGCCACGCCGGTCGCGAGCTGCTTCGCGATCCCGAAGTCCATCACCTTGACGTGCCCGTCGCCGGCCAGCATCACGTTCGAAGGCTTCACATCGCGGTGGACCAGGCCGTGCCGCTGGGCGCAGTCCAGCGCCTCGGCCATCTCGTTGGCGAGTCTCAGCGCCTCCGGCAGTGGAATCGGCCCTTCGGTCAAGCGGTCCTTGAGCGTCCGTCCCTCGACATATTCCATGGCGATGAACGGATGGCCGTCGCTCTCGCCGACCTCGTACACCTTGCAGATGAACGGGTGGTCGAGGCGTGCTGCGGCCGTCGCCTCGCGGACCAGCCGCCTGCGGGCAGCCTCGTCGTCGGCATAGGCGGGCGACAGGAACTTGAGGGCGACCTTGCGACCGAGCTCGAGGTCCTCGGCCAGCGAGACGCTCCCCATCCCGCCCTCCCCGATGGGGGAGAGAATCCGGTAGCGGCTCGGCTGCCGTGCGTCCATGGCCGATTCCCGGGTGGGGGGAGGGCTACGACCTTATCTTGGGCGATTCCTCCTTCCCTGGCCAGCTTCCGATCGCGGGGCCGGTCTGCGCGTCAGCGCCCATAGCACTGCGGTTGTCCGCCGTACCCTCCGCGCCCGCCGCCGGACGCCACGTCGGCCAGGCTCGGGTCCCGCGGCCACACGTTGTCCGTGATGTCGCGATCGGGGAAACGGCATCCCGGATCCAGCGTGATCTTCCGGATCGCGCGGCCCCCGAAGTCGAGGACCGCGTCGAAGGTCCGGCTCCCGTCGAACCAGACGTCCACGGGCCACGTCACGACCGCGGTGGTGTCGTCGACCATCTTCGCGTTGGCCGTCGTCGCCGGGCGGGCGTCGCCGGGCGCCAGCGTCACCTCCAGCACGACCGGCGATGGCATGTCCCCGTCCTGCTTCACGGTCACCCTCGTGCGCGTCCCCTCCGTCGCCACGTTCTGGATGCCCCCGTCCACCGAGCTCGTCGTGAACAGCCACGCGTACCAGAACCACCCCAGGTCCCGGTGGAGCGCGTTGTCCATGAAGAAGGCGTAGTCCCATGGCGAGGGGTGCTTGAAGCGCCAGGCTTCGGCGTAGCCGCTCATGGCCCGCCACACGGCCGTGTCGCCCACGATGCCGCCGAGCATCGACAGCATCAGGGGCGCTTTCGAGTAGGCCTGGAACGAGTACATGGGCCCGCCGTAGTTGGCGTCCCACATGAGGGGGGCCTCCCGCTCGTCGCCGCTCGTGCGGCCGTAGCGCTGGCCAAGTCCGTCCAGGTCCACGGGGCGCCCCATCCGGTCGTCGCGGGACAGGATGTTCATGTACTGATTGAAGCCCTCGTCCATGAAGCCGTACCACGTCTCGTTGGTGCCGACCATCATGGGCCACCACTCGTGGCCGGTCTCGTGGTCCGC
>CAZPZU010000045.1:0-41581 GCA_964591135.1 uncultured Gemmatimonadaceae bacterium | reverse complement strand
GACTACTACATCTTGGAGATTTCGTATGATGGTGGTCTCACCTGGAACTATCTGGACACCATCGAGATTTGCAGTTGACCCTCGAGCCCGCGATGGTTAGCTGACTACACGCTCGGGCCAGATTGAGCGGTCGGTCGCACGTTACATCGTGGCCGACCCGCTCTCTTGGTCACTACCTAAGAAGCCTTCCCCCGGACCCGCCGCCATGCGCTGAGATCGACGTCCGAGTCTGCTGTGATTCTTACCGGGTCGAGAGGGAGGGACACCGAGGTACTCCCAACCTGACTTGGGTTGGAGGTGCTCGTCGTTGAGGTCCGCTTCCCACTCGTCCGAGCCTTCACGTCGCTTCACCCGCCACAGGTACTCCGTGTCCCCACCAGGACGAGCTGCAGTGAGGTCGCCGAGTCGGAACCTCCGCCCACCTGGGTCCTTCCGGCTGTACTTGCTCTCAACATACTCGGGGTCGTACGCCTGATAGATCGGGTTCCAGGTCCAGTCGTCGCTCTTGGTGTAGAAGAAGAGGACGTCGTGGATGTGGCCGTGCATCTTCCGCCCTTGTTTCGTATCGCTGTGGGCGGTGCTCCGCTTCCATACGATCTCAGACCTGAAGTTCTGCGGTCCGAACACCGCATCCATGAGCAGCTTCAAGTAATGACTTGCCGTGGGGTCGCAGTGGAGGTAGATGGACCCCGTGTCCGTGAGGACCCGGTGCAGCTCCATGAGGCGAGGAGCCATCATCGCCAAGTAGGCGAGCATGTCGCTAGGGCCAAGGAGTGTCCTGAAGGACTGGAGGGCCTTCGAGACTTCCCCTCCCAACTCGACCATTTCCTCGTACGCTTCTGCCGCGGCCTGGTCCCAGTGCCAGGTGTCCTCGAACGCTTGAATCTGAGCTGAGGCCGGGTGACCTTCCCGGCGCCCGAAAAGGACGTTGTAGTCCTGGTTCGAGTTGAACGGTGGGTCAAGGTAGACCAGGTCCACGGACTCGTCCTTCACGTGCCTCCGGAGGACGTCCAGGTTGTCGCCGTAGAAGAGTTGGTTCTTGTCGCTCATCTGGCTCGATGGAAACGAGACGCGGATGGGGGAGGGCGTCACGAGCGACAACGTGCGCCCCACCTTGTCTGCAAGCAAGCGTTCACTGAGGCGAGGGCGGCGCTCCGACCAGCTCAACCCGGACCACCCAGACCACCACGCTACGAGTCCCATGACCAGGACCGTAAGAACGCGAGCTCGCGAGGGCCATGGCTGAACGGGACCCGCGTCACACCATCAGACCAACGTGGCGTGGGGAGTGTGCTCGGTGATAGCTATGTAAGAGAGAGGTGCCGGCCCCCCCGTCCACCTTTCGCGCGAGAGGACCAACATGCGGAAGTGCGTCCTGATCCCGCTGGTACTTGTTCTGTTTGGCTGTGGCGACAGCTCGACCGGACCTGGGACCGACCTCAGCGGGTTGTGGCAGTTCAGTGGGACCTTCTCCAATGCGTCCCTTCAGGTCTCGTGCAACGCCACTGGCACCGCCAACCTCACGCAGTCCGGCAACAACCTCTCAGGCACCGCGGTCCAGCAGGGTTCATGCAACGGCCCCGGCGGTACCATCGACAACTCGGGATCGGGCAACATCACGGGTGGGCAGTTGAACGGAACGAGCGTGTCGTTCCAATGGGACGAGTGCTCGTACACCGGGACCGTGAGCGGAGACCCAGCCAACCGCATGTCGGGCAACACCACCTGCACCATCGCCGTTCTCGGCCAGGACTACACCTTCACGGGCCAGTGGCAAGCGAGCCGGTGAGTTGAGAGTCCGCTCCCACGGGGACATGGCTGGATGGGCCGAGTCACAGCGAGTCACAGATTTAGTCACAACGTTCATGTCTGTTCACGTTCGTACAGGTGCGTTACAGGCCCCTAAATCCAAGGAATCCCGCAAGTTCGTACGTCCGTGTACGTTATCGTGTCCCTCCTAAGCAGTAGGTCGTGCGTTCGAGTCGCACCGGGGACATTCAGAAAAACCAAGCGCCGCAAGAGTTTTCGCCCAGCGGCTCACCGTTGCGAGCCAGCGCATGTCCGCCTGGATCCCGCCGTCCTTCATGGTACCCTCGAGTTTCGACTTCTCCGGGGTGAGCTTGCCCGCCAGCAGGGCCGAGCGTCACGGCTGCCCGTCCCTCCACTCGGCGCCCGCCCAAACCACGCGGTACAGGTCGTCGCGCCGGTCGTTCCAAGGTTGTACCGTGCCCGAGTGGCGGTGACGCCGGAGCAGCTCGAGGTCCACGTCGGCCACGACCAGGGTCTCGATGTTGGGCGTGCACTCCGCCGCGATCCCCTCCCGGGCGAACGAGAAGTCCAGCGGCGTGAAGATCCCCGACTGCGCGTAGTGGACATCGGCGTTGGCCACGAACGGGAGGTTCCCCGTGCATCCGGAGATGGCCACGAACACGTCGTTCTCCACCGCCCGGGCCACGGCGCAGTAGCGCGTACGCAGGTAGCTGGTGCGGTCATTGGCGCTGAAGGGCACGAACAAGATCTGAGCCCCCTTACCCACGGCGATGCGGGCCAACTCGGGGAACTGGGCGTCGTACGAGGTCAGGATGGCGATCTTGCCCCGGTCGGTCTGGAAGACCTCCAGACTGTCACCGGCCTCCAGCCCCCACCAGCGCCGCTCGTCCGCGGTGATGTGGAGCTTCGGTTGCCGCTCGATCGTGCCGTCGCGGCGGAACAGGTACGCCACGTTGTAGAGACGGTCTCCCTCGAGGGTGAACTGCGAGCCTCCGATGACGTTCACGTTGTACTTCACCGCCGAGTGGATGAAGAAGTCCAGGTAGTCGGGGGTGCGTTTGGCCAGGCTCCGCACCGCGTCGGCGGGATGCCGCTCGTCCTGCAATCCCAGGAGTTGTGTGGTGATGAGCTCCGGAAAGAGCACGAAGTCCGCTTTGTCGTCGGACGCGGCATCCATGAAGTACGAGCACTGGGTGCAGAACTCGTCCCAACTGGCGATGGGGCGAATCTGGTACTGGACGGCACAGAGGCGTACCAGGGAGACCTGTTGCCACTGCTTCTGCGGATCGCGCACGTAGTCCAGGTTGGTCCACTCCAGGTGGGTGGCGTACCCCCGGGAGGCGGCATCCGACGGGAAGTAGTCGGGAATGAGCTCCCGCAGCACGAAGCCGTTGGCGACCTGAGTGGTGAGGACCGGATCGTACAGCCCCCGTGCGATGACCTTCTCCACATACTCGCGGGCGATCATGTCCTCGGGCTGGGTCCCGAAGCCCGGAATCCGGCCGCCGATGACGATGCGGGCCAGGTTCAGCTTCCGGCACAGCTCCTTGCGAGCGTTGTAGAGGCGCCGGGCGAGGTGCATGCCCCCGTACTCGGGATCCACCATGATCTCGATGCCGTACAAAGTGTCACCGTCGTACGTGTGGTTGCGGATATACCCCGCGTCGGCCACGCGCTTCCAGTCGTGCCACTCCTCTTCAGGATCGTAGTCCACCACCAGCGAGCTGGATGAAGCCACCACCCGCCCCTTGTACTCGATGCACAGCTGGCCCTCGGGGAACGTGGCGAGCTGGCTTTCGATCTGGTCCCGCCCCCACGGCACCATCCCGGGGAAGCAGCGTCGCTGTATGGCGACCAGATCATCGTAGTCCTCCAGAGTGAGCTGGCGGAGCTTGATCTTCTTCTCGAAGTCCTTGAGACGTAGCTTGGGCTGCACCCCCCTGCCGACCTGTTTGTCATCCATCGGTTGGTCCCGCTCCTCCAGTGAATCGCAGCCATGCTCATCGACTGTCACGTCCATCTGAACAACTACTACACCGCGAACGGCGACAACCGCCGTCCCACGGAAGAAAACGTCCAGAAGCTGTTGGCTGCGATGGCAGCCAACGGCGTGGACCACGCCGTGGTCCTCACGTCCTACAAGGTGAACGTCGACCGACCTTCGGTGGAACAGGTTCTGGAGATACTGGCTGAGGATCCCCGCACCACGGTCATCGAGGGGCTCCGTTGGCGCAGCGAGTCCCGAACCGACCTCTTCCACATGGAAGAGCGGATACGGGACGGGCTGGTGAAGGGCATCAAGCTCTACCCCGGCTACGATCTGTACGCCATCAACGACCCATCGCTGGAAGCGGTCTTTCGCATCGCCGCCAAACACGATGTGCCCGTAATGATCCACTGCGGGGACACTTACGCCAAGGACGCCAAGGTCCGGCAGGCCCACCCGCTTCTGGTGGACGACGTCGCCGTGGACTACCCCGACGTGCGCTTCGTCATCTGCCACCTGGGCAACCCCTGGTTCCAGGATACCGCTGAAGTACTCTACAAGAACGACAACGTCTTCGCGGATATCTCCGGGCTCACGCTGGGCGACTTCGACTTCGCATTCGAGAGGTACCTGGTGAACCGGGTAAAGGACTTGATCGCCTACATGGGCGACCCCGGCAGCCAGCTCATGTACGGAAGCGACTGGCCGCTGGTGGAGATGGGTCCGTACGTGAGGTTCATGGAAGGCTTGGACCTCTCCGAGGAGGCCCGCGACCACGTCGCGTGGAAGACGGCGGCCGAGGTGTTCAAGATCGACGTGTCCAAGCTTGGAGCCCAAGGAACGTAGAGCTCCCCCCTCGGGGAGCTCTACGAGCCCGAGGCGAAGGGCCGAGGGTCGGCGGGTACCACCCGCCGCCCGGGGCCTCACCCCTCGCTGGCGGACCGCACCTGCGGCTCGCGCGTTCGAGTCCCGGCGGGGACACTACGCAAAGCGATGCGCCGCAAGGACTTGGGTCTTCGCGGCGCCTTCGGCCTTCCCGGACTGTGCCTAGGACTCGCGAGACAACCGTCCTGACTGCGGGAAGGCGTCGGTTCCAGGAGTGGGAGGGGGTGGGGCGGTCGCTCGCCCCGGCGTCCTCGGGGGATCTCCAGCTCCGGAGCGCGGCCGACAGCGACGCTCAGGGCCGGGAACCCGCAGCACGTAGTCGTCCTCGACCATTGTCACGAACCCGTACCCATGCTCGAGCAGGACCTCGATCCATCGCCGGGCTCTGAGCGCATCGACGAGCCTGTGGGCGTCGCCCCTCGTCTCGGCGTGCCACTTCGCGCGGTGGCTGAGCTCAAGACGGTAGTCCTTGCTGTGGGCGCGGATCCAGAAGACGTGTCCGTCGCTCAGCGGGCTGTCCTGCCGGATGCCGGCCCCGGGCCAACTCCATTGGATGTCTTCGGTGAGAGCGTCGCGGACCCGTGGCCTAACCGAGGGTAGGCGGTCGCGGGAGGCATCCATCTGGTGGCTCGCTGAGAGAGAGCCTGGGGGGGCTGGCTCGTTGTTGGCTACGGGGCAGTGTAGCAGGCGAGGAGCGCGCTGGGAAGGGAGTTTCCGGAAGCCGGGGGGTGTGCCAGATCCCGGGTGGCCAAGGCCGGACGCCGGTGCGAGATTCGCCGCATTCTCCGGGGACCGGCCGTCCGCCGGCTTCTCCCTCCTTCGACCGACGCTTCGTCCCGCGCCCGACTCGCCCGCATGAGCCCTGCCTCCAGGGGAATCGTCCCCGGCCTGTTCCTGGCGCTGCTGGCCGCCTCCGGCGTCCTGGCACTGAATCGCTGGTGGCTTTTCCCCTCGCTCGAGGAGACCGGCGTGCGCTACCTGGCCGCGGCCCCCGACCTCGCGGCCGGGCGCGCGCCCGCGATCCCGCTGGCGACGTGGGACGCGGCCTCGCCCACATCGGGGTTGGAAGGCGAGGGGAAGCTCATGCCGCTCCTGATGGCCGCGGCCGTGAAGGGCGGGGCCCGCCCCCACGTGGCGGGCCTGTGGACGCTCGCCGGCTCGGCGGCCCTCGCCGTGGTCGCTCTCTCGTGGGCAGTGGGCGGGGTGGCCGGTGCGGGGGGAGCGCTTGCGGTCGGGCTCCTGGTCCTCTCCGCCCCGCCGGGGGCGGCCGCCGCCACCCTCCTCGGGCCCGTCCTCCTACTGGTGGCGCTGGTCGCGGTGCTCCTCGGGACTATGACGTACCAGCCCCGTTGGTTCCCGGCGCACGGAGCCCTGGCGGCGGTCGCGTGGCTGGCGCACCCCGCGGGCGTGGGAGCCGTGGCGGCCGCCGTGCTCTGGCCGGTCGCGCGCGGTGGCACCCCCGGGGAGAGGACGCGGGGAGTCCTCTCGGCGGCGGCGCCTCCCCTGGTGCTCCTCGCCGCAGGAGCGGTCTGGCCGCTCCTGGACCCACCCGCACGCGGGGTCTCCGATCAGGCGCTCGTCGTCGCATTCCACAGCCTCCTCGTTGCAGCCGGGGCGGGGGTGGGCGGATGGGCGGGCACGGCCGTGGGCGTCGTGATGCTCCTGGCGCTCGGGGCCCTCACGCTCGTGGAGGCGGGGTCCACGCCCAAGCCGCCCGCCGACACCCACTGGTCCGACCCCGCCGCCGCCGACGTTCTGGCTGCACGCTTCCGCCCGGCCGCCGGCCTGCTGGCGCTCGCCGGCCTGATCGCCACGGCATGGGCCCCGGGAACGGTGAGTCCCTGGCTGCCGTCCTCCTGCGTCCTCCTCGCGCTGGCGGCCGCCACCGCGGTCCGATGGCGGCGGCGCGTGGCCGGGCCGCTGTCGTGGGCCCCGCTCGCCGTTCTCCTCGCCTGGGCCGTCACGGCCGGATGGTCGTCCTGGACGGAGCTCGGTCGCCTGCGCCAGACGGGGAAGGGGGTCACGGCCGTCGTCTGGGTGGCTTCGCCCGTCATCCGCTGGATCGACAATCGGTCGCGCCCGTGGACCGAATTCTACGCCTCCGACCCCGCGCTGGTCCTCCTCCAGACAGGCCGCGCCGCCCGCTCGCTCCCCGTGGACACCGCGGAGTGGAGCGGTTTCGCGCGGCACTTCGAGGCGCACCCCGGTGCCCTCGTCCTCACGGGGGAAGACAACTCGGACATCCGTGCGGACGCGTTGCGCACGCGGCTCGGACTCTCCGAGGTGGTGCGAACGGCGGAGGGGCGCGTGCTGGTTCCGGCGTCTCCCGATCCCGGCGGGCTCCCATAGCCCCCGCCCCCGGGCAGGGGCTACGCTCCCGGCGGGGGAAACCGGTGATCCGGCGGTTGCGAACCGGGCGATCCGCCACCTATTTGGAATCGACTCCGACACGAGGGACGAAACATGCGGGCGCGCCTGGCGATCCCGATTCTGATCACCCTCCCGGCCTGGGGCTGCGCGGAGCCGCCCCGGGTCGAGGAGGACAGCCGGACACCATCGAACCCGGAGGCCGCGCGCCTGCCCGAGGGCGCCGAGGCGTTCTCCCTCCTGGGGGACACGCTCTACGCTCCCGAGCTGCCCGAGGCCATGGCCAGCGACCGCATGGCCCGGTACGACGAAGCAGAGCAGGAGCTCGCCGCGAACCCGGAAGACGCGACGGCGCTCATCTGGATGGGTCGGAGGACGGCCTACCTGGGACGGTATCGGGACGCCATCGACATCTACTCCTACGCCATCGGCCTCCACCCCGACGACGCCCGTCTCTACCGTCATCGCGGCCATCGGTACGTGACCGTGCGGGAGCTCGACGCCGCCATCGCCGACTTCCAGCGGGCCGTCGAGCTCACCAGAGGCCAGCCCGACGAAGTCGAGCCCGACGGGTTGCCCAACCCCCGTGGCATCCCGACCAGCACGCTGCAGTTCAACATCTGGTACCACCTCGGGCTGGCCTACTACCTGAAAGGCGACTTCGAGGCCGCCGCCGACGCCTACGCCAACTGCGCGGCCGTCTCGATCCATCCGGACAGCAGGGTGGCGACGGCATACTGGCAGGTGATGACGCTCCGCCGTCTCGGGCGGGACGCCGAGGCCGACGCCGTGCTGGCGGGCATCACCCCCGACATGGACGTCATCGAGAGCGGCGGCTACCTCGACCTCCTCCTGCTCCACAAGGGCGAGCGGTCGGTCGAAGACCTGATCGGTCCGGCGGGGGGCGACGCGACGCTGGAGAGCACCACCTCGGGTTACGGCGTCGGCGCCTGGTACCTCCTCCAGGGGAATGAGGCCGAGGCGCGCCGCGTCTTTCTGCGCGTGCTGAGCGGCCGCGACCAGTGGGCCGCCTTCGGGTTCATCGCCGCCGAGGCAGAGATCGCGCGCCTGGGCGGTCGGTGAGCCGACCCGCTGGCGGGGGGCCGACGGGGGAGCCAGCGGGGCTCCCGGAGCTCGACTTCGAGGCGGCGCGGGCGGCGGTGCAGGACGCCGTGCTCCGCACGCCGCTGATGGAGGTGCCGACACTTTCGGAAGCACTTGAACGCACTGTCCTGCTTAAGCTTGAGTCTCTCCAGATCACCGGATCCTTCAAGGCCCGTGGGGCGGTCGCACGGCTCGCGGCGCTTGGCCCGGCGGAGCGCCGGGCAGGCGTGGTGGCGTGCTCGAGCGGGAACCACGGACGGGCGGTGGCGTGGGCGGCCGGCCGGCTGGGCGTGCCGGCGACCGTGTGCGTCCCGGAGTGGGTGGATCCCGTCAAACTGGCAGGTATCCGTGCCCAGGGGGCCGAGGCCCTCCTGACCGGCGCCACGTACGACCAGGCCGAGGCGCATGCGCTCGAGCTGGCCCGCGCGACGGGGCGCACCTGGGTGTCCGCTTACGACGATCCATGGGTCATCGCGGGCCAGGGCACCCTCGCCCTGGAGGTGCTCGAGACTCTCGACGCCCCTCCGGCCGCCGTGCTCGCGCCCCTCTCGGGCGGTGGGCTGATCGGCGGCATCGCGGCGGCGCTCGGGTGGAAGCTCGGAGCCGATGCGCCGCCCGCGGTCGCGGTCTCGGCGGAGCGGGCCCGCGTCATGCTGGCCAGCCTGAAGGCGGGGAGGCCCGTGGAGCTGGAGGAGGAAGACACCGTCGCGAGCGCGCTTTCCGGGGGGATCGGCCTCGCGAACCGGTTCTCCTTCCCGTTGGTGCGCGCCCTCGTGCGTGAGCACGTGGTGATCCCGGAGGAGCAGATCCGTGCCGCGATGGCGTGGGCCTGCACCGCGCTACGCCTGGTCGTGGAAGGGGGCGGCGCGGTGGGCCTGGCGGCGCTGCGGGCCGGTCTGTGGAGACCGGACCCCGCACGTCCCGGGCCCGTCGTGGTGGTGGTGAGCGGAGGCAACGTGGCCGCCGCCACCCTCGCCGACGTCCTGGAGGAGGCCGGAGCGCGGGCGCGCGAGGGAGCCTGAGCCCGTGCACCCCGCCCGCGGCGTGACGTAGGCTTCGTCAGCGCAACCGCACCACGACGATCTGTCCCGGCGATGGCATGTTCACCCGGATCTGCGCGCCCGCCCCGGTCCCGTTGGACAGGAAGTCGTGGATGCGCACGCCCGAGGCCCCGATCGGGCCCTGGTACTCGGCCGTCTTGAACGAGACGGTCGGAACCTCACCGCCATTCAAGGTGATGGGCCAAGGGAAGTCGCCTGGAGGGTTGGGGTTGGAGAAGACGCTCGTCGCGGAGACGAAGTCGTAGCGGAGGAACTGGCGGGGAGGCGTCGGCGCACCGGTCTGGTGCAGCATGATCGTCGAGTAAAACTCGGCGAGGAGCGTGTCGAAGCTCTTCCCCGTCTGCGCGACGATGCCGTTCACGCCACCGGGGGCGAGGGAGTCGGTGAGCGCATGGAAGAAGGCGGAATCGCCGAGCGCGGTCCGGCTCGTGTTCCCGTACGCGTCCCCCAGCCACCGGTGGAAGAGCCACCCCGAGCCATAGACGGAGCTCCCATCCGCCGCACCGTCCGGGGTGACCGTCAGCCCGTTGGGCTGCGAGGACAGGAACCAGACCGTGCGCGCCAGGTTGAGCGCGGCGCCGTAGTTCTCTTCCGTGAACCCGCCGGCGTCCTGGAACGAGGTGCGCGTCACCGCCGCCACCGCCGCGGGCCCTCCGTTCGCCGCCCAGGCGATGCGTGACGACATCTCCCCGGAGATCTCGGCGGCCCCCTCCTCGATCCACGTGGGGTGGAACTGGTTGGTGCCCGTCCGGTTGCTGGCCGCGATCCGGTCGTAGAGCGACACGACGTGCCGCATCTCGTGGGCCACCGTGGACAGAGCCTGGTAGCCGGGAGACGACGCCTGCATGTCGAGGATCAGGCCCGCGTTGAAGTAGATGAGCTCAGCCTGATTCGAGGCCGGGCACCCACCCTGGGACTCGGGGATGTTGTTGTCGAAGAAATCGCCCGCCCAGACGAACGCGGCGATGCTGTCGCTGGCCACCGGCGAAACGAACATGATGATCTTCCCGTTTCCGTCGATGTCGCTCGGCTTCCCCCAGTACGCGTCCACCATGTCCTTGGCGTAGGCCGAGTAGTAGTCCGTCATCTTCTGGGCCAGCGCCTCGGGGATGCGTGTGTTGGGATCGGCCCACTGCGCGCTGTCCTGGTACACGACCATGTCGTCGTTCTCCTGGACCAGGAGGGCGGTCGCCTTCGCCGCCGGTGACGTCGTGCAGGAGGCGGTCACCGTGTCCAGGGTGATCTTGGCGGGCGAGGCCGCGGCCGGCGCCCGATGCAGGTGGTCGTCCCTTCGGGAGGCCAGCAGCCCGCGTGTGCCGATCCGGTCCACCATCTCGGCCTCGCGCTCTCGCATCGTCGCATGGAAGCGCTCCGTGGCCTCCGACATGCGCAATTCCTTGAGAAACGTCGGGTCCGAGAAGCCGGGGATCGGCGCCATGGGCTCGGGCGAGGGCGCGAGCGCCGGCGGCGAGGCCACGACGCCCAGGCCGGTGACGGAGAGCGTCACCTGGTGCACGTCACTCGCCACCTCGGCCTGCGTCGGCCACGTGACCCCCACCCGATACCGGTCACCGGAGGCGCCCGAAGGCAGGAGGATGCAGTCCGCCAGGTCATAGGTCGCCGAGCCTCCGACGGCCAACGATACGGTCTTGGGGTTGTCGCACAGTTGCCCAGGGGTCGACACCGTCACGGCCGCCGATCCGGCCACCCCGGAGATCGTCGCCGTGATGGCCGCTTGTCCAGCGGCCATCGCCGTCACGAGCCCCGCGTCGGACACGGTGGCGACCTGGGTGTCCGAGCTCGCCCACGTGACCGTCACGCCGCTCACGGCCGTCCCGCCGGCGTCCTTGGCCGCCGCCGAGAACTGCTGCGTGCCGCCCACCGTGATCACGGCGCTCGGGGGCGTCACGGTGACCTCGGTCACGGTGGGACCTGTCGGGTTGCTCTTGCAGGCGGACAGAACCGCCACGGCGGAGAGGAGGAGGAGGAGGAGGCGGTTCCGGTTCATGTAGCTTGGCGTCGCAGGCGGTTGCGGGCATCGTGGAACGGTACCCGCCACACCCGTAGCGGGAGGTGAACGGCCTCTACACCGCTCGCCGTCCGCCGATCCCTGGGGACCTTCCGGCCCTCTCCCCCGCGCCTACGCCTTGCCGAACAGGTGCGGAAGCAGCTCGCCCGCCGGCCCGTGGAGGCTCGCGGCGGCGTAGGGCGAGAGCGGGGTGGGCTCGGGGTTCACCTCCACGAGCGAGCCCCCGGCCCGCAGCGTCGCCAGGGGGATCGACGCCGCCGGCTGCACCATGGTGCTCGTTCCCACCACGAGACAGACTTCCGCGGCTACCGCCAGAGAGAACGCCCGGGAGAGCACGTCCGGATCCAGCACCTCTCCGAACCACACCACGTCGGGGCGGAGCCGCCCCCCACAGGGCTCCGCACACCGCGGCAGCGTGTCGATGGAGGTGGCGTCCACCGGCGTCCCGCGGCCGTCGGTGCGGCGGCCGCAGCGCGTACAGCGGTTCCCGAACAGCGATCCGTGCAGGGTGAGGGGGAGGGCGGGGGAGGGGTCGGCATTTCCCGCCGCGCGCCTTGCCGCGAGCTCGTGGAGGCCGTCCACGTTCTGCGTGACCAGATCCGCCCGCCCGGAGAGCGCGAGGCGCGCCAAGGTATCGTGCCCGGGGTTCGGCGCGCACCCGGCCACGAGGTCGCGCCGCCACTGGTACCATCTCCACACGAGAAGGGGGTCGCGCGCGAACGCCTGCGGCGTTGCCAGCTCCTCGGGGCGGTGCGAGCGCCACAGGCCCCCCTCGCCCCGAAAGGTGGGCACCCCCGACTCCGCCGAGATGCCCGCGCCCGTCAGCACCACGATCCGCCGTGCCCGCTCCAGGCGGGCGCGCGCGGCGTCCAGCGCCGGGTCGCTCACCCCCGCAAGGCCGTCCACGCCAGGAGCGCCCACGCCGCCAGGAAGCAGAGACCCCCGAACGGCGTCACCGCGCCCATCCAGCGCTGCCCGGCCAGGACCAGGACGTACAGGCTGCCAGAGAAGAGCACGATGCCCGCGACGAAGAGCCACCCGGCCACCTGTGCCGTCCCGCCCGACCACCGGGTGACGGCCCAGGCGGTCGCGAGGAGCGCCAGCGCGTGGTAGACCTGGTAGCGCACGCCGGTCTCGAAGGTGGCGAGATCAGCCGCGCCCAGGCTTCCACGCAGGGCGTGGGCGCCGAACGCGCCGAGGGCCACGCCGAGGAACGCGAACACCGCGCCGAGTCCGAAGAAGGTCCTGTCCATCGTCAGTACGCCAACCCGTAGGCTTCACGGCGCGGATCGGACGCCACGGTCAAGGTACCGAACTCCGGCTCGATCCGGATCATCTGAGCCCCCCCGAACGTGGCCGTCCACCCCTCGACGACCCGAAGGTCGTGGCCCATCGCCTCGAGCTCCGAGCGCACGGAGGCGGGAACGCGGTACTCGATGGAGACGTTCACCCCGGAGTTCGACCGGAAGCGCGGCGCCTCGATCGCCTCCTGGGGCGTCATCCCGAAGAGGAGGAGGTTGTCCACGATCTGCAGCAGGGACTGCGTCTGGCTGTCTCCGCCCGGCGTGCCGAGGGTGAAGGCGAGACGGCCGTCCCGCAACGCCATCATGGGCGTCAGCGTATGGAACGGTCGCTTGTTCGGGGCCACCTGGTCGGGGTGGCCGTCCTCCAGGGTGAAGAGCGATCCTCGATTCTGCAGGAGAACACCCGTCTCCGGCTCCAGCAGCCCCGATCCGAAGCCGGCGAAGTTGCTCTGGATCCACGACACGGCGTTCCCGTCCCGGTCCACGACGGTGAGGTAGACGGTGTCACCCGAGTCGTCCTGGGCGCCCGGGTCCATCCCCGACTTCGCGCCGATGCCCGGCTCCACCGAGGCCGCGGCTCGGTCCGGATCGACGAGCCGGGCGCGGGCCGCCAGGTAGGCCGAATCGAGGAGCTGGTCCACCGGGATGTCGGCCTTCTCGGGATCGGCCACCCACCGGTCGCGGTCCGCGAAGGCCAGCTTCTTCAGCTCGATCAGCGTGTGGAGATAGCGTGAGGTGTTGTGACCCATCTCCTTCAAATCGAACGACTTGGCCATCCCGAACAGCTCGAGCTGGGCGATCCCCTGGGAGTTGGGCGGGAAGACGAGCATCTCGTGTCCGAGGTAGTCGCCCCGCAGCGGCTCGACCCACGTCGAGGTATGCGCCGCGAAGTCCCCGGCCCTCAGGTAACCTCCCTCGGCCTCCAGGAACGCCGACAGCCGCCGGGCCACGGGCCCCTGGTAGAATCCCGCCTTCCCCTCGCGGGCGATGCGCTCGAGGGTTGCCGCGAGGGCGGGGTTCTTGAGGAGGGAGCCCACCGGAGGGGGCTCCCCTCCCGGGAGGTAGAGGGCGCGGCCCGCCTCGTTCAGCGATCCGCCCTGCTCCCGGAAGTCCTCGGCGAGCCGGGTGGAGACCGGGAAGCCGTCGCGGGCGTAGTGGATGGCGGGCTCGAGCAGCCTCGCGAACGGCATGGACCCGAACCGCTGGTTCACGTCCCACCACGCCGCGACGGCCCCGGGAACGCTCACCGACATGGCGCCGGTGGAGGGAACCTCGTCCAGGCCCTTGTCCCGGAAGAAGGCAGGCGTGGCCAGCGCGCCGGCCCTCCCGCTCCCGTTCAAGGCGTAGACCCGCCCCGAAGAGGCCTCGTAGTAGAGGATGAAGGCATCGCCGCCCACGCCGTTCATGTGGGGACGGACCACGGCCAGCACCCCCGCCATGACCAGCGCCGCGTCCACCGCGTTGCCGCCCGCCTGCAGGACGCGCAGGCCCTCCTGGGTCGCCAGCGGGTGGTCCGACGAGACGCCGCCCCGCGTACCCCGGACGTCCGGTCGGTTCGTGGCCGGATAGAACGGCGCCGCGGCCTGCTCGGCGGGGGGAGGAGCTGCCCGACATGCGGCGAACGCGGTGGCGAGGACGGCTGCGACGACGTGGCGGCGAGGCCGGGTCATGGCGGCTCCGTAGCGTACGGGAACGGATGGGATCCCTCAGGTTGGGACCCCGGGGCCCGCCGCGCCAGTGGCGCGGGAGGGGGCGGTGGTGGGCGCGGGAGGCGTCGATTATCCTTCGATTTCCCGTCCCGTCTCTCCACCCCGTGGAGCCCGCACAGCCGTGTCCGTCGCCGCCCCTCCGTATCCCTCGACCGAGCGCCGCCGCCCTAGCGCGCTCCGGATCGCGGCGGTCGTGGCGGTCGCGCACGCGCTCAACGACGCCTACGCGGCGTTCGTGCCTCCGCTGCTCCCGCGGATCATGGAACGCCTGGGGCTGTCCATCGCGCTGGCGGCGACGGTGGCCATGACGTACGCCATCGCCTCCTCGCTCCTGCAGCCACTCCTGGGATACCTGGCGGACCGTTACGGCCGCAGGGTGTTCCTGGTGGCCGGCCCGCTCCTGTCCGGGGTCTTCGTCTCGCTCGTGGGGTGGGCCCCGTCCTTCTGGACGCTGATCGTGGTCCTGGCCCTCGGGGGCCTGGGGAGCGCCGCCTTCCACCCGCCGGGCGCCTCGTACGCGGCGCGTGTCGGCGAGGGCAGGGGCAGCGGCGTGCGCTATTCGGTGTTCTCCTTCGGTGGGAGCGCCGGGTACGCCGTGGGGCCGCTCATCGCGGTAGGGCTCGTGGGTTGGCTCGGGATGGGCGGCCTGTGGGTCGCGATGATCCCGGCGATCCTGCTCACGCCGCTCTTCTACCTCGCCCTGCCCAGCGGCCGCAGCGAGCGTCCGGCCCACCCGCCGCCGCACCCCACCGAGATCTTGCGCCTTCTGGCCGGGCCGCTGGGCCTGGTCTTCGGCGTGAGCGCGCTCATGACCTGGGCGCAGCGGACGTTCCTGACGCTCGAGCCGATCATCGTGGATCAGATGGGCGGTTCCGAGGCCCTCGGCGCCCTCGTCCTGAGCACCTACCTGGCCGCCCAGGCCGCCGGCACCGTCACGGGTGGCTACCTCGCGGACCGGATGGACCGGGGCCGCCTCCTCCTGGGGCTGTGCGCCCTCGCCCTCCCGGCCCACCTCGCCGCGGTCGGCCTGGCGCCCGGCTCCTTCGGCGGCCTGGCGGGTGCGGCGTTGGCGGGCTTCTTCGGGATGGCCGTGCTCCCGTCCATCGTCGTCACCGCCCAGGAGATCCTGCCGCGCAGCGCAGCCGTGGGCTCGGGGATCGTGATGGGGCTCGCCTGGGCCACGGGGTCGGTCGGCGTGCTGGCGACCGGCGCCTTCGCGGACCTGGTGGGCCCCCGCGCGGCCGCGCTGGCCACCATGCCCGTGATCCTGGGGGCCGCGGCGCTCGCGGCCCACCCGGTGCTGCGCGTCGCGCGCGGCGCGGAGGGGTGAGGCCGTGCCGTTTCGCCTCGAGCCGTCGCGCGATCGTACCCTGTTCCGGTTGGTGAAGGGCGCGGATACCGAAATTTTCCCGAAAGGTCGGTCCATCTACGCGCCGGGCGACCCGGCCCAGGAGGTCTGGCTGGTGCGGGAGGGGTACGTCCGGCTGGTCCTTCCGGGGATGGAGAAGGGTCGCGGGTACCGCACCGTGGCCGTCGCGCTGCCGTGGGAGCTCTTCGGGGACGAGGCGCTCACCGAGGGTCATCGCCGTTACGGCGCCCTGTCCGGCTCTCGATGCATGGTGCAGGCTCTCCCCGCCGGTGGGGTGCTCCGGGGCCTCAAGACCGCGCGCAAGAGCCTCGGCGCCTATCTCGAGGGGGTCGAAAGGGAGCTCCACCGGCTCCGGCACGCCCAGGGTGGCTCCCAGGGCCCCAGCGCCGCACAAAGGCTCGCCGAGGTGCTCCTGGACCTCGGAGAGCGCTGTGGCGAGCGCCTGGGTCGCGGAATCTCCCTCTCCGAGCGACTGACGCACCAGGTGCTGGCCGACCTGGCGGGCGCGCACAGGGCGACGGTGACGACTCTCCTCAACGACTGGCTGTACGAGGGGATCCTCGCCACCGACTCCGGCGGCCGCCTGGTCCTCGCGCGCCCGGCGGGCCTGTGGTCTCGTGCCGGCTATCATCCGCCGGAGGAGGGCGCCTTCGAGGGTCAGGGGCCCGAGAGGGGGAGCAGCCCCGCACGTCGAGTCGTTGACCCGAAAATCCGCCCCCTCTAACTTTTGGGGCTTTTTCGGGATCCCCGGGTCCCTCGGTTCAACCCCCGCAGGAATCGTCCATGACGAAGCGCCATCCCGGCCAGCGCCGAATCACCTCCGACCGCGAGGAGCACGAGGACGACATCTTCGTCGCCAAGATCCTCGAGATCGGGAACTGGGCCAAGAAGAACCAGCAGCTGCTCACCGTGCTCGGGATCGTCGTGGTGCTGGGCATCGCGGCGCTCGTGTACTACCGCAACTACCGCGGTGCGCTCGTCCAGCAGGCGGCCAACCAGCTCGAGCAGATCCAGCAGTCGGTCGCTCTCCAGGACACGCAGGGCGCCAAGGACCAGCTCGCGCTGTTCCTCGACCGCTTCGGCGGCACACCGTACGCCGGGGAAGCCCGCATGCTCCTGGGCGAGCTCTACCTGCGCTCGGACGACGCCCAGCAGGCGATCGCCGTGCTCGAGCCGATGGCCTCGTCGCCCCGCGACCCCCTCGAGCTCCAGGCAGCCGCGCTCCTCGGTGTGGCCTACGAGCAGGACAAGCGCTGGGCGGACGCCGAGGCCGAGTACCTGCGCATCGCCGACCGGTCAACGCTCGACTTCCAGATCCGCGACGCGCTGGCTTCCGCGGCCCGCATCCGTGCCCAGCAGGGCAACTACGACGGGGCCGCGGAGCTGTACCGCCGCATCCTCGCCGGCATGGACCCGGACGCCCAGCAGCGCGGCTTCTACGAGATGCGCCTGGCCGAGGTCACGCAGGACGCCGACCAGAGGGCCGATCAGGGCTGAGGGCGACGGCTCCTCCATCTTCGGAGGACGCCCTCCCGCAGGCCGAGCGTCGAGCCGGGGACCCCCGTCCGCCTGTCCCGGCTCAACTTCGTATAATACATATTATGTTAAGTAGCGCTCCAACGGCCCCGCTCGGTCGTTGAACCTGGTCCCGCGCCCCGCCCACTGCCTCGCTGGACGGCCGCGCACGCCCAGCGCCCCGTAGCGTCAGCCGCCCCCCGCCTCCACCGCCCGCACGCGCACGCGGGCCGTTCCCGCCCCGACGATGCCGAGCTTCCGGGCCGCCGCGTAGGACAGGTCGATGAGGCGGTCCGGGTGGAATGGGCCGCGGTCGTTGACCCGCACCACCGCCGTGCGGCCGTTCTCGAGGTTGGTGACCTCCACGTAGGTCGGGATCGGTAGCGTGCGGTGGGCCGCCGTCATCCCGTACATGTCGTACGGCTCTCCGGAGCTCGTCCGGCGCCCCTGGAATTCCTCGCCGTACCACGACGCGATGCCTTCGGCCTCGTACCCCTCGGACGTCTCCAGGACGTGATACGTCACGCCGTCGACGTCGTAGCTCGGAGGATTGCCGTAGCGGCTGAGCGGCTCATGTACCGGGACGGCGTCCGGCACGTCCACACTTCCGGGTGAGGTCGCGGCCGGAGCGGCCGGGACGCCCCCCGGGTAGCCCACGACGGCGCATCCCGAGACTGCCAGAACGACAGGAAGCACCAACGCCTTCATCGCCCGCGCTTCCCGTAGAGCTCTTGCACCAATTGTTTCTGCTCCTTCTTCTTCATGCGTGCTAAATAGCTACTGGTAAAGTGCTTATCATCTGTCACCTCACGCATGACCTCGACACCTTCCGGCGGCGGAGGGATGATGTCGTCCTCATGGGTGAGCTCGATCTCCAACAGCGTCAGTCCCTCGAGGGGTCCCTCGAAGCGGTCCACTTCCCAGGGCCCCACGGGATAGCGCACCTTCTCGATGATCCGCTTACCGGATGCCTCCAGAAGGCCCTCCGCGACCTCCTGAGGCACAACGGTCTCCACCTCCGTTCTACGGACGCCCTTGCCGCTCTTGAGCGTCAGGACGGGTCCTCGAGGCTCTCCGACCCGGATCCGGACCGAGGGGTCCCCCGTCCGTACGTAGCCCTGACGGAAGGCGTGCCCCTCCCCGAGCCGTCCCCAGAGGCCGGCGACGACGCGCACCAGATAGCGGCGCTCGATCTCGAAGGGCCCCTGCCCCATACCTCAGCCCCCCGGCTTCCGGCCCAGAACGGCGATCCGGCGACGAAGTGCCGGGATCCGGCGCTGCAGGAGCCGTTCCGCCACGCGCAGCCCCGGCAGATGGGACTCGGCGTAGTAGGCACGCTCGATCTCGAACCCCGCATCGCGCATCAGGGCCGTCATCCGGCTCATGGACTTGTAGTCGACGTGGCTCGGGTCCCGCTTCAGAAGGATGTCGTGGTTCTTGAGGATTTCCAGGATGTGGCCCCGGTGCGGCGTCCAGACGCTGAAGCGCCCCCCGGGCCGCAGGAGACGATGCGCCTCGGCCACCACCCGCACCGAGTCGTCCGGGTACAGGTGCTCGAACAGATCGGCGGCGAGCAACAGGTCCCACGCGCGCCCTTCCAGCCCGGTGTCCCCGGCGTCGGCGCAAAGGAAGCGGAGGTTGGCGTGCGGCTCCCGCTCGAGACGACGGTTGCACAGCGACACGCTCTTCTCGCTGAAATCCACGCCCACGATCTCCTCGACGAGGTCCGCGAGGGCGAAGCTGAACGTTCCCCATCCGCAGCCGAGGTCCACGACGCGCGCCTGCGGCCCGGGTCGGTGGAGATCCAGGACCTTGGCGATCCGGTAGCGCTGAAAGGCGCTTTCGTGGTCGGTGAGGTGGGCGGGATCGTCGAAGTAGCCCGTGCCGTCGTAGTATTCCTTCCCGACGCGGCTCCCGCTCATCCTGGTGCTCCGGTGCGTGCGCTCACAGCCGGCCGAATAGGTCCGCGATCCGGAGCCACCACACCCTCCACACCGCCTCGCGCACGATCCGCTTCGACATCTTCGAGTCTCCCTCGTCGCGCTCGGTGAAGAGGATGGGGATCTCGTGGAGCGAGAAGCCCTTCCGGAACGCCCTGTACTTCAGCTCGATCTGGAAGGCGTAGCCGTTGGAGCGCACGCGATCGAGGGATACCGCCTCCAGCACCCGCCTGTGCCAGCAGTTGAAGCCCCCGGTGGCGTCGCGGACGGGCATGCCGGTGATCGTGCGGGCGTACCAGGAGCCGAAGACCGAGATGAACAGCCGGCTCATGGGCCAGTTCAGCACATTCACGCGCCCGTTCACGTACCTGGAGCCGATCACCACGTCGTGGTCCTGGGCGGCGAGGAGGAAGCGGATGAGCGCCTCCGGCGGGTGCGAGATGTCGGCGTCCATCTCGAACAGGAGATCGTAGTCGCGCTGGAGCCCCCACGCGAAGCCGGCCAGATAGGCGCGCCCCAGCCCGTCCTTGGCCTCGCGATGCAGGATGTGCACGCGGGCGTCCGCCGCTGCTATCTCGTCCGCCACCTCACCCGTGCCGTCGGGGCTGGCGTCGTCGACCACCAGCACGTCGAAGCGCTCGTCCTGCTGGAGGATGAGGGGGATCTTCCTCGGGAGGTTCTCGCGCTCGTTGTACGTCGGCACGATGACCAGGAACCGGCCCTCACTCACCGGATTCCTCCATCGCGCGCGTCTCGGGGGCGGCCTCCGTCAGATGGCGAAGCCAGAACACGCCCGCCGGCACCAGCTCGACGGCCGTGGTCCAGATTCGGGCCACGACGGCGAGCACACCGGCCGCCGCCGCTCCCATGTAGGGCGTCAGGAGCGCAATGAGGGCCCCCTCGCGCACGCCGACTCCGGCGGGAGCGAAGAGCATCACGTAACCGAGCACGTACGCCGCGGCGAACGCCGAGGCCACCGGGACGAGGTTCGAGGCATGCCCGAAGCTCGCCGCCAGAACCCAGAACGAAAAGGCGTACAGCGCCCAGTTCGCAACGAAGAGGGCCAGCCAGCGCAGTGCGTGCAGGGCCCCGAGCCCAGGGGGTGCTTCCTGTCGGGCCAGCCGGAACCAGAGCCTGGCCAGGTGCCGGAAGACAGGGGGGATCAGGGCGAGCAGGACCCCCGCGGCCAGGGCCGCGGCCACGGGCACGCCCCAGCGTCGCAGCGCGGATGGTCCGCCCAGCAGCGCCCCCATGCCCACCAGCGCGGCGGCGGCCAGCGCGATCCCCTGCCCCAGCACGGCCGCTCCGGTCGCGGTGGCCGCGGGAACACCGCGCCTGCGGGCGAGCACGGCCAGTCCGGCGATCTGCCAGACCTTGCCCGGCACGTATCGCCCCAGATTGGCCACCATGAAAAGCCGGATCGAGGCGAATGTGGAGAGCGTCGGGCCGCCCAGGTCGACCACGATCCGGCCCCACAGCGCGGCGGACCAGAAGTACGCGAGCAGCAGCAGCGCGCAAGAAGCCAGCAGGAGCGGCACGTTCGGCCGCCAGAGGGACGGATCGAGGCCGCGCAGCTCCCCGACCCCGGGGCCGAGGCGCTCGAGGACGAACCAGGTGACCAGAACCGTGAGGGCCAGCTGCCCCACACGGACCAGCGCTTTCTTCAGACGGACCTCCGTTGCCGATCACGCGCGATCCCGAACGCGCCGAGGCCGACGAGCACCACCACCGTCACGACGCTCAGCAGGAGAGAGCGCATCAGGAGCTCCGAGTGGTACCACATCTCGACGTCGTGGGTGCCGGCCGCCACCGGGACGGCCCGCAGCGTGTGGTAGGCGCGCAGCACGGGGGCGTCCGCCCCGTCCACGGATGCGTGCCACGCCGGGAACCAGTTGTCCGAGACGACCAGGAGCGCGGGCCTGTCCGAGGTCACGGTGAGCCGGAGGTGGTTCGGCGTCCGCTCGACCCAGCGCACCTCGCCCGAGACCGGCCCTCCGTCCAACGCGGTCGGCGGCGGCTCCGGCAACACGACCTCCGTCTCCGGATCGAAGGCGTCGGAGAGCATGTAGGGGACCGCCTCCTCGTCGGACTTCACCACCGCGGACGCCACCAGCCGCGCGCGGGGAAGGCCGACGTCGGCCAGGAGGGTCTCGTAGGGGCGACCGTCCTGGAGCTGCGTGCGCGACACGATCCCCTGCTCCGGGGCCTCCCCCAGCTGACGATCGGGCCACAGGATGTAGCGCACGTTCAGGAGCCGGCGGATGTTGCCGTTGAACAGGTTCTCGGGCATGTCCGACCCCACCATCCCGATCAGCTCGCGGTAGCGCGACAGGTCGTTCGGGTGGTGGCCCGCCGCGAGGTCGATCCCGTACATGGCCGGCTTCACGTCCTGTCCGCGGTCCGCCAGCGACAGCAGGCGGTACGGCTCCGGGCTTCCGGCCTCGCGATCCAGCAGTGCCTGGATGTTGGGATCGGGGCGTGCCCACGACTGGAAGTCGAGCGTCTGCACGAAGGTCCCGTCCACCCGGAGCTGGTCCACGCCGACGAGCACGAGCAGGCCCGCGACCAGCGCCGTGGGCGCGAGCCAGGCCCGGCGCACACCCCACACGAGCGCCCAGGCGAGGCCGGCCAGGAGCGCCGACAGGAAGGCGCTCCGCACCAGGAACGGCCGCAGGGTGTCGAGCCGCTGCAGGCGCGCGGGGTCGATCCCGGCGTCGATCGTCGTCGTCCACATCGACGTGAGGGCGCCGGAGGAGGCGAGAAGCGCGAGGAGGGCGAGCAGGCCCGTGCCGACGCCGAGGACGCGCAGGATCGGCTTCCAACCCTCCGCATCGTCCTCCGCGGCGGCCCGCAGCACCCGGTCCACCCCCAGGGCGGCGAGGGTCGTCGCCGCGAAGACGAGGAGGAACATCGCCTGGGAAGGCGCGCGGAACATCCGGATGCCGGGGACGAGGGCATAGAAGAGCCCCCAGACGGGCGTGTGCGTCCCCAATGCGAAGAGGAACGCCACTCCGCCGAGGCCGATCAGGAACCACCGGAGCCCCGCGCGGGCCCCCCCCGCGAACGAGACCGCCGCGAGGAGGAGGAGGAGCACACCTGCGGTCTCCAGGTTGTCCTTGAAGGCGTTGCGCCCCCAGTACGTGTCGGTCGCCCAGGCCGAGCCTCCGGCATTGTTGCCGGCGAACTTCGGGATGAGGAGGCTCATGGCCTCCTCGGGATGGAGCGACCAGGAGCTCGACCACGCACGCCCCGTCTCCCCGGCCGCCTCCCTCGTGGTCTGGATCCGCCGGGAATACTGGGTGACGTAGCTCGCGGCGGGGATGAACTGGACGCCCGCCCCGGCCACGCCGGCGACCGAAGCCGCCAGGAAGAGGCCGAAGCGCGCGACCGCGGGGGCCACAGGACGCCTGCGCGCCTTCGCGCCGGCTTCCGGGGTCTCGGGCGGCTCCGCGGATGAGGCAGCCTTATCGTCCTGCGGGCCGTTCCCGCGCGCCGTCTGCACCGCGCGGAAGATCGCGTACAGCCCGACGGCGCCGAACAGGAAGTAGGCCATCTGGAAGTGTGTCGTGAGGAGCACCAGCGCCACGGTCAGCCCGATGGCCGCGAAGCTCCGCACGCCGGGACGCGAGAAATGCCCCTCGACGGCCCAGAACAGCAGCGGTGCCAGCGACATCACGAACAGCTTCCCGTCGTGGCCGGGGTGGACGAAGCTCACCAGCATGGGCGACAGCATGTACCCCACCCCGGCGATGAGCGCCGCGGCCCGGCTGCAGCCGATGCGCCGCGTCCAGCCGTAGGTGAAGAAGCCCGCCGCCAACACGTGCACGACCAGCTTCCACCCGAGCGCGCGGTAGGGCTGGAGCAGGAGGAGGAGGATCGCGGACGGCGGGTAGAGGGAATCGCCGCCGGAGAGCGCGGAGATGAACGGCGTCCCCCCCAGGATCCTCGGGCTCCATAGCGGGAACGTGCCGGACTTGAGCCACTCGGCGTACATCGCCCGGGCCACGTAGCCGCCCCCGTAGAGCGTGTCGCTCCCGAAGAGCATCTGGCCGCTGAACACGAACGCCCGGAAGAGCCACAGCGTGAGCACGCCGAAGACGACCACGGGCACCCACAGGGGGATGCCCGGGCCCGCAGGCGCGGATCCGCCCGCGACCTTCCGCTCTTTCGACTCCTTCGTTGGCTTCGCTCGCCTCTTGGTCATGTCCGGCTCTTCGGGGATTCGATGCGCCTCAGGCCGCCCCCGTTCCACGGAGGAGCTCCTCGTAGATCTCCAGGTGCCGCGCGGCGAGACGCGCGTTGCTCCACCGCTCGACCACGCGGCGGCGCGCGCGGGCGCCCAACTCCGGAAGATCGGTACGCGCGAGCATCGCCACCACCACCCCCGCCAGGCTTTCGGGATCCGCGGGGCGGAACAGCCCCCCCACCTCGTCGTCGACGATCTCCGGGAGGCCGCCCACGTCCGACGCCGCAACGGGCAGCCCGCACGCCATGCATTCGAGCGCCGCCACGGACGTCGCCTCCATGAGCGAGGGGAAGACGGCGAGCTCCCCGGAGCAGAGCAGCGCGGGCATCTCGGCGTGGGGCCGTGCGCCGAGGAAGCGGATCCGGTCGCGCACGCCGAGCTCGCCGGCGAGCCGCTCGAGGCTCGCCCGCTCGGGGCCGTCGCCCACGAGCACCGCCTCCACGTCCACTGCGCGGGCGATGAGGGGGAGCGCGCGCAGGAACCAGGCGACGCCGTTCTTCTCGAACAGACGGCGAGGCACGATCAGGCGGCGTCGGCCACCCTCCGGCGGTGGAAGCGACCCATCCACGGGGCGGAAGAGGTCGGTCTCCACGCCGTTGGTCAGCGGCTCGACCCGATGCCCGGGCGCCAGCCCCTCGGCCACGTGCGCGATCTCCACCGACGCGGCCAGGTTGTGGTCCCCTGCGGCCACCAGCCTGCCGAGGATCCCCCGCCAGGCCGGCTTCTTCGCCAGCCGGAGGAAGTGCGAGGTGTGGTACGTGCTCACCAGCGGAGCGCCGGTGGCGGCGCGCGCCACCGCGAGGGGTGGCACGGACTGGAACGCCTGCGCGTGCAGTATGTCGGCCCTCCGGGCCAGGGCCACCGTGCGGGAGACCGATCCGGCGGCGTGGGCCGCCCACCCCAGCGTGTTCCGGCCGGGAAGCCACGTACGCCAGACCCCGACGCCGTCCATCACCTCGTGGGCGGGAACGTCGGGCCTCGATCGGGACGTGACGACCGCCACCTCGTGGCCTCCCGCCGCCAGCGCGCGGCACAGGTGGAAGACGTGGCTCTCCAGGCCGCCCACCTCCGGCGGGAAGTAGACGCAGTGCATCAGGATGTTCAGCCGGCCGCTCCCGTCTCGCCGGGCGCCACCTCCGTCCCGGGCCAGTCCTCCGTCCGCCGGTCCCCGCCGGCCAGCTCGGCGCGGAGGATGTCCGCGATGCGCTCCCCCGCCCTTCCGTCCCCGTAGGGGTTGGGCGGCGGAGCGGCGTCGGTCCCGCTTCGCCCGAGCGCCGCCGTCCCGCGCGCCACGATCCGATCGGGGTCCGTCCCCACCAGCTCCGCCACCCCGGCCTCCACCCCTTCGGGTCGCTCGGTCACCTCCCGCAGCACAAGCACCGGCGTGCCGAACGTCGGCGCCTCCTCCTGGATCCCTCCCGAGTCCGTGAGCACGAGGGCGGACCGCTGGAGCGCGGTCACCAGGTCGAGGTAGTCCAGCGGGTCCGTCAGGTGGACGCGGGGATGGCCGGCGAGGATGTCGGCGGCCGGTCCGCGCACGTTCGGATTGGGGTGCACCGGGTAGACGACCTCGATGTCCGGGAACCTGTCGGCGAGGGTACGGACTGCGCCGAAGGCACGCCGCAGCGGCTCCCCGAACGACTCGCGCCGGTGGGCCGTCAGCAGCACCAGCCGTCGGTCTCCCGACAGGACCGAGGCGAGCGCCCCGTCCCGGACCGGACGTCCGCGCGCCGCGGCGGAGCGCAGCGCGTCGACCACCGTGTTGCCCGTCACGTTGATCCGCCCGGCCGGCACGCCCTCGGCCAGCAGCGCGTCGCGCGCGGTCACGGTGGGTGCGAAGTACCAGTCGGAGAGAACGTCGCACAGGCGGCGGAAGATCTCCTCGGGAAAGGGCGCCCACTTGTCGTGGCTGCGCAGCCCGGCCTCGACGTGGCCGACCCGCACGCGCTCGAAGTACCCGACCAGCGCGCCCACGAAGACCGTCGCGGTATCGCCCTGCACGAGGAGCACGTCCGGCCGGAAGGCACGCACCGTGTCCCGCAGCCCGTCCAGCGCCCCGTGCACGACGTCGTAGAGGGTCTGGTCCTCGCGCATGATGCCGAGGTCGTAGTCGGGCGCGAGGTCGAAGGCGTCGAGCACCTGGTCGACCAGCGCGGTGTGCTGCCCCGTGAGGCAGACGCGCGTCTCGAGCTCCCGCGCGCCGCCGCGCAGGGCCGCGAGCACGGGTGCCATCTTGATGGCCTCCGGACGGGTCCCCACGACCACCAGGACGCGCGGGGACCGCGGGGCCGGACCCACGCTCAGCTTCCCTTCCTGCGCAGATCCTCGAGCTCGGCGCGAACCTGGGCCACCTGCTCCGACACCAGCCCGAAGCCCAGGAGGAGCGCCCCCAGCGTCTCCAGGAGCATCACCAGGTACAGGAGCGGCCGATAGCCCATCGGCGGGATGTAGGGGGCGAACCCGAGTAGCGGGTGCAGGAAACGCAGGTAGACCGCGACCACTCCGACGAGGACGCCCAGCGCGGCCAGGGCGAAGCCCGTGGCGCCGAACAGCAGGAGGGGCTTGCGCGAGAACCAGAGGAGGAACCACACGGACAGGAGGTCCAGCATGCCCACCAGGATGCGCAGCGGGCCCGTGAACTTGGACTCGCCGGCGCGGCGCGGGAGCAGCTCGACGTCGATCTCGGTCACCCGGTAGCCGCGCGCGTGCGCCAGCACCACGAAGAAGCGGTGCCAGTCGTGGCGGAGGGCCATCCCGTCGAGGATGTCGCGCCGGAACGCCTTCATGGAGTTCAGGTCGGAGACCGGCACCTGGAAGATCCGCCTGGAGAGCCGGTTGTAGACGGTGGACACGCCGCGCTTGCCGTAGGGGCCCACCTTGCGGCCGGTGACGATGTCCCACCCCTCCTGGAGCTTGGCCAGGAAGCGCGGAATCTCCTCGGGGCGGTGCTGAAGGTCGGCGTCGAACAGGACGAGCCAGGTGCGGTCGGTGTGGGCGGCGGCCGTCACCATCGCCTCGGTCTTGCCGAGGTTCGTGCGGTGCTGGAGCACGGTGAGCGCCTCCCACCCGGCGCCCTCACGCCCAACGACGTCGGCCGTGCCGTCCGTCGAGCCGTCGTCGACCACGATCACCTCGCCGGCCAGGTCGAGCGCCTCGAACGTCTCGCGCAGCTCCCGGATCAGGTCGGGGACCACGGGCGCTTCGTTGTACGCGGGCACCACCACCGCGAAATCACGGCGCATGAGGTCGGACAGGCTCGCCGCCGACGAGCGCCCGCCGTCCGACTGCACGGAGAGGTCGGGCTCGCTCACGTCACACTCTCTTGCGCATCCGAGCGGGCAGGATCCCCAGCTGATCTCGGTACTTCGCCACCGTGCGGCGCGCGATCTTCACCCCGTCCGTCTTGAGGTGCTTCACGATGGCCTGGTCGGTGAGCGGCTTCTTCGCGTCCTCCTCGGCGACGAGGCTCTTGATCTTGTCCTTCACGCCACGGGCGGAGATGTCCTCACCGCTCGTGGTCGACAGCCCGCTCGAGAAGAAGTATTTGAGGCTGAAGACGCCCCGAGGCGTCTGCACGTACTTCTGGTTCGTGACGCGGGACACCGTCGACTCGTGCATCTCGATGTGGTCGGCGACCTCGCGCAGGGTGAGCGGCCGCAGGTGCTGCACGCCGCGCTCGAAGAAGTCGCGCTGCCGGTCGACGATGAAGCTCATGACCTTCAGCATCGTCTGCCTGCGCTGCTCGATGGCCTGGATCATCCAGTTCGCCGAGTTGAGCTTGCTGGCGATGAACTCCTTGTTCTCCCCCGTGAACTTGCGCTTGTCCCTGGCAACCTCCCGGTAGGCGCGTGAGATCCGCAGGCGCGGGAGGCTGGTGTCGTTCACGAAGACCAGGTACTCGCCGTCGATCTTCTCCACGACCAGGTCCGGGATCACGTACTGCTCCGGATCGGCCGAGTATTTCAGCCCCGGCTTGGGATCCAGGTGGCTGATCTCGTCGGCGGCCGCCTGCACCTCCTTCGGCGTGATCCCGAGCGAGCGGGCGATGTCGTTCCAGCGGTGGCTGATCAGCGCGTCGAAGTGGTCCTCGACGATGCTGTACGCCACCGAGTCTCCCATGTCCTTCTGGCGCAGCTGGATCAGGATCGACTCGCGAACGTCGCGCGCACCCACGCCGGGGGGGTCGAACCCATGGATGACCTGGAGCATCGCCTCGGCCTCGGAGAGCTCGTAGGGGCGGAAGATCGTCGCGATCTCCTCGAGCTCCACGGCGCGCTCGTCGGCATCCTCGATCTCCTCGGCGGCGCGGACGGCGGCGGGTCGCACCTCCTCCAGCCACTCGTTGACGCCGGTGACGACATCCTCGACGTCGCACACGAGCGTCCCGTGGTCGTCGATGTTGCCGATGATCTCCTCGCCCAGCCGCAGTTCGCGCTCGTCGAGCTCGAGCATGCGCAGCTGGTCGTGCAGGTGGTCGTGCAGGTCCTCGCTCTCCACCGGCGTCGGCTCGAAGTACTCCTTCTGCTCGTACTGCGCCCGGCGCCCGCCCACGTCGAAGCCGTCCAGGAGGATCTCCTCCCAGTCCACGTCGTCCCCGAGCGGCTCGTCCTTCGTGTCCTCCTTGAGCTCGACCTCCTGCTGGACGTCGGCCTCCCCCATCTCCAGGAACGGGTTCTCCGCCAACTCCTCCTTCAGGTGCTGCTGCAGGTCGAGCAGGGGCATGTAGAGCAACTCCATCGCCTGATACAGGCGAGGGTTGATCCGCATCTCCTGCCGGAGCTGCGCGCTCTGATAGAGTTTCGCGTTGAACTGACTCATTCCGTTCCTTGTATGGGCACGGCGGGGTCGTCAGGGCCCTGCCGGAATATTGGCTTCTTCAAGCTGCGGACGGGAGTACCTTCCGCGCATCCTTTGCGTGAGCGTCGGCCCCAGGTAGATCTCCGCGACCTCCTCGTTCCAGACCAGCTCCGAGACGGTTCCGCTCACCCGGATCCTCCCCTCGTACATGATGTAGGCGCGATCGACGATCTCCAGCGTCTGTTCGACGTTGTGGTCGGAGATGATCACGCCGATGCCCCGGGACTTGAGGCCGCGCACGATCTGCTGGATGTCGTTCACGGCGATCGGGTCGATCCCGGCGAACGGCTCGTCCAGGAGCATGAACTTCGGCCGCTGGACCAGGGCGCGGGTGATCTCGAGCCTGCGGCGCTCGCCGCCCGAGAGCGAGTACGCCTTGCTCTTGCGCAAGCCCTTCAGACCCAGCTCCTCGAGGAGGTGCTCGAGGCGCGCCTTCTCCTCGCCCCGCGGCAGATCGAGCGTCTCGAGGATCGCCAGGACGTTCTCCTCGACCGTGAGCTTGCGGAAGATCGACGGCTCCTGGGCCAGGTAGCCGACGCCTTTGCGCGCCCTCCGGTACATCGGAACGTTGGTGATGTCCTCCCCGTCCAGGTAGACCTGTCCAGCGTTGGGCGGGATGAGGCCGACGATCATGTAGAAGGTCGTCGTCTTGCCCGCGCCGTTCGGTCCGAGGAGCCCGACGATCTCCCCCTGGCGCACCGAGATGTCCACCTCGCTGACGACCGTGCGGCGCCGGTAGATCTTCGTCAGCCCCTCGGCGTAAAGCCGGCTTTCGCCTCCCTCGCGGCCGACCTCCTCCGCGGAGACGTCGTAGACGTGGGCGCGCAACTTCTCCAGGTTGCGCACGACGTCGGAGAGGTGCGCACCGACGTTGTCACGGTCCCCTGATACGTCGGCCCACAGCTCGGGATCCATCTCCAGGGCGGTCCACGCCTGGTCGGGCTCGTCACGGAACGCGATCCCGGCCTCCTCCAGCCGGGGGATGACCCGCATTTCGAGGAACCGCGCCAACTCCTCCCCCTCGGCACCGAGCATCGAGGCGCCGTGGCTCCCCAGCTCGCGGGCGAGCTCCTCGAGGACGTCGCGGACCGACGCGATCCACACGCCGCGCTCCGCGCTTCCCCTCGCG
The DNA here is from genome assembly GCA_964591135.1 of uncultured Gemmatimonadaceae bacterium. Lineage (GTDB taxonomy): Bacteria > Gemmatimonadota > Gemmatimonadetes > Longimicrobiales > Gaopeijiaceae > SZUA-318. The sequence continues at coordinate 12,309 of CAZPZU010000045.1, read as the reverse complement.
TCCGCCCGGTGGACGAGTGCCTCGAGCCCCGCGGCCACCGACAGGTCGTGGGCGTCGAGCTCCTCCGCGAACGTTCTCAGCTCTTCGCGCGACCTCATCCTCCCCTCCTCCTGCGTCGCCATCTCGGATCGGTGCCCGTGGGGGCCGGACGCGAGGTCACGTATGCGCCCTCGCGGTCGCGCGGCGCGGCGGGACGGGCCCGACCGACCGTCGCGCGCCCGGAGGGCGCCACGGAGACAGCCGCCGTGTCCGGCCCGACGTGCGAGGTGTCCGGAGGCGCCAGGGAGTCCGCGGGCGCGCCCCGGGTGGTCGGCTCCAGGTGCCAACCCGCCGTCGGGCCCTCGACCTCCATCCGATCGACCTCCCCCTCGTTCATGACGATGGTGATCTTCGTGCCGGTCACGTAGGACACGGCCGGCGGATCGATCCCCGGACGCGCCGTGGAGTCGGAAGGCATCAGCCGGTACAGGCTGCGCGCCGCCCCGTGCGCGACCAGGCGGTCGAGGCGGTACTCCCGCCCCGCCGAGTCCGCCGGCGCTCCGGGCTCGGGTGCCGCCCGCACGAAGGTGGCGATGACGGTGTCGCCCTCCAACCAGTCCTTGCGAGCCACCGGCGGGAGCGACTCCACGTTGAGGGAGTCGCGCGCGGTGGATTCACCCCGGGCGTCGCCGGCCGCGAAGATCCGTTCCAGGACCTGCCGGGGTGTGCTCACCTCCACGGAGTCGGCCGTCAGGACGAAGTCCTGTGCCTCGGCGACGGGGCGGGCCAGGTCGGTGCTGTCGGGCTCGGCCCTGGGCGCGCCCTCGACGGCCGGCGGCGGTCGCAGAGGAACAGCGACGAGGCGCTCCATCTCTCCCTCGGAGAGGAAGATATCGATCACCGGCGCCTGCATGTGCAGGTCCTCTCCCACCAGTTGGGCCTGATGAATGGCGCGGACGGAGCGCATCCGGCCCCCGGGCATCGTGAGCTCGATCCTCCGGCCGGTGAGGTCGTAGCTGGAGCCATCCACCCTGGCTGAGCCCACGAGGTCCATGCGGGCGCCGGCCTGGTCGTACTCGGCCGAGTCGGCGTAGGCCAGGAGCGAGTCCCGCTCGATGACGACGTCGCCGCTGGCGGTGAAGTACTGGTCTCCCTTCAAGAAGATGCGGTTCGCCTCCACCTGATAGGGCACCGTGTCGGGTGGCGCGGGGGCCGGCTGCGGCGCCGGCGGACCCGCGTCCGGAACGGGCGGGACCGTGTCGGACGCCAGAATACTGTCCCCCGCGGCCACCCGGGTGGTGTCCGGCACGACCGTCGTGTCCGGCGGGACGGTCGTGTCGGCAACGGCGGCCGTGTCCCCGGCGGCCGCCACGGTGGTGTCCGGCACGACCGTGGTGTCGGCTGCGATCGCCGTGTCCGGAGCCAGGGCCGAGTCCGGTAGCGTCACGGGTCGCGGGGCGCTCGTGTCCGCGGGGAGGACCGACGGCATGGTGTCGGCTGCGATCGCCGTGTCCGGAGCCAGGGCCGAGTCCGGTGCGGCCAAGGGTGGTGGGGCGCCGGACGTGTCCGCAGACGCGGCCGGCTGACCGGCCTGAACCGTATCCTCCCCCGGGCCCACCCGGAGCAACGCCCTCGGCCGGACGCGATCCGGCCCGATGGTGACCGTCATCTCCTCCTGGGGGCGGAAGTCCGTCTGCCGCAGGTAGAGCAGGTCCCCGTTCTCGATCGTCGAGCCCTGCAGCGTGTCGCGCAGGAAGACGTGCCCGCTCGCCTGCAGCCTGCCGAAGTTGGAGAAGTACCTCGCCTCGTCGGCGCGCAGCTCCCGGGCCCCGTCGTGATAGCGCACGTTCCCCATGAGATGGCTCATGGCCTGCGCCGAGTAGGCGACCGCCGAGTCCGCCTCGATGCGCACGCCATCGCTGCAGGCGATGCGGGGCCTGCTCACCCAGCTGATCCGCCCGGCCCCCGGGATGACGTTCGTCACGGCGCTCTCCGTGCCCTCGAGGAAGCGGCACGTCCCCGCCTCCGGGGCCTGCGCCCGCACGCGCCCGGGCACGAGGAGCGCCGCGGCGGCCAGAACCGGCGCGACACGCCTTGCGATGGGGAGGATGCGGAGGGGTGGGATCGACATCTCACTCAGAACGCGATCTCGCCGATGGCGCCGCGAGGCTTCTCGACCTTGACGTTGTTGAACTGGAGGTCCGACTGGAACGAGGATCCGCGCGTCACGCTCCCGTCCTCACGCGTGAGGACGCTCGCCGAATCGCTCCAGATCAACTGGCGGTCGGGATCGTACTTGAGCTCGGCGCTCTCGACCTTCTCCCCCTCGCCGGGGATCGTCAGCACGACGTTGCCCCGCGCCACCATGCGATCGCTGCTCTGCTCCAGCTCTCCGCGATCGGCCGTGACCGTCGCCCGCTGGCGTCCGTCCTCGTCGTAGAAGACGACCTTCATGCGCCGGAGCTTGACGGTCGCGGAGTCGTTGTAGACGTACGCCGTGTCCGCGTCGATGCGCCCCTGGCGCACGCCCTTGGCCGTCAGGTAGGAGACCATGCCGAAGATCACGTTGTCGGCCTGGATGTTCTGCAGATCCTCCGACGCGGTCGGCGACTCGGTCGGGCCCTCGCACGCCACGAGCGCCGCCAGCAGACAGGCCGACGTGAATCCGATGCGTAACCTGAAGCAGCTCTTGATCATACGGCTCCTGATCTCATAAGATCGTGGAGGTGCACGATGCCCAGGAGAACGCCATGGTCGTCCTGGACGGGAAGCGCCATGATCCCGTGCGTCTCCATGCGCCGCACGGCCGCCGAGCCGAGCTCCTCGGGGTCGGCCACCTTCGGATTTCGGGTCATCACCTCCGCCACGGTTCGGTCCAGGAAGGCCGGGTCGCGCTCCATGAGACGCGTGAGGTCGCCCGCGGTCACGACACCCACCACGCGCTTCCCTCCGTCCACGATCGGCACCGTCCCGCGCATCTCGGCGAGGGGCACGATGCAATCGCGCATGCGGCTGTCCTCCTCCAGCCACGGGTACTCCTCCGCCACCATCACGTCTCTTACCCGCACTGAGAGCTTTCGTCCCAGGGAGCCGCCGGGATGGAGCACCGCGAAGTCCTCTTCGCGGAAGCCCTTCAGCTGGAGCACGACCACCGCAAGGGCGTCGCCCAGGGCCAGCGTGGCGGTGGTCGAGGAGGTTGGCGCCAGATCCATCGGACAGGCCTCTTCCTCGACCGAGCAGTCGAGCGTCACCGAAGCGTGCCGAGCCAGCGGGGAGTCCCTTCGACCCGTCATCGCCACGATCGGCACGCCGAGGCGCACCAGATACTCGATGAGCCCCCCCATCTCCGCGGTGTCGCCCGACTTCGAGATCAGGATCGCCACGTCCTCCCGCCCCACGATCCCCATGTCGCCGTGCAGGCTCTCCACCGGGTGGAGGAAGGTGGCCGGCGTCCCCGTAGAGGTGAGCGTCGCCGCGATCTTGCGGGCCACGTGTCCGCTCTTGCCCAGGCCGGAGACGACCGCGCGCCCCGCGGCGTCGGCCACCAGCCGGCAGGCCCGGACGAATTCCCCACCCAGCCGCTCCTCCAGGGCCGACAGCGCCGCCGCCTCGAGGCGCAGCACCCGTCGCCCCTCCTCCACGAGCCGTTGGTCCGGGAACTGTCCGCTCACGGTACGCTCCGTTCCCGGACGTAAGCCTCCACGACCTCGTCGAGCTGGCCGCGCGCTTCGAGGAGCGCTTCGCAGAACTCCCGCGCGGCACCGCGACCTCCCGGGCGAGTGGCCCGCCAGTCCGCCATGGACGCGACCATGGGAACGGCGTTGGCGACCGCGGCCTTGAGCCCCACCAGGCGAAGGACGGCCACGTCGGGAAGGTCGTCGGCCAGCATGGCGACCTCGTCCCATCCGATGCCCAGCCGTTCCATGACGCCCCGGATGGAGGGTAGCTTCTGGGCCGCGTCGTCCTGATGGAGCTCGACGCCGAGCTCCTGGGCCCGGAGCGTCGTCGCGTGGGAGTTCCGGCCCGACACGAGCACGACCTCGAGGCCCGCCCACTGTAGGAGCTTCAGCCCGAGCCCGTCCTGGATGTCGAAGCGCTTGAGCTCGACCTCCTCTCCCCCGGGGAGGATCCCCAGGTACACGCCGGCGTCCGTGAGCACCCCGTCCACGTCGAAGACGACGAGCCTGACGCGGCGCGCGAGCGCCTCTGGAATCGGTCCTACGGGCTCGGGCGCGCTCATGACGCGGTCTCTTCCCGTCCGAGGGCGGCCCGGATGGCCAGGACGTCTTCCAGCAGCGCGCGCAGACCGTCCAGCGGCAGCATGTTCGCACCGTCGGACGGGGCGGTGGCCGGCGTCGGATGCGTCTCGAGGAACAGCCCGTCGCACCCCGCGGCCACCGCGGCGCGCACCAGATCCGGAATGTGCTCCGGGTCTCCGCCGCTCGCGCCGTCGGCCTTTCCGGGGCGCTGTACGGAGTGCGTGCCGTCGAAGATGGCCGGAACGCCAGCCGCGGCCCTCAGCCGGGCGAAGGAGCGCATGTCCACGACCAGGTTGCCGTAGCCGAGGAACGTGCCGCGCTCGGTCACGGTGACCTCGGACGACCCCGAGCGCCGTATCTTGTCGACCGCGTGGGCCATCTCCTCCGGCGCCATCCACTGGCCCTTCTTCACGTTCACGGGTCGCCCCGTGCGGCCCGCCGCGACCAGCAGATCGGTCTGGCGGCAAAGGAAGGCAGGGATCTGGAGCACGTCCACCACGGCGGCGGCTTCCGCCGCGTGCCAGGGCTCGTGGATGTCGGTGAGGACGGGCAGGCCCGTCTCTGTCTTCACCCGCGCCAGCCGCTCGAGCCCCCCCTCCAGGCCCGGGCCCCGGTGAGCATCGAGCTTCGAGCGGTTCGCCTTGTCGAAGGAGGCCTTGAAGACCAGGGGCAGCCCGAGCTCCGACGAGATGCGGGCCAGCGCAGTCCCCACGCGCAGGTTCAGTGCGTCGTCCTCGAGGACACAGGGCCCCGCGATGAGCGTGAAGCGCTCGAACATGCCGACACCGTTCCCTGCGCTCAGACGCCCGCCGGCTCGGGGGCCGGCGCGACGCGCCCACCGCCGGCGTAGCGGGCCGCCGCGCTGACGAAGGAGTCGAAGAGCGGATGCGGCCGCGTCGGCCGGCTCTTGAGCTCCGGGTGGAATTGCCCGGCTACGAACCACGGGTGCTCCGTGACCTCGATCATCTCGACGAGGCCCCCGTCCGGGGACGTTCCGCTGATCGTCAGGCCGTGCTGCTCCAGGAGACTCCGGTAGGCGTTGTTCACCTCGAAGCGGTGCCGATGACGCTCGCTGACCTCCACGGCGCCGTAGATCTCACGGGCGCGGGAGCCCTCCTTGAGGGCGCACGGGTAGGCGCCCAGGCGCATGGTGCCGCCCTTGGTGGTCACCTGCAGCTGGGAATCGAGGAGGCAGATCACCGGATCGGATGCGTCCTCGTGGAACTCCGAGGAGTGCGACTCCTCCAGCCCGCACACGTTGCGTGCGAACTCCACGACCGCGCATTGCAACCCGAGGCAGATTCCGAAGAACGGCAGGTGGTTCTCCCGCGCCCACCGGATCGCCATCAGCATCCCCTCCACGCCCCGCGGCCCGAAGCCGCCGGGGATCAGCAGGCCGTGGTAGTCCTCCAGGAGGTCCACCCCCCTCCCCTCCTCGAACTGCTCCGAGGACAGCCAGTCCGTGCGGACCTTCACGTCGTTTGCGATGCCGCCGTGGATGAGCGCCTCCTGGATGGACTTGTAGGAGTCCACCAACGCCGTGTACTTGCCCACCACCGCGATGCGCACTTCGCCGGACGACGGCCGCTTCACCCGGTTCACCATCTCCGTCCACGGCGCCAGGTCCGGCTCGGGTGCGTCGATGCCCAGGCGGGCGATGATGACCTCGTCGAGCTTCTGCTCGCGCAGGCTCAGCGGCACCTCGTAGATCGTCTCCACGTCGGCCGCCTCGATGACCGCGTCGTGGTCCACGTTGGTGAACAGCGCGATCTTCCGGCGCACGTCCTCCGAGAGCGGGTGCTCGGTCCGGCAGATCACGACCTGGGGCTGGATTCCGATCTGCATCAGCTCGCGCACCGAGTGCTGCGTGGGCTTGGTCTTGAGCTCGCCGGCCGCAGCGATGTAGGGCACCAGGGTGAGGTGAACGAACATCGCGTTCTCCTTGCCCACGTCGACCCGGAACTGGCGGATGGCCTCGAGGAAGGGCAGCGACTCGATGTCGCCGACCGTGCCCCCGATCTCGGTGATCACGACGTCGTGCTCCGGCGCCAGACGCCGGATGGCCGCCTTGATCTCATCGGTGATGTGGGGGATCACCTGGACCGTCGAGCCCAGGTAGTCGCCGCGGCGCTCCTTGCTGATGACGGTCTGGTAGACCCGCCCCGTGGTGATGTTGTTCGCCTGCGAGAGCGACTCGTCGATGAAGCGCTCGTAGTGGCCCAGATCGAGGTCGGTCTCGGCGCCGTCGTCGGTGACGAAGACCTCGCCGTGCTGGAACGGCGAGAGCGTGCCCGGATCGACGTTGATGTACGGATCGAACTTCTGGATCGTGACCCGGAGGCCGCGCTCCTTGAGCAGGCGTCCGATCGACGCGGCGGCGATGCCCTTGCCCAACGACGAGACCACGCCACCGGTGACGAAGATGTATTTGGTCGGCCTCTTCTGCGTCTCGCTCATGGTCTCCGCGTCATGCGATTGTGGTTGCGCCCAGTTGGCTCAGCTTCTCTTCCATGCGGATGACGTCCGCCGGCGTGTCCACGCCCGGGTCGGCAGCGCCCACCACCGCCACCCCGATCCTCAGCCCAGCCTCCAATGGCCGCAGCTGCTCCAGCATCTCGAGCCGCTCGAGCGGGGACGGCGGCATGGCCACCCAGTCCTCCAGCGCGGCGCGGGTGTACGCGTAGATGCCGATGTGGCGCAGGAAGGGTGCCCGCTCCAACTCGTCCTGCAGCGGCTTGTCGTCCCGCTTGTAGGGGATCGCGGCCCGGCTGAAGTAGAGCGCCCTGCCGCTGGCGGCGCGGGCCACCTTGACCACCGCGGGGTCCTTCCGGGCCTCGTCCACCAGAAGGGGCGTCGCGCAGGTGCCGACGTCCCACCCCCCGACGCGCACGAGATCGATGGCCGAGCGCAGGTGCGGCTCCTTCAGGAGCGGTTCGTCACCCTGCACGTTGGCCACGAACTCGTAGCCGACGTACTCCGCTCTGCGCGCGACCTCCGCGACGCGGTCCGTGCCCGAGGGGTGGTCCGCCGACGTCATCTCCACCGGAGCACCCAGAGCCCGGCACACCTCGGCCACTTCCTCCGAATCGGTGGCGACGACCGCGTGATCCAGCACCGACATACCCTCGACCCTGCGCCAGACCCACTCGATCAGGGGCCTGCCGTGGAGGGGATAGAGGGGTTTTCTGGGGAGTCGGGTCGATGCGAGCCTGGCGGGTACGATGCCCAGGACCTGGCCGCTCAAGGAGCCCTCACAGAGCCGAAAACGCGTGATTCCCTTGCAATTTTCACGCCACGGAAGGTACCTCCGCTACCGGGTGAGGGTCAACTGATGCGCCGAGATTGTCATTGATCCAACCGTCCGGCTTCACCCCGAGGTGACCGACGATGGCCGCAGGCCACGGTGGGTCCGCGTCTACCGCCTTCCTCACAGCGCGAGGAAGTTCGCCAGGAGCGTCTTCCCGTGCTCGGAGAAGAGCGATTCGGGGTGGAATTGCACGCCCCACAACGGCAGCTCGCGATGCCGCATGGCCTGGATCTCCCCTTCGTCCGCCGGATCGGTGCTCCACGCGACGGGCACCAGCACGTCGGGAAGGGCCGCGGCGTCCGTCACCAGCGAATGATAGCGCGTCACGACGACCGGGGACGGAATGCCCTCGAACAGGCCGGTCCCGTCGTGGCGCACCCGACCCGTCTTGCCGTGCATGAGTCGCTGAGCGCGGATGGTCCTGCCGCCGAACGCCTCGCCCAGGCTCTGATGGCCGAGACAGACCCCGAGCATGCGCACGCCGCTACCGCCCAGCTCGCGGAACGCCTCCACGCTCACACCCGCCTGCGCGGGCGCACAGGGGCCGGGCGACACCACGACCCTCTCGGGCGTCATGGCGACGAGCTCGTCCACGGTGTGCTGATCGTTGCGCACCACGACGGGATCGGCGCCCAGGTCGCCCAGGAACTGGACCAGGTTGAACGTGAACGAATCGTAGTTGTCGATGACCAGGACCATGGGGAATCCCGAACGCAGCCGGCGACGGTCTCCGGAGGGGGCCGTCCGCGAATCTAGCCGAATCGTCCGTGGGTGGGGTATCCGGAAGGGTGAGCCGCGGCGATACAGCCGCTATCTTGGGAGCGCGCACGATCCGCGCCCGAAGACGCCGCCCGGAGCCCCGTGTACAGCCGCTGTCTCATCTGTTCGACTCCCTTCGAGCCCAACGAGGAGCTCGAGCACTTCCCCGTCGGGAAGCGTCTGGCCTTCGACCCGGCCAGGGGTCGGCTGTGGGCGATCTGCCGCACCTGCAAGCGGTGGTCCCTCACACCCATCGAGGAGCGGTGGGAGGCTCTCGAGGAGCTCGAGAAGGTGTCGCGAGACCGGGCGCGGCTGCTGTCGCAGACCGACAACATCGCGCTCCTGCGCGCGGGCCCCCTCGAGATCGTGCGGGTGGGGCGTGCGAACCTCTCCGAGGAGGCGTGGTGGCGTTACGGGCGGGAGCTCACCACCCGGCGCGAGAAGTACAAGAAGCTCTCGTTCGCGGGTACGGTCGCCGCCGGAGCGGTCGTGGTCGGGGGATGGGCCACGGGCGGGATGACGCTCCTGGGCATGTGGCTCGTGATGGGCAACGCCTCGAGCACGCTCGCCGACGCCGCCCGCTGGCTGCGCTTCGGCTCCGCGGCCTGGCGAGGCAGGCAGGCGTGCGTCCGCTGCGGCTACGTCTTCCGATCCCTCTCCTACCGGGACCGGGGAGGCTTCGGCCTCTTCCCCGGGGATGCCGCCGGTGGCATCGAGCTCGCCTACCGCTGCCCCCGCTGCGGGCACTACCGGGAGGGAGGACTCCGGCTGACCGGCCAGGAGGCCGAGCAGGCCCTGCGCAGGACGCTCGCCTACCACCACTTCGCCGGCGCGTCCGAGCGCCGCGTGAGCTCCGCGACGAGGCTGATCCAGGAGGCCGGATCGCCGCAGGATCTGACCCGGATCGTGGTGAAGGACGGCCGACGGCTGGGCGACCTGCAGCGGACCGGAGCCGTCGCGCTGGAGATCGCGGCGAACGAGAGCGCGGAGCAGCACCTCCTCGAGCTGGAGCTGGCGGAGCTGGAGGCCCACTGGCGCCGCGAGGAGGAGCTGGCCGCGATCGTGGACGGCGAGCTCACGCCGCTTCCGCTCCTGGAGTCCTTGCGCCGCAAGATCACCGGACGGGACTGACGCCATGACCCCGTCCTCCACGCGGCTGACCGCCGCGCTCCTCGGTGCGCTCGCCGCCGGCGGGTGCACGCGGCCCTCCTCCCCCGAAGCGGGCCCACCGCTGGTGGTCGTCACGATCTTCCCGGTGGCCGACCTCGTGGCGACGGTGGGCGGAGACGCGATCCGGGTGGAGACCCTCCTCCCACCCCGCGCCTCGGTCCATACGTGGGCGGCGACGCCCGGGCAGATCCGGGCGCTGAACCACGCCGCCGGGTACGTCTCGGTGGGCGGTGGGTTGGACGGATGGCTGGACGACGCGGTCGCGGACGTCCCAGGGCTCCGTGCGCTGCGGATCACGGACGGGATCCACCTCGCCCGAGCGGCGCACGCTTCCCACGGGGATCGGCCGGGAACCGGGGATCCCCACGTGTGGCTGGATCCCATCCTGGTGCGCGATTCGATCCTGCCGCGCATGACCGGGTTCCTCGTCGACCTCGCGCCGGACCACGAGGCGGCCCTGCGCACCCGCGCCCGCGCGCTCCACGACTCGCTGACGGTCCTCGACGCGGACATCCGCCGCACGTTGGCGGGCGTGAAACGGCGCAGCTTCATCGCGACGCACGATGCCTGGTCGTACTTTGCGGGCCGCTACGGCCTCCGGCCCCTCGGCAGCCTCTTCGAGAGCCCCGGCCACGAGCCGTCCGCGCGGGCGCTGGCCGCTCTGGTGGATGCGGCCCGCGCCGCCGGTGTGGGCGCCGTGCTCTCCGAGCCGCAGCTCGCCGGGACGGCCGCGCGCGCGCTCGCCGGGGAGCTCGACGTCGATGTCGTGGTCGTGGACCCCCTGGGCGGCCCGGGCATCGAGGGTCGCGAAGGGTACCTCGAGCTGATGCGATTCAACGCGCGGGCGTTCGCACGCGCACTGGGGCATTCGTGAACGCAGCGCCGCCTCCTGCGGTCCTTCTGGACCGGGTGTACGCCTCCTACGACGGCCGACCGGCCCTGGAGGACGTGAGCTTCCAGGTGCCGGAGGGCACGTTCTCCGCGCTCATCGGCCCCAACGGCGCGGGCAAGAGCACGTGCCTCAGGCTGGTGCTGGGGCTCGTGCGCCCCGACTCGGGCCGCGTGGAAGTCTTCGGTGGCCGCCCGGGCGCGGAGGTCCGCCCGGTCGGCTACGTCCCCCAGCGGGTCGTGATTCCACGCGGCTTCCCGATCTCGGTGCTGGACGTGGCGCTCATGGGGCGCACCGGGATCCTGGGGCCGGGCAGGCGCCCCCGCGCCCACGACCGCGAGCAGGCGCTCCGGGCGCTGGAGCAGGTTCGCCTCGGGGACCTGGCCCGGCGCCGCTTCCAGGACCTGTCGGGGGGCCAGCAGCAGCGCGTCCTGATCGCGCGGGCGCTGTGCGGCGAGCCCCGGCTGCTCCTCCTCGACGAGCCCACCGCCGGGCTGGACACCGCCGCGCGGGCCCGCTTCTACGCGCTGGTGTGCGAGCTCCAGCACGCGCAGGGCCTCACGTTGCTGTGCGCCACGCACGACCTCGACGCGGTGGGGGAGCACGCGGACACGCTCATCCTCCTCGACCGCAGCGTGCACGCCCGCGGGAAGCCCTCCGAGGTGCTCACCAGCGGGGCGCTGGGGAGAGCCTACCCCTTCCCCTCGGCCCACGTCCACGAGGGCACCGGAGAAGCAGGGTGAGCGACTTCCTCGCCTACGGCTTCGTCCAGCGGGCGCTGGTCACGGGGACGATCCTCGCGGTGGTGTGCGCCGTGTTGTCGTTCTTCGTCGTGCTCAGGCGCATGGCGTTCGTAGGCGTCGGGCTGTCGCACGCGGCCCTCGGAGGCGTCGCGCTCGGTGTCGTGCTGGGCATCCAGCCCCTCCTCGCCGCGGCTGTCTTCACGACCGTCGTCGCATGGATCATCGGGTGGCTCGGGGGCCGGAGCGAGGTCTCGGAGGACACGGCCATCGGCGTGTTCTTCCCGACGGCCATGGCCCTCGGCGTCGTGCTCATCAGCGTGTCACCCGAATATCGCCAGGACCTGATGGCGTACCTCTTCGGGGACATCCTGTCCGTGCGCCGGGGGGATGTGCTCCCGCTGGCGGCGTTCAGCGTGGTGGGCCTCGGTCTGATCGCATACTGGTTCAAGGAGCTGCTGTACCTGGGCGTCGACGAGGAGGCGGCTCGTGCCGCGGGCGTCCCGGCCACGCCCCTCCGCTTCCTCCTCCTCACCCTCCTGGCCGTGACGATCGTCGCGTCCGTCCGCCTGGTGGGCATCGTGCTCGTGTCGGCCTTCCTCGTGATCCCGGCCGCGACGGGCCAGGCGGTCGCCCGCTCGCTGCGCGGCATGCTGGTCGTCGCCGTGGTGTCCGCCATGGCGTCCGTGGCCTTGGGCCTCGCGCTGTCGTGGAGCTGGGACCTCCCGTCGGGGGCGGCCATCGTGCTCGTGTCCGCCGCGCTGTTCTTCGTCTCCCTCGCGGTGGGCAGCCGCCGCTGAGACCAGGGCGCGGGCCGAGCCCTCCCCTCGGAGATCATGAAAGGGCCGGCCCGACCCGAGACGAGCTCGGGTCAGCGATCGACCCCCAGCCCCTTCATGTCACTCCGCCCCGAGGGAGCGCACGGGGTCCACGCGTCCGGCCCGTCGGGCGGGGATCCACACCGCCACGGCCGACACGCCGAGCAGCAGGGACCGCACCGCCGCGAACGTGAGCGGATCGAGCGGGGCCACCTCGAAGAGGAGCGACGCGAGCAACCGTGCCGGCGCCGCACCGGCCACCGTCCCGGCCAGCAGGCCGAGGCCGACGGGAACGAGTGCCGGCCGCGGACGGGAGGGCGCGCCGCGCCCCCGGCTAGTAGTCCACCGGCCGGAGGTAGAACTCGCCGATGGCGCTGGACGACAGCAC
>CAZPZU010000044.1:0-41835 GCA_964591135.1 uncultured Gemmatimonadaceae bacterium | reverse complement strand
GACCTCCCAGGGCGTCACCGCGTCAGAGCGGACAGGAGGCGAGACGGGCTATACCAGTGTTATAGCTGTTCTCTCCCAAGGGGTCCCGGGCGTCTCGAGCACCCTGGAGGGGTCTGGGAGCTTCCCTGACGAAGAGGGGGTGCCTGACGGGGTGGGTGACTTCCTACTGATGGAGGGGTGACCGCGCCTGTGACCGTGCCTCTACCAGATCAGGACCGAGGCTCCCAAGGCCGCGATTCCAGCGGTGATCAGGAGCAGTCCGCCTGAGTCCCGGAGGCTTCGGTCCTTCCATGCGTACCAGGCAGTGGCCGCGAACAGGGTGACCCCGATCAGGAGGAACAGGACCGCGACCACGGTCATGAGGCTCTGGTGCCTCATCAGGACCGCGGCGATGGCGGTGACTCCGAGCCAGTAGAGGGGAGGCTTCTTGTCCATGCTCTAGCTTTCTCCCGTGGCCGCGATTGGGTCAAGGTCCGCGATCCGGAGGGGTGGGCTGGTTCGTATCCGGGGTGCCCTTCCCTGCTCTCTGGGTTGCCCGGGTCCCCGCACATGGGTCCGTGGGAGGGTCGCGGAGATCGGTGGGCTACGGGTCCGTCATGCCTCCCCGTTGTCATTCTCGACGGGTCCCCACCCGACGTACTCGGGGTCGTCCGGCACGGTCTCTTGGACCACCTAGCTTGGCTAGCCATACCTCCATTCCCATCCGCTCAGCGGTCAAGGCCAATAGGGCCCTCCGGAAGGTCTAGCTCGTCGAGCTCTATGGATATGAGAGCCACGTCACCGTCGGCCGCTCGTCGTGCGTCGAGCATGATGTCCTGGGCGAGCGTCTCGTCCTCACGGCCTCGGGTTGGCGACCGGCCCGCGCAGCAAGATCGATAAAGAAATGGCGGCGAGCTGCGCGTCGGCGAGCACGCCGGGGTTCATGCGCAGGAGCGTGGTCCGAAGGCCATAATCTCGTGGACGACGGGGTTTTCGTTGCCACAAGGTGCCGATCGATAACTCACGCTGATTGGCTCGTGTACTCAGCGCACGTGGAGGATCGCAGGACCGAGCAGGAGAATCTCCTGGCCCGCAGGTGTCTCAAGGCGGACCGCCGGGCCGCCAGGGCCTCGGACCCCTCGCACCGCGATAACCTCCGCGCCCCCTTCATCGGTGAGAAGAAGGCGCTTGGCTTTCACCTCTCCGGACCCACGCCAGGCCGACAGGCCGAGGACAAGTGCGCCCAGGGACATGATCACGAGTGTCAACCTGAGACCCACGAGCTTCGTTTCCAGGACGCCAATGCGGTGCACCAACGCGTCAAGATCCTTCGCGGGTTCAATCATGCTGGCTCATCTCCGTACGCGCCACGCGAAGCGCTGCCGTGATTGGGAAGGCGGGCAGTTGGGCGTCACGACATCGACGTGGCCTACTCTTCCCGGGGTGGCCAACTCGAGGGGCAGTCGCGCATATCGCAAGCACCGTGGATCGGTTCCTCTTGATCCGGTAAGGCCCAGCAATCCATGCCTGGGCTCGCCGTGCATCCCGCTCGGCCACATATCTCCGACGTCACGAACTCGGCATCAGTAGCATCATAGCGCACGGGGACCAGGAGCAGTGCGGTGATGACGGACACGAGAAACCCAAGGTGGAAGACGCCTCTTTTCAACGAAAGTCTCATCGTGATTCCCCAATGGAGTAAGACAAAACTTCAACGACTTCAACACCCAGCGTGATTCTGCGCTTTCCGGCGACCCGCGTCGTACCGATCCAGAAGGGCACGAAGCCTACCGGGAATGTCACGGAAGCGAGGTGGTCGGCATGGCTCGAAAAGACTTCCCAAGTCTGACGCCATCCGGCCTCGGGGATAGGATATCTCTCTATCCAGATGCGTCCTGTCGCGTCCACCTCAACGTGATTGTAGGGCGGGAACGTCCGCGGGTAATCGATGGTCTCCATGTTGTGCCTGAGTTCTGCGACGACGCTCTCGCCGTAGGACTCGACAGCTTGGACTTGCCGCTCGGTGACGAAATGGACGTGGCGCGGCTGAACCGGCACAGGGGCGTCGTGTATTGATAGAGTAAAAGACTCCATCCCACTTCGGTCCACAACCTTCAACTGGAAGGCATCACCGGTTCCAACCACCAGTTGATCTTGCCATGCGACAAAGACCGTCTTCTTTCCGAATACTCGTGGGCCATCACTCCGGGGGAATCGGTATCGTTCATCCGCCATGGCCTCCATGACGACGCGCGGCTCGACGCTCCCGTCGCGCGGCAACTCGACAAGCGACATCATGGGACGATAAGACTGACCGACATCGACCCTGGACCAACCCTGAAACTCGGCTAGATAGCCGCCGTCGAATCCACAGCGTACATCTGATACTCTGCGCTCACCCAACTGCGGGAGCCGGTGCGTCTCTATTAGCCTACCGTCGAACGAGAATATCGTGATTCGCAACGCGATCGGATCGAACGCTGTCAGTTCGCCTCGATGGCACTCCTCGATGAAGCGGAGCCATTGAAACTCCCCGGGCCCTTCACCGAAACCACCTACAGACCGCAAGTACCGCCCTTCGGGCAAGCTGAAGAACCGGATCTCGTTCGAGCCCCTGTTCGCCACGACGAGCGTATCGCCGTGGATCACGATGTCCTCAACTTGGAAGAAGGCTGTGGGTCCCTCGCCGTCGATTGTGCCTAGCCTGAGGATGGGTACTGAGTCGACTGAGATTCGCAGCGGCTCCTGTCCGCTGAGGCAACTCGGCGGGAAGATGTCAAGCGCGGCGACGAGGGCGAGTCCCCAAATGACAAGCATCTTCATGATACTCGCTTCCAGTCATGTCTCCCGGGGGATACACCCCATAACTGTCGATTCCGGCGGGGTTGCACAACCCTGTTGGTAAACCCACCGACAAGGCCAATCAGGGGGCGAATGGAGGGGAACTTCTCATATGTGATGAGGGGGTTTCCCGAGCACTTCTCACAGGAGCAGAATGCCGACGGACATCGGCATGGGCTTGGTTGGTGTCACACGGTGGCGCGCTCCGCCAGTGGTTGCCTCGCCCGCACCCGATCAGGCCACGCTCTCCTGGTCCGTGGGGGAGGATTCGATTGCAGATCGAGACCCGTGCCCGAGACGGGTCTCGAGCTTATCGAGAACCTCCTGCATGGCGCTTCGGTACTCGCCCAGGTCCCCTTGAAGAAGGTAGCTCTCCTCTACGGACAGCGTGTCGCAAAGGGCGCGCAGGTTGCAGAGGCGGGGCCTTGAACGCCCTGCCTCCCACGCGTTCACCGTCCTCCGGCTGACACCACACCTCCCAGCAACCTCCGCTTGGGTCAATCCAATGCGCTTGCGCAACCTCCTGATCCTCTCGCCTAGCGTCTCCGTGAGCATCGTCAGGTACGTGGTTGACTTGATTCAAGCGGAAGGACAGGGGAGGGAGACGCCTTCCTGGAACGAGAGGGCCTTCGCCTAAGGTGGTGGCGCGTCCTCGGAAACGTCGAAGAGCTCCTCTTGTAGGCTGTCCGCTTCACGGGCCAATCGCTTCCCGAGTGAGCGCAGCACCCCGTAACCAACGGCCCACATGGCTCCTAGACCCACCGTGGCGATGTTGAACAGTCCCACCGCGTGGATGGCACCACGCAGTGAGACAAAGGCAAGGGCACATATCCCTGGCAGACTGGTCCAGCGGACAAATGCACCTGCAATCCGTACTGCATGGAGACGGCGGTCTAGCTCCCGCTGATGAGCCAAACTCTGCAACGGCGATGGCGACTGTCGGAAAGGTGCGGCCTCCGCCCCCCTATGAAGCAACCAGTGCATGCACAACCGTTCCTTGTGTCACCGAGGCGATCCATCCCAATCCCCACGTACCACTAATTCTGGGCCTACGCAAGGATGATGTTCCATCGGCCCCTGCTTCGCGCGATGACGAGGAGGCTTCTTAGGGGGAGCTCCCGTTCAACCGGGAGAGCTGCTGCGGGTACTCCACGACGTCGGAGCGATGCCTGAACTGCCCCAGGTGTCCGTAGATCCTCTTCACCAGGCTGTCTCCCCCGTGCCCCATCTCCCGGGCGACCGTGTAGAGGGCCACCGGGTGTCCCTGGTCGAGCGTCTGGAGGCGGGCCGCACAGTAGGTGTGGCGGAACATCTTCGTACGGATGTCCTTGCTACCCCACCCGATCACCTCGGCGAGGCAATCGAGACTCTTCCTCATGTCTACCATGACGGTCTCGGCACTCTTGAGGTTCATCGTGCGGCGTGAGGGGAAGAGGAGCTCCCCCGTCGGGGCCTCCTTACTGTCCAGGTAGCGCGTCAGGGCTTCCTCGAGCTGGGGCCACAGCGGGACCACGCGCCGGCTCGTCTTGGTCTTCAGGTCCCGGAAGGCGTTGGGCCACACCCTCACCGTCTTTCGCTTGAAGTTCACGTCCTTGACGAGGAGCCCGAACATCTCCATCCGGCGCATGCCGGTAAGAAGGAGGGTCGCCACCATTGCGTGGAGCTGCACGGGGCCTGTGATGTCGTAGGATCGCTCCTGCCCGGGGTCGTAGACGGAGGCGGCGTGGAGGATGGTCGCCGCGTCATCCACCTCGAACCAGTTGGCCTCCCCCTCGGCCTCGTTCGACGGCTTGTCCAGCATCGCGTGGACCGGGTTGTAGCCCGCCGGGACGACTCCCTCGCTCTGGGCCCGCGTGTAGAGGTGGGAGAGCGCGTTGATGTACTTCCGGGCGGTCGTGTCCTTCAGGGGTCGTCCGCCCTTGCCCGACCGGTTCACCCGGAGCCACGCGACGAAGCGCGAGACCGCGGGTGCGTCGATCTCGATGAGCAGCTTGCGTGACTTGAAGAACTCGATGGCCGTCTGGAGGCGGTACTCGGTCTCCGAGAGGTGCCGCTCCGTGACGCTCCCGGCCTTCGCCTTCTTGATGAGGTGGTGCTGAGCGTACTCCCCAAGGCGTCTCGACACCTGAGCCCCGTACACCGCCCGCTCCTTGCGGCGTTGCCGGAACTCCGTCACCCGCGCGGCGATCTTCTCCTCCGCCACGTCCTGGTCCGTGGTCTTCAGGGAGACCTGGGTGCCGCCGACATCGGAGAACTCGCGGAAGTCTCCGTACGCCCACCACTCACCCCCGCCCTGCCGCTTCCACTTCAGGTACGGGTTGCGTGCATCTGCCTTCCACATCGTCCCTCGGCCAGCCATCGACTACCCCCCGAAGATGCCCCGAACACAGGGCCGATTTGTGACTAATTCTGTGACTCGGGGTAATCTAGGGGTCGCTCTGCGGTGAAACAACCTCCTGTAAGTTGTTGTGATTCTTACACTTCTGAAGTGTCCCCGGCGCGACTCGAACGCGCGACCTACTGCTTAGGAGGCAGTCGCTCTATCCACCTGAGCTACGGGGACGAGTGGTCCTAACTCGTTCTGTGGCACCCGGGTATCGATTTTCGCCTCCGCGCCTCTGATTCTTGGCTAGGGCACCTTTAGGGCACAGTGCCGAAATCGGGGGCCGGTATTGAGCGCCGGTGTCGCCAGTGGCCAAGATAACCCGCGCGGGCTGTGCCCCAAAGGCCGGGAGGAACCCCGTGCGGCCGGCGTGGAACTGGCTCAGGGCAGCGTCTGGAGGAGGGTGATGAAGGCTACCACACGATCGGTAGCCAGGTCGCGGGCCCGCTCGATGATCTCCCGCACCCCGTGACGTTTGCCTCGGAAGCGGGTGATGGCCGACAAAGCCGAAGAACGCAGCAGGATCATGGAGCAACTCAAGGGCGCGGTCGAGGTCAGCCCTGCTCGTCCCTCGCGTGCAGGCCTCTGAGGTAGCCTACGCAGTAGGCGCGAAGCGTCCCCTCGAACGTCGACATGCCGGGAAGCGTCTGCAGGCCGGCTTCGCCCCTGCGGCGCAAGGCCTCCGCGAGCTTGCCCACCATGTCGGCGAGCTCCCTGACGTAGGGGTCGCCCCCGGGGCTCAGCTCCAGCGGATCGAGGTGGGGATCGTCTCCGATGCCGGTCACCACGACGTCGTCGGGGTCGAAGTCCTCGTCGTCGTCGCCGTGGCTCGCCCTCTCGAACGGCTCGTCGGGCGAGATGAAGGCGTCGCGCAGCTCGTCGTGCTGAAGGTGGCGGCGTGCATCCGTGCGCCGGCTTCCGGGCGGGAAAGCCGGGGGCGGCAGCGTCGGTCCCCGCGTGCCGTCCCGGGAGGGGGGCGAAGAGGGGTCGCTGGGTCCGTCCCTGTGGTCGTGTTCGCTCATGACACGGGCTCCGCTGGATTCCGGGGCACGAATAGATCCCGAATCGAATATACCGGCGGGCTCACGGCCGCGAAACGAAAAACGACGCCCGTGGTCGACGCCGACCGGGCCTCAGAGCACCAGCTTCACCACGATGAAGCCGGCCAGCAGCAGGACCGCGAACACGACGGCGAGGAGGTCGAAGTACCGGTCGATGAATCGGGCGATGGGGGGCCCGAAGCGGTAGATGAGCGCGGCCACGGCGAAGAACCGCAGTCCCCTGGAGAGGGCCGACGCGAGGATGAAGACGCCGAAATCGATGCCGAAGACGCCGGCCGACAGGGTGAACACCTTGTAGGGAATCGGGGTGAGCCCCGCGAGGAACACCGCCCAGAAGTCCCAACGCTCGTACATGCCCTGGACGCGAGCGAACACTTCCGGCGTGACGCCGGGCACGTAGGTGAAGAACCATTCGTTCACCAGGTGCCACGCCCCCGCCCCGATGGCGTACCCGAGCACGCCGCCCGCCACGGATGCCACCGAGGCCACCACCGCGAAGCGGAGGGACTTCCGTGGGGCGCCGAGGCAGAGGGCGATCAGGAGTGGGTCCGGGGGAATCGGAAAGAACGACGATTCCGCGAAGGCCAGCAGGAAGAGCGCGAGGGGTCCGTAGGGGGTTTCGGCCCAGTGCAGCACCCAGTCGTACAGGCGCCGAACCCAGCCCGGACGGGCTCGCCCGTGCATGGTCGCACCCACGGAGGTCGGACCGTCCGCCGCCCTGTTGCCCTCGGGCTCGCCGCTCATGCGCCGGCCTCCCCCCTCCAGGCGAAGCGACCGAGCAGCGGGACGAACGTGCAGTCCCCCTTCACGACCTCCTCGCTCAGGCCGGATGCGTCCCGGCGCACGAGCACCAACTCCTGGGATGCGCGCGATCCGACCGGGATGAGCATGCGACCTCCGTCGGCGAGTTGGTCCACCAGTGCGGGAGGAATCGACGGCGAGGCTGCCGACACGACGATGACGTCGAAGGGTTGGTACTTCCGCCAGCCGATCGTGCCGTCTCCGACGAGCAGCGCCACGTTCTTCAATCCCATGGCGTCGAGGGCCCGGCGGGCTCGTTGGGACAGCTCGCGCACACGCTCGACCGAGTAGACCCGGTCCGACAAGAGCGCGAGAAGCGCGGTCAGGTATCCGCTCCCCGTGCCGATCTCCAGCACCTTCTCGTCACGTCCGGGCCGGAGCAGCGTCAGGTAGTACGCCTGCAGCGAAGGCTGCGAGGCGGTCTGGTGGTACCCGATGGGGATGGGCGCGTCCTCGTAGGCCCGCGGCAGCACGCCCTCCGGAAGGAAGATGTGGCGGGGAACGCGGTCGAAGATCTCCAGGATCTCCAGGTCGTCGATCCCGTGCGCACGGACGTCCTCGATCAGCTTGCGCCGATAGCCGACGAAGCGCGGGTCGTCTACAGGGCCAGGTCCCACCCGCGGATCTCCTCCAGGAGGCGGTAGTCGGTGAGATCGAGGTGCAGCGGCGTGACGGAGATCCAGCCGTCGCGCACCGCCTGGAAGTCCGAGTCGTCGGGCCCGCTCCAGGCCGCCACACCGCCGCCGATCCAGAAGTACTCCCGCCCCGACGGGTCGAGGGCCCGGGTGATAGACTCCGCGTACTTGCGGCGCCCCAGCGACGTGATCCTGATCCCGCGGACCTCCTCGGGCGGGATGCCCGGGAGGTTCACGTTGAAGAGCGTCTGTTTCGGGAAGGACCGGGTGTCGAGCAGACGCTCCAGGAGCCGGGCGATCAGTCCCTCCCACCCCTCCAGCTCCTCGTGGCGCTCGCCGGTGTAGCTCAGGGCGATGGCCGGGATTCCGAAGACGGTGGCTTCCATGGCGGCGGCCACCGTTCCCGAGTACAGGACGTCCTCGCCCATGTTGGAGCCGTGGTTGATACCCGAGAGGCATACGTCCGGGCTCTCGGGCATCAGCTCATTGAGCGCCAGGATCACGCAGTCGGTCGGTGTCCCGTCGACGACGAAGGCGCCGTCCACGGTCCGGCGAGCGCGCAGCGGGTGGTGGAGCGTGAGGGAGTGACTGGTCGCGCTCTGCTCACGGTCGGGCGCGACCGTGGTGACGGACCCGAGGGATGTGGCGGCGGCGGCGAGGACGCGGATCCCGTTGGCGAGGTAGCCGTCGTCGTTGGTGCACAGGATGTTCATGGCGTCCCGGTACCGGCGTCGAGGATCGGGGTTCCTGGTCCTGGACAGTCGCGTTTCAGGGTTCGGGATCCGGCTCGGAAGGGGTGAGGATGTCCAGGAGGCTCTGCAGCTCCGCCTTCATCCCGGAGAGGACCTCGGGCTCCAGCACGTCCTGGCGCTCCTCCTCGATCTCGCCGGACGACCGCATCTCCTGGAGGCGCCTGCGTGCGCCCTGGATGGTGTACTTCTCCTCGTAGAGCAGGTGCTTCACCAGCAGGACGAGCTCGATCTCCTTGGGCCGGAAGACCCGATTGCCCGCGCGGTTCTTCGTCGGGCTGAGGACGTCGAACTGGGTCTCCCAGTAGCGCAACACGTGGGGCTTCAGGCCCGTGAGGTCGCAGACCTCGCCGATGGAGTAGTACGCCTTCTTCGCGATCGGCTCGTCCACGGGGAATCCTCGTTCCGCGTTCATGACCACTCTTCCGGCTTGGGATCGCGTGTCATCAGGGCCCTGAGCGCCTCGGCGGGCTCCCGGCCTTCGTACACGATCGCGTGCACCTGCTCGGAGATCGGCATCTCCACGCCGTGGCGCGCCGCCAGCGCGTGCACGGCGCGCGCGGTCTTCACTCCCTCCGCGACGGCCTTCATGTCGGAGAGGATCCCCTCGAGCGTCTCCCCCCGCCCGAGACGGTAGCCCACCGTGCGGTTCCGGCTCAGGCTTCCCGTGCACGTGAGCACCAGGTCGCCCATCCCGGCGAGCCCCGAGAAGGTAGCCTTCTGCGCCCCCATGGCGACCCCCAGGCGGGTGATCTCGGCCAACCCACGCGTGATGAGGGCGGCCTGGGTGTTGTGCCCGTAGCCGAGACCGGCCGTCACACCCGCCGCCAGCGCGATCACGTTCTTGAGGGCGCCGGCCAGCTCCACACCCACGACGTCGGTGTTCGTGTAGACGCGGAAATAGCCCGTCTGGAAGACGCTCTGCGCCACGAGCGCGGCCTCCCCGCTCTCCGAGGCCACCACCACCGCCGTGGGCGCCTCGCGGGCAACCTCGACGGCGAAGCTCGGCCCCGAGAGGACGCAGAACCGCTCCATCAACGCTGGAGGGAGCTTGTCGCCCAGGACCTGGTCCATGCGGCGCAGCGTGTCGATCTCGAGCCCCTTGGAAGCGCTCACCACGATGGCGCCGGCAGCGATGTGCTCCGCGGCCTCTCCCATGACCCTGCCCACGAACTGCGACGGGCTCACCGAGACCACGAGCGCTGCGCCCCGTACGGCCTCCGCCAGGTCGTGGGTGGCGCGCAAGGCGTCGGGAAGGGCGACGTCGGGAAGGTACGGGTTGGTGCGGCTCGAAGCGATGGAGCGGACGACGTCCTGCTCGTAGGACCAGAGCACGACCTCGTTCCCGCGCTTCGCCAGCAGCGCCGCCAGGGCCGTGCCCCAGCTTCCCGCCCCCACCACGGCCGCGCGGACGGAGTCGGTCACGGCGCGCGCTCCGCGGTCGTCCCGATGCGGCTCTCCTCCCCGCGGACGAGTCGGCGGACGTTGGAGCGGTGCGCCCAGACCACGAAGAGCGCCAGCGCCACGGTGAACCAGAGAAGCGCGGGACCCCCGCGGTGCGGCGTGAGCGCGACCAGAGCCGGGAGGGCGACGGCGGCGCTCATCGAGGCCATGGAGACATAGCGCGTGGTGGCCGCCACCGCCGACCAGACGACGAAGGCGGCCAGCACCGCCCAGGGAGCGAGCCCGAGAAAGACGCCGGCGCTGGTCGCCACCCCCTTTCCCCCGCGGAACCCGACCCACAGCGAGAACATGTGGCCGAAGATGGCCGCCGCCCCGAACGCGAGCGTCCACCCGAACGAGGCGTCCACGAGGCCGGGGAAGAACCGCACGGGCACGAAGCCCTTGGCCACGTCGACGATCATCACCGGCACCGCCCACCGCCAACCCATGACGCGCAGGGCGTTGGTGGCGCCCAGATTGCCCGAGCCGTGCTGGCGGAGGTCGATGCCCTGGAACGCCCGACCCACCCAGTAGCTCGTCGGGGTGGCGCCGAAGAGGTACGAGAGGGCGAGGAGGAGGTAGGTCACGAGTCGCGGCTTCCGCGGATCCTGAGTCTCAGGGGCGTGCCCGTGAACGGCCACCGCTCACGGAACCCGTTGTGGAGGTAGCGAATGTAGTGGTCGGGCACCTCCTTCGGATAGTTCGCGAACAGCGCGAACGTGGGCGGTGCCGTGGACACCTGCGTTCCGTACTTGAGCTTGACCGGGCGGCCGCGGTGGTGGGGGGGAGGCTGACGGCGCACGAGCGCTTCCAGGACCTCGTTGACCTCGTGCGTCTCGATGCGACGCGCGCGCTCGTCGTGGACCTCGAGCACCAGGTCGAGCGTCTTTCGGATGCGCTGCCCCGTGAGCGCGGAAGCGAACACGATCGGCACCCAGGTGAGGAAAGGGAAGCGCTCGCGCATCTGTTTCTCGAAGGCCGGGGCGGTGTTGGTCTCCTTCTCGACCAGGTCCCACTTGTTGACCACCAGGATCACCCCGGCGCCCGCCTCCCACGCCATCTCGGCGATGCGCACGTCCTGATGATGCAGCTCGCCCTCGCTGGCGTCGACGAGCAGGATGCACACGTCGGCCTCGCGCACCACGCGATCGGCACGGAGGCGGCTGTAGTACTCCAGGGAGTCCTTGATCCTGGACTGGCGGCGCAGCCCCGCGGTGTCCACGAAGACCAGCGAGCGCCCGTGGTAGCGCAAGGGCGTATCCACTGGATCGCGCGTCGTCCCCGCGACGTCGCTCACCACCACGCGCTCTTCCCCGAAGAGCCGGTTGATGAAGCTCGACTTCCCCACGTTCGGCGTCCCGACCACCGCCACGCGGATCACGCCTTCCTC
Source organism: uncultured Gemmatimonadaceae bacterium (assembly GCA_964591135.1). Taxonomy (GTDB): domain Bacteria; phylum Gemmatimonadota; class Gemmatimonadetes; order Longimicrobiales; family Gaopeijiaceae; genus SZUA-318. The sequence continues at coordinate 30,553 of CAZPZU010000044.1, read as the reverse complement.
GGGCTCCACGTCCGCAGCCTCGGGGAGCGCGTCCACCAGCCGGTCGAGGAGGTCCCCCGAGCCCTTCCCGGAGATCGCGCTCACGGGGATCGGCTCCCCCATCCCCAGCGACCAGAAGTCGTGGTGCGAGGTGTCGTTGGGGAGGTTGTCCATCTTGTTCGCCACGAGCAGCACGGGCCGGTCGGCCTTGCGCAGCACCTCGGCCAGCTTCTGGTCCAGGGGGTGGACGCCCGTCTTCCCGTCCACGAGGAAGAGGATGACGTCGGCCTCGTCGACGGCGGCCATCGCCTGCTGGCGGACCGCCCGGTCGAGCGGCTCGTCGCTGTCCTCGATGACGCCGCCCGTGTCCACGACGAAGAAGGCGTGCCCGGCCCACTCCGCACGCGCGAAATTGCGGTCGCGCGTGACGCCGGGACGGTCGTCCACGATTGCCAGCCGGCGTCCGATGACTCGGTTGAAGAAGGTGGACTTGCCCACGTTCGGCCGGCCCACCACGGCGACGACCGGAAGATGATGGCTCACAGCGCTGCCAGGGCCTCCGTGATCTCGTAGCCGGACAGGAGCGTCGCGCCTTCCAGGCCCGCGCCCAGCTCTTCGCGGGGCATGCTGTCGATGAACACATCGTCCGCGTTGAGCGCCTCGGCCGGCAGGACGACCACGTCCTCGGAGCGTCCGCCACCCAGCGCCCGCAGGATGTCCCGACCCGCCAGGAGCCCGGCGATCGTGCAGGTCTCCCCGAAGAAGTGGTTCGTCACCTCCACCACCTCGACCTCCGCACGCGTGGCCGCGGCCAGTCGTCCGGCGCGCTCGCGAAGGAACGGGGCCATGGAGCGGCCGGTGACGAGGCGGATCCGTCGCCCGCCCAGGCGGGGAACGCCGCCGAGGCCGGCGTCGAAAGCGTCCACGAAGCGGCGGACCGCTCCCACGCCGTTCTCGTAGAGCGCGCCGTCGTCGTAGTACGACGCCCCCGGGATCGGCGCTCCGGCGATCAGGTACGTCTCGTCGGCCGCGTAGCACCAGCCGAAGCCCCGCTCGCCCAGCGCGCGCGCCCTCGCCCGGTCCACCGCGGCGATGGCCGCCGCGGCCTCTTCGGCCGTCAGGAGCCGCACCGGGCGGTTCAGGTTGTAGCGGGTGAGGCCGACCGGCACGATCGACAGCGAGCGGATTCCCTCGCCCAGCCCCCACAGATCCCCGATCGTCCGCTCCAGGTGCACCCCGTCGTTCCACTGCGGGCACAACACGACCTGGGTGTGGACCTCCAGTCCCCCCTCCAGGAGGAGGCGCAGGTGATCCATGATCAGGCCGGCGCGCTCGTTGACCAGCAGCCGCTCGCGCACCTCGGGCTCTGTCGCGTGCACGCTGACGTAGAGCGGCGAGATCCGCTGGTCCACCAGCCGCTGCATCCCCTTCGGTCCCAGATTGGTGAGCGTGACGTAGCTTCCGTAGGTGAATGAGAGGCGGAAGTCGTCGTCGCGCAGCCAGAGGCTGTCGCGCACGCCCTCGGGGTTGCCGTCGATGAAGCAGAACACGCACTTGTTCGCGCACTCACGGACGGTATCCGGGGCCGGCACGATGCCCAGCGGCGTACCCGGCTCCCGCTCGATGTCGTAGACCACGGACTCGCCCGATGGGGCGACGGTCTCGAGCTCCAGAGCGGTGTCGGCCAGGAGGAACGTCAGGTCGATGCCGTCCCGTACCTGCTCGCCGTTGATCCGCACGATGCGCGTGCCGATCTCGAGGCTCAGCTCGTCGGCGATGCTTCCTGCTTCGATTTCGGCGATGCGGACCACGGTGCTCCCGGGCGCCCCTCGTGGGCACGCGTAGAAGGAACGGCGGAACAAGCTAACGGCGCGAGCCCCTGCCCTTCAATTTCGTCCCGGCCGCCAGACGGGTTCGACGCCGGCGCCGGACCCGTCTTGCGCGGCGGGCCGGATGCTCCCGAGGTTCGGGAACCTCCGCGAGGGAGGGCGCGTACGGAATCAAACGCTCGGCCACGCCCAAGAAGGCTCACGGATGAAGCTGAACCCCCCATCGCACACCGCGTTCGCGCTGGCCGCGGTCGCCGCGCTCGCGGCGTGCGAGCAGGTCGACAAGGCCCGGGACCACTGGCGGGACCTGACACCGCACGAAGCCTACCTCGGGTCGCTCTCGGACGCCGGGCTGGCAAGCACCGCCCTGGTGGAGGACTGGATCGAGGCGAGCCGCGAGGCGGTCGCGAACGCGCCCCTGGTGCAGCTTCCCTTCCAGGAAGAAGGCTTCATCGCCCCGGAAGAGGCCGGGGCGACGGCCTACCGGGTGCGCATCGGGCGGGGCCAGCGCCTCGACGCGTCCGTTGACGTGACGTCGGAGGAGGGCACGCGCGTCTTCGTCGATCTGTTCCGGGTACCCGAGGACTCCACCGACGCGCTCCGTCCCGTCCTGACGGCGGACTCCGTCCCCGGCGACTTCGCGTACGAGCCCTGGCGCGGCGGCGAGTACATCCTGCGCGTGCAGCCCGAGCTGCTGCGAGGCGGCCACTACCGCGTGACGCTTCGACTCGAGGCGCAGCTCGCGTTCCCGGTACAGGGGCGCAACGAGGGGGCGATCCTGAGCGGATGGGGCGCCGACCGGGACGCCGGGCGACGACGCCACGAGGGCGTCGACATCTTCGCTCCCCGCGGTACGCCGGTCCTCGCCGCCGCCGACGGCGTGGTGCGGAGGGTCCAGGTCACCAACCTCGGCGGCAAAGTCGTGTGGGTGCGCGACCCGGCACGCAATGCGAGCCTGTACTTCGCGCACCTCGACAGCCAGGCGGTCCGGCCCGGACAGGAGGTGCACGTCGGCGACGTGATCGGCTTCGTCGGCAACACCGGGAACGCGCGCACCACCCACCCCCACCTGCATTTCGGGATCTACCGGCGGGGCGAAGGAGCCGTCGATCCGGCTCCCTTCCTGCGCACGCCACGGGGCTCGCTCTCCGAGCTGACGGCGGACTTGAGCGTTCTCGGGCGCTGGATGCGCACGGGGAACGGGGAGATCCACCTGCGCGCGGCACCGGGCGCTCGTGCGGAGGTGGTCCGCGAGGTCGATCGCTACACGCCCGTGCGGGTGCTCGCTGGGTCCGGCGACTGGTACCGCGTCCGGCTGCCGGACGGCGTCTCCGGATACGTGGCGGCCCGTCTGACGGAGTCGCTGGACCAGCCGATCGAGACCCGCACGGCCTACGAGCGGCGACCGCTCCTGAGGGGACCCGAAGCCAGCGCGGCGGTGGTCTCGGAGCTGGATGCGGGCCAGGAGGTCCCGGTCCTGGGTCACTACGGGAGCTACCTCTACGTGCGGTCGCCCACGGGCAGCGCGGGCTGGATCGACCTGGACGAGTCCTGACGCCCCAGGTGCGCTCCCGCATGATCTTGCATGACCCGTTGGTTCGACATCCGCTTACACGTGCAGTCCGCATCGCGGGCTGGAACGCTGTTTGCACCTCCTCGTGAACAAGCGGGCGATCCCTGCGGATCGCCCTCCACCCTCGAGCTCCCGCTCGAGGTGATTGCATGAGAAGGAGGTCACCATGATCGAATTACGGATGACGACGGCCGTCGCCCTGACCGGTGCGGCCCTGATGCTCGCTCCCGCAGGCGTTTCCGCCCAGTACCGGGCCACCGTTTATCAACCGAAGGCCTTCGATGTGGCGGTCCAGGCCGGCGCGGCCATTCCGGCCGACCACCTGCAGGACTTCACGAACGTAGGCCTCAACCTGGGTGCCGATGCCGCGTGGCACCTCACCAACAGGTTCGCGATCCGGGTGGACGGCGACTACGACGCCCTTCCCGGCCAGAAGAACATCCCCATCGCGCCGGCCCACGGGATGCCGGACGTAAGTCTGATGCACCTCGGGGGCGGGTTGGAGCTTGATTTCGGGGGCGTGCGCACGGCCGCCACACCGTGGTTCGTGACCACGGACGTCGGTGCCGGTTTCACCAATCTCCGTACCCAGGCGTTCCTCCACGCGGACGGCAGCATGTCCGACGTGACGAAGACCTACCCCGACGTCGATGCCGGTGTGGAGCTCGGGTACCACGTGGGCCACAACATGACCGCGGCGATCGGCGGAGAAGGGCTTCTCGCGTTCACGAAGAAGAGCGACCTGGCTTCGCTGACCGAGATCGACCCGGCGGGCACACCGTTCAACCAGGCGTTGGTGTTCCCGGTGACGGCGTCGATCAGCGTGGCGCTGCCGCACTGACGCCGCATCGCTGAGGGACCGGCTCCACAGCGGGGACGAGTAGGAAGGGCCCCGGCGGCCGAATCGGCTGCCGGGGCCCTTCCGGCGCTCTTCTTGTGCCCTGGTTTGTCACTGCTATCGTTACCGTCCAGAAATGCGCGAAGCCGGCCAAGGGTCGTAAGTCCTTAGCCGGCTTCGTCTTACCTCAGAGCGGGCGACCGGGTTCGAACCGGCGACCCTCAGCTTGGGAAGCTGATGCTCTACCAACTGAGCTACGCCCGCGTGAATGGAAAATCTAGCTCGGCCGTGGAGAGGGTCAAGCAACGGGGCCCGGAGGGAGCCGGGCATGGACGCGCTCGATCGCATCGACTATTTCGTCACAGCCCCATCGATCGGGATGGGCGCGCGGTCGTCATATACGACGATCCTTCACGTCACTCATCTCGGAGCCGGGACAGCCAGCGACATCCGGATGGATTCATCTGAGCTCATGCCCGATGAGCTGGAGGCCCGGCTCGCACGGCTCCACGAGGACAGCTTCGGCTGGGCCTCGAGCTGCTGTGGGTGGAACGATGCCGACGCAGAGGACGTCTTGCAGGCGACGTATCTGAAGGTGATTGCGGGAAGGGCCCGCTTCGGCGGCAAGTCCACGTTTCGCACGTGGCTGTTCGGCGTGATCCGGCAGACGGCCCGCGAACACCTACGCAGGGCACGTTCCCATCGGGAGCGGGCGGAGCGTCTCGCGTTGGTGGGGACGGATGTCGACGCGATCGAGCGACCCGACGAGGCGGCCGAGCGCTCCGAGACGAATCGTGCCCTCAAGGAGGCGTTGGGCCGGCTGCCCCGGAGGCAGCAGGAGGTGCTGCACCTGGTGTTCTACCAGGACCTGACCATCCGCGAGGCGGCCGAGATCATGGACGTATCCCTCGGATCGGCGCGGGTACATTATGAGCGGGGTAAGAAGAGGATGAGAGCCCTGTTGTCCGGGGGGGAAGCGGGCGGAGGAGCCAGGTGAGCCACCTACGAGAAGACGACCGGCTGCGGGAGCGATTCCTTCGGCTTCGCGCCGAGACGGAGCGGCCCGGCCACGTCCCCGACTTCCAGGCGATGCTGGACGAGGCCAGGAGGGACGCGGCAGCACGGCCCTCCGTCGCAGCGGCGGATCGGGGCCGGCGCTCGGACGGCCGCTGGTCTTCCCGGCGGCGATTCGTGCGTGCGGGAGCCTGGGCGTCGGCCGCGCTCGCAGCCACGGTGGCGGGCATCCTCTTCACGAAGGGACGAACGCGTGGAGAGGACGACTTCGAGCGCCTCGTGGCCGCCTACCAGAGCGACGCGGCGTCCGGGGCATGGAAGTCCCCCACGTCGGGACTTCTGGAGGTGCCCGGCATCGAGGTGGTCAGGTCGTTGCCGTCCATCGGTGGGCCCGCGGTGGGATTGGATCCGGACCGCGAGCCATCGACGCCCCCACGGTCGAAGGAGCGATCATGAAGAGGCACTGCGTGGCACTCCTCGCGGCGACCCTGATCCTGGGCGTCTCGGCACCAGCGGTGCTGGCGCAGGAGGCTCCCTCGGTCCAGGAAGATCCCCTGTTCAACAGGCTCTTCCCGCCGGAGCTCATCATGCAGCACCGGCGGGCGATCGGCCTCACCGACGATCAGCGCGATCGGATCAGCGGCCTGATCCGGGATCTCCAGGGCCGGGTCGTCCAGCTCCAGTGGAAGCTGCAGGACGAGATGCAGCAGCTCGGCGAGATCATGGGCCCGACGAGGGTCGACCTGGACCGGGCCCTGGATCAGCTGGACAACGTCCTGGACACCGAGAAGGAGATCAAGCAGGCCCACCTGGAGATGCTGGTGCGCATCAAGAACCTGCTCAGTCCCGAGCAGCAGGCCGCGCTCGAGCGGCTCAGGGAAGGCGGAGGCGACTAGCTCCGGCCCCGACTAGGGCCACCAGGACAGTCCGATGTTGAGGCGGGACGACTGGGCGTCGATCGGATTGTTCAGGGTCACCTTCACGTTCCCCGCGTCGACTTCCGTGAAGTTGCCGCCGCTCCAGGCCAGCTGGAGATCCATCGCCAGGGCCTCGTTGAAGTAGAACATGATCCCCCCACCGATCGACAGCGCGCCGCCGGTGATGCTCACGTCCTGGGACTGGGTCACCTGGTTGAGCACCGCATCGGAGACCGAGACCGCCCGACCGCTCAGCGCCGCCTGGAGGTAAGGCACCCAGCTACGGAGGGAGTTGGCGAAGTGGAAGCGCACGCCAAGGTCGGCGTGCCCCATCGTCCACGTGCCGTCGACCTCGGTGTCGGCGACGTCGAACTGGGCGCCGTCGAGCTGCAGGAAGAGTTCGATCGTGCGGTTGAACCCGTAGCCCAACAGGATTCCGCCCCCTCCGGCGTTGCTCCGGTCGTTGTTCTCCACTTGGAGGGATGCGCCCGACACGTGAATGCCGGCGTTGAATCCCCTCGTGGTCGACTCCTGGGCGCCGGCCGGAGCAGCCAGCAGGGTTGCCGTCATCAGGGCGAGTGGAACCGCGCGCGTATGGGTGGGTCGCATGGTGGCCTCGAGGTTTGATGTGAAGGGCTCCGGTCCGTCGCCTTTTGGCCCATCGTCCAAAGATGGGTCGGCGACGGACCGGAAGTCCACGAAGAATCGCTGGCGTCAGAGGATGATGCCGAGGATGACGATCTCGTCCACGGGATCCACGAGATCCTCGAGGAAGTCGAACACGTCCTCGACGGTATCGACCACCTGCCGCATCATCAGCAGCTCGCCGGGACGGAGGGGTTTTCCGGTCGCGCCCAGGATCGTGGGATTCCGGGCGTCGCCGGTGACCGTGGCGAACAGATCGCCGTTCAGGTGGACGGAGCCGTCGAGCTGCCCGGCCCGGCCAGCCATGTCCAGTCGGATGGAGTGGCTCCGGTGGCGAACCAGGAGCTCGACGTTGCCCTCGCCGTCGCTACCCTCTTCGACGCCCTTCACGCTGCCGGAGATGCTGAAGTCCCTCGCGTCCACGCCGAGCTCGAACGTGACGTCGAGCGCGGAGCGGCCAAACGCTTCCGTGTCCACCGCGCCGATGTCGAAATCGAGGCGCACGCCGTCTTCCCCCTGCAGGAATCCGCGGACGGTGAGGGCGCCTCTTCCGAGACCGAAATCGAGCGTGGTCCGGTAGTCCAGGGCCGTGGTCTCGTGCGCCACGACGATCAGGCGGAGCGCGATGTCCTCCGGGCTTCCGTCCCCCTCGTCCACCAGGTCGGCGTATCCGATCTCCTCGTCGACGATCGGTCGGCCTCCGGCGTCCACCTCGTAGATGACGAAGCGCACACCCGTCGCCGGAGCGCCCTCACGGTCCGGGTCGAAGGCGTACGCGTCGGTAGCCGGGTCGTAGACGAACGTGCCGCCGCGGTGCCTGTCCGAGATGATCGGCGTGCGTTCCGGCCCGTGCGAGAGGCCGCTCTGCAGGCGGCGGACCAGGTCGAGGGCGAAGGCCCTCCCGCCGGCGGCCCTTCCGGCGGCCTCGAACGCGCCCACGACCTCGAGCGCCGAAGAAGACCCGGCGAAGGGCATCCGGCCCCTCAGCGCCTGGAACCCCTCCCACCCCGAGGATGCGCGGACGCCGTCGACCGCCGCGTAGTCGGCCAGGGCCTCGTCGGTGTCGAATAACGTTGCAGGATCCGGCTCGGTCGTCGTGTCGCACGCCGCGGCCGAAGAGCCGAGGGCGAGGAGCGCACAGAGGCGTCTCATCCGCTTGGTCGGCATGGGCTCACCCTCCCTTCTGGTGGCGTCTGGCGTCAGGTCGCTTCGGAGGGTGGGTGACCTGGGCGCCAACCCTGTATGACAGGCCCGGGGGCGGCGGCCCGTCGTGAACCCGCCTCCAGGCGTGTACCGGGTGGGTTCAAGCAAAAGGGGCGGCCCGGCAAACGCCGGACCGCCCCTCGCCCCACCAGCCCCGTCGGGAGGAGACGGAGGTCAGCCTACCTGGAGGGTGTAGCCGTAGCCCGCGATCGCGGCGCCCGCGGCCGTCGCGTCGACTTCGAAGCTGACCGGCGAGTCCACGGCGCCTACGGCAACGGTCTTGGACGCCGTGCTCACCTGGTTTCCGTTCGTGTCGTAGAACGTGAAGTTCAGCGTGACGTTGGCGCCCGGGTCGAGCTGCTTGTTCAGGACGCTGCCCGTGGCGGCAACACCGTCACGGGTCCTGTTCAGCTGCAGGTCGGTGACGACTACCTTCAGAGCTTCGATCTGGCTCACCAGATCCGAGGCGCGCTTGCTGTCACCCTGCTGGTTGACCGCCTGCGCGAGGATCAGGTAAGCGTTCTGGTTGTTGGGATCCAGCTCGATCCACCGCTCGGCGGCAGCCGGTACCTGCGCGTACGCGGAGTCGATCTGGAGCGAGCGGGCCCACATCTCGATGGCGTCCCGGTCCTTGGGACTGGCGTCCGCGGCCTTCCTGAACGCCTCCGCGGAACGCGTGTAGTCCTCACCCTGGTAGAAGCCGACCCCGATGTTGTAGAGGTCCGCGGAGGTGAGCCCCGGGCGGTTGAGGAGGTTGTCGTAGACCTGGAACGCCTCCTGGGTGTTGCCCATCTGGATGAGGATGGCCGCCAGGTTGCGCGAGAGCTCGACGTCGTCCGGCTTCTCGGCAACCAGCTTGCGGAAGATGGTCGCGGCCTCTTCGAAGCGGCCCGCGTCGGCCAGGACCGAGGCCTTGGTCAGCGGGATCTGCGCGCCGGACTCCCGCCAGGCGGCGGCCGTGGCCGAATCCACCTCGTTGATCTTTTCCGAGTGGATGATCGAATCGGCCTTGTCGAGGTTCGCCAGCGCCTTGTCGTGCTCGCGCAGCTGCGCGTAGATCTGGCCGAGCGTGATCATGACCTCGGGCCGCTGGTCGTAGATCGCGTTGGCATTCTCGAAGATCTTGGCCGCGCCCTCGTAGTCGCCCTGGCTCACCAACGGCGCCGCCTGATTGTACAGGTCGAGCCACGCCTGCTCGCGGATCCCCTCCGTCTCGATCATGTAGATGGGCCGGAGCGTCTCCGCACGGTCCAGATACGTGTTGGCCTGCTGGTACTCACCCGCGCCGATGGCGGCCTCGCCGGCCAGCCGGTAGGCGAGCGGGTTGGTGGAATCGGCCGCGATCGCGGCCCGCGCCGACGTCAGCGCCTGCATGTAGAGGGTCTCTGCCTGCGCCTCGTCCTCCGTGCCCTGGGCCTGGTCCAGCGAGCGCTGGGCCGCCCGGGTATCCTCGTCCTGGCGCGGCCGTTCGCCCTGCTGGAGCGTCTGGCCGCCCGTCACGGGAGAGGGACTGGGTGCCGACGAGCCGCCCGAGGACGCGCCGCCGGCACAGGCGCCGAGCGCCAGCGCCGTGATCAGGACGAGTCCGAAGCGGATCTTCATCCGGGGATCCTCCCTTAGGTCGTGAAATGGGTAGACCGAGTAACTTAGAAACGCCTCAAAACGGCGTCAAACTGTCCTTCTTCAAGTGCGCACCTTTATACGCCGAAGCGCCTCGTTCCTTCCGATGGCCGCGAGGATCTTCCCCAGGTCAGGACCCTTCTCGGACCCGATGAGCGCCCTGCGCACGGGGTGGAAGAGAGCCGCTCCGCGGGCGCCGACCGCGGCTCCCGCCTTGCGCACGGCCTGGCCGAGGGCTTCGGCGTCCCAGGGCTCCGCCTCGGCCAGCTTCGCCGCGGTCGCCTGCAGGACGCGTTGCGCTTCCGCGTCCGAGGCCAGCTCCACGCCTACGGCCTCGAGGGCGGCGTCCTCCGGGTAGAGCACCGGGAGGTGCACGTTGATGTCGCCATAGCTTCCGAGTCGGGTGTGCAGCGCGTCCACGACCGCCTCCAGGCGCTCCGCCGCGTCGGGAAACTGCGCCCGGTCGAGGAAGGGTGCGACGTGCGCGGCCAGCGCCGCGGGGTCCTCGGCGGCCACGTGCTGGTGGGCGATCCAGGCCAGCTTGTCCGCATCCATCTGGGTGTCGGCGCGGCCCACCCGGTCCAGCGAAACCGCCTCGATCAGCTCCGTCCGGCCGAGGACCTCGCGCCCTTCCGGGTGGGACCACCCGAGGAGCGAGAGGTAGTTGACGACCGCATCCGCGGGAACCCCCCGGGCGCGCAGCTCCGCCACGCCCGCCGATCCCTCCCGCTTGGAGAGCTTGCGGCCGTCGGGTCCCAGGACCGTGGGGAGGTGGGCGAAGACCGGCCGGGGCCGGTCCAGCGCGTGGAACAGGAGGGCCTGTTTGGGCGTGTTCGACAGGTGACCGACGCCGCGGATCACGTGCGTGATCTCCATGTCCACGTCGTCGGCCACCACCGCGAAGTTGTACGTGACGCGACGGTCCGATCGCCGGAGGATGAAGTCGTCGATGTCGCTGGCAGGAAATGATATGGAACCGAATACCTCATCCTCGATCTCGACCGAGGCCAGGCCCTCGGGCACCGCGAACCGGATCGCCGGCGGCTGGCCCGAGGCCACCGCGTGGGCGGCTCGCTCGGCGGGGCTGAGGTGCCGGCAGCGCCCCGCGTACCGCTTCACCTCCCTGCCCTCCTTGCCCGTCTCCGCGTCGGCCTCGAGCTGCTCCTCGGTGCAGTAGCAGGGGTAGGCCCACCCGCTCTCGACGAGCGTCTCCACGGCGCGGTCGTGGAGGCGCGCTCGCTCGCTCTGGCGGTATGGAGCGTGTGGCCCTCCGATGTCGGGGCCTTCGTCCCACTGCAGGCCGAGCCAGCGGAGATCCTCGAGGATCCCGGCCTCGCCACCCTCCACGTTGCGCTCCACGTCGGTGTCCTCGATGCGAAGCACGAAGGTGCCGCCGTGGCGGCGGGCGAAGAGCCAGTTGAAGACCGCCGCGCGGACGTTGCCCAGGTGCAGGCGCCCCGTGGGGCTCGGCGCGAAACGGGTGCGAACCGTCATGGTCACCTTCCCAGGTAGGTCAGCACGCGGGTGGCCAGGGCCTCGGAGAAGCCGGGAACGCGGGAGATCTCCTCGCGGGTGGCCTCGCGGACGCCCTTCACCGAGCCGAAGCGGCGCAGGAGCTCCTGCTGCCGGCGGGGTCCGATCCCCGGAATGTCGCCGAGGTCGCTCCGGATCGTCCTCCGGCTGCGCAGCTTGCGGTTGTAGCGGATCGCGAAGCGGTGCGCCTCGTCACGGATGCGCTGGAGCAGGTGGAGCGCGCGGTCGCGTCGATCGAGGCGTACCGGATCGCGGCGCCCCGGCAGGAAGACCTCCTCCTCCTTCTTGGCGAGGGCCGCCACCTGCACGTCATGCATCCCGAGCGTCTGGAGGGCCTCCAGCGCCGCGCCCAGCTGGCCCTTGCCCCCGTCGATGACCGCCAGGTCGGGGAGCGGGCGGCCCTCGTCGCGCACACGCCGGAACCAGCGGGTGACCACCTCCGCCATCGAGCGGAAGTCGTCGTTGCCCCACGTCCCCTTGATGCGCATGTGGCGGTAGGCCGCCTTGCGCGGCTCGCCGTTCTCGAACACCACCGCACTGGCCACCACCTCGCTCCCCTGCGTGTGGGACACGTCGAAGCATACCATCAGGCGGGGCACCACCTTCAGGTCCAGCTCGTTCTGAAGGCTGTACAGGGCTTCCTCCGCCCGATCGACCGCGTACGCCAGTGCCGTGACCCTGTCCTCGAGGAGGTGGCGCGCGTTCTGGGCGGCCAGCTCCACCAGGCGGAGCTTCTCCCCCCGGCAGGGGACGTGCACGGTCACCTTCCGCCCGGCGGCCTCCGTGAGCACGTCACCGAGGAGGCCCCGGTCCGGCACGTCGCCGGGAAGGAGGACCTCGCGCGGGAGGTCCGCAACGCGGACGTCGCCCCCACCCAGGTAATGGCGCGACAGCAGCGACGCCACGAGGTCCGTGTCCGTTTCGTCCCCCGCGTCCCCGAAACGGACCGACTCCCGCCCGAGCAGCAGGCCCGAGCGGATCCTGAGCACGACGCCGGCGCCGAGGTCGCCGTCGCGGGCCAGCCCCACGACGTCCATCTCCCCCCCCTCGGCACGGTGGACCCGCTGCTCCGTGGCGAGGGCGTCGAGCCCGTGTGCCACGTCGCGCAGCTTCGCGGCGCGCTCGAAGTCGAGGGCGTCGGCTGCAGTGCGCATCCGCGCCTCCACGTCCCGCCGAAGCTCCTCGGTTTCACCCTCCAGGATGCGGAGGATCTCGTCGATCATCTCCCGGTAGTCGGCCTCGCTCTGCAGTCCTACGCAGGGAGCCTGGCATCGCCCGATGTGGTAGTCCAGGCAAGGGCGCTCGGGCCCCTCCTTCGGGAGGTCGTACCGGCAAGAGCGCACGGTGTGGAGTCGCTTGACCACCTCGAGCGCCTGGCGCATGGGTCCGACGGACGTGTACGGACCGAAATATCGGCCTCCGTCGTTGACTACCCTGCGCGTCACGTACACGCGGGGAAACGGTTCCTGGACGGTGACTTTGATGTACGGATACCGCTTGTCGTCCCTCAGCAGGATGTTGAAGCGGGGCCGGTGCTCCTTGATGAGGTTGGCCTCGAGGATGAGCGCCTCCGCCTCGGATCCGACCACCAACGTCTCCAGCTTGTCGACGTGGCGCATGAGCTCCCGGGTCTTCGCGCTATGGTCGGCCTCGCGGCGGAAATAGCTGCGCACCCGGGGTCGCAGCGACTTGGCCTTCCCCACGTACAGCACGTCTCCCCGTGCGTCCCTGAAGAGGTAGACGCCGGGCCTGGTGGAGAGGTGGACGAGGGTGTCGTTCGTTACCGCCACGGTGGTCCTGGAGTGGGCGGGCTCGGTGCGGAGCTCGCTGGGCTACTTCGCGCGCGGCCGGCGCAGGGGCATGTCGACGCCCAGCGCGGCGGCGGCAGCCAGGTAGACTACCCCGACGGGCACCAGCGTTTCCAGGGCGACCAGCGCCGGATGGGCCGGGGGCAGAGCGCGCTGGATCATCACACCCAAGCCCACCGCCACCGCGGATGCCAGCGCCACCCGCACCACGTGCGCCGGTCCCGGTCCGTGCGCGCCGATGCGGCGGGCCAGCGCGCGGCGCAGGAGCACGTACTCGAGCCATCCCCCGGCCGAGGCGCCGAGGGCGAGGCCCGCCGCGCCCAGGTGGCGGGAGGCGACCTCGAACCGGTCCATCGGGAACATCATCAGGAACCCCGAGATCGAGGCGACGGCCACCCGGAGGTACGCGATACGCGCCGGCGTGCGCGTGTCGTGCAGCGCGTAGAAGGCGGAGGACAGGACGCGCGAGCTCGCCGTCGCCGACATCCCCACGGAGAACGCGGCCAGGATGCCCCAGGTGGCCAGCGTGTCCGCGGCGTCGAAGGCACCCGTCTCGTACAGGGCGCCCACCGCCAGATCACCCAGGAAGAGGTAGCCGATCGTGCAGGGCACCAGGAAGAACGATACGCGGCGCAGCGCCGCGGACACCCGCGCGGACAGCACCTGCTCGGCCTCGGCCCGCATGCGGGACAGCTCCGGGAGCTCCGACGCCGCCACGGACATGCCGAAGAGCGAGATGGGGAGCATGTAGAACGTCTGCGCGTAGCCGAGAAGCGCCACTGCGCCCGTGGCCAGCAGCCCAGCCAGAACCGTGTCGATCCACCCTGTCAGGTTCACCACCCCCCGGGCCGCGACCACGGGCGTGAAGTTGCGGATCGCCTCCTGCACCCCCGGGACGTTGCGACCCAGGGAGAGGCGGAAGCCCCGCATGTGCCGGAGGACGAAGGGGATCTGCACGCCGAACTGGAGCAGCCCCCCGACCAGCGCACCCCAGGCCAGCGCCACGACAAGGTCGTGGCGCCCGAAGGCCAGGTAACCGCCGAACGTCAACAACGTCGCGATCTGGGCGAGATTCCACAGCACCGGCGCCACGTACGACACGAAGAAGCGACGGTGGCTGTTGAGGATCCCGAGAGCCCACGCCGAGATCACCAGGGCGCCGGTCATCGGGAAGAGGATGCGCACGAGCGTGGTCGTGATGGCCTGTTTCTCGGGGCTCCACTCGAAGAACAGGACCCGGACCAGCACCGGCGCCACAAGGATGCCCAGCAGCGAGAGGCCGGCCGCGACCGCCGTGAGGATGCCCAGGGCCGCGCCGGCGAAGCGACCCGCGTCCTCCTCCCGCCCCTCCTCCAGGAGCTCCGTGTAGACGGGGATGAGGGAGGCGGACAACGTGCCCTCCCCCAGGAGGTTCTGGATGACGTTGGGCATCCGCAGGGCCGCGCCCCACGCGTCGGCGAAGAGGCCCGCGCCGAAGTAGTGGGCGAAGACCCTTTGCCGGACGAAGCCGAAGATCCGGCTCAGGAAGATGCCCGCGCCTACTCTCGCGGCGGCGCGTGCGTCGGAGGAGCCGTCGGTCCGCGCCTGGGGCGTCGTGTCAGTCCTGGGGGTCACCCGGCGGGAGCGCGGCGCCCTCGTTGGGGCGTCGTTCGGCGAGGAGCTTGTGCAGGAACTGGCTTTCCTCGTCGAGCCGGGAGATCTCGCTCGTGAGGCGCTCCAACTCGCCCTCGAGGAAGGCCACCCGCTCCGCCATGAGGTCCGGGGGGCCGTCGAGACCTCGGCGCTCCAGCCTGGATGCGAGCGCCCGCCCCACCTGCGAATCAAGCACGATCGCCAGGAGGGGGATCAGGACGACGAGGACGAGGATGAGTTGCAGGAACATGGGCCGAAGTTAGACGGCGGCACGGGTGGAGATCAACGGCACCACCCCGGGCGGAGCATCGCTCCTCCAACCTGTACGCACGAAGCTCAGCCGAGATTCACCGTGAATCGTCGGAACGCCTCGTCCAGGAAAGCGTCCCCGTAGCGGCTCAGGTAGTAGAAGGGATTCATCACGCGCTCCTGCGGCTTCCCGCGGGGAAAGAGGTGGAGTTGTGCCTTCTCGAGCTGGGCGAGCGCGATCTCGTTCTCCCGCTTGAGCGCGTGCACGACCTTCTTCTCCAGGTCGTCCAGCGCCGCGAAGGTCTGGCTGCGCACGTGCTTGACCGGGCCCTTCAGCGTGGGGTCCACCGCCTTGACCGCTTCCTCGAGCTCGCCCACGCCCTTGCCGATGGCGCCCCGCAACTGGCCCAGCGCGCGGCGCACGCCCTCGGGGACCTCGTCGCGCGCGATGTCCCCGGCGACCTCGTGGAAGGGACGGTCGAGCGCGCCGGGCTCCAAGGCGAACTTGTCGAGGACCTTGCGGATCTTGGCCTCCACCGCCATCGCGCCGAAGCGGGGATGGATCACGGGCATGCGGATGCCGTGCGCGGCGAAGTAGCCCCGGAGCTGCGCGAAGTAGGCCATCTCCCCCGGTCCGCCCACGTAGGCCAGGGTCGGGAAGACCGTGCTCTCCACGACGGGCCGGAGGAAGACGTTCGGGCTGAGCGCCGTTGGGTCGGCCGCGGCCCGCTCGAGGATCTCGTCCGCCGACAGGTGGTCTCCACTGATCCTCAGCCGGTAGCCCCCGTTCTCACGGTAGACGCGCTCCCGTCCCGCCGCGCTCTCCAGGAAGAGGTTCACCCCTCCCTCCATGAGGGACACCTGCAGGCCGTATCCCGCGGCCTGCAGGCGTTCCGCCGTCCCGGCCAGCGTCGCTTCGAGCTCCTCCGAGCGCTCGAGCTCGCGTCGCAGCGCCGGCCGGGAGGCCGTCTTCAGCGCCGGATCCGCGGCGTCGGTGAAGAAGAGGCCGAAGCGGCCCAGGAGCCGCTCCATGATCAGGCGGAAGCTCTCGGACAGCGTCATGCCGTCCATCGCGGCCTCGCACAGGAGGGTGCGGAACGGGGCGCTGAAGTCCGATTCGGGGAGGTTCGCCAGGAACTCGTCCCGGAGCGGGAGGATCTCCGGGCCGAGCGGGATCCGGTGGATGGAAGGTCGGTGTTCCTCGTGCGGTGCGGGCAGGACGGGCTCGTGGAGCTCGTTGTCCACGCCGACGATGCAGGTGTGGTTGGCCTCCTCCCAGTCGTGGTCCTCGGAGCCGACCCAGAAGAGAGGGAGGACCGGCTTGCCCACGCGTGCCTCGAGCGCCTCCGCCAGCCGCACAACGGTCAGCGCCTTGTAGACGTTGTAGAGCGGACCGCCGAAGAGGCCGGGCTGCTGGCCGGTCGTGACCACGTACCCGCCTTCGTTCACGAAGCGCTCGAGCTTCGCCGGATCCGTGCCGGGCGCCGCGTGCATCGCGGCCGCCGCGCGCTCTCGCGCCTCCCGGTCGAAACGCTCGTCCACCTCGGCCGCCTTGTCCCCGTACGCAGCCGGATCTTCGAAGTGTCCCTCGAAAAAGCGGAGGACCTCCGGCTTGCCCTCGAGGTAGTCCCGCACCGCGGGCGCTCCGGACGGTCGACCGACGATGAGCTCGAGGTTCAGAGCGTCTCCGGGCAAGTCAGACTCCTTTGTGGTACGGCTCGCCGCGCAGGATCGTCCCGGCGCGGTAGAGCTGCTCGGCGAGCACCAGGCGCGCCATCTCGTGGGGTAGCGTCATGACGGACAGCGACAGGCGTCGGTCCGCCGCGGACAGCACGGTCGCGGACAGCCCGAACGCCCCGCCGATCACGAACGCCACTGCGGGCGAGGACCGGACGGCATGCTCCTCCAACGCTCGGGCGAGCGCCCGGGATCCCATGGCCTGTCCCTCGCGCGTGAGGGCGAACACGCTCGCGCCGTCCGGTATGCGCGCGAGGAGGCGCTCGCCCTCGGCTCCCATCACGCGCTCGGGGTCGGGATCGCGGCCGGCGGCACCCGCGTCCACCTCCACCACCTCGAGCTTCCAGTAGCGCGCCGCGCGCTCCTCGTACTCCGCTACGGCCGCCGCCAGGGGGCCCCGTACCTTTCCGGTCGCCAGGACGACGAGCCTCACCAGGGAAGCCCGCCCGCGCGGCTCACGACCGTGTCGCGCAGGCAGCGCTCGTTGTCCCGGTGGGGATGGTCGAGCGTGTAGTGCAGCCCGCGGCTCTCGCGGCGCAGGAGCCCGCAGCGCACGATGAGCTCGGCCACCTGCAGGAGGTTGCGCAGCTCTGCCCCGTCGGCGGTCCAGCGGGTGCGGATCCAGCCGAGGGCCTCGGCCGAGGACAGCCGGGCGATGTCGGCCTCGGCCCTCTCGAGCCGGTCGTCCGAGCGGACGATGCCGACCAGCTCCCACATGAGATCACGCAGCTCGGTGCGCCGGGCCGCGATTCCGGCCTGGTCCGCCTCCTCCGTGCCCGGCACCGGCAGGTCGGAAGGGACCGGCGGGTAGGTCGGGTGCCCGTTCCTTCGCTCGAGCCTGTAGGAGACCATGCGCGCGGCACGGTCGGCGAACACGACGGCTTCCAGAAGCGAGTTCGAGGCCAGCCGGTTCGCCCCGTGGACGCCCGAGCACGCCACCTCGCCCGTCGCGAACAGACCGGCCAGGCTCGTGTGGCCCATGCTGTCTGTCAGGACGCCGCCGCACACGTAGTGCGCCGCCGGCACGACGGGGATGCCGTCCACCGGATCGACGCCGCGCTCCCGACACCCCTCCACCGCGCCGGGGAAGCGTTTCTCCAGCTCGTGGGGCGGGATGGCCGTGACGTCCAGGAGGACGTGCGTTTCCCCGCTCTGCTTCAGCTCCCGGTCGATGGCGCGGGCCACGACGTCCCGCGGCGCCAGCGATCCGAGCGGGTGGTACCGCTCCATGAAGGCCGTTCCGTCGAGCGTGCGCAGGATCGCACCCTCCCCGCGGACGGCCTCGGAGATCAGGAACGCCGGGTCCTCGGTCGGGTGGAGCGCCGTGGGGTGGAACTGGATGAACTCCATGTTGGCGACGCGCGCGCCGGCACGGTACGCCATCGCGATCCCGTCACCGGTGGCAATGGGCGGATTCGTCGTATGTCGATAGACCTGCCCGCACCCGCCGGCGGCGAGCATCGTGAACCGCGCGCGCACCACCATGATCGCGCCGCTCGGATGCTCCAGGACCATCGCGCCCGTGCACATCGAGCGGCCGGAGGGGTCGGCGGTGACCAGGAGGTCGAGCGCGAGGTGGTCCTCCAGCACCTCGATGTTGGGCTCGGCGGCGACCGCGGCGAGCAGCGCCGATTCGATCTCACGTCCCGTGTGATCGCCCGCGTGCGCAATCCGCCGGCGCGAGTGGCCGCCCTCCCTTCCGAGGGAGAGCCGATCCCCGTCGCCCCGGTCGAAGCGTGCGCCCCATTCCATGAGCTCCCGCACGCGCGCGGGGCCCTCGCGCACCAGGACCTCCACGGCCCGCGGATGGCACAGGCCCGCGCCGGCCACCAGGGTGTCCTGGATGTGCAGCTCGAATTCGTCGTCCTCGCCCAGCACCGACGCGATCCCGCCGCGGGCGTAGTTCGTCGAGGACGCGGCCCGCTCCTTCTTGGTCACCAGGAGGACCTTGGCCTGCGCGGCGAGCTTCAGCGCGAACGTCAGTCCGGCGATCCCGCTCCCGATGACCAGGACGTCCGTGGAACGCTCCAATCATGCCTCCCTTGATGCGACCGAGGTGATCAGGTCCGACATCGGCGCTTCACCCGCTTCCCATCCGAGCGCCTGTACCATCACCCGGACCGGCCCGAGAAGTGCCATGAACCGTCTCAGCTTCACGGCGTCCTTCTCCGTCACGACGATCGTGCGTCTCCCCGCGCGCTCGCGGAGGATGCGCGCGTCCGCCTCGCGGTAGACGTGGTGGTCCGGGAAGGCCGACAGCTCCACGGGCGCACCGAGCTCGCCCTCCACCTGGCGGGCGAAGGCGTCCGGGCGGGCCACGGCCGCCACGGCGAGCACGGGCGACGGAGGCGCGGCCGCCGGCTCGCCCCCCAGGTCCCGCCAGCCTCCGGGGAGGAGGGAGACGACGCCCATGAGCAGGTGCGGGTGCTCGGTGCCGATCCGGTTCGCGAGCGCGCCCGCTTCGTCGCTCCCGGCGGTGCGGCGGGTGACGACGACGCCGTGGGCCCTCGACAGCGCGGAGGGCGGCTCGCGGAAGGGCCCGCGCGGAAGCAGGTGCCCCGGGTAGCCGTCCTCGGCGGCCAGCAGGACCACGTCGACGTCCCGCGCCAGAGCCCTGTGCTGGAATCCGTCGTCCAGCACCGCCGCCCCCGCACCCTCCGCGACGGCGTCGCGGGCGGCCGCCACACGGTCGGGGTTCGCGACCACCCGGACCTCGGGGTTCCAGCTCCGGTGGAGGAGGAGCTCGTCCTCCCCGTAGCCGCGCGCGAGGAGCGCGGTGGGGACGCCCGCTTCGACCAACCGGCGCGCGGCCCAGGCCGCCAACGGCGTCTTGCCCGTGCCGCCGACGGCCAGGTTGCCGACCGAGACCACCCGCAAGCCGGCTACGCGGGTGCCTCCGCGGACGTCGTAGCGGCGGTTGCGCCGGGCCGCGGCGGCCCTGAACAGCCACTCCGCCGGGGCCGTGGTGGCCGACAGGATCCTCCCGGCTGTCCCTCCCCCGCCCGCCCACCAGCGGCGCACGCCCGCGTGGAGCGAGGCCTTCACGGGGCCTCCCGGCGGGCGGCCAGCTCCGACAGGCGATCGAGCTCCGCGCCCAGCTCCAGGGCCATCGTCTCCAGGGTGGCCCGGTCCGCGTCCCTGGGGACGGTCCACGGCGGACCGTACTCGACGCGGATGCGGGAGAGCGGCTGCGGCACCAGGAACCCGTCCCAGCTTTGGAACCGCCACCCGCGGGAGGTGCCGGCGGCCAGGGGGATGATCGGCAGCCCCGTCGCCTGGGCCACGGCGAGGGCGCCGGGCTTGAAGACGCGGGCGGGTCCGCGCGGACCGTCCGGAGTGAGGGCGAGATCCTTTCCAGCGCGGGCGGCCCGGATCAGCCCCTTGAGCCCTTTGGTGGCCCCCCGGGTGCTCGAGCCCCGCACGGTGCCGAACCCGTGTCGCTCGATCACTTTCGTGATGTACTCCCCGTCGGCGTGCT
This sequence comes from uncultured Gemmatimonadaceae bacterium, assembly GCA_964591135.1. Classification (GTDB taxonomy): domain Bacteria; phylum Gemmatimonadota; class Gemmatimonadetes; order Longimicrobiales; family Gaopeijiaceae; genus SZUA-318. Next base: position 10,498 of record CAZPZU010000044.1, on the reverse strand, counting down.
CGCTCACCAGCACGACGACCCCCTCGTTCCGATGACGATGGACCAGGGGCAGCATCTGCCCGTGCCAGAAGACGAAGATGACGGGGGCCCCGTGGCGGCGGTAGCGCAGGTAGTGCTCCTCCCCGCGGACCTCGGAGCGCGTGGTGGCGAAGAGGGCGCCCACCAGCCCCAACCCGAGCACGCCCGCGGCCTCGAACTTCAGCTCGCTCATCGCCGCGATTCCAGCAGCTCTTCAGCGAGCGCGGCCACGCGGTCCGACGCTCCCGGCGTCCCGAGTGCACCCCGGACGCGCCGCAGCCCTTCCTTCTGGCGAGCCCGCTCCGGCGTCTCGTCCAGGAGAGGAAGAAGCATCTCGGCGAGTCGCTCGGGGGTCGCGTCGTGCTGCAGCAGCTCCGGGGCGACGCGCTCGCCTGCCACCAGGTTGGCGAGCGCGAGGTGCGGAACGCGTACCAGCCTGCGGGCCAGCGCAAAGGTGAGCGGATGCATCCGGTATGCCATGACGAAGGGCGTGCCCTCCAGGGCGGTCTCGAGCGTGGACGTTCCCGACTTGACCAGGGCGGCGCGTGCGTGCCGCAGGAGCGCGCGGGCGTCCTCGACCACGGGGAGTTCCGACGGCTCGAGCCAGGCCCGGGGCACGGACGAGGCGCGCGCCAGCACGGGCTGTACCTCGGGGCGCGCTCGATGCACCAGCTCCGCCGCCTCTGTGAAGATCCGCAGATGGCGGTGGATCTCCTGACCGCGCGAGCCCGGCAAGACGGCCAGGATGGGCCGGGACGCGTCCAGGTCCCAACGGCGGCAGAAGGCCTCCCGCTCCGGCACGTCGTCCGGGCGCTCCAGAAGCGGATGGCCGACGAACGACACACGCGCGCCGGCCTGCTCGAGAACGGAGACCTCGAAGGGGAGGATGACCGCCACGTGGTCGGCATGCTCGGCGAGCTGCCGCGCGCGCCCCGCCTTCCACGCCCATACCTGCGGCGAGATGTAATAGAGGACGGGGAGGCCCCGCGCGTGCGCGGCGCGGGCGGCGCGCAGGTTGAATCCCGGGTAGTCGACGAGAAGGACCAGATCCACCTCGCCAGCGTCCATGAGGGCGGTGATGCGGCCCAGCAGCCCGTAGAAGAACCGGAGGTGACGGACGACCTCCACGAAGCCCATGACCGCGAGCCGATCGAGGCCGGCCAGGAGCTCCACGCCCTCGGCTTCCATCCGCGGCCCGCCCAGCCCGACGAGGCGCACGTCCGGAATCCGGGCGCGCAGCGCGCGCGCCACGCCCGCGCCGTGGTCGTCCCCCGACGCCTCCCCGGCCAGCAGAAGGATCCTCGTGGATCCCGAAGGCCCGTCGAGCACCCTCCTCAGATCCGCCCCAGGTACCAGATCAGGAGGGCGACCAGCACGAGGAAGAGCAGGAGGCGCGACATGGGCATCCCCTTGCGGGCGTTGATCCAGCTCTTTTTCCGGCTACGCCGGACGCGTATCAGCGACATGACTTTCAATACGCTCCTGGATGGCCAGGGCAACCGCCAGTGCGGCGCGGCCGTCCTGTCCGCTCACCGCGGGGCTCACGGCTCCCCGTATGGCGTCGCGGAAGTTCTCGAGCTCCCGGCGCAGGGGCTCGGTCCCGTCTCCCTGCAGCGGAATGCGCTCCACGATCTCCGTCAGGTCCATGGCCGCGTGCCCCGACTGCGCCGCGTCGTGCAGCTCGCCGAGGCCGCGCCGCAAGCGCAGGAACTCGCCCGTCCCGGCCGCCAGGTTCAGGGAGATGTAGCCCGACGGCTGGAAGAAGCGGAGCTTGCGCATCTTCTCCAGGGACACGCGGCTGGCCGTGAGGTTCGCCACCGCACCGTTCTCGAAGCCGAGGCGGGCGTTGGCGATGTCCACGTTGGGCGTCAGGACGCTGACCCCCGAGGCCGCCAGCTCCTTCAGCGACGAGCCGATGAGGCTCGTCACCAGGTCGACGTCGTGGATCATCAGGTCGAGCACCACCGCGACGTCCGTGCTCCTCGGAGAGAATGGCGCCATGCGGTGCGACTCGACGAAGAGAGGGCCGTCCAGATACGGCTCCGCGGCCAGCACGGCCTGGTTGAACCGCTCGACGTGGCCCGTCTGGACGAAGCTCTTCGCCTCCGCTGCGGCCTCGAGGATGCGGTCGGCCGCCTCCAGGTCCGGTGCGAGCGGCTTCTCCACCATGACCGGCCGGCCCCGGTGCAGAGACGCCACGGCCACCGACTCGTGGTCCGACGTGGGCACCGCCACGACCAGGGCGTCGGAGGCCTCCAGGAGGCTCTCCAGGCTGTCGTGGACGGTGACCTGGAGCTGGCTCCCGACCTCCCGCGCGCGCTCGGCGCGGACGTCGTAGACGCCCGCCATGGACACGCCGTCGAGGCCGGCGAGGATCCGGGCGTGGTGGAAGCCGAGGGCGCCCACACCGGCCACGCCGATGCGGGGATTGTCGACCGGACTCATGGGATGTCGTCCTTCAGAGCGTGATGCCGCGCTCGCTGGCCTTGATGAACTGGAGGAGTTGGCGCACTTCCGGGATCGCCGGAACCTCCGCCTCCGCCCGGGCGACCGCCTGGCTCACGTTCAGCTTCGACTGGAACAGGATGCGATACGTCTGCTTCAGCGCCTTGCGCACCTCGGGGGAAAAGCCCCGGCGCTCCAGCCCGACGGAGTTGAGGCCGTAGAGAGCCGGGGGGTTGCCGGCGACGCGGCAGTACGGCGGCACGTCCTGCGCGATGCGCGAGCCGCCTCCCACGAACGCATGTGCGCCGATGCGGACGAACTGGTGGATGGGCGTGATGCCGCCTACGATCACCCAGTCCTCGATGACGACGTGGCCCGCCATGTTCACGGCGTTGGACAGGATAACGTGGTTGCCGAGCTCGCAGTCGTGTGCCACGTGCGTGTAGGCCATGAGGAGGCAGTCGCTCCCGACCACCGTCCGTCCGGTCGCCGACGTTCCGCGGTTGAGCGTCGCGAACTCACGGATCATCGTGCGGTCGCCCACCTCGAGGACCGTCCGCTCTCCCTGGAACTTGAGGTCCTGGGGATCGGTGCCCAACACCGCGCCGTTGGCGAGGCGGCAGTCTTCGCCGACGACGGTGTCGCGCTCGATCAGCACGCGCGGCCCGATCTCGGTGCCGTCGCCGACCCGGACCCGGGGACCGACGATCGCCCAGGGGCCGACCACGACGCCCTGTCCCAGCTCCGCGTCGGCGTCCACCAGCGCGGTGGCATGGATGACGGTCTCGCCGCGGGTACCCACGGTGGCTTCATTCATTTGTCCACGATCCTCGCCATGAGATCGGCCTCGGCCACGAGCTGTCCGTCGACGAACCCCTGGCCGCGCATTTTGCATGTGTGACGCCGGAACTGGACCATCTCCAGCTCGAAGACCAGCGTGTCTCCCGGCGTGACCGGGCGTCGCCACTTCACGTTGTCCATCGTCATGAAGTACACGACCTTCTCTTCGGGCTTGTCCACCTCCTCCATCAGGAGGAGCCCGCCCACCTGCGCCATCGCTTCGATGATGAGCACCCCGGGCATGACCGGATGGCCGGGGTAGTGTCCCTGGAAGAACGGCTCGTTGATCGTGACGTTCTTGATTCCCACGATGCGCTTGCCGGGCTCGAAGTCGATGATCCGGTCCACCAGCAGCATGGGAAAGCGGTGCGGCAGGTACTCCATGATCTTCGCCGCGTCCACGTACGCGCCGCGGCCCGCGCGCCGGGCCTGCTCGGCCATGGCCCGGGCGAGCGCCACGTTGCCCGCGTGGCTCGGCCGATCCGCCACGATGTGTGCATCGACCCGTGCCCCGAGGAGCGCCAGGTCGCCCACGATGTCGCCCACCTTGTGCCGCAGGAACTCGTCGGGGAAGCGTAGCTCCTCGTTGAGGACCTCGGCATCCTCGAGCACGACCGTGTTCTCGAGGTTCGCGCCCAGCGCCAGGCCCCGAGCCCGCAGCGTGTCCCAGTCCTTCACGAACCCGAAGGTGCGAGCCCGGGCCAGGTCCCTGCGGAAGCCTCCGTCGTACACGGTGAACGAGCCGTACTGGCGCCCGATGACTTCGTGGTCGAAGTCGATCGTGCCCGAGATGCGCAGCCCCTCCGCCGGCGCCGCGACGTAGGACTCCCCGTCGTTGCCGTTCACGGTCAGGGGCGCCTGCAGGCCGATACGGCGGGCCTCGGCGTCCTGTTCCTCGGCGCCGGCGTCCTCCAGCGCGGCGACGTAGTCGGCGAACGATCCGTCGCGGATGGGCACCTCCGGTCCGGCCACTTCCACCACGGCGTTGTCGATGGGCAGGCTCGCGAGCGCCGCCATCACGTGCTCCACGGTCAGCACCTCGCACGTCCCGCAGCCCAGCGTGGTCCCGAGGTCCGTGCGTACCACCTGCTCGAGCGTCGCCGGAATCTCCGGCGATCCCTCCAGGTCGGAGCGGCGAAAGCGTATCCCCGACCCAGCCGGCGCCGGACGGAACACGAGGGAGGCGGGCTGCCCGGAGTGCACGCCGATGCCGTCGAGCGCGACCTCCCTGGCGACCGTCCGCTGCTTGCTCGGATTCATGCGCCTCCGCCGTGGTGGGGTCGTCCGTGACCAAAACAATGAAAGCTAATCACAATCCCGTCACGTATCTAACCGATCGCCCGGGCCCTTGAGGGCGCGGACCTCGGCCTCCAGCGCCTTCACCCGTTCGATGAGCTTCTCGATGCGCCCCAGGTGCGCCAGCCGCTTCGTGTCCTCGCGGTGCGGGCGCGCCGGGTGCCCGGACATCGTCTCTCCGGGGGGCACGTCCCGCATGGTCTTGGATGCGACGAGGAGCCGCGCGCCGTCCCCGATCTCGAGATGACCGATCAATCCTGCCTGCCCGCCCATCCACACGCCCCTGCCGATACGCGTGGAGCCGGAGATGCCCGCCATCCCGGCGATCATCGAGCCCTCACCGATATGCACGTTGTGGCCCACCATCACCAGATTGTCGATCTTGACCCCCTCCCCCACGACGGTGTCCCCGATCGATCCCCGGTCCACCGTCGTGTTCGCCCCGATCTCCACCTCGGACGCGACGACGGCGCGCCCCGTGTGGGGGATGCGCCGATGTGCCCCGTCCAGGAACGCGTATCCGAAACCGTCGGCGCCGATCCGGACGCCAGAATGGAGGATGACGCGATCGCCCAGGATGCTGTACGGGTAGAGGACGACCTGGGGGTGCAGCGTGCAGCCCGCGCCGATGCGCGCATGGTCGCCCACGACCACGTGCGCACCGATGCGGGAGCCGTCGCCCACCTCCACCCCGTCTCCCAGGACGGCATAGGGGTCGATGGCGACGTCGGCACCCAGCCGCACCCCTTCGCCCAGCACCGCCGTGGGATGCACGCCCGCGGGCCGCGGCGCCGGGGGGTGGAGTGCGGTCAGGAGCGCGATGAGGGCCCTCTGCGGCTCCGTCACCACGACGCAGGGGCGATCGTCGCCGACGTACGCCTCCATCTCCTCCGTAACGAGGAAGGCCCCCGCGCGCGAGTCCCCGACGTACTTCGCGTAGCGCTTCGTGGTAAGGAGCGCGAGCTCGTCCGGGCCGGCCTCGTCCACGGGCGCAACGCCCCTGACGCCCAGTCCCGGATCGCCCCGCAGGCGGCCCCCGACCGTCTCCGCGATGTCCGCGAGCGACAGGGGGGACCGCGTCGACGCCGGATGCGAATCCTTCATGGAACGCTCCCCTTCTTTCAGCGAAACACCGATGGAACAAGGGCCCACGGGCGCGCTGTGGTGCGCCCGCGGGCCCCGGTTCCACGCATTGTCGCGGAGGGTGCCCTTATCGGGATCCTCCTGGAGGAGGCTGCGGTGCCTTCAGCCTGCGGATGACCTCCTGGGTCAGGTCCAGGGATGGATCGGCCGAGATGATCGACCCCGCCGCGACATCGAGAATCAGCGAGTAGCTGCCCTCCTCGCGCATCTTCTCGATGACCTCGTTGACCTTGTCCATCACGGGCTGGATCAGCTCCGCGCGGCGCTGGGCGGCGAGTTGGTCCAGCTCCTGCATGCGCTGCTGGGCATCCGTGGCCTTCTGCTGGATCTGCTGCTGACGATTGCGCTTGGCTTCGGGAGACAGGGTAAGCTCCTGCTGCTGAAGCTGCTGCTGCATCCGCTGAAGCTCGTCCTGGAGCTGCTGGGCTTCGGTCGTGTAGCCCTGCATTTCCTGCTCGAAGGCGGCCTGTGCCTCCTTGGCACCGGGGGCCTGCGCGAGGATCTCCTGGGAATTGATGTAGCCGATCTTCAGCGTCTGCGCCTCCGTGGTGCCGGCGACCAGCGCGAAGACCAGCGCCAGGGCAGCGAACGGGGTGCGTCGCATGGGCTTCTGCTCCAGTAGGGGTAAGGCTGATGTACGTGTCCCGGCGGGCGCGCCGAGCGCCCGTTACGGGGGCTTTTTCTACTGCGTGTATGCTAGTCCGGGACGCGCTGACATGTTCCCGTGTTCCATCCGTCGCGCCGCCACCGGCACAGCCTGATAATTTCTCGACCGCGGGAGGATCTGTACAGTTCCGGCGCGGGGTAGCTCCCCTTCCTCAGCGACCCGCTAGAAGCCCGGGCCCATACGGAAGTGGAGCTGCCAGCCCGGCGTGGTCTTGTCGAAGCCGTAGGCGTAGTCCAGGCCGATGGGACCGAAAGGCGTCACCAGCTGTAGCCCGAAACCCGCGCCCCGGAACAGCCTGGTCGGGTCCATCTGGGCCGGTGTCCGCCACACGTTACCGGCGTCGTAGAAGGCCGACAGTGAAATCTGGTCGTTCAGGCGCAGCGCGTACTCGGCGGTCATGCTGAAGAAGGCGTTGCCCAGACGCTGGATGTCGAGGATGTCGCCCGAACGCTCCGGGAAGTACCCCAGCGGCGTGATCGACGTCTCGTCGTAGCCGCGCAGCGGCTGACCGAACTGCACGCCGCCCATCCAGAACCGGTCGAAGGGGAAGGCGTCTGCGTTGCCGAACACCGCACCGGCCTTCAGCGACAGTCCGAGGGCGAAGCGGATGGGGCGGCCGCCCGCGCTCTGGTCACCGATCTGGCCCACGGGAACCCACCACGTTCCTTCACTGAGAACCTTGGTGAAGTTGCCGTCACCCCCCAGGATGCCGCCGTTCATCTCGACGTTGATGCTCTGCTTGGACCCCACCGTGGGGAAGAGCGGGTGGTCGAGCGTCGCCCTGGTGACGCCCACCGAAAGCTGGCTCTGGACGCCCGGTGCCCGGCCGAACAGCGACGTGTCGTCCACGTTGCTGAACTGCTCGTACTTGGTCCGCGAGAGGGAATAGCCGAGGAAGAGGCGTGTGACACGGGAGCTGGGCCACGGGACGCCGAACCGGAAGCTCGTGCCCACCCGCTTGCGACGGCCGCTCGTGAACTGGAAGAAGCGGTCGCGCGAGTTGTACAGCGAGACCGATCCCGAGATCTGGCTCTGGAACAGAGAGGGGTCGGAGTAGCTGAGCTCGAAGCTGTTCAGGTACCGCCCGAAGTCCCAACGCAGCGTTCCCGACTTCGCCTGCCCGAAGAGGTTCGGCTGCTCGTAGCCGAGGAAGCCCGATAGACCCACGCCGCCGCCCACCGAAGTCCCGAAGTTGATGGAACCTGTCTGCTTCTCCTTCACGTGGAACGTGATGTCCACGTCCCCGTTGTCGAGCGGGGTGATATCGGGCACCGGCATCGGGGTCTCGAAGAAGCCGAGTGACGAGATGCCCTGGTAGCTACGCAGCACCCGGTCCTGCGAGTACACGTCGCCGGGAAGGATGGAGACCTGGTTCCGCACCACCCACTCGTAGGTGTACTCGTTCCCCACGATCGACACGCGGTTCACGATGGCGGGCTGGCCCTCGCGGATCTCCCAGCTCGCGTCGACGGTCGGGTGGCCGCCCTCCTCCGCGGGTGGATTGCGGTTGATGACCGGGTTGATCTGGGCGTAGAGATAGCCTTCGTTCGCGTACCGTTCCCGCGCCGCGGCGATGGCCGTGTTGAAGGCTTCGGCGTCGAACACCTGGCCCTGCTGTCCCTGGGCGTCCTCCCCACCGATGCCCAGGCTCCTGAGCAGGCCCCCCTCCTCGTGGCGGAACAGTCCCTCCAGGTCCGCGTCGTCGAAGCGCGTGTTCCCGTCGATCGAGAAGGAGGACAGGAGGTATTGGGGGCCCTCGTCGACCGAGATCTCGACCTCCGCCTTCCCGGTTTGCGGATCGACAATGAGGGTGTCGGACTGGACCTTGAAGTCGAGGAAGCCGTGAGAACGGTAGAGCGCCGGGAGGTTGTCCGTGAGGTCTGCCTGGAACTTCGTGTCGTCGTAGGAGCCCGGGCGGAACCACCAGAAGCCCTCGCGCTTCGTGCTCATGGCACCGGCCAGCTCGTCGCTGCTGAGCGTTGCGTTGCCGGTGAAGTCGATCTGCGCGACCGTCACCCGCTGGCCCTCCGTCACGTCCACGACCACGTCCACTTCGTTGTCGCGGCCTTCGACGGGTTCGATGCGGTCTTCGATGGACGCGAAGGGGATGCCCTCTTCGGCGAGCTGGGCGCGGATGTAGGCCTTCGCGTCCAGCATCGACTGCGGATTGTAGGGGGCGCCGGCCTTCAGGCCGGTCGTGTCCCGCGCCTCGCGCGCCGAGGCGTGCTCGAGGCCGTTGATCTCCACCCGGCGCACGAGCGGTCGCTCGGTCACGTCCACCACCAGGACCACGCTGGGGGCGCTCCCGCGCGCCCGCACGACCACGTCGGAGAACTGCCCCGTCCCGAGCAGCGCCTTGAGGCCGCGCTGGATGTCGCGGTACGTGATCTCGGAGCCGGGCTGGACGGCGAACACGGTGCGCACGTCGGACGCGGCCACGCGGTTGTTGCCCTCGACGACGACGGAGTCGACGCGCTGCGGCCCGGGGGTTTCCTGCCCTGCCGCCTGACCCGCTACAGGTGTGGCGGTCGAGAGGGCCATAACGGCGGAGAAGGCCGCCGCCATCGCGGTGGCCTTCCCCATCCTCACCCGTTGCGATCTCTTTCCCGACATCCTCACGTCTTCGTCGTGGATCCTGCTTGCAGGGTGAGTCCCTCTCCGTCCGGGCTCGCGCCCACCTCGATCTCGTCCCCGGCGGAGAACTCCGCCGTGAGGATCTTCTCCGAGAGCGGGTCCTCGAGGTAGCGCTGGATCGCCCGCTTCAGCGGCCTGGCCCCGAACTTCTCGTCGTAGCCCTTCTCGACGAGGAAGCTGACGGCCTCGTCCGTGAGCCGGATCTTGAGCTCCTCCTCCTGCAGGCGCTTGCGCACGTCCGCCAGGAGGATGTGGACGATCTCCGCGATCTCGTCCTTCGAGAGCGGATGGAAGACGATCACGTCGTCGACGCGGTTGAGGAACTCCGGATTGAAGGCCCGCTCGACCTCCTGGCGGACCTTGTCCTTCATGATGTCGTAGCTCGTCTTCGGGTCCGCCGACTGGAAGCCGAGACCCGCGCCCTTGGTCACGTCGCGCGTGCCCAGGTTCGACGTCATGATCAGCACGGTGTTCTTGAAGTCGATGACCCGGCCGTAGTTGTCCGTCAGGTGGCCCTCGTCGAGCACCTGCAGCAGGATGTTGAACACGTCCGGGTGCGCCTTCTCGATCTCGTCGAGGAGCACGACCGAGTAGGGCCGGCGCCGCACCGCCTTCGTGAGCGCACCGGAATCCTCGTAGCCGACGTAGCCGGGAGGCGCGCCGATCAGGCGGGACACCGAGAACTTCTCCATGTACTCGCTCATGTCCACGCGGATCAGCGCTTCGCGGTCGGCGAACATGAACTCGGCCAGGGCGCGTGCGAGCTCGGTCTTCCCCACGCCCGTAGGGCCCGAGAAGATGAACGAGCCGATGGGCCGACGGGGGTCCTTGAGCCCCGCCCTGCTCCGCCGGATGGCGCGGCTGATGGCCTCGGTGGCGTCCTGCTGGCCGACGATGCGCCGGTGCAGCTCGTCCTCCATGTTCACCAGGCGCTCGGACTCCGTCTGCTGGATGCGCATGACGGGCACGCCGGTCCAGCGGCTCACGATGAACGCGACGTCCTCTCCGGAGATCTCGGGACGGTGGCGCTTGCGCTCCTCCTCCCACGCCTCCTGGCGTTCGCGGATCTGCTGGCCCAGCTCCCGCTCCTCGTCGCGCAGCTCGGCGGCCCGCTCGAAGTCCTGGTTGCCGATGGCCTCTTCCTTGCGGCGGGCGATCTCGGCGAGTTGTTCCTTCAGCTCCTCCACCTCCGGTGGCGGCACCTGGCTGGCGATGCGGGCGCGTGCACCCGCCTCGTCGATCACGTCGATCGCCTTGTCGGGCAGGAACCGGTCCGTGATGTACCGGTCCGATAGCTTGGCTGCCTGCTCGAGGGCGTCGTCCGGGATCACGATGCGGTGGTGGTCCTCGTAGTGGCCGCGCAGGCCCTTGAGGATCTCCACCGTCTCGTCAACGGCCGGGGGATCCACGATCACGGGCTGGAACCGGCGCTCCAGGGCCCCGTCCTTCTCGATG
>CAZPZU010000043.1:6283-42492 GCA_964591135.1 uncultured Gemmatimonadaceae bacterium | reverse complement strand
GACCACGGCCGGCCGCTGTGGGCGCTGCTGAACTTCATGATGTGGCACGAGCTGTACATCGGATGACGGGACGGTCGCGCGTCCTGATCCTCGGCGGCGGGCCGGCCGGCCTCGGCGGGGCGCACTGGCTGGCGCATCGCGGCTTCGCGCCGACGCTCGTCGAGGCGCGGGACCGCGTCGGGGGCAACGCCGGGAGCTTCGAGCTCAGCGGCCTGCGCGTCGACTACGGGAGCCACCGGCTGCATCCCGCGACCGATCCGGAGATCCTGTCGGAGCTGTGGAGCCTCCTGGGCGGCGATCTTCTCGAGCGTCCCCGCCACGGCCGCATCCTGCTCGGTGGCCGATGGATCCACTTTCCCCTGCGACCGTTCGACCTGACGCTCCACGCGCCGCCGGCGTTCGTGGCGGGCGTCGGGTGGGACGTCGTGCGGAAGCTGGTGGCGGGTCGGGCGACCGCCGGCACGACCCCGGCGAGGGGGCGCGGGTCCGGGGGTGCCATCGCCGCTGAAGGCGAGACGTTCGCCTCCGTCCTCCTGCGCGGCCTCGGGGCCACCGTCTGCCGGGAGTTCTACTTCCCATACGCCCGCAAGATCTGGGGCCTCGAGCCCGGGGAGATCTCCCCGGCCCAAGCGCGCAAGCGCGTCTCGGCGGGCTCTCTCGGCAAGCTCGTCCGCCGGCTGATCCCCGGTGGGCGGGGCGGAGGCGGGCGGACGGCACGCGGCACGTTCTTCTACCCGCGGGACGGATACGGGCGGATCTCGGAGGCGCTGGCCGAGTCGGCCCGGGCGAAGGGTGCGCGCATCCTCCTGGGGAGCCGCGTCCGAAGCGTGTCGACCGGCGGCGGCCTGCTCGCCGTGGAGGTCCACGGGCCCGACGGCAACCGTACGCTGGAGGCCGAGCACGTCTGGTCCACGATCCCGGTCGGGCTCCTCGCGCGCATGCTCGACCCGCCGCCTCCGCCCGACGTCCTCCAAGCGGCGGAGAGCCTCGAACAGCGTGCCATGCTGCTCGTCTACCTCGTCCTCGAGCGCGATCGGTACACCGAGTACGACGCCCACTACTTCCCGTCGCTGGACATCCCCATGACCCGGCTGTCCGAGCCCAAGAACTACTCGGGACGGAAGGACCCCGAGGGGCGAACCGTGCTGTGCGCCGAGATCCCCTGCGCGCAGGAGGACCCCGCGTGGTCCGCCGACGCCGGGACACTGGCGCGGCTCGTGGAGGAGGGGCTCGGGCGGGCCGGCCTGCCGGCTCCCGGCCCAGTGCTCGACGTCGCCGTGCGCCGGCTGCCGTCGGCCTATCCGCTCTACCGCATCGGATGGGAGCGTCACTTCGAGACGATCGACCGTTGGCTCTCCGCGGTCCCGGGTCTTCTCACGTTCGGCCGCCAGGGACTGTACGCGCACGACAACACGCATCATGCGCTCTTCATGGCCCGGGCCGCGGCACATTGCCTGGGCGACGACGGGCGCTTCGACGAGGATCGTTGGGCAGCGTACCGCGAGACGTTCGCCGGGCACGTGGTGGAGGACTGAGGCAGCCTCGGCCCGGCCGCGGCGCCGGGCGCCCGCGCCTCAGAACACCGACGCCTCCTTCTCCAGCTCTTCGAACCTCCCCCACACCCGCTGCACGGAGTCGGGCTTCAGCGGCTCGAGGGCGAACTCCCGCACCCCGCCCCTCAGCCGGACCGCCTTCAGGAAGTAGGCCTCGCGGTCGGGATGGGCCGCCATGAGGCGCCGGTCCTCTTCGTGGAGGTCGTGCGCGACGATGGCGCCCGCGCCCGTCCAGGTGGGGCCGAGCTGGGCGGCGAAGGGGAGCAGCATATAGCCGCCCTCGTCCTTCTCGAGGGACTGCCGGAGCTCGCACAGCGTGCGTGCTGCCCGGTGGTCCTCGCCGAGCCCGGTGTAGGGGTCGCCGGGCGTCCCGGCCAGGCGGTCGATCAACATCGAGGCGGAGTCGGCCGCCAGGGGGCGCAGCGCCGCCACCACCGAGTCCGGGTCGGTGACGTGCCGGCCCTCGAGCTGGGCGAGTGCCACGTCGAGCTTGCACAGCCCCACCCGGTAGTAGAACCACTCCGCCTGCTGGCGGGACATTCCCGTCGCGCGCAGGCGCGCCTGCACCTGGATCGACCAGGGCGACGGGACGAACACGACGGCGTCGCGGGCCCGCGGAGTGGTGAGCACCCGGGCGTCGACCCGGCGCAGCGGATCGGTCCGTGAGTAGACGAACCACCGTGTGGGTGTCCCAAAGATCCATCCGCTCACCAGGAACAGCACCACGAACGCCTGGCCCCAGCGCCGCAGAGGCTCGCGTCCGGTGCGCTCCGCCAGAACGCCGCCGAAGCGGACCGTCCAGATGGCCACGACGGGGGCGAGGGGGATCAGGTAGCGCGGCCCCAGGTCGTGGCCCTCGCCCCAGAAGGAGATGTAGCCGAGGATCACCAGCCCGCACCCGGCCAGGAGGTAGCGGTCCAGCGCGTCCAGCCGGCGCACCATCAGAAGGGCCGCGAACGCGAGCAGCAGCGACGGGGCGGGGGCATCGAAGTAGAGGAGCTGGAGACCCAGGAGGTAGCCGTTCATGAGCTGGAGGCCGCGCATGAACGTGTGCGGTGGCCCCCACGGAGCCTCGTGGAAGCCGAGCCCGTGCTCCGGGCCCCACTGGAGCTCGAAGCCGAACATCGTGGGGCTTCCGTGCTGGACCTGGTTGTACGCCATGAGGACGAGGGCCAGGAGCGCGCCGCCTCCCGCGAAGCCGGCCAGCGCCCGCCGCACCGGCCGGTCCCGCCACGCCCGCCCGACGACCCAGACCGTGGCGGGCAGGCCGAACGCCACGCCTTCCAGTGGGCGGATCACCACCGCGAAGCCGAGGGCGGCCCCGCCCAGCGCGCCAAGGAGCCATGACGGCGGCTCCGCCTCCATCGCCGCGACCAGGGCCGCCGATCCGAGGAGGATGAACGTCACCGCCGGCACGTGGCTCATCCAGGAGGCCGCGTTCACCGCGAACCACGGCGCCAGAGCGAACAGCGCCGCCGTGAAGAACGCCGTCCGGCCCGCCTCTCCGTTCGTGCGCAGCAGGCGGTACAGCGCGAACACCGCCAGGGCTCCGCAGAGGGGCGGGATCATCCAGGGCACGCCGAACACGATGCCCAGCGCCAGGAGGCCTGAGAATCCGGGAGGGAATTGGGAGAATGCCCGCCCCGCGTGCTCCACCATGAGGGAGGAGGAGAAGAAGCGGGGATCGGTCGCCACCGGCACGCTCAGGCGCCCCTCCGCGAAGATGTGCGCCTGCAGGGCCTGCGTCATCCCGTCGATGTGCAGCGGCAAGCCGTCGAACACCCCCCATGTGACCCGGGTGTACAACAGCGCGGGCACGACGAGCAGGAGGAGCAGCGGCACCCAATCGCTCTCCAGCAGCCCGGGACGGGGTTCCCCCGGGGGTGGCTTCCGAGGGTCTCCCTTCTCCCGTGCCTTGCGGCGCTTCCGGGCACGCCCGGACGTCGCGCCCCCCGTTCCGCGGCCCGGCAGCAGCTTCGCGGCGCCCCACGCCACGGCGGCCATGAGGCTGAAGCCGAGCGCCCACAGCGCGTATGTCGGCCACAGGGGGGGAGGAATGTTGGTCCCGGGCTCGCCCGGGATCCAGTCCGCGACAGGGAGGAGGGAGAGGGCGGCCACCACCACGACGGCTGCCCGAAACCCCAGCCGGGCGAGGTCCTTCGTGGGGCTCTGGCGGTCCGCGGCCATGGGCTTCAATCTTGGAAGTGTCGGGGAAGGAACCGGGTCGGCGCCGCCGAGCCGGACGGACGACGGAAGCTCCGAAAACGATAACGACGGGCTCCTTCGGGCGACACCATCGGCCCCGGTAACCGCCGCCCGGGTCGGGCGTATCCAGATCGAGGGAAGGGTCGGACGAGAAACCCGCTCCCGCAGCGTCGTGTACAACCCAGTGGAGCGACTTCAGACGGCAACCCGAATGCGCACGCGGCTCACCATCCCGCTTCTTCTGACCGTCCTGCTCGCGGCACCCGCCGCCGGTCAGGTGCGCCTCGTCGGACGCGTGATCGACGACACCTCGGAGCGCCCGTTGGGCTACGCGCAGGTGACGCTCACGACGCACGACGGGCGGGTACTGCAGCGCACCGAGACCGACGCCGTCGGCGAGTTCGCCTTCGACGTCAAGGACAGGATCTCCGCGGTCCGCCTCCAGGTGCGCCGGCTGAGCTACACGCCCAGCACCACGCCCGTCCTCCACTTCGACGACCACAAGTTCTTCCAGCTCGAGGTGCGGCTGGATCCCGACGCCATCCTGCTGGCGCCCCTCGAGGTGGTGGCCTGGTCGAAGGTGGAGCCGAGCCCCTTCCTGGAGAACTTCAAGCAGCGCGTCGAGACGGGGAACGGCTACTACATCACGCGCGCGGATGTCGAAGCACGCCGCCCGATGTACACGACCGACCTCCTGCGCGACGTGCCGGGGCTGAGCGTGATCGGATCGGGGAGCGGGCTCCACCCCGTGGTGTCGGTTAGCGGACGGTCCACGACCACCCAGATGGGCGGCAGCTGCCCCACCCAGATCTGGATCGACGGCTTCCTCCTGAACCGGCGCACCATCGGGGGGGGCGGCCCGACGATGGACTTCCGCATCGACGACGCCGTCTCACCCGGCTCCATCGAGGGGATCGAGGTCTACCGCGGCCTGAGCAGCGTGCCGGCGGAGTTCCTGAACGAGGACGCCAGGTGCGGCGTCATCGCCATCTGGACCCGGAGGGGCGGGAGGGTCGGCCGGCAGCCGCCTCCGTGAGGCGAGCCGGCCAGGGTCGCCCCCGGTTCCGTCAGTTGCCGCCCGAGGGTGGCTTCGTCGACACGATGATGACGCCCTCGATGTGGCGTCCGCTCATCAGGCCGGGCAGCGCCGCCGAAGCCCGGACGCCATCCATCCAGCGCAGCTCGTAGGCCAGCTCGGGCGAGAGCTGCCGCAGGGCGTCGGGGCCGCCGAGCTGCATCTGATCTTGAAAGACCACGATCTCGTTGTTCATGTTGATGCTCGTGGGGGCGGGTGTCCGCAGCCACTGTGGTCGCAGCCGCATCACCACGTCGTGGAGATTGTTGGCGTTGGCCGCGATGATCTGCTCGCGCGTGATCACGTTGGGGTCCGTCTTGCTGCCACTTCCTGCCTTCGTGCTGGCACATCCCCACAGCATCCCGGCCGAGGCGAGGACCACCAGAGCCCTCCGTTGCCGCGTTCCGTTCATCGTTCCGCTCCTCTCAGCGATCCGCGCTCACCAGCGCGGGAGTCTCAAGCTCAGCCCGGCGGTCACACCGTCCGGCTCGGTTTCGTACCCGAAATGGGCGCTCACCCTGGCCGTCAGGCGGGTGATCATCCCGACGAGCAGGTTCGGACGGTACTGATCGCCGCGTGGGTCCCTCGCCCACACCACCCCGCCCTCGCCGATGTTCAGGTCCCTGTCGACGTTATACAGCCGGTAGGACGTTTCGTGCGCAACGCCCCCTCCAACATAGAGGGTGAAGTAAGGCGACAGGGGGCGCATGAGCGCCGCGTTGGCGCTCCACCACGTGCTCTCGGTCTTGATGTAGGTCCCTCCGAGGTTGTCCTCGACATCGGCGGCGGTCACGCTGGCGTCGTAGCCGAGCTCGCTCGCCGGCCCGGAGACGCCGAACTTTGCGTCCACGTAGAGCCCGATGCCCCCCCACCGTGGAAGCAGCACGTAGGCGCCCCCACCCACCTGCACGTCCGGAAGGTTGGCGACGTAGCCGACGCCGAATTGGGGGTGCTGGAGTGGTGGAGGCGCGTAGGTCTGCGCGGCTGCCGGAGCCTCCGAGACCGCGAGAAGGGCGCAACCGAGGGCACCACGAAGAAGGCCCGCGAGGGGCGAGGAGCGGAGCATGGTCCGACTCTCGGATTTCGAAGGAACGGGGGGAGTGCTTGCAGCGGTTAGTACGCCTTGAATTTCGTGGCCTTACAGGCGAGTGTCCAGGCAATGGACAGCGTGCGTTCTTTCGGAAAACGTCGCACCCGCGGGGCTCTCGCCCTGCTGGTGGTGACGGCGGGCTGTTCTTCCGGAACAGCGCCCGTGACGACGGTCTGGGAGGCGACGCTGTCGCCCGTGTCGGGGAGCGTGGTCACGGGCACGGCCGGAGCCGTCACCCAGTCGGGAAGGACCGCCGCCACCATCCAGATCCGTAAGGCGACCGCCGGCGAGACGTACGGATGGCGGATCGATTCCGGCACGTGCAGCGCCACCGGGCAGATCCAGGGGGGCGCGGCGCTGTATCCTCCGCTGAGTCCCGACGGCTCGGGAACCGCCAGCGCGGATGCGGGCCTTCCCGGGGCCTTCGATCCGGGATCGCACTACGCGGCCAGGGTGTACCGGATGGGAGCCGGCTCCGGGGAGGAGATCGTCGCGTGTGGGGACCTCCAGCCGGGCTGAGGCCCGGGAACCACCGGATCGGCCGACCGGTAGAAGAAGGTACGAGACCGTGAGGAGGACCGTATGAGATATGTTCGTTTGCTCCTGGCCGTGGCCCTGGTGAGCCTCATCGTCAGCGCATGCTCGAGCCCGACCGTCCCGCTGCCACAGCCGGAGGACGGGGGGAGCGATCCGCCCAACCCGCCCAACCCGGGGTTCGTCGCGCATCGCTGACGGCTCCCGCGGTCCAGGCAGAAAGGAGAGGGGGGCGCCCACCGGGCGCCCCCCTCGGTTGTTACGGGTGGTTACCCGTTGAAACGGCTCAGCCCTCTCCGTTCCACTTGTAGTTGCTCATGGGGGCACCCCACTCACCCCCGGGCCCACCGTACGACTCACAGGGCAGGAGCTGCAGGACCTGGGCTTCGCCGCAGGGGATCGGCAGCTGGATCCAGGTGTCCTTCCACAGGTCACCCCAGCCACGCGAATCGAAGAACCACGGGGCGCCGAACGGGCCCTTGAAGGCGGCCTCCATCCGCTTCTCCCACTTCAGCATCTCGAACAGCCCACCGCAACTGCCGTCGGGCAGCTTCGGCACGCAGCTCGTGTTGGTCCCGCTGGCGTCCGTGGCGTTCAGTCCGGCGGCCGTGCGGGTCTCGTTGAGGATGTCCGCCGCGCCGGCCAGGTTGCCCTGGTAGAACAGGCCCTCGGCCTTGGTGAGGTTCATCTCGACCACCGGGATCTCGACCACGTCGTACACGAGGTCGTTCCAGTAGCTCTCATAGCGGTTGTGCTTGTACCACGACCACCTCCACGTGCCGCGGTCGGGCCGCGCCCACGTGTAGCCGGTCTCGGTGCCGGGGCGCTGGATCCGGTAGTAGCGGTCCGGGCCCTCGCTGGCCCGCTGCTCCTCGATCGTGTTCCCCTGCGGGTAGCGCTGGTCCGGCGTGATGATCAGCACCGGGTCGTTGTCGCCGAACTGGTAGCTCTTGTCGCCGAGCGACAGCGAGTTCCACTGCTGGAACCGTCCGGACTGGTCGGCCATCCCGTAAATGAAGTAGGCCAGCTCGGACCAGCCGTAGTACGTCCCGTACGCGGGGGAATCCCAATGCCAGTTGGTGTCGTCGTCGTAGTTGACGACCAAGTCCGACGTGATGCCGGCGTCGATGTCCGAGATGATCTGCGACCACGGCAACGCCTTGCGCTCATCCACGCTGCGCGCGCTCATGGACATGTAACGGGCCTTCATCGAGTGGACCACCTTGGCGAACTCGGGCCCCGTCAGCGACGCCCTCATCCACTCCGAGGGCAGCGACCAACCCGCGCTCTGCGAAAGGCTGATCGCCTGGTCGAAGTAGCCCATCGCCACGTCCATGAGCTGATCGTACGGCAACGGCTCCTGGGCTTCGAGGAGATCCGTGGTCTCGTCGACCACGAAGCCCTGGCTGAACAGCAGGGCGATGGTGGCATGCGAGATGCCCTGGACGTAGCGTGCGAACGCGGTGGCCGAGCCGATCTCGTCGGCGCTCAGCTCGTCGGCGATGGCCGGGTCCTCGAGCGACTTCAGACCGTCGGCCACGGCGGCGATGGCCCGGTACGAGTAGAACCACGACCGGGTCATGTAGTTGTAGTCGCCGTCGTTGATGCTGTTGATGAAGGCGATACGGGGCAGACGCCCGTACTTCTCCATCCCCGCGTTCGCCCACGGCGCATTGTGCTGGAACGCCGCGTTGCTCAGCGCCATCCCGGCGCTGTTGTAGTTGTAGTTCCCGTAGAACCAGTTGTTGTACGAACCGCCGATCAGGCTCAGCACGTCACCCGGTGTGGAAAGGGCGCGCGCCGCGTCAGCGTCGTTCAGGTTCGTGACTTCGAGATCGGCACACGCTGATGTCCCGAAGACCAGCAACGAGCCGACCACCAGATACTTCATCATGTTCTTCATGGATCGGCTCCCTTAGAAGATGAGTTCGAGAGCGGCGGTCCAGGTCCGGAAGTTCGGATACGTGTATCCGTCCACCCGGGCGATCGCAGCGGAGCCGGTGTCTCCACCCGTCTTGCCGATCTCCGGGTCGTAGCCCCGGTAGCTCGTCCAGGTGTAGAGGTTCCGTCCCGTCACGCTGATGCCGATGCCATGGAACCGGTCGAGTCCCGGAACACCGGACAGCTGGTCCTGCCGGAACCGGTAGCTCAGCGAGACCTCACGCAGCTTCGTGAACGACCCGTCCTCGACGAACTCGTTGTTCGGGCCGAGGCCGCCGCTGCCGCTGTACCACGCGTCCCAGTAACCGAGCGGCTTCTTCTGGTTCTCCGGCAGGTTCGGATCCTGGTCGTAGTAACCGGTCATGCGCTTGAAGAAGCCCCACTGCAGCGGCTGGTTGTAGACGTCGAAGCCCGCGCTGCGGTTCACGAGCGCGTACAGGCTGAGTCCCTTGAAGGTCATCGTGGTGGACACGCCGAGGTTGTAGTCCGGCATCGTGTTGCCCACCTTGCAGCTACGGGTCTGCTCGCCCGTGCTCCGGTCGATGCAGAAGCCGCCGAACGGCGTGCCCCACTTGACCGCGCTGCCGCCCACCACCGGGCCGTTTGTGCCCCACTGCGGGTTGTCGAAGCCGTTGCCGCCCGTCCACACGAGGAAGTTGTCGTCGTTGACCTGGAAGCCGTCGCACGACACGCCATCCGGCAGGTCGGCGCAGGTGCGCGCCAGGATGCCGCCGTAGAACGTGCCGACCTCCTCGCCCTGGCGGGCGTAGAAGACCTCGCCCAGCTGCTGGCCGCTCACGCCGTAGACGAACGGCGGCTCGGTCAGCTCGGTGATGGTCGACTTCGTGTGGTCGTAGAGCACCTTCGCGCTCCAGTTGAAGCTCGGCCGCTCGAGGAGACGGAAGTCCAGTGTCGCCTCCCACGTCTTGCTCTCGACCGTGCCCGCGTTCCTCCACTGCGTCCTGAAGCCCGTGTACGAGGGCTGCGGCACCGGGAGGATCTGATCCTTCGTGGTGTTGAACGCGTAGGTCAGCGTAGCCGTCGCCTTCGCGTTGAACATGCTCATGTCGAGCCCAGCCTCGTGCTCCGTCGAGAACTCCGGCTTCAGGTTCTTGTTGCCGAGGCTGACCGGCGAGATGATGCCGCCGCTGACGTTGTACGTCTCGTACTGCGCCTCGAAGCGCGGCCGCCCGCCGGCCGTCCCGATGGCGTAGCGCAGCTTGAGCTCGTCGATGCCGGGGATGTTGAAGAAGTCCTCCTGGCTCAGACGCCAGGCACCCGCCAGGCGGTAGTACCACTGCCTGCGCTGATCCGCACCGAACAGCGAGCTTCCGTCGTTACGCACCAGCGCGTCGACCACGTACTTGTCGTACATGTCGAAGTTCGTGATCAGGAAGTACCCATCGGCGCGGACCGTCCTCAGGTAGGAATCCGCCGTGATGTTGTTCTGATCGATGTTCGTGAACGTCGGCACGTTGCCCACGGCGAACCCGTAGCCGTAGGTGTCGAACCAGTTGTAGTCGTCGTTCTCGTACAGGTAGCGGGCCTGGGTCGTGTTGCGGATCTGGTCCGTCACGTTCCAGTGCGCCGAAGCCGTGACGCTCGCGTTCAGCGCCTCGTCACGGTAGCGCCGCTTGTACAGCGTCCCCGCCGTCCAGCTCGTGCACGGCTCCGTGCAGCGATAGCCCTTCTCGCGGGATCGCTCGATGTCCCGGTCGGCCCGGTCGAAGCTGAAGTTGCCGTCGATGTTGAGCCAGTCGGTCGGTGAGTAGCGGGCGTTCGCGCTCCCGAGGAAGCGGCTGCGCAACTCCATCCGTGAGTAGTTCTTCAGCTCGTAAAGCGGGTTGTCGCTCTCCGAGTCCGTCGGGTTGACGGCGAGGATGACGTCCCCGGGATGGTTCGGGTCCTCGGCCAGCAGGTCGATGCCCGCCGGCATACGCGTCAGGTCGAACAGCGGGCCTTCTCCCTCGAACTGCGACGACTTGCTGTAGAACACGCTGCTCTGGATCGTCAGGTTGTCCACCACCGACTGGTCCACGTTCACGCGGAAGTTGTTCCGCTTGAAGCCCGGCGTGTACCGCATGATCCCTTCCTGGTCCAGGTGGCTCCCGGACACGTGGAAGTTCGTGCGGCCCGAACGACCCTCCGCCGAAATGTTCGACTGCAGGTAGCCCCCGCCCGTGAAGAACCGCTTCACCTGGTCGAACGTCTGGCCCGGCCACTGGTTCTCCTGGTACGTGCTCCACGCGTCCGCACCCGACTCGCGCGGCTGCGAGCAGTCGAGCCAGTTGCAGTACGTGCCGTCGTTGTCGACGAACTGCGTGCCGTCCGGCGACAGCTGGAAGCGGTGCTTCTTCGACAGCAGCAGCTCCGGCGTGTACGCCAATTCACTGTTGCCGTACTCGTTGCGGAACGTGTAGCGCACCTGGTCGTCCGCGATCTCGGCCCCGCGCTTCGTCCGGATCTGGATCACTCCGGCCCCGGCGCGCGAGCCGTACAGCGACGCGGCCGCAGCGCCCTTCACCACCTCGATGCTCTGGATGTCCAGCGCGTCCAGGTCGACCATGCTGCTGCTCATGATCACGCCGTCGACGATGTACAGCGGCTCCTGGTCACGGCCCGAGGCGTCCAGGCTCGTCACACCCCGAAGCAGGATGGACGGAGCCGACCCCGGCCGGCCGCTGCCCTGCACCACCGTCGCGCCCGCGACCTTGCCCTGCAGCGCCTGCGCCGCGTTCGACTGCGGGACCGGAAGGTCCGCCACGCGTACCTGCGTCACGTCGAACGGCAGCTTCGTGCGCTGCGTCGCGCCCGCCACGCCGGTCACCACGATCTCGGACAGCGAGATCGCCTGGGGGGCGAGTCGGATGTCGGCTACCGCCGACTCCCCCTCGCTCACCGTCACCGTCGTGCTCGCGCTCGCGAACCCGATCAGGATCGCGTTCACCGTGTACGTTCCTGCAGGCACCCGGAGAATGAGATATTTCCCGTTCGCCTGCGTCAGCGTCCCGAGGCCGGTACCCCCGATGCTGACCTGAGCCGCCGACAGCGGCTCTCCTGTCTGGGCACTCGTGATCGTGCCCGTGATCGCGCCGGTCTGTGCCGCTGCCGGCTCGGCCGTGACCAATCCTGCGGCTCCTGCCACGAACAGCGCCGTGGTCAGGAAGGAGAGGAAGGTCCTGGCCGGGTTCTTTCGAACCTCTGTTGCGGTCATCGGAACCTCCGTGATGAGTGAGTGGCCTCTCGGTGGTTCGGCCGTCTTTTCACTCCAGGCGGGCTCTTGCACGGGTGGGGTGCGGAGTAAAAAGAACGGCGTCACCCGCGACCAGGGGACCATCCCCCCGGTCGGGGCCATGTGAAACTTCCTCACAAGCACCAGGTGGCGCAAGTACCACGCTTTCCATACGGGCGTGGCAAGAGCGACCAATGAGATCCGAGGGGCGCGGCCATTGGGCTTTCGGGCGCTCGACCGCCATATTGCACCCCCATGAGCGAGCGAACCCAGATCACGACGCCGGCGTCCCTGGAAGAGGACCAGCGGTCCGAGCCTTCGCTGCGCCCGCAGCGCCTGGCCCAGTTCATCGGCCAGGCGAAGGTGCGCGAGGCTCTGTCCATCGCCATCGAGGCGGCCCGGCAGCGGAGGGAGCCCCTCGACCACATCCTCTTCCACGGCCCGCCCGGGCTCGGGAAGACGACGCTGGCTTCGCTGCTGGCGAGGGAGATGGGGGTGAACTTCAAGAACACCTCCGGTCCCATCCTCGAGAAGCCGGCGGACCTGGTCGGGATCCTCACCAACCAGCGCGAGGGCGACGTCCTCTTCATCGACGAGATCCACCGACTGCGTCCCATCATCGAGGAGTTCCTCTACCCGGCGATGGAGGACTGGCAGATCGAGATACGTCTGTCCGACGGCCCGAAGGCCCAGACGATGACGATGAAGATCGAGCGCTTCACCCTGGTGGGCGCCACGACGCGCTTCGGGCTCCTGACCGCGCCCATGCGGGCGCGCTTCGGCATCGTGCAGCGCCTCAACTTCTATCCGGCCGAAGAGCTGGTGACGATCGTGCGGCGCAGCGCCGAGATCCTCGGCGTGGAGGCGACGGACAAGGGGGCGCTCGAGATCGCCCGCCGCGCACGGGGAACGCCGCGCGTGGCCAACCGCCTCCTGCGGCGCGTGCGCGACTACGCGCAGGTGCGCGCGGACGGTCGCATCGACGACAGGGTCGCCGGTGAAGCGCTGCACATGCTCGATGTGGACGAGTACGGCCTGGACGAGATGGACGCGCGCGTGCTCAAGACGCTCATCGAGAAGTTCGAGGGCGGCCCGGTCGGGCTGAACTCGCTGGCGGTCGCGATGGGCGAGGACGCCACCACGCTCGAGGAGGTGTACGAGCCCTTCCTCATCATGGAGGGTTTCCTGACGCGGACGCCGCAGGGCCGGGTGGCGACCCCCCGTGCGTTCCGCCGCTTCGGGTACACGCTGAAGCAGCCCGGCGCGAAGGGCGACCAGGGCACGCTGTTCGGGGAGGAGTGAGGCACGCCGGTCCGATGAGCTCGCGCGACGGCAGCCGCGTCTCCGACTACGACTACGCCCTCGATCCGGAGCGCGTCGCACGCTATCCGGCCGTCCGCAGGGACGACAGCCGCCTCCTGGTGCTGCCGCCCGGGGGCGCACCCTTCCGGCACCTCCGCTTCCGCAACGTCGGTGAGCTGATGGAGGCGGGCGACGTCCTGGTCGTCAACGAGAGCCGCGTCCTGCCGGCGCGCCTCCTCGGAAGGAAGCCGACGGGGGCGCCGTCCGAGGTCCTCTTGGTGCGCCCCGCACCGGATGCCGGGGACGACCACCTGTGGGAGGCGCTCGTCCGCCCGGGCGGGAAGCTGAAGCCGGGCCGCACCGTCGTCGTGGCCGACGACCTGAGCGTCGAGATCCTGGACTCCGCGCCCGGGGGCGGACGGCTGGTGCGGCTCGTGACGCCCCTGTCCGTCGAGGACGCCTTGGCGCGACACGGCCACGTGCCGCTCCCTCCTTATATGGAGAGGGACGACGAGCTGCTGGACCGGGAGCGCTACCAGACCGTGTACGCACGCACACCGGGCTCGGTCGCGGCACCCACCGCAGGCCTGCACTTCACCGAGGGGCTGCTCGCGGAGCTCGACGGGCGAGGCGTCCGGCGCGCCTCGGTCACCCTCCACGTGGGCATCGGGACCTTCCGGCCCGTCGAGGTCGAGCGGCCCGAGGAGCACGAGCTCCACCACGAGTGGTACGACGTGTCCCCCGAGGCGGCCGCGGCGGTCAACGAGGTGCGCGCTGCCGGCGGGCGCGTGTGGGCGGTGGGCACGACCGCCGTGCGCACGCTGGAGTCCGCCGCCGACGAGGACGGGCGCATCCACGCGGGCTCCGCCACCACGGAGCTCTTCATCCGCCCGCCCTACCGCTTCCGCGCGGTCGACTGCCTCCTCACCAATTTCCACCTCCCGCGCTCGACCCTCCTCATGCTGGTCGCCGCCTTCGGCGGGTATGAGCGGGTGATGCGCGCGTACGCCGAGGCCATCGCCGGCGACTACCGCTTCTACTCGTACGGCGACGCGATGGCGGTGGTGGGACGGGAGGGCGCCTAGCAGCCCGTGGCAGAAATACAGTGGCCCGCGCGCAGGGGGCTCGCGAGGTTCAGAGTAGAAGAGACGACGAGTCGTAGCCCAGCTACGGCGAGGAGGAACGACGACCTATGAGCCCGCGACCCCCCTGCGCCCGCAATCCGTTGGATCACAATGCCCTAGGTGGTAGAGGGTTACGGCGGCACGGCCCCGCCTCCGTCGTTGAACCTCCTCGACGTAGCGACGGCTATGCCTTCGGAGGTTCGCCTTGGATTCGGGGCCGTGGCGCTCGTAACGCGGGCCGCTGTATTTCTGCCACGGGCTGCTAGGGCGATCGGGCGGGTGGCGGATCGCCGCGGGCGGTCCGAGATTCAGCGGCGCGGGGTGGTCCGCCGCCCTTCCGTCGAGCGTTCCCTCCACCGAGGACCGAGCCATGCGTGTCCGTCCTTCCCGTCTGCTACCCGCCCTCCTCCTCGTCGCATTCGTTCCCGCCGGGGCCGTCGCCCAGGTCGCGAGCGAGGCGGTCGACCTCCAGGTCGTGCAACGTATCCGCGACGAGGGGTTCGAGCGGTCCCACATCCCCGAGCTGGCCCACCATCTGACCGAGGTGATCGGGCCGCGGCTGACCGGATCGCCCGGGATGAAGAAGGCCAACGAATGGACGGCCGAGACGTTCCGGCAGTGGGGGCTGGCGAACGTGCAGATCGAGCCGTGGGGCGAGTTCGGCCGCGGGTGGGAGATGGAGGACTACGAGGGCCGCATCCTCTCTCCCTTCGAGCAGCCCCTGCCGGGGGTGCCGTCGGCGTGGACGGGGAGCACGAAGGGCACCGTCCGTGGGCAGGCCATGGTGATGCGCGCCGAGAGCACGGAGGACCTTGCGGAGTTCCACGGCAAGGTGAAGAGCAAGATCCTCCTGGTGGACGAGCCCCAGCCCGTCGATCTCTTCCAGGACATCGAGCGGCGCGCGTCGCTGGAGAGCTTGCTCACGCCACCGGAGGAGAGGGAGCGTCCGCAGATGTCGGACGCCGACCGCGAGCGCATGTACGCGCGCTACCGCGCGATGCGCGAAGTGGCGACCGCCGCCGGGGACATGGCCGCACAGGAGGGGGCTCTCGCGATCCTGCGCATCTCCGGGGCGAACGACGGCGTGATCCGGGGCGGCGGCAACGGCAGCCGCGAGGCCGGGGCGCCGGAGGGGCTGCCGCAGGTGATCATCGCGCGCGAGCAGTACAACCAGATCTGGCGGGACCTCGAGGGTGGCACGCCCGTCGAGATCGAGCTGAACGTGAAGAACCGCTTCTTCGAGGACGACCTCCAACAGTACAACACCCTCGCCGAGATCCCGGGCACCGACAAGGCGGACGAGTACGTCATGCTCGGGGGGCACCTGGATTCCTGGCACTTCGCCGGTGGCGCCACCGACAATGCGGCTGGCTCCGTCGTGATGATGGAGGCGATGCGCATCCTGAAGACCCTCGGCCTGCAGCCGCGCCGCACCGTGCGCATCGCGCTGTGGAGCGGAGAGGAGCAGGGGCTACTGGGGTCGCGGGGCTGGGTCGCGAAGCACCCGGAGCTGAACGCGAAGATCTCCGCGTACGTGAACGTGGACAACGGCACGGGGCGCATCCGCGGGATCTGGGACCAGTCCAACGAGAAGGCGATCCCCGTGTTCGAGCAGATCCTGTGGCCCTTCCGCGACCTGGGCGTCGTCGCGGTGAAGCACGGCAACACGGGCGGCACCGACCACCTGTCGTTCGACGCGGCGGGGATCCCCGGCTTCAACTTCATCCAGGATCCCATCGAGTACTCGCTGAACACCCACCACACGACCCTCGATTCGTACGACCACCTCGTGATCGACGACCTGAAGCAGGCGGCGGTCGTGGTGGCCGCGACGGTCTACGCGCTGGCGAACCGGGAGGAGATGATGCCGCGGAAGGGGCCGGCGGCCGCCACGAGCAGCCGGTAGCCTGCGGACGGATCGGCGGGGCGGTCGGTCACGGTACCGACCGCCCCTCGCCGCGCCCCGGCTCGACTACTCCGAGGTCAGCGTCCGCGCCGGCTCCACCCGCGTTGCCCTCCGGGCCGGGAGCCACCCGGACAGAAGGCCCACGCCCAGGAACACCAGGGCCGACAGCACGAAGGCGAGGGGGTCCGCGCTCTTCACGCCGAAGAGCATGCGGTCGAGGAGCCGGGTCCCGGCGAGGGCACCTGCGAGGCCGAGCACGACGCCTGGGATCGTGAGCGCCGCAGCGTAGCGGAGCACCATGCCGCGAACGCGCGGACCGTCGGCTCCGAGGGCCATGCGGATCCCGATCTCCCTCCGCCTGCTCGCCACCGAGCCCGCGAGCACGCCATACGTGCCGACCAGGCTGAGGACGAGCGCCAACAGCGCGAAGGAACCCATGAGCACGGTCGCGAAGCGGTCCTGGGCCCGTGAGGTACCCTCCACCTGGGTGAGCGGGCGGGGTCGATAGAGGACGAGGTCCGCGTCCAGCGCTCTGATTTCCCCGCGGATCTCCTCGCGGAGCGCGCCGAGGTCGCTGTGCGCCTTCACCGTCTGTATCAGCGCCCAGTTCCGGTCGTCTGCGAACTGCGCGTGCGGGATGTAGGTGTGCCGTGTCACCCTTCCCCGGGCATCCACCGGCACGTCCTCCACGATCCCCACGATCCGCCGTGGATCGCCGCCCACCTCGATGGTCTGGCCCAGCGGGTCGACGTCGCCGAACACCTGATCCGCGAGCGTACGGCTCACCCAAACGACGGGCTCGGCCTCCATGTCCACCTGCGACGGATCGTCGCCCCTCAGCACCCGGAGACCGATGGCATCGAAGTAGTCCCCGGCGAAGATCCGGATGTCCGTGCCGTACCATGCGTCATCGTTCGCGCCCGAGGCGGTGGGATCGTTCGGGTCCCAGTAGAAGCTCCAGATGTGGTAGCGTCCGCTCCACGGAAGCCAGGACACCGCGCCCACCGCGTCCACGCCGGGGAGGTCGGCGACCCTGCTTTCCAGGCGTTCGTGGAAGGCCTCCCGTGAGGCGCCGTCGGGATAGCGCGCGACCGGGAGGTTCACCTCGAAGCTGAGGACGCCGCCCGCCTGCACGGTCGAAGGCACGTCGAGGATGGCGACGAAGCTGCGCACCAACAGTGTGGCACCGGCAACCAATACGAGCGCCGCGGCCACCTGAACGACCACCAGCCCGTCCCGGATCCTGCGTGCCGCGTGCCCCGTGGTGGCGGAGCGGTCTCCCGACCTGAGCACGTCGGCCGGGGCGGTGCGTGCCATCCGCCACGCCGGAGCCAGCCCGAACGCCAGGAGAGCGACCGCGGTGACGGCCAGGGCGAAGAGGAAGACGCTCGTCCCCAGCTCCGGCGGGGTGGTGTCGGGAAGCGCGTCGGGTGCGAGGGCGAGGAGCCCGCGCACGCCGCCCCATCCCAGGAGGAGCCCTCCAGCCCCGCCGGCGACGGCCAGCAGCGCGTTCTCGACGAGCACGCTGGCAAGGATGCGGGCCCGTCCGGAGCCGAGCGCCGAGCGGAGCGCCACGTCCCGGTCCCGCCCCAGGCCGCGGGCCAGCACGAGGTTGGCGACGTTCAGGCACGCCGTGAGCAGCACGAGCCCCGCCGCGCCGACGAGGATCCACAGCATCGCCCGCCGGGTGTTGCCCACCAGGTCCGCGTGCAGCGGGACGAGGACCGGCCCCCAGTCGCCGGCATCCGGGTTCGCTTCGGCCAGCTGGCCGTAGAGGGCGGTCGCCCGCGCCTGTGCCGTCTCCACGCTCAGCCCGTCCGCCAGCCGGGCCACCCCCGAGAGGTAGTAGTTGCCCCAGTTGTCCATGTTGTCCTGAAGGCTCTGGGGGATCCACGCGTCCGCGTCGGGCCCGAAGGGGTCCCTGAATCCCGGGGGCATGACGCCCACCACCTCGTAGGCCACGTCGTCCAGGTGGATGCTGCGCCCCAGCACGTCCGGGTCCGCGTCGAAGAGCTGCTCCCACAGCCGGTTGCTCAGGATGGTGACCGCACGCCCCGCTCCGCGGATGGCGCGGGTGGAGCCCGCCTCTGGCGCGAGCATCTCCTCGTCCACGAAGGTCCGCCCCAGGATGGGCGACACGCCCAGGGTCTCGAGGAACCTCGTGGTGATGGGGACGACCGTGACGCGCTCGGGGCGGTTTCCGTCCGTGAGGTCGGCGCCGAGGGCGCGGTAGGTGTACAACGCGCCGAAGCTGGAGAAGACGTCGTCCCACGTGCGGTAGGCGGCTACCGTGGGGGCCCGCAGATAGAGGTCGTTGTTGTCGCTCTGCCGCCCGAGGGGCGCCTCGTACACGCGCACCAGGCGATCCGGCTGCGCATAGGGCAGGGGCTTCAGCAGGACCGCGTCCACCACGGTGAAGATCGCCGTGTTCGCACCGACCCCCAGGGCCAGCGTGAGCACCACCACCGCCGCGAAGCCCGGCGCCCGGGCGAGCCGTCGCACGCTCCGTTTCACCTCCGTCCACCACTCGGTCGCCGACATCCACCACCTCCCGTCGCTCGTGCCTCGTCCCGGACCCGGGTCGCGCCGCGCCCGTGCGATCCTCCTGCCCGCTTCGGCCGGATCGCCGAAGCGGCCCTGCAGCTCCTGCCAGGGCACCCCCACCTCCAGCCCGTCCTCGAAATGCGCTCGCAGGTCGGCCTCCACGTCCGCGCGGGCGGGGAGGTCGAGGCCGGATGCCTCGAGGACCTCGCGTACGAGGGCCTCGAGCTCCGGCGGGAGGGAGGGCCGGCCACCCGGTCCGCTCATGGAAGCGCCTCCTCCGTCTCCGGTCCGTTCAGGCCGAGGCGACCCAGTGCGGTGACGAGCTTTTCCCACTGGTCGCGCTGTCCCTCCAGCCACGCTCGGCCGTCCGCTGTGATCCGGTAGTATTTGCGCCTCCGGCCCGAAGGGGCGGTCCGCCGGACCGGCTTCACGTGGCCGCGGGCCTCGAGGTTGTAGAGGAGCGGGTAGACGGTCGATTGCCCCATCGACAGGAGACCGCCGGTGTCGCGCTCCAGGGCCTCGACGAGCTCGTATCCGTACATCTCCCGACGGTCGAGCAGCGTGAGCACGGCCAGCGGGGCCGCGCCCCGCATCCATTCCCGTTCCAGCGTCATGACGTGCGCTCCTTCCGAACGTGCTCCAGCATCCACGCGCTGCGCATAGTATGTATGACATAGTATGTGGCGCAAGCCACCTCGTTGGTTCGTTGGACGGTGCGAAGGTCGTCGAGGTTGGAGCGGCAACCCCTCCTTCCGGAACGGCGTCGCGGAGTGAGCGCCGTCGCCGTACGGCGTTACATTCCCACCCCATGTCCGATTTCGCCTACACCCTCGAAGCCCGCGACGGCGCCGCCCGCAGGGGCTCGCTCACGACCCCGCACGGGGCGGTGCGCACCCCGGCGTTCATGCCGGTGGGCACCCAGGGGACCGTGAAGGGACTGGAGATGGACGAGGTCGAGGCGCTCGGGGCCGGGATGGTCCTGGCGAACACGTACCACCTCTACCTCCGACCCGGCCACGAGCTGGTGCGGTCGCTGGGCGGGCTGCACGCGTTCATGCGGTGGGACGGCCCGATCCTGACGGACTCGGGCGGCTACCAGGTCTTCTCCCTTGCCAAGATCCGCGAAGTGCGCGACGACGGCGTCGTCTTCCAGAGCCACATCGACGGGTCGAAGCACACCTTCACCCCGGAGTCGGTGATGGACGTCGAGCGCGCCCTGGGCGCCGACGTCGTCATGGCCTTCGACGAGTGCCCGCCGGGTGGCTCCGACCACGCGCATGCCCGTGAGGCCAACGAGCGCACGCTGAGGTGGCTGGTGCGCTGCGGGGACCGCTTCGCGGAGCTGGAGAGGGAAGGCGGCTACCCCACGCAGACGCTCTTTCCTGTGCTGCAGGGCAACGTGTACGAGGACCTGCGCGCCGATCACGCCCGCCGTGTCCGCGAGCTCGGGGAATGGCGGGGCTTCGGGATCGGCGGGCTCAGCGTCGGCGAGTCGAAGGAGGACATGTGGCGCATGCTCGAGCTGCTCGACGCCGAGCTGCCCGCCGATCGGCCACGCTACCTGATGGGCGTCGGCTACCCCGACGACCTCCTCGAGGCGGTCGCACGCGGCTGCGACCTCTTCGACTGCGTGGCGCCTACCCGCAACGCGCGCCACGGGACCGCCTGGACCAGCGAGGAGGGTCAGGTCAACTTGAAGGCGGCCCGCTTCCGGGAGGACACGCGGCCGATGGACCCCGGCTGCGACTGCGCGACCTGCGCCCGCTACGACCGGGCGTACCTGAGGCACCTGGTCGTGGCCGGGGAGTGGCTGGCCGTGCGCCTGGTGTCGCTCCACAACCTGCGCTTCCTGGTCCGCCTGGCCGAGGAGGCGCGCACGCGCATCGGCGACGGCTCCTTCTACGGGTGGAGCCGCGATTGGCTGGAACGATACCGGAGCGCCGGGGGGTAAGGTTTCCCGGACATTGCCGAACGAACGTGACACGTTCCCGTACCACGGAGAGACAAGGTGACGAACATCGCGCTCGCGATCCTCATGGTGCCCCGACAGGGCGGATCCGCAGGGGTCGTCTTCATGGGCCAGATGATCCTGATCTTCGTCATCTTCTACTTCCTGCTGATCCGGCCGCAGTCGAAGGAGCGGCACCGGCACGAGCAGATGCTCAAGGAGCTCAAGAAGGGCGACGAGATCGTCACGAGCGGCGGGATCATCGGCACGGTCGTGCACGCCGAGGAGAACCGCCTGACCGTTCGTACGGGCGAGAACACCCGCATCACCGTCGATCGAGGGCGGGTCGCGCAGGTGCTGTCGCAGAAGGGCGACAAGGAGTGAAGTCGATGTCGGTTCGCGACATCGTGTTGATGGGGGATCCGGTGCTGCGCACCGAGGCGGATCCCGTGGAGGTCTTCGACGAGGAGCTGCGCGCCCTCGTGCGGGACATGTTCGAGACGATGTACCTCGCCGAGGGGATTGGCCTCGCCGCCCCGCAGGTGGGCGTTTCGCAACGTGTGCTCGTCGTGGACCTGCGCCGCGAGGACCAGCCGGATCGCCGCGTCGCGCTCGTCAACCCGAAGGTGGTGTGGGCCAGCGGCGAGACAGACAAGCAGCCGGAGGGGTGCCTGAGCATCCCGGGGCTCGAAGAGGTGGTGGAGCGACCCTGGTCCGTGCGCATCGAGGGCTTCGATCCGGAGGGCAACGAGGTCGTGGTCGAGGCCGAGGAGCTGTTCTCGCGGGCGCTCCAGCACGAGATCGATCATCTGGACGGCGTGCTCTTCCTGGACCATGTCAGCCCGCTGACCCGCAGGCTGGCGCTCAAGAAGTGGAAGAAGCTCCGCGCGGAGGCGGAAGCCGAGGGGGCGGGACGGCCGTGAGGATCCTCTTCTGGGGAACCCCGGAGTTCGCGGTGCCCTCGCTGCGCGCCCTCGACGACGAGGGGCACGAGATCGTGGCCGTGGTCACGCAGCCCGATCGCCCCGCGGGGCGGGGCCGACACCTGCGACCCTCGCCGGTGAAGGAGGTCGCGGTTGCCCTGGGCTTCCCGGTGCTGACCCCGGAGCGGCCGCGCGGCGACGAGTTCCTGGACCGCATCCGGGCGCTCCACCCCGAGCTGTCCGTCGTCGTAGCGTACGGCCACATCCTCCCCCGCGAGGTCCTGGACGTCCCCTCCCTCGGCTCGATCAACGTCCACGCCTCGCTCCTGCCGGAGCTGCGTGGCGCGGCGCCGATCAACTGGGCGATCGCGCGCGGCCATGACGGGACGGGCGTCACGATCATGCGCATGGTCGAGGAGATGGACGCGGGCCCCGTGCTCCATGTCATCAGCGAGCCGATCCTCCCGGGCGAGTCGGCGTCGGAGCTGACGATCCGGCTGTCGGAGCTCGGCGCGGAGGCGCTGCTCGAGGCGCTCGCGGTCATGGAGGCCGGCAAGCTGGTCGAGGAGGAGCAGGACCAACAGCGGGCTACGTTCGCCCCCAAGGTGGACCGGGACGTGGCGCGCATCGCGTGGACCCGCCCGGCCCGGGAGCTCGAGTGGCACGTGCGCGCCATGGATGCGGTGCCCGGTGCGTGGACCGAGCTGGACGGCATGGCGGTCAAGCTGTTTCGGCCCCGCCTGCCGGATGCGCCCGGCGAGCGGAGCGCGGCCCCGGGCACGGTGGTGGCGGCCGACGCCGACGCGGGCCTGGTCGTGGCCACCGGCGGCGGGACGCTCGGGCTGGACGAGGTGCAGCCTCCAGGGAAGCGCCGCATGACCGCTCGGGACTGGATCGCCGGACGCGGCGTCCGGGTGGGGCAGCGCTTCGTGTGACCGGGGAGCGACCGAGCTCCGGAGAGGCCGCGGTCCCGGTCCTCCACGTGGTGACCGACGACGACGTGCTCGCGCGCGCGGACTTCCCCGAGCTCGCCGCGGCCCTCGCCGCGGCCGGTGGCGGGCGTGCCGCGATCCACGTGCGCGGCCCCCACGCGGACGGGGGCCTGCTCTACCGCCTGACCCGGGCGCTCGTCGAGCCGGCCCGCGCTTCCGGTGCCCTCCTGGTGGTGAACGACCGCGTGGATGTCGCCCTCGCGGCCGGAGCGGGGGCCGTACAACTCGGACGACGCTCGCTGCCGCCCGCCGACGCCCGCCGCATCCTCGGGCCCGGAGCGCGCGTGGGGGTGTCCACCCACGACGACGCCGAGGTGGCCGAGGCGGTGGCGGAGGGCGCGCATTGGATCTTCGCGGGTACGATCTACGCGACGCCCAGCCACGAGAAGCGTGCGCCGCGAGGCCCCGGTGCGATGCCGGGTGCCTGCGGAGCGGCAGGGCACGTGCCCGTGCTCGCTATCGGCGGGGTCACACCCGAGCGCGTGGCGGAGGTGTGCCGCGCGGGAGCCCACGGGGTCGCCGTGATCCGCGGGATCTGGAGCGACCGTGACCCGCTGGACGCGCTGGGCCGATATCTTGATGCGCTGACCGAGGCGGCCGGCGAGGGAGCGGAGGCGACATGAGCGAGGCGACGACGATCCGCGTTCGCCTGAACGGGAAGGAGCGGGACGTGGACTCCGACCACACGGTCCGCTCGCTCCTCGAGTCGCTCGACCTCCAGCCTTCGCTCGTGGTCGTCGAGCTGAACCGGGAGATCCTGGCCAGGGAATCCTACGGGGAGACCCTGATCCGGGATGGAGACACGATCGAGCTCGTCCACTTCGTGGGCGGGGGGTGACAGGGAATGACGCAGACAGTGGTGCACAAGGCCGGTACGCTGGACATGCCCCTCACGATCGGCGGACGGAGCTTCACGTCGCGCCTCATCGTCGGAACCGGCAAGTACGCGACGAACGAGGTCATGGTCGACGCGATCCGCGCGAGCGGTGCCGAGATGGTCACGGTGGCGGTGCGCAGGGTGGACCTGGACCGCACCAAGGAGGAGGGCATCCTCCACCATCTGAGCCCCGACGAGTTCTTCCTGCTGGCGAACACGGCCGGGTGCTACAACGCCGAAGACGCCATCCGCTACGCGCGTCTGGCCCGGGCCGCGGGGTTCAACGAGTGGATCAAGCTCGAGGTGATCGGTGACCAGGCCACGCTGCTCCCCGACGTGCATGCCACGCTGGAAGCCGCGAAGACGCTCACGGACGAAGGCTTCAAGGTCATGGCCTACACGAACGACGACCTGATCACCGCCCTCCGGCTCGAGGACGCCGGCTGCGTGGCGGTCATGCCGCTGGCCAGCCCCATCGGCAGCGGCCTGGGTGTCGTGAATCCGTACTTCATCCGTGAGATCAAGCGGCGCCTCGAGGTGCCCGTGATCGTCGACGCGGGGGTCGGCACCGCCTCGGACGCCTGCATCACGATGGAGCAGGGGGTGGACGGCGTGCTCATGAACACCGCGCTCGCCGCTGCGGACGACCCGGTGCGCATGGCCCACGCCATGAGGCACGCGATCGTCGCGGGCCGCATGGCCTACCTCGCAGGTCGGATGCCGTCGCGGGAGATCGCGGTGCCGTCCTCTCCGGTCCAGGGGATGCTGGACTGAGCCGCGACACGATCACCCGAGCCCGCCGCTCGGCCCTCGAGATCGCGTCCGACGTAGGACGGGGCATGCGCCTGGACGTGGCCTTCGGCAGGGTGGCGCCCACGCTGGCACCCAGGGACAGGGCGTTCGTGCACGAGCTCGTGTACGGCGTGGCCCGCCTGCGCGGACGCCTCGACCACCTGATCGAGCGCCGCGCGCACGGCGGGCTCGCGCGCCTGGATCCGGATGTCCTCGAGGTGCTCCGCCTGGGCGCGTACCAGGACCTCTACATGGACGGAGTGCCGCGCTACGCGGCTGTCTCGCAGTCGGTCGCCCAGGCACGCGAGCGGGCGGGGAAGGGGGCGGCGGGCCTGGTCAACGCGGTGCTGCGCGGCGTCGCGGACGACGGTGCCGGGCCGGAGCTCTTCCCCGACTTCGGGTCGGACCCGGCGGGCTGGCTCGAGCGGTGGGGCTCGCATCCGCGCTGGATGGTGGAGCGCTGGCTGCGGCGGTGGCCGCCCGACGACGTGCGCGCGCTCGTGGAGATCGACAACCGCCGGCCGCCGATCGGGCTGGTGCCGCTGGGGGTCCCGGTCGCGGACGCCATTGCGGCGCTGCGGACCGCGGGCATCGAGGCCGAGCCGTTCCAGGGGGATGCCGGCTGCCTGCGCCTGGCCACCGGCGCCGACCCCGTCGTCGCGCTGGGCGCGGTCGCCTCGGTCGTCCAGGACCCGGGCGCGCACCTGGTCACCCGCTACGCCGACCCGGATCCCGGCTCGGTGGTCGCCGACCTGTGCGCGGCGCCGGGGGGCAAGGCGCTCGCCCTGGCTGCCCACGCGTCCTATACTCTGGCCGCCGACCGGTCCGAGCGCCGCCTGCGGATGGTGCGCGAGAACGCGATGAGGATCGGACGGGGCCTCGGACTCGTGGTCGCCGACGCCACCCATCCTCCCGTGCGTGGGACCGACGTGGTGCTGGTGGACGTTCCGTGTACGGGTACGGGCACGCTCGCGCGCCATCCGGACGGTCGGTGGCGGCTCGGGCCGGGGTCCGTCGGGGAGATGGCACCGATCCAGCGTGGGATCCTCGACGGGGCGGCCGGGGCCGTTCTTCCCGGGGGCCTGCTGGTCTACGCGACGTGCAGCCTCGAGTCCGAGGAGAACGAAGACCAGGTGTCCGCCTTTCTCGAGCGTCATCCAGACTTCCACCTGGAACGAACACGGGCGGTACCGGGGGAGTATCTCGACGAGGCCGGCAGACTCGCCGTGCTTCCGTGGAGGACGGGCTTCGACGGAGCTTTCGCCGCGCGCCTGAGGAGGGCGGCATGAAGCTGGGAGGTTCCCTGCGCCGCACGCGCAGGAAGGGCGCGGGTGGGGCGGGCCCCCGGTGGATCGAACACTGGAAGGGCCCCCAGAAGCCCATGCACGACGGCGTGCGCCTCGCCCTGCAGATCCTCGCACTGGCGCTGGTCGGGTGGCTCGGGGGGTACCTCGTCGCCACGCAGATCGTCTTCCCCGCGCCTCCCCCACCCGGCAACCTGGTGGAGGTCCCCGACATTCGTGGCCTGGGGCTGGCGACCGCACGGGAGCGGCTGCGCGGCGCCGGGCTCGACCTGGGCGTGGTCGACTCGCTGCGCCATCCGACGGTGGAGAGCGGCCTGATCCTCGGTCAGTCCCCCCTCCCCGGGCAGCTCGCCGAGCCGGGGGTGGGGGTGCGGGTGACGCGCAGCCTCGGCCCGCAGCTCCGCGCGGTACCCGACGTGCGCCACGTCGACGCGGGCCGCGCGAGGATCGTGCTGGAGACCTCCGGGTTCGTCGTGGCCGTGGACTCGGTCGACGCCGAGATCCCGCGTGGGCGCGTACTGGAGACCACGCCGGGGCCGGAGGAGACCGTCGCGCTCCCCGCCGAGATCCGCCTCGAGGTGAGCCGGGGGCCGCCCCTCGTGCCGATGCCGCTCCTGCTCGGGATGGAGGAGGTCGACGCCGTGGCCGTGCTCGATTCCCTCGGCCTCACGGTGGGCGAGGTGGAAGAGGTCTTCCGCTTCGGGCGGGACCAGGGCATCGTGGTAGAGCAGGAGCCTCCGGCGGATTCCCTCCTGGAGCGGGGCACCGCCGTGCGGCTCTCCGTGGGCAGGCGCGGCGGATAGCCCGGGATCCGGGTACGTCCGCGGGCCTCCAAGACCCCAGCCTCAGAGGGAGTTGTCCATGATCCGCCGTCTTCTGCCCGTCGGCCTGGCCCTGGTGGCCATGGCGTCCTCCGGCCGCGACGCGCGCGCTCAGATTTCCCCCGGAATCCACCTGGCGCGGGCAGCCGACGTCGCCGGCGGCACGTACGGGGCCGGAGGGAGCCTGAAGCTGAGCTTCCCGCTCGCGCCCGTCGAGGTCATGGTGGCGGGTGACTACTTCTTCCCCGACTGCACCGCCGACTGCTCCTTCTGGGGGGG
Source organism: uncultured Gemmatimonadaceae bacterium (assembly GCA_964591135.1). Classification (GTDB taxonomy): domain Bacteria; phylum Gemmatimonadota; class Gemmatimonadetes; order Longimicrobiales; family Gaopeijiaceae; genus SZUA-318. The sequence goes on along the minus strand of CAZPZU010000043.1, from coordinate 16,050 downwards.
CTCCGCGGACGTCCACTTCAAGATGCCCTTTCCGGTGCTCACGCCGTACGGGGCGGCGGGCGTCGTGTACCGCAAGTACTCCTTGGGTGGTGCGTCGACAGACCACACCGGCTTCGGGGTAGGTGCGGGGATCGACCTCGGCGCCGTCGGCTTCGGCGCCTACGCGGAGGCCCGCTACGAGTTCGTCGACCCGGACGACGAGTTCGTGCTCCGCCTGGGGATCCGTTTCTGACGTAGTCCCGAACGCCTACATTTCTGGCCGGAATCCGGCCGACGGCCGGGTCCCCCTCGCCCAGGCCCGCGGAGGCGGAACAAAGACCCCCGCACGCCGTAGCAACGTGAGGCATTCCATCCGGTCAGACAGGCGACCCCGGCAATGAAGCGCAAGCCGTATCGATCTCCGTATTTCTGGGCCATCGTCGCCGTCGTCCTGGTGGTGGCCGTCGCGTGGGCGGGACGCGAGAGCTACCAGCCGATCCTCACCGGCGTCTCGGCCCCCGATTTCGCCGCCACGACGCTCGACGGACGAACCGTCCACCTCTCCGACTATCGGGGCCGCGTGGTCCTGGTGAACGTCTGGGCCACCTGGTGTGGGCCGTGCCGCAGCGAGATGCCTTCGATGGAGCGCCTCTACCTGGATCTGAAGGACACGGACTTCGAGATCCTGGCGGTGAGCATCGACGCCAAGGCCGGCCAGCAGGACGAATGGGGTCGCCCCGGTGGTGATCTGCGTGCGTTCGCGGACGAGCTGGGTCTCACCTTCCCGATCCTCCACGATCCCTCGGGCAAGATCCAACAGACCTACCAGACCACGGGCGTACCGGAGACCTTCCTGGTCGGCCGGGACGGCCTGATCTACAAGAAGGTCGCCGGTGGAACCGATTGGGCGGCGCCCGTCAACCAGGAGCTGGTGCGCCGACTCCTGAGCGAGTAGCGCGCTCGTGGCCCTCACCCCCCGCCAACTCGTCCACAACTGGCGTCTGAAGCTGTCCGCGCTGGCCCTCGCCGTCTTCCTGTGGGCGCTGGTCCAGACCGAGCCGCGCAACGCGGAGACCTTCTCGGTGCCTGTGGAGGTCGAGGTCAGCGACACCGCCTGGACTCCGTCCGGCCCCCCGGACCCTTCCAGCGTGGAGCTGCGCCTCAGCGGCCCCGCGCGCGAGATCATCCGCCTGGCACGTGAGGGGACGGCGGTGCGGATCCCGCTGCGGGAGGTGGGCTCGCCGGACACGTTCGTGACGCTGCGCAGGGACTGGGTTCCCCTCGGCGAAGGCAGCGGCCTCTCCGTGGAGTCGCTCAGCCCATCGGCCGTCCAGGTGTCGCTCGAGCCGGCGGTGACGCGCGTCGTTCCGGTGGCGGTCGACACGAAGGGAATGCTCCCGGGCCACCTCGCCCTGGCGAGCCCGATCGGCCTGAACCCGCCCGTGGTGCGGGCGCGCGGCGCGGCCAGCAGGGTGGGGGGCCTCGATTCCGTCCGCCTCGTTCCGCTGGACCTTTCGAAGGTGGAGTCGTCCGGCATCCTGGAGCTGGCGGTCGACACGGTCGGCCATCACGGCGTGCGCTTCACACCCGCGACCGTAACGGTGGGCATCCGCGTCGAGGAGGAGGTGGAGCGCACGCTGACCGGCGTGCCGGTGATCGCCGAGGCCGGTGGCGGCGAAGCGCCGATCGTCGTCCGTCCCGCTTCCATCGACGTGACGCTCCGCGGCGCCCGCACGTTGGTCACCGCCGTCGATCCGGCGGATCTGCACGCCTGGGTCGCCCCCGAGCTCGTGCGCGGGATGGCACCCGGTGAGGCGCGGCGCGTGCCCGTGCACGTCGACGGCGTCCCGCCGCTGGTGACGCTGGAGGTGCCGGACGACATCGTGACCGTTCGTCTGGCAACCGAGTCCCAGGGAACCAAGCCGCCCGGGGACGTCCCGTGAGCTCACAGCCCGCGCGGCCGCTGGTCCTGGGCGTGGAGACCTCCTGCGACGAGACGTCGGCGGCCGTCCTGGACGGCCGCAACCGCATCCTGGGGCACGTGATCCTGTCGCAGGACGTACACGAGGTCTTCGGGGGCGTCGTTCCGGAGCTGGCGGCGCGTGCCCACCTCCAGCGGATCGACGCCGTGGTGCAGGAGGCGCTGCACAAGGCGGGTATCCGGCTGGACGAGGTGGACGTGTTCGGCGTGACCGCGGGTCCCGGCCTGATCGGCGCCCTCCTCGTGGGGGTGTGCTGGACGAAGGCCGTGGCGTTCGCCCTCGGCAAGCCGCTGATCGCGGTCCACCACATGGAGGCCCACCTCTTCGGGCCCGTGCTCGAGGACGAGGAGGCCGAGCCGCCCTTCGTGGCGCTGCTCGTGTCGGGAGGGCACACCCTCCTCTTGTACGCGGAGGCGTGGGGTCGCTACCGGCTGCTGGGCGAGACGCGCGACGACGCGGCCGGCGAGGCGTTCGACAAGGTCGCCAAGCTTCTCGGCCTCGCCTATCCCGGCGGCCCCGAGATCGAGCGGCTGGCCAGGGACGGCGACCCGAGGAGGCATCGCCTCCCCCGCCCGATGCTACGCGGAAACCAGCGTCCGGAGGACGGGGACTACTACGACTTCTCCTTCTCCGGCCTCAAGACCGCCGTCGCCGAGCTCGTCCGTGCGCTCGAGACCAGGGGCGCCCTCGACGCGGAGCGGGCGCACGTGGCCGCGGCGTTCCAGCAGGCCGCCGTGGACGTGCTCGCCTCGAAGACGCTGCGCGCCGTCGAGCAGACCGGGTGCCGGCGAGTGCTCGTGGGCGGCGGCGTGAGCGCGAACGGCCGTCTTCGCGACGAGCTGGCCGACCGCCTGGGCCCGGGCGCGCGCCTCTTCCGGGCATCCGCCCGGCTCTCGATGGACAACGGGGCGATGGTGGCGCGCACCGCCCGCTTCCGCTACGACCTGGGCCACGTGGCCCCTCCCGAGGCTTCGGCCTCCGCCGACCTGGCCTTCCCCGGCCTGGTACGACGCACCGCCTGACCCGGACCGCCCATGCACCCGCTCCTCTTCAGACTGCCGGAATGGATCCCCCTTCTCGGAGGCCAGCCGATCACGACGTTCGGCGTGTTCATGCTCCTGGCCTTCGTCACCGCGGGCTACGCCTGCCGCGCGGAGCTCGCGCGCATGGGCTACGATCCCGAGAAGGCCTGGGACTTCGTGTTCATGGCGGTGATCGGCGGCATCCTCGGGGCGAAGATCTACTACCTCCTCCTGAACTGGCACCGCCTCGTCGCCGATCCGATGTCGTTGATCTTCGCGCGGGGCGGCCTGGTGTGGTACGGGGGCTTCCTCGGCGCCGCCGCGCTCGTGATCTGGGAGATCCGGCGCAGCAAGCTGCCCCTCGGCCGCATGGCCGACGCGGCCGCGGCGCCGTTGGCGATCGCGTACGCGGTCGGCCGCATCGGCTGCTTCATGGTGGGAGACGACTGGGGGCGACCGACGGGCTCGTGGGTGGGAATCCGCTTCCCGCAGGGCACGCCGCCCACGACGGTCACCGCCATCGAGAGCCAGTTCCACATCACGGTCGATCCCGCGCTCATCGCGAAGTACGGCCAGGTGGTGCCCGTGCACCCGACGCAGCTGTACGAGGTCGCCATGTCCACGCTGATCTTCCTCTTCCTGTGGAAGATCCACGACCATCGGCACAAGCCGGGATGGCTGTTCATGGTGTGGCTGGCGCTGGCGGGCACCGAGCGCTTCATCGTCGAGTTCTTCCGCGCCAAAGACGACCGCTTCTTCGGTATGCTGACGCTGGCGCAGATGATCAGCGTCGCGATCGTCGTGGTGGGCCTCGTCGGCATGAGCCGTCTCAAGGGTGCCCCCGAGCAGCGGCCCGCCGCGACCGCCCCGCGCTGAGGTCCTCCGGTGCTCATCCTCCACGGTTCCGACCTCCAGACCGGGAAGCCGTACCGACCCGGGGCGGCCGAGGCGTTCGTTGCCCTTGCGCGAGCGCTCGGACCCGACCTGGTCGTCGTGTCCGGCGACCTGACGCAGCGCGCGAAGGCCCGGGAGTACGAGGTCGCGCGTAGGCTTCTGGGCCGGCTGGGGGAGACCGCGCCGGTGGTGGTGACCCCCGGGAACCACGACGTGCCGTTGTACCGCGTGTGGGAGCGGCTCTTCGCACCGTACCGGAACTGGCGGCGCTTCATCGCCCCCGAGCTCGACAGCGTCGTGCGCGTCGGGTGGGCGACGGTGGTCGCCCTGAACTCCTCCGCCCCCCGCCGCGCGATCGTCGGCGGCCGCCTCGATTCCGACCAGCTGGCTTTCGCGCGCAGGGCGTTCTCCTCCGCGCCGGCCGACGACGCGCGCGTCGTGGTGGTCCATCACCACTTCGTACCCACCCCGGACAGGGACGGCGGGAGGCCGCTGCCCGGGGCCCGGGCGCTCCTCGAGGCCTTCGAGGAGATGGGGGTCGACCTGATCCTCGGCGGTCACGTGCACCAGACGCACGTCACGACGTCACGCGTGCTGGTGGAAGGGCCCGGCCCGGGCATCCCCGTCGTGACGTGCGGCACGACGGCTTCGTCGCGCGGGCGCGGAGTGGAAACGGGGAGGAACACGCTCGGCGTCATCCGCCTCGAGGGTGAGGTGATCGAGGTGGTGCCCCACCGGTTCGACCCGGAAGCGGCACGCTTCGTGCCGGATGAGCCGCGGAGTTTTCCGCGGGCCCGAGCCATGGTCGTCCCGAAGGAGAGGCAGACGTGAGCGTGCGATGGATCCGGGTCCGGCCCGGAGCGGGCGAAACGCTGCGCGCGGCCGTGGTAGCGGGGGCGATGGCGGTTGGGGTGGGCGCTACCGCGTTCTATCTGACCCGGCTGTTCCTGTCGCGGGAGCCGCTCGCCGGGTCGGATCATCCGGCGCGGCGCGACGACGCGAAAGCGCTGGAGGACGGGGAAGCTTGAGGTCGCGCCCGCCTTCCTCGTTGGCGGGGAAGCTGGCCGGAGCGATCCTCCCGGCCGTCGCCTTGGGCTCGGCGCTCGGTGCACCCACGCCCCTGGCCGCGCAGCTCGGCCGGCCCGAGGTGGCCGCCGTGCGCTTCGAGGGCAACCGGATCGCCCCGTCCGACTCGCTGTCACGGGCGATCGTGACACGCGCGACGGAGTGCCGCACCATCTGGTTCGAGCCGTTCTGCCTGGCCGGGGCCGACTTCGCGCTGCGGCGCGGCTACCTTCCGACGCGGGAGTTCCAGCTCGACCAGATCCGCCTGGAGCGCTGGTACTTCATCCGTGGCTACCGCGAGGCGGTCATCGACACGGCGACCTCGCTGTCGCCCCACGGCAAGGCCACGGTGACCTTCCAGGTGGACGAAGGGCGCCCCGTGCTGGTCGATTCCATCGAGTTCACCGGCGTCGAGGACTTCGACCCCGGCCTGGTCCAGGGCCTGCCCATCCGCCAGGGCCAGCCGTTCAACTCGCTCCTGGTCGACGCCGCGCGCGACACCCTCGCCCGCCGCCTGGCCAACCGCGGCTATGCGCACGCCGAGGTGCTGCTCAGCTCGTTCATCCCCCGGGACTCGTACGAAGCCCGCCTGACCTACGACGTCGCCGCCGGACCCCACAGCCGCTATGGGCTCGTCACCATCGTGGGGAACCAGAGCCTCAGTCAGTCGACGGTCCTGCGAACGCTCCAGTTCCGGGAGGGCGACCCGTACCGGTTCGACCAGCTCCAGGAGGCCCAGACGCGTCTGTTCGGCCTGGAGATCTTGCGCAGCGCGACGATCTCGCCGGATTACCGGAACGTGCCCGACTCGATCGTCCCGGTCACCGTGCAGCTCAGGGAGGGCGATCCGCACCGGATCCGGGCGGGGGCGGGGTGGAGCAGCGACGAATGCCTGAACGTCGAGTCCCGATGGGTCAGCACCAACTTCCAGGGGGGAGGCCGGCGCATGCAGGTGCGCGGGCGCGTGTCGAACGTCCTGACCCGGGACCTGTACGGGCTGTTCTGTGATCCGGGAACCCACGACGACCGCTTCTTCAAGCCGAACTGGCTCGTGTCCCTGGACTTCGCCCAACCCTGGATCTTCTCGACGCGGAACTCGTTCCAGGCTTCCCTCTTCACCGAGCGTCAGAGCGTGCCGGACGCGTTCGTGCGCAGGGCGGTCGGTCTGCAGCTCGGACTGACCCGGAACATCGGCCCGCGCACGCCCCTCACGGCGTCCTACCAACCCGAGCGTTCGAGCCTGGATGCCGCCGAGGCGCTCGTGTGCTCGACCTTCCTGGTCTGCACCGAGGAGGACATCGCTACGCTGCAGAGCGCCCAGTGGCTCGCGCCGGTGGGGCTCACGCTCACGCGCAGCACCACGGACAACCTCCTGAACCCCTCGCGGGGCTACCAGCTTCTCATCGGTCTCGAGCACGCGGAAGCCGCCACGGGATCGGATTTCTCCTATTCGCGCGTGGTCACCGAGGGGTCGCGCTACGCGCGTCTGACGCCGGGCTCGATCCTGGCGGCGCGGTTGCGCCTGGGGTGGGTGGGCGCCGGCGGGTTCGAGGGCCTCGCGGGCGACGCGACGAGCGTCGACATCGTGCCCCCCCAGAAGCGCTTCTACGCGGGCGGCGCGAACTCGGTGCGCGGGTTCGCCCAGGGGCGCCTCGGCCCCCGCGTGCTGCAGGCCGACGTGAAGGACCTCGTGGCCCCGGGCGCGGGGACCCCGGCGTGCACGCCCGAGGAAGTGGTCGCACTGACGTGCGACGCCTCGTCGGTCAACGAGGGCGCCTTCACGCCCACCCCCACCGGTGGCACCCGCGTCATCGAGGGCAACCTCGAGGTGCGCATTCCGCTGGGAGGAAGGCTCGAGGCCGCCACCTTCGCGGACTTCGGGCAGGTGTGGGACGTGGGCCAGGCGGTCTCCGTCGGTGACCTCCAGGTGACGCCGGGGCTGGGGGTCCGCTACATGAGCCCCATCGGCCCGCTCCGGCTCGACCTGGCCTACCGCTTCCGCGGGGGCGAGGAGCTCCGCGTCGTCACCGACGAGATCCGTCCGTTCCAGGAAGGAGACGACATCCGCGACGCCGTCGTCGTGGGGGACCAGACGTGGGTGAAGACCGGCTCCCTGGCGATCCTGGGCCCGCGCGTCTTGTTCGACGCCTCGAGGGCGTGGTCGCTGCGCCGCCTGCAGCTCCACCTCTCCATCGGGCAGGCATTCTGATGAGGCGCCGCCTCGGATGGGGGCTCCTGTGGGCGCTGCTCGGCGTCATCATGGTGGCCGGCGTGCTCGCCGCCGGTCTCCTGGAGTCCCGTCGCGGCCAGCGGGCGGTGCTGGAGCTCCTGCTCGATCGGGTGCGCGGCGACCTGGCCGGCACCCTCACGGTGGACAGCATCCGCACGCCGAGCCTCTTGAGCGGAGCCGTCCTCGTGGGCGTGCACCTCGAGGCCGAAGGCGGACGGCCCTTTCTGGACGTGGATTCTGTGCGCGTCCGCTATTCGATCCTCCGACTCTTGGGCGTGACGCCCCGCATCGCCGGGGTGACGCTCTACCAGCCCCACGCGCGCATCACCCGTTACCCTGGAGAGGACCGGCCGAACGTCGCGCGGCTGCTCGTGCCTGGACCTCCCGTGGACAGCGCTGCGCCGGTGCCGCCGTCGACGGCGGGGACGACCGTCCAGCTCGCCAACGTCAGGGTCCTGGACGGAGCGATCGAGATCCTCTCGCCCGCGGAGGGACCATCGGGGCGGGTTCCGACCATACCCGCCCCCGACGGGGTGGGGCGCCTCCGGCGCCTCGCCCTCGAGCGGCTGGACTTCGAGATGACCGACGTGCTGTTGCGGCCCGGCGGTGGCGAGCTCCTTTCCGGACGCCTCGCCGACCTGTCGATGGACGCGTCGGTGCTCGACCGTCCCCTCCGGGTGGAGGAGGTGGACGGGCTCCTCCGCTTCGGCGGCGACGGGCTGCGCGTGGACTCGGCGACGTTCCAGCTCCCCGACTCCCGCTTCGACGGCAGCCTCGCCCTGGGCCCCGGCAACGGCGAGGGCTGGGGCCTCCGCGTGGACGTGCGCACGGACGGGCCCGCCTCCCTCTCGGACCTCTCGTGGCTCGACGACCGCATCCCCTCCGGCCATTTCCGCGGCGGGGTCACCGTGACCGCCGACGAGGCGATCGGCGTGGACCTGCGCGGCGTGTCGGTCGAGCTGGAGGCGAGCCGCTTCTCCGTCGACGGGCGCCTCCAGATGGGGAACGCAACGGTGTTGCGGGACCTCGAGATCCGGGCGAGCCCCCTGGCCCTCGCCCGCCTGAAGCCGTGGATGGACGCGGAGGTTCCTCTCGACGGCTGGCTGAGTGGCCGGCTGCACCTGTCGGGGCGGCCGAGCGCGCTGGCCACGGAGGGGCGGGTGACGTTCGTGGCGACGGGACGCGGCGCCGGCCCCACCACCGCGGACTTCCGCGGCACCCTGCACCTCGGGGCCGATCCCGGGATGACGGACTTCCATGCCCTGCTCGACCCGCTCGACTACGAGACGCTGGGGGCGTTGCTCCCGTCCGCGCGCCTCTCGGGCACCGGCAGGCTGGAGATGGACGCCGCCGGACGTGTGGACGACGGGATCCGGTTCACGGCCGACGTCGGGCACCGGCTCGACGACGCGACCGCCTCCCGGATCCTCGCGCGGGGCTCGCTCAGGCGGGGTGCGGAAGGGCGCTGGGTGACCGACGTCCAGGGCGACCTCTCGCCGCTTGCGCTCGGGGTGTTCCGAGTAGTGGCGCCCGCCCTCGACCTGGGCGGCGACGCCACCGGCTCCGTGCGGGCCGTGGGCCCGCTCGACGACCTCCGGGTCACCGGCGCGCTCCAGGTCGGGGACGGTCGCGCGAGCGTGGACGGACGGTTCGACGCGTTGGCGCTCGGCGCGCACTATCGCCTCGACACCCGCCTGGAGGCGGTCCGCCTGTCGCGCTTCGTGCACACGCTGCCCGACCCCACGGTGTGGACGGGGCGCGTCGTTGCGGAGGGCCGCGGGCTGAGCGCCGACTCGGTGGACGCCCGGGCCTCGCTGGTGGCGTCGGCCTCGCGCGTCGGCGGCCTGCACGTGGACACCGTGACCGCGGAGGTCAGGGCGGCCGGCGGGGTCCTCACGGTGGACACGCTCGAGGCGGAGCTGGGAGGGGTGCACGTCTCGGGCGGAGGTGGGCTGGGCCTCGGGGGGGCGTCCCGAGGGGAGGCCCGGATCGCGTTCCGCACGGACGACCTGGAGGGCCTGCGCTCGGTGTTCCGCGGCGACGTGGTCACCGTGCGGGACTCCCTCGGGACGCTGGACCGCGAGCTGCTGCGCATGCAGGGCGTGGACCCCGACACCCTCCCGACCGCGGCCGAGGTGGCCATGTCCGGCAGCATGGAGGGCGAGCTGGCCCTGTCCGGCTCCTTCGCCCTGCTGGACCTGCGGGGGTCCGCCATCGTCCAGGATGGCGTCTACGGCATGGACCACGTCGATCGCGGCGAGGTGGTGGTGGACCTGAGGCACGTGCGCTCGCCGGACCGGGAGGGTCGGGTGGGCCTGAACCTGCAGACGCTGGAGTGGAAGGGGCGCACCTTCGAGGCCGTCGCGACCGACCTCACGGTGCGGGGGAGGAGCGGCGAGGGCACGGTGTCCGTCACGCGCCGGGGCGAGGAGCGCTACGACGTGGATGGCTCGTTCGCGCTGGATACGCTCGGCGGGGGGGAGGCGCACCTCGCGCAGGCGAGCCTCGCGGTGGATTCCCTGGCGTGGCGTCTGAGCCGACCCGCCACCGTGCTGTGGGACAGCGGGGGCGTGACGCTGCGCGACGTCTCCTTCA
>CAZPZU010000043.1:0-6183 GCA_964591135.1 uncultured Gemmatimonadaceae bacterium | reverse complement strand
GCCCGCGTGCGCTTCGACGCGACGGAGGACGGGCGCCAAGTGTTCCGCGCGCACGGCACGGTGCCTGTGGACCTGGCGCTCGACACGGAAGGCCGTCGGGTGCTGGGCCGGCCGATGGACGTCACGGTGACCGCGGACTCCCTCGACGCCTCGGTGGCGCTCAGCTATCTGGACATGCTCCAGGATGTGGACGGGAAGGTCTCGGGTGACTTCCACATCGGTGGCATGCTGGACAGCCCCGAGCCGTCCGGGGTCCTGCGCCTGGAGGACGCGGCGTGGTCCATCGAGGCGCTCGGGGTGCGCCATACCGGCGTGGAGGGGAGCCTCACCCTCAACGCCGACCGAACGGTGGACGTGGACCTCACCAGCCGCGCGAGCGGCACCTCTGTGGTGAACGGCCGCGTGACGCTGGAGCCGGTGTCCGACCCGAAGCTCGACCTGACCATCTCGTTCAGGGACTTCCAGGCCGTGAGCCGGCAGGACGTCGAGGGCAACATCAGCGGGCAGGTTCACCTCGGCGAGACGTACCGGAAGCCCCTCCTCACGGGGCAGCTCACCGTGGACCACGGCACGCTCTTCCTGGAGGAGTTCGCCCGCAGCGCGGAGGTGGTGGACCTCACGGACCCCCGCTTCGGGCTGATGGTGGACACCGCCGCCCTCTCGGGGCGGCCGCTGCTGGCGGGCATCAGCAACCCCTTCCTGCAGAACCTGCGGGTGAACGTGGACCTGTCCGTGCCGCGCGATTCCTGGCTGCGCTCCGAGGACATGAACGTCGAGATGGGCGGCGACCTGATCGTCAGCTACGACCGCTCGAACCGCGACGTCGTCCTGGTCGGGGAGCTCCAGGCCCTGCGGGGCTCGTACGCCGTGCTCGGCCGACGGTTCGAGGTGGAGAGCGGGACAGTGGGCTTCATCGGTACGCCGGGGATCAACCCGACCCTCGACATCCAGGCGGTGAGCCGGATCCGGAGGAGGCTGGAGGCGACGCCGCTCGAGGTGACCGCCACGGTGTCGGGCACGCTCACCCAGCCGCGCGTCACGCTCTCCACCGACGAGCAGGGCGTCGCCCAGTCGGACCTCGTCAGCTACCTGGTCTTCGGGCGGCCCAGCTACGAGTTGGCCACGCCGGGGTCCGCCGGCCAGACGGCGGCGGGCTCCGTCGGCAGGGCGGCCACGGAGGCGGGCGTGACCTACGTGACGGGCACGCTGGCGACGCGCATCGGCTCGGCCCTGTCCCGGCAGATCGGGCTCGACTACCTGTCGATCTCGCAGGCCGGCGACTACATGGTGGGGACCGGCTTCCTCAGCGGCGCGCTCCAGGGAACCCAGGTGGAGGTCGGACAGTACATCGGCCAGAACGTGTTCGTGGTGCTGGTCTTCCGCACCCCGTCCGAGCAGGCCGGGGCGGCCACGAACGTCTTCGGCGGGGCGCGGGTCGAGGTCGCCATGACCGACGACTACAGCGTCCAGGCCTTCTGGGAGGACCGCCTCCTGCGCAGCCGACTGGGCGGGCTGGGCGACCTGAACCAGCCCAGGATCGTCGGCGTGTTCGTGTTCGGCGAGTGGGGATACTGAGAGGCATGTCGACAATGCAGACGTTCAAGGTCTTCGGGATGATGACGGGGCTCACGGTGCTCCTCGTGGCCTTCGGATCGTATTTCGGCGGAGCCAACGGCGCCGTGCTGTTCTTCGTGCTGGCCGCGGTCATGAACTTCGGCATGTACTGGTTCAGCGACCGGGCGGTGCTCCGCATGTATCGGGCCCGCACCATCGGGCCGGAGGATGCCCCCGACCTCTACCACATGATCGACCGTCTCCGGCAGAAGGCCGGGCTGCCGATGCCCACCGTCGCGGTGGCGCCCTCCGAGCAGCCGAACGCCTTCGCGACCGGACGGAGCCCGGAGCACGCCGTGGTGTGCGTCACCGTCGGGATCCTCCGTCTGCTGCCGCCCCGGGAGCTGGAGGGGGTGCTGGCCCACGAGCTCGCGCACGTCCGGCACCGGCACATGCTGGTCGGCACGATGGCCGCGACGCTCGCCGGGGCGGTGGCGATGCTCGCGAGCGTGGCGCGGTGGGGGATGATCCTGGGTGGCTTCGGCGGCCGCAACGACCGCGACGGCGGTGGCCTGGGGATCCTCCTCATGGCAATCGTGGCGCCCATCGCGGCGATGATCGTCCAGATGGCGATCAGCCGTCAGAACGAGTTCCAGGCGGACGCCACGGGCGCCCACATCACGGGCGACCCGTCGGGGCTGGCCGCCGCGCTCGAGCACATCGAGGGCTACGCGAAGCAGTTGCCGATGAGGGTGAATCCCGCGGCCGCGCAGCTGGCGATCATCAACCCGCTCTCCGGCGGGCGGCAGCCGTTCGTCGGGCTGTTCCGCACGCACCCCTCCACGGAGGAGCGCGTCGCGCGCCTCCGTGGGATGCAGGTGTAGGGACGCTCGGTCCCGACGGAGCGGCGGCGCCCGGTCAGCCCGCCGGGCGCTGCACCAGGAGGGGGAGCGGGCTGGAGCGCAGGACCTTGTCGGCCACGCTCCCCAGGAGCGCCCGCTTCAGGCCGCCGTAGCCGTGGGTGGCCAGGGCGATGAGGTCCGCGTCCAGCTTGTCGGCGATCGCGGCGATCGCGCGTCCCGGAGCGTCGTGCTCCTCCACGTGGATGCCCACGTCGAGCCCCGACGCGCGCAGGCCCTCCGCCACGCCCTCCAGGTAGGCGTTGGCCTTCTCGACGGCCGGCGCGATGTCGTCCGGGAGGAGCGGAAAGATGCGCGTGCCCAGCACCGCCGAGGAGCTGACCACGTGCAGGAGCGTCACGTGTGCCCCCGCCGCGCGCGCGAGGTCCTGGGCGGCGGGGAGGACGCTCGCCGACAGCTCCGAGCCGTCCAGCGGTACCAGGATGTGCCGGAAGGAGGCGATGTCGGCCGGCACGTGCCCCCCGTGCGCGGGATGGATGATGAGCAGGGGGAGCGTCGTCATCCGGACGAGGGCGTCGGCGACGCTGCCCAGCCACATCCGGCTCACTCCGGTGTGCCCGTGCGTGGTGATCAGCACCATGTCGGCCTCGACGGAGGTCGCGTAGGCGGCGATCTCCTCGGCGACGTTCCCCTCCAGGAGGGTTGCCTCCACGGGGGTCCCGTTGGCCACGGACGCGCCCACCTTCGCCAGGTATTCGCGTTCCTCGCTGCGGTGGCGTGCGTCGTACTCCTCCATGTCCAGCCCCTCGTAGTGGAACTGGGTGTTCGAGAGGAGCTGGTCGGGGGGGTGGGACACGTGTACGTGCGCCAGATGGAGCTCCGCACCGGTGGCGGCCGCGAGCCGTCCGGCCAGGGGGAGCGTTCTTTCGCTGAACTCGGACCCGTCGAGGGGCACCACGAGGGAGCGGAGCATGGGTATCTCTCCTTCGGAGCGGAGCTTCCACAGGCAGAACTTCCCACACTCAACGTAGGCTGGGCGCGGTACGCAGGGTGTCGGGGCATCCCCCCGGCCCCGTGTAGGGCACACCCCCGCGTGGGGCGACCCCCGCCGGCGCCCATGTCGGCGCCGGTACACGCCGATTGAACGCACTCCTCCGCCTCGGTACAATACCAGGCTATGGCTCGAGAGAAGCTGATCGTCCGGGGCGCCCGGGAGCACAACCTCAGGAACGTCGACGTCGAGCTCCCGCGCGAGGCCCTGGTGGTCATCACCGGGCTGTCCGGGTCGGGCAAGTCGTCCCTCGCCTTCGACACGATCTACGCCGAGGGGCAGCGGCGGTACGTGGAGTCGCTGTCGGCCTACGCGCGGCAGTTCCTCGGGCTCATGGAGAAGCCCGACGTCGACGCCATCGAGGGGCTGTCGCCGGCTATCTCCATCGAGCAGAAGACGGTCAGCCGCAATCCCCGCTCCACGGTCGGCACCGTCACCGAGATCTACGACTACCTCCGCCTCCTGTGGGCACGCGTGGGCACCCCGCACTGCCCCAACTGCGGCGAGCCGGTGATCCGCCAGTCGGCGTCACAGATCGTCGACCGCCTGATGGAGATGGAGGAGGGCACCCGCATCGAGGTGCTGGCGCCGCTCGTGCGGGGCCGCAAGGGCGAGTTCCGCGACCTGTTCGAGCGGGCGCGCAAGGAGGGCTTCGTGCGCGTGCGCGTGGACGGTGAGACCCACGACCTGTCCGATCCGCCGAAGCTGAACCGCTACGAGAACCACGACATCGCGGTGGTGGTGGATCGCCTGGTCGTGCGCGAGAAGGACCGCGACCGGATGGCGGACTCCGTGGAGACGGCGCTGCGCACGGGCGGAGGCGTGCTCGAGATCGCGGAGCATCGGGCGAAGCGCGAGCCGCTGGTGCACCTGTTCAGCGAGCAGTACGCCTGCGTGAGCTGCGGGACCAGCCTCCCCGAGCTCGAGCCCCGCCAGTTCTCGTTCAACTCGCCGTACGGAGCCTGCGAGGAGTGCGGGGGGCTGGGCACGCGCAAGGAGGTGAATGCGGACCTCCTGGTCGCCGACGGGAGCATCTCGATCCTCGAAGGCGTGATCCTCCCCTGGGGGGAGCCCTCGGGGCACCTGCGGCGCTCGGTCATCCCCGGGCTCGCCGAGGCCTACGAGTTCGACGCGAACCGTCCGTGGGCGGACCTGCGCCAGGACGTGCGCCACGCGATCCTGCACGGCTCCGGCTCGATGAAGATCCGCTTCCCGTACAAGGCGGGCTCGGGCAAGTTCAAGGGCCACTACGAGGATCGGTGGGAGGGGGTCGTGGCGAACGTGGCCCGCCGCTACCAGGAGACGAAGTCCGACGCCGTGCGCGGGCAGCTCGAGGAGTACATGTCCACGCTCCCGTGCACGGCGTGCAACGGATCGCGGCTCCGCCCCGAGTCGCTCGCCGTGACCGTGGCCGGCAAGTCCCTCGGAGACATCGTCGACCGGTCCATCGCCGAGGCCTACGCGTTCTTCGAGTCGGTGCCGGTGGCCGGGCGCAGCGAGAAGCGCGCGGCGCGCGCCGGCCGGAAGGGCTCATCCGAGCATCCCCCACTCTCCGCGGAGATCGCCGGTCCGATCCTCAAAGAGGTGGGGGAGCGCCTGCGCTTCCTCCGCGACGTGGGGCTCGACTACCTGACGCTGGGGCGGGCCGCTGGGACGCTCTCCGGCGGCGAGGCCCAGCGCATCCGCCTGGCCACGCAGATCGGGTCGCGCCTGGTGGGGGTGCTCTACATCCTGGACGAGCCCTCCATCGGGCTGCACCAGCGTGACAACGGCCGGCTCCTCGCCACGCTCCAACGACTGCGCGACCTGGGCAACACGGTCATCGTGGTCGAGCACGACGAGGACACCATCCGGGTGGCGGACCACGTCGTGGACCTGGGGCCCGGGGCGGGGCGCCACGGCGGAGAGGTGGTGGTGTCCGGACCGCTGTCGGCGGTGCTGGCCGAGAAGCGCTCGCTCACGGGTGCGTACCTCAGGGGCGAGCGCACCATCCCCCTGCCGAAGGGGCGCCGTCCCATCGATCCCGAACGCGCGCTCGTCGTGCGCGGGGCGGCCGGCCACAACCTGCAGAGGCTCGACGTGCGGGTGCCGCTCGGGGTCTTCACCTGCGTCACCGGCGTGAGCGGCTCCGGCAAGTCGACGCTGGTCAACGAGACGCTCTACCACGCCCTGGCGCGGCACCTGTACCGCAGCAAGGTCGTCCCGGAGCACTACGACGCCATCGAGGGGATCGACCGGATCGACAAGGTCATCGACGTGGACCAGTCGCCCATCGGGCGCACCCCGCGCTCCAACCCCGCCACGTACACGGGGCTGTTCACCCCCATCCGCGACCTGTTCGCGAACCTCCCGGAGTCGCAGATGCGCGGCTACGGGCCGGGGCGCTTCAGCTTCAACGTGAAGGGCGGGCGCTGCGAGGCGTGCTCGGGCGACGGGCTCGTCAAGATCGAGATGCACTTCCTCCCGGACGTGTACGTGCCCTGCGACGTGTGCCGCGGGCGCCGCTACAACCGCGAGACCCTCGACGTCTACTACAAGGGGAGCAACATCGCCGACGTCCTGGACATGACCGTGGACGAGGCGCTGGAGTTCTTCGACGCCGTGCCCCGCATCAAGTCGAAGCTGGAGACGTTGTCCGACGTCGGGCTTGGCTACATCCACCTGGGGCAGGCGGCCACGACACTCTCGGGCGGCGAGGCGCAGCGGGTGAAGCTGGCC
>CAZPZU010000042.1:0-43285 GCA_964591135.1 uncultured Gemmatimonadaceae bacterium | reverse complement strand
TGGGCGCTGACGGATTCGAACCGCCGACCCCCTGCTTGTAAGGCAGGTGCTCTGGACCAGCTGAGCTAAGCGCCCGTGGGTACTTCTTCCAGCAACGGCGCGGATTCTCGTCTGCGCCGGCTTGCCGCGTCCCGTGGGGTGTGCGACAAGGTGTGCGAGGTCCGGAGTTCATCGTGCCTCCCGGAGCTCCCCGGCCTCGAGCACGACGCGTAACATAGTTTCGGCGTCGGCCTGCTGGTAGGCGGATTTCAGGGTGGCCACCGTCTTCCACCCCCCGGCCGCAGCCACGTCGACGTCGGGAAGGTGCTTGCGCTCCGTAGCCCACTTGCGTCGGTAGGCGTGCCAGAGGCTCCCCTTCTGCGGCTCGAGCTCGGCCAGCACCTCGGCCTTCCGAAGCCACCGGTCGGCGAGATGCCGTGAGACGGGCTTGTTCGCGGCTCCGGGAGCAGGGAACAGCGGGGCACCGCCGATGCCAGGACGCTCCCGTAGGATCCTGTCAACGGCCTTCCGAACCGTGGGAGAGATCGGTACGGTCGTCTCACGTCCGGTCTTGTCCGTCTGAGCAGGCCACCGGATCGCCCCGTGCGGTCCCTCGTCCAGCCGCAGATCCTCGTATGTGAGCTTGCAGACCGCTGAGATCCTGCGGCCCGTGCCGTTGACGATGTCGAGCAGCTCGGAGAGGTGGCTCCGCTCTTCGCGGGGCTTTCCCCATCGACTCTCCATCATCACCTGGTCCGAGATCTTCCGAATGGCCTCGTACCGGTCCTGCGTCGCCACAGGTCTTCTCGGGTTCTTCTCCCTCGGGGCCTCGAAGCCGCGGACGGGGTTCTCCCGCATGAGATACTGGCCCTCGGGCGCCCGCCACTTCGTCCCCCAGTTGAAGACCCACCGCAGCCAGTTGCAGTCGGCCTCCACAACGCGAGCTCGCACCGGTCGCCTTTTCGCTTCCGGCGCTGCTCTTCCCCGGGCGTCGATCGCCCCGGCTAGGCGGTCTCGGACGAACCGCTCCCACTGCGCGAGGGACATCCTGTGCGGGTCGAGATCGGCACCAAGCACACGCATCCACATCTCGATCCTTCGCGCGTCTGCCTTGCGCTCCCTGGCAGTCTTCCGAGGTGTTCGCTCGCGCTCGTAGATGGCGAACACCTTCGAGAGCCTCATCCGACCCAGGGCGACGTCCTGGGCGCCGGCATAAAACGGGAAGAGATCCTGCTTCGAAGAGACCCGGACGTTGAGCGCGCGCAGCAGGCGGCGAGGTAGAATCGTCCCTCGGGCCGCTCCCTGCGAAGTGCTAGAACGCCGATGGAACGGGCTTCTCGAACCCGTGCCGAAGTCATCGCTGTTGACTGTGAGTGGTGGCGTCCCGACTTATTCGCCAACCGACCACCTGGAGGTCCGTTTCCTGCTCAGTTGGGGCTGCCCAGAGAATGCGCTTTGGCTCAACCTGACGGAATCAGCAGATGGACCAGGGCACACGTCTTGCCAGGCGAGTGCTCGGGCAGAATCATGCTTCCGCAGCAGGATTCGAAAGTCGTTGGGCCGCGATGAGCGGCCGTTTTGGAGTAGAGGGCGTCGGACCGTGGACGTCGAGGTCAGATCATCGCCCATCGAGGGCCTGGGGCTATTCGCTGCACGGACGTTCGCGCCAGGTGAGCGCATCCGCGCGATCAACGTCGTGCGCGAAATCACGGCCGATCGCCCGCTACGGCCTCAGCTGGGCGAGTGGTGGGACCACTGCGATTACCCCAACGGCAGGGTCGTTCTGATTGGTCCGCCGGACTGCTACCTCAACCACTGCTGTGACCCCAACGCCTACGTGCTGTACGAAGGGGACCGCTGCTTCATCGTGACTCGGCGAGAGATCGCGGTGGGCGACGAGATCACCTGCGACTACAACATCAACATCACGGGTGGCGACGCGTGGCCATGCCACTGCGGTGCGGCCCGTTGCCGGGGCAGCACCACGGGCGACTTCTTCCTGCTGCCGGAGCCGATCCAGCGCGAGTATCGGCCCTCGCTGGCCGATTGGTTTGTCAGGTCGCATGGCGAACGGCTGAAGCCTCTCGCTAGCGGCCGTACCGACTGGAGCCGGTGAAACGAGGCGCTGGAGCAGGTTCCCGGACACGGGAGAGCATGGCTCCGGTTCCCGTCCCAAGATTGAGGATCCACTCGTTATTTTGTGGTGGGCATTCGCATGTGCCAGAGCGCCCCCCTCTGAGGCTCCGCCTCGAACACGGCGAGTGCGTGAGGGGTGTGCCCGGGGCCGATCTGCGTTCTGCCTTGTTCGTTCCCGGTCGCTGGGACCCCGGGTGACGGAGGAGCCGATGAAGACCAGTAGATGGGCCTGCATGGCCGCCCTACTCCTCTCGGGGCCGATGCACGGGTGTGACTTCGTAGAGCACATCTTCGGCTGTGACGGTGACTCGCGTGTGCCACTCCAAGAGCAGAGAGTGTCGATAGACGAGGGTGTGTGGGGACGGATCTCGTTCTGGGAGGGGAACTTCATGCCAGGGGACCGCTGCACCAGCGGGCGGATCACGCCAGCGCAGCGATTGATCCTCTTCTTCGAGCCGACCCCCGATTCCATGGTCGTGCACCCTGCCTACAACGGTGCATTCGTGTCCGAGATCAGGACTAGCCCCGTTGACTCGGTATGGTCCGACGGCTCGGGGTTCTTTGAGCTGGCTCTCCCGCCCGGAAGGTACTCGATGTTCGTGCGGGAGGACTCGCTCCTCTATGCGAACGGGTGGGACGATCAGATCATCTACCCGGTCAACGTGACCGCCGGCATGCGTACCGCGGTCTCGTTCGACATCGACTACGAGGCCGCGTACTAGCGAAGCGACCCGCATCGCCCATCGTGATGGTGTCGGAGAACGAGTAGATTTGGACACGGGAGTGCGAGGCCCCGACCGTCGATTCCCTTGGACTGAGCATGGCCATGAAGAGGCTCGGCGCCCTGCTGCTTGCGGTGACCGTCGGCGGCGGCTGTGACGACATCGTCGGGGACGATGCAGCGGCCCCGTGTTTCGACGTTCTGCGCCCCTCGATCGTCGCCGAGATTCGAGATCAAGGGGGAGTGGCGACCGCCATTGGCGCGACTGTCACCATCTGGAACGACGCAGGCGTCACGGGAAGCAACGAGGGATTCGGGGATTCGCTGAGGGTGTCGGTCACCGCTTCGAATGCGACGGGGCGGTTCAGCGTGCGGGTAGAGAAGCCCTGGTTCGGCGACACGCTGGTTCAAAATGTGCTGGTGACCGGCGGGCCTTGTGGGGCGGATGACCCGACAACGGTCCGCGTCTCGCTGAGGCTCGAAGCTGACGCGCCGCCGGTTCGTCAAGTCGTACTTCCTGCGTCCGGTATCGGGTTCTTGGACGGCAACGTAGGGCTCAGGATTCCCGTGTATGTCGAGGCGGCAGAGGGAGGTTCCCGGGAGCTTCGGTGGAGCGCCGACACGGCGGTGGTCGCACTCGTGCAGGACGGCACGATTACCTCACGTTGTCGATCGACACCGGACAGCACGTGGGTCACGGCATCGTCCGTTGTGGATGAGACGAAGAGAGACTCCGTCCAAGTGTGGGTCTTCGCGGCACCGACCGGCTCTACGCGGTGCCCCTAGCATGCTGGGAGATCATGATCCCCCCTTGCGCGGCTTGTCCTCACCGAGCTCGGTTACGAACCGTGTGGCGCGAGCCGGTGCTCCTTGCCCTAACGGGGTCCACGGCCAGCTGGTCCCGCCGCGAGCCGCCTCGGGCCAAGAGCTCAACAGTGCCCCTCCGGCATTTCGTGCGGAACGATCCGGCCGCAGCGTAGGCGGACTGATACCTGCTCGTTGAGCTGGCAGGAACACCCCCGAACATCACCGCGGCAAGCGGGTTCGGCCCCTTCTGTGTGAGGACGCTGTGCGACCTTAGACTCCGAGCTTTCCCACCTAGTGTCGTCCCTCGGGCCGCCGGTCCCCTACGCCTCCTATCGGCACCGATGGACCCATGTAAGCAGGGGGCCGGCGGCTCGAATCCGTCAGCGCCCATTGAACTTGCGAAATCCCGAGATTCGCAGCCTGCACGGCGCGTGCACAGCTGGCAGCCGGGAACTACACCCTCGCGCTGGCACGCACCGCCCGGGGGAAAAGGGGGGAAATGGGCGGCGGCCTCCGGTATAGGAATCCCGCCTCCGACGGATCAACGAACCGCGCGCTCATGGACGCTCTTCGAAGGGCATGGACGGAGCGGAAGTACTATCCACCGGTGACCGCCGTGGTCCCTGGGCAGGACGGCTCAATCTGGGTGCGACGCGAAGACGCCGGCGCCGACTCGGTGGCCTGGCAGGTCTTCGATCGCAATGGGAAGGAAGTGGGTCGCCTCTCCACGCCGCCGTCGCTGACGATCCTCTGGGCTTCGAAACAAGAGGTCTGGGCCGTAGAGAATGGCGAGTTGGACGTCCTCTTCGTGGTCGGGATGCGGGTGAACGTGAGCGGAGACGCGCATCCTAACTAGGGTTTGCATCTGACGCGGTAGGCAACCGGGTCCCGGGCCACTCGGCTTGCACCTCGCGGCCCGGGGTCGGCATTGTGGTCGCGCAGCAGAAACCCAGAGTCGTTGGGAAGCCACGTACCCGGTCCAAGCACGACATCGGATGATAGGTCGAAGAACTAGGTTCGTCGCCCTGGCTGCGTGCGCACGTGCGCTGGCCGCGGCGCCTGCGGTGTCACAGACCACGAACCACGAGCACTCCTTCGCGAGAGTCGCCATGTGGACGGTCAGTACCTCGGTTGCGGGCGCCGCCGCGGGGTACGAAGTGGCGAGGCTGACGACCGAGCCCTGCGACGGCGTGTGTCTCGGACGGTTGCTGGCCCTTTCCGCAGGGGCAGGGCTCGGCTTCATCGTGGGCCAGGTCATCGGGCTCGGCGTCTCCACCAAGCCCCACGCTCCACTTTCGGACGGTGAGTTTCGGCGACGGGCCGCGGTGTGGAGCGCGATCTCCTTGGCAGTGGGAGGGCTGGGGGCTCAACTCGAAAGTCGGGAGTTGGTCGGCGCCTCCCTACTGCTTGAGTGCCTTGGCGTGTCCTATGCGGCGCATCGCTTCGTCAGACGAGAGGACGGTCCGTCCTCTGGGTATTTGGGGGTTGGCGCCGACGCCATGGGCAGGCCTCAGGTTATCGTCAGTCTTCCGCTCCGCTGACGGTTCGCTCGGTCGTGGTACGCCGTGGCGCGAGCGGCCGATGCCGACTTCGCTGTCTCGGGATCAGCCGTCGCCGCGCCGTGTAGATGATGCCGGCAATGACGACCCTCCCAAAGGTCCCCTCTGGCCACACCAGGAGGATCACGATGTCAGGCGTCCTGTCGAACCCTCCCCTCGCGGCTCTCACTCCAAGCGGCGCGTTACTCTTGAGCGCTTGCTTCGGGGCGATCAGTCCTGTGCACGAGGTACGCACTTCGCTCAGCCCTCCCGAAGCCGCGTTCCTGTCGTTTGGGAAGGTGATTCAGTGCCGCTTGGCTGAGGCTAGTGCCGATGCCATTCTCGCCTGGGTGGCCCAGCGCGAACCGGGGCCTGCCGACCTCTGCCTCACTCCCTAGCTACGCCGTCGTCGCCCAACCGATCACCGAGATCGGCCGGCTCGGTGGCCCAGCCGCCATGGCCTCTTGCGGACCGGGCGGGAGAGACATGGTTCGACGCGTTCAGTCCCGCCGCGGCGCCGCTTCGGACTCCGCGTCTCCGCAAACCTGCTCCTGAATCTCTCCCCCTTCCTGTCCGCGGGGCGCGCGCATCTTGCAGCGCGCGTGCCCCGGTTGGCATCATGCTCCCGGAGCAGGATTCGAAGGTCGATAGGCCGCGATGAGCGGCCGTTGTGAAGCAGAGGGCGCTGGACCGTGGACGTCGAGGTCAGATCATCGCCCATCGAGGGCCTGGGGCTTTTCGCCGCACGGAGGTTCGCGCCAGGTGAGCGCATCCGAGAGATCAACGTCGTGCGCGAAGTCACGGCCGATCATCCGCTGCGGCCCGAGCTGGGCGAGCGGTGGGACCACTGCGATTACCCCAACGGCAGGGTCGTTCTGATTGGTCCGCCGGACTGCTACCTCAACCACTGCTGTGACCCCAACGCCTACGTGCTGTACGAAGGGGACCGCTGCTTCATCGTGACTCGGCGAGAGATCGCGGTGGGCGACGAGATCACCTGCGACTACAACATCAACGTCACGGGAGGTGATTCGTGGCCTTGCCACTGCGGTGCGGCGCGTTGCCGGGGCAGCACGACGGGCGGCTTCTTCCTGCTGCCGGAGCCGATCCAGCGCGAGTATCGGCCCTTGCTGGCCGATTGGTTTGTCAGATCGCATGGCGAACGGCTGAAGCATCTCGCCAGCGGCCCTACCGACTGGAGCCGATGAAGCCAGGCGGTGGAGCAGGTTCGCGGACACAGGAAAGCATGGCTCCGGTTCCCGTCCGAGAAACCATGACCCTCCGTAGAGCGACGGCCGCCGTGGTGATCCTGGCCGTTTCTACCGCGTGTACTGACCACCGGGTTGAGCAGGAGGTTGCGGCCGAACTCGGGCAGGAGGTGGCGTCGATCGGCGTGTTGGAGGGCAACGCGGCTGAGACGCTCGGCGGTGTGGATGACCTCTCGGTGGGTCCGGATGGAGAAGTGTTCATCCTCGACGCCAAGAACTTCCTTCTCCGCCGTTTCTCGGCCCGAGGGGATCCTTGGGGGCAGGTCGGCAGCGAAGGGGACGGCCCGGGGGAGTTCGGTTGGCCGGCTTCGGTCGAGTCGACATCAGATGGACGGGTCGTGGTTCTGAGTCTCGCCCACCGTAACCTGGCCCGATTCGCCGAGACCACGGAAGGTCTGAGGTTCGTGGACGCGCCGCGACTCCCGTTCCTGGCGCGCGACATCTGCTTTCTCGGAGATCGTGTCTACCTGCTGGCTCTCCACGAAGGCAACCTCGTCCATGAGGTTTCCCTCGGCGGTGAGCTTCTCCGCTCGTTTGGGGAGCCCATCCCCTACCCGGTATCGTTCCCCATGGCCCCCGAGGACCAGTTGAACGAGATCCTGGACGAATACTCGGCCATGGGCCACCTGCTGTGCCACGGACCGACCGCGTCGGTCCTGCTGATCCCGTACAATCTTCCCAACCTGCGAGCGTGGTCTGCGGATGGCGAGCTTCTGTGGGAGACGGTGCTTGACGGCTACTCCCAGACTCAGATGAAACGGATCGGCAACGCCTTCACTATGGGCGTCGACCCTGAGACGGGCGTGGCAAATGCCACCATATCCCTCTTCCAGATCGACGACCTCCACGTTGGGCTTCAGACGGTTGAAGTGTCGATGGGCGTTCCGCCGAGCGAGGCGCCCGTTCAATCGTACGCAGTCGAGCTGCGCGGTGGGGCGGTGCGCCGGATGGGCGCGAGCCTACCCAGGATCAAGGCCTATCGAGACGGCGTGGCCTATGCATGGGAGGAGTCACCATTCCCGCGCGTCCGCATCCTGGGCCTCACGTTTCGTTGGAACTGACGCAGCGTCACGTGGACTCTGACTTGGCGGTGAGTCGTCGATCCTCGCGAGGTCGCATCCTGCTGGTCCTGCTGGCGATTTCCGGCGCGCTGTTGCCGGCGCGAATCGCCTCTGGCCAAGAGCCTGACCAGCACGAGCGCTGGGCTGACGCCACCTGGGTGGACGACCTGAACTTCCTTGCTGCCAACGCTCTCCTCGGTGGGATCGCAGGAGGGGTCGGCCGGATCTTGCGCCACGGATCGTTCACGGAAGGCTTTGCCCGAGGGGCCTTGGGCGGCGGTGTTGCGTATGTGGGCAAGAGGATCGCCGTGGCCCGCTTCGACGGTGCCGGGTTCGTGGGACTCGAGATCAGTGCCGTCGGAGGGTCCATCACCCGCAACGCCGCCCTGGGTGTCGCACTTCTCGACACACTCGTCTTGCCCGTCGGCCCCTTCTGGGCATTCGTCCCGCCCCACACCCTCGGAGCCTCCCGCGTCCGCCTCGACCTGTACAACGCGTGGTGGTTGGTTTACGGCATCACCGAGGATCGGCTGAAGCTGGATTGGCCGCGCACGCTCTCCGCGGGGGCCCCGGTCTTTCGTGCGGCCGAAGGGCTGCTCGACGGCGGCGACCCGGTCGACGGTGAGGCGGTCGGAGGGATCATCGTGCTGAGTCCCAGTGCGGGCCGTTACGTGAACGACGTCTTCGCCCACGAACGCGTCCATCTCCTCCAGCGGGACTTCTTCGAGACGGCAGCGGGCCTGGCCGTCGAGGACTGGGTGGGGGCGAAGCTCGGCGCCGCGCGGCTTCCCTTTTTCGAGTGGGTCATGCCTGGCCTGGGGTACTTGCTCGTCCGATACCCCCTCCACGGTCCGTGGGGCACATCCAGAAGCGTCCTCGAGGTCGAGGCATACTTCCTGGAGGCCCGATGAGATGCATGGTGCTTGCGACGAGCATGACCGTGTGCATGGGCGTCGTATCGTGCACGCTGGATTTCGCGGGACCCGACGCCGCGAGCCCCGCTGCGGTCCTGAACCTCTGGATCGACGCGAGCGCCCGGGCTGAGGGCCGGATCGTCGTGCGTGCGAGCCTCGATCCGGGAACGGGGCTTGATGGCACCCGCGCCGAGGTGTCGGATCCAACACTGACCGTCCTCGGGATCCCCCTACCAGCGGACTCAGCGTATTCCGACGACCGGTTGAGGCTCGTGTGGAGCGATACGATCCCGATTGACGCTTCGGCACCGCCTCCGGTGGACGTGTATGTACCGGCCGTTGAGGGCCGTGACCTGCCGGCACGGTTGACCTTGGTGGTGCGCCAAGAGGCCGAGGGCTCGACCAGAAGCTCGTGGGAGGCAGGGCAGGACCTTCTGCTGCCGCTGCGCCCGGCCGGCGTCGACGAAGGCCTGGAGAGCGTCCTGTGGCATCTATGGATGTTGGGATGGAACCATGCCGGAACCCTCACGCCTCTCCTGACGCTCGATGCGCGCACGCCCATCGGGAACACGATCCGCCTATCTGCGGGCTGGTTCTCCCTCGTCGACATCGATTCGGTGACGGTGGAACTTCGGTATGACCGCACCTACGGCTCCGCCACCGCCGACAGCTCCTACATCACCCGCGCATCCTTGAACCAGGAGCTGTCGTGGGTGCTGCAGGTGTCGGTCCCTGAGGGGGCTCCGGAGTAGCTCCTCATAGGCGGGGTCGACGCGCACGGATCGTGCACGCCCGACTCCGACCTGGCGTGCGATGGCGTTGGTGCGCCACGGGCAATCCGGGACTTGGCCCCATGCTCTGTGAGCTATTGGGCCGCCGGCTGGTACGCTCTCGGACCAGACCCTTCTTGGTCCCCTTGACCTTCGACAGATCTCACCGTAGTGTTCGCGACCTGTCGAAGGTAGAGGGGAGATGGGGACTGACGAACGGGCGGACATGCTTCAGGGCACGCTCGACCTCCTCATTCTGCATGCGCTGTCCTTGGGAGCGATGCACGGATGGGGGGTGTCGCAGCGGATCCAGGACCTTTCCTGCGAGGTCCTGCAGATCAACCAGGGCTCGCTGTACCCCGCGCTCCACCGCCTGGAGTACCGGGGGCTGGTGCGGGCCGAGTGGGGGAGGTCCGAAAGCAACCGGCGCGCCAAGATCTACGAGCTGACGCCGAAGGGGGAGCAGCGCCTCGGCCTGGAGCATAGCGATTGGTTGCGGTTCATGGAGGCGATGCAGCGCGTCCTCGGGGCGGCGGCGCCGCCCGCGCTCGAGCCGGAGGGGGAGACGGGATGAGGGGGATCTGGCTGAGGCTCCTGCGCCTGCTGAGATGGCGGGCGTCCGAGCGGGAAGTCGACGAGGAGCTCCGCTTCCACGTCGACATGGAGACCGAGAAGCACCGCCGCGCGGGCGTCGATCCGGTGGAAGCGCGCAGGCGGGCGCTCGTCGCCCTGGGAGGGCGGGACCGCTGGCGTGAGGAGGTCCGCTCCGCCAGGGGCACTGCCTGGATCGAGGACGCCGTCCGGGATGTGCGCTTCGCCGCTCGGGGGTTGATGCGCTCGCCGGGATTCGCCGGTGTGGCGATCGGCGCGATCGCGCTCGGCGTCGGCGCGACGACTGCGATCTACAGCGTCGTCGATCAGGTCGTGTTGTCGCCGCTCCCGTACCCGCAGTCGGACGAGCTCGTCACGGTCTGGATGCGGAATCCCCGGCAGGGCACGGAGCGGGGCGTGGCGTCGTGGCCCAACTTCGTCGACTGGCGCGCGGCGGCAACGACCCTCGAAGGCATGGCAACAGTCCTGCCGGCCCGGTACACGCTGACCGGAGCAGGCGACCCGGAGGAGGTCCTCGGTGCGTCCGTATCGGCGGCCTTCTTCGAGCTCATCGGAGCCCCTCTGGCCCTGGGCCGGCCGTTCCGTGACGACGAAGTCGAGCCCGACTTCGCCCACGCCGTTGTCCTGAGCCACGAGCTGTTCTCGCGGCGCTTCGGTGCCGACCCGTCCGTCGTGGGCCGGACGATCGTGCTCAACGACGCGCCGTACGAGGTGGTGGGTGTCACCCAGCCGGGCCGCGGCTATCCGCGAGACGCCGAGTTGTGGATACCGCAGGCGTTCGGCCCGAACCGGGTGGGCATGTATCCGCGTTGGCGGTTGGAGTTCCCGGTCATCGGAAGGCTGAAGGACGGCGTGTCCCTCCGGGTCGCCCAGGCGGAGATGGACGCGATCGCCGCGCGGCTGGAGAAGGCCTATCCCGAGGACAACCGGGGGGTCGGCATCGGGCTCGAGCCGCTCCAGGAGACCCTCGTCGGCAACGTGAGTACGTCGCTCTTCGTCCTGCTCGGTGCCGTGGCCGCCGTGCTACTGATCGCCGTCGTCAACGTCGCGAACCTCCTTCTCGCGCGGGGAACGGCACGGGCCCGCGAGCTGGCCGCCCGTCTCGCGTTGGGTGCCGGCCGGGGCAGGATCGTCCGGCAGATCCTGGCCGAGAGCGCGCTACTCGGCGGTGTGGGCGGCCTCGTCGGGGCCGCGCTGGCGCTGCTCGGCGTCTCGGCCCTCGTTGCCGCTGGACCGGTCGAGCTGCCCCGGCTAGACGAAGTGCACCCGGACTGGCTCATCCTCGGCTTTTCCCTCGCCGTGGCCCTCAGTGCGAGCTGTGTGTTCGGCCTTGTGCCCGCGCTGCATGCGGGCCGGGTGGACCCGGCCACCAATCTGCGGGAGAGTGTGCGCGGGTCGTCGTCCGGGAGTCTCGGTCGCGTGCGAGGCTCGTTCGTCGCCGGGCAGTTCGCGTTGGCGCTGGTCCTGCTCGTGGGGTCGGGCCTGCTCCTGCGGAGCTTTCTCAACCTCCGCGCCGTCGATCCTGGATTCGATCCGGAGGGCGTGCTTAGCCTCAGTCTGCACCTGGCGCCGGACCGATATGCGGACGCCGAGTCGCGACGGGCCTTCCAGCGCGAGCTGCTGGACGCCGTGTCCGCGCTGCCAGGGGTGGAGTCGGCCGGGACGATCGGCAACCTGTTCCTGGGCGATGCGCCGAGGATGGGAACCCCCACGGTGGAGGGCAGGGCGGAGCAGTTCGGGCCCGACCGCCAGGTCCCGGTCGTCGGGGATGACGTGTCACCCGGCTTCTTCTCGACCCTCGGGATGAAGATCGTCGCCGGCCGGGGGCTGAAGGAGACGGACGGCCCACAGGACATTCCCGTGGCGGTGGTGAACGAGACGTTCGCGCGGCTCTTCCTGGCCGGCCTCGACCCGGTGGGGCAGCGCTACACCTGGTTACCCGCCGGGAAGAACACGTACTGGTTCACCATCGTCGGAGTCGTGGAGGACGCACGGCGCTCGGGCCTCGCGGCCCCCGTCCGACCGGCTGCCTTCAACCCGACGGGGCAACGCGCCCCGTACCAGTTCGACCTGCTCGTCCGGACGGCCGGCGACCCCCTCTCACTGGCCCCGGCCGTACGCGACGCGGTCCACCGAATCGACGGCGCGGTCCCGGTCTCCCGGGTACGGACGTTGGACCAGGCGATGGGGGACTCCCTGGCGCAGCGCCGGTTCGTGTCGTGGCTCCTCGGCGTGTTCGCGCTCGCCGCGCTGATGCTGGCGGCGATCGGTGCCTTCGGGGTGATGGCGTACGTGGTCGGGCAGCGGCGGCGCGAGATCGGGATCCGCGTGGCGCTCGGCGCCGCTCGATCGAGACTCCTGGCACAGGTGCTGCGCGAGGGCATGCTGCACGCGGGTATTGGCCTGCTGCTGGGGGTGCTCGCATCGCTCGCCCTCGCGCCCGTGATCCGCAGTCAGCTCTTCGGGCTCGAGGCAACGGATCCCGCCACCTTCGCGGCGGCCTCGGCGGTGCTGCTCCTCGTCGCTGCCGCCGCGTGTCTCCTGCCGGCACGGCGAGCGGCTGCGGTGGACGCGATGGTTGTCTTAAGGGAAGAATGACGGGTCCGTCCGTGCGAGGAAGGGTGGCTTCACCGGGTGGGGGCCTGGGGTGGGGAGAGGGGAAAGACCGGCCGACCGGGCCGATGCGCCGCTGCGTTAATCGCGCCTGCCTGACTCGTTACACCACCCTGAGAGACCGCCCGACTTGCGGCGCTCCGACGCAATCCCTTTCGGATGCACGAACGCTCGACCAGAAGAGGCTGGAGGGAGATTACCTCTCCGAGTCTCATGACTCGGCGTAGGTGTTCCAGATCTCTCTCGGAGCCGCCAAGCGCCCGCCGCGTCTCGACGGAACATGCGCAGCGTGGTACCTCGGCGCGCCGTCCCATGAGCCCTCCGCCAGACTTCATGGCGAGTTTGATGTCGGGCTTGACGTGGGGATAGCCGGTTACCCTATGTGAAACACCCATGCCTGTCCGATCGGGTTACCGATCAGCTCGTCAGGGGATCCCACCCCTGGAGGAGCGCTCATGTCCGAAACTTCTTCCTCGACCCCTTCAGGACCACCCACAGTGCCCCCGCATGTGCCGCATCCGCATAGTGAAGCGGCGACCGCCGCGCTGATCGAGAACAGCAACGAGGCGATGCTCCTGGCGGATGATCGCGGGTTCATCACCTACGCCAACGCCGCCTGCTCGGGACTCCTGGGCCTCCCGCCGGACCAACTGGTCGGCCGTTCCTGGTTCGATCTGTGCCAACCCGAGGACCTCCCTGCGACTCGCGATGCGTTCGCTCGTTGCGTCGAGACCCCAGGAATGACGGTCACTTGTGATGTGGACGTCCGCCATCCTATCGGCAACTTCCGATCTCTCGCCATCAGACTCCTGCAGGTCCCCAGGACGGACGCCATCTTGGCCTATTTCGCCGACGTGTCCTCAAGCGCGCGCGACATCGGAGAATCGTATCGCGCACTCTTCGAGAGCGCGCTGACGGGGCTCGGCGTGGCGGATCTGGAGGGGAACCTGTTGGCCTTCAACGACGCCATCCTGAGGCCTGGAGGCTACACGCACGAGGACATGCTGCGGCTGGGCAACGTCTCCCGGCTGTATGCGAGCGAGGCGGATCGTCAGCGCGTGCTGCGCATCGCCAAGGAGAAAGGCGTCGTGTGGCGGGAGGAGGTGCAGTTCGTTCGCAAGGACGGCTCCCCCTACGACACGCTACTGACCCTGACGCCCGTGCGGTTCCGAGGACACCGGTGTTGGTACGCAACCGTCGAGGACGTCACGGACCAGCGGCGGGTCGAGGCGGAACGGCAGGAACTGGAAGTAAAGCTCTGGCAGGCGCAGAAGATGCAGGCGGTAGGCAACATGACCGCGGGCATCGCTCACGACTTCAACAACGTCCTCGCGGTCATCTTGATGAACGCCGACCTCATCGCTTCCGACCTGGGCCCGGAGGCGAAGGCGTCGCGTAGCGACCTGGCGGAGCTTCGTGCGGCTGCCGAGCGCGGCTCGGAGATGATCAACAAGCTTCTGGGCTTCAGCCGAAGTGCGTCGCTGAGGATCGAGTCAACGAACGTCGCGGACGTGGTGAATGAACTGCACCCCACTCTGAGACGATTGATTCCCGAAGACATCCTGCTGGAGATGAGCCTCGCGGAGCACGGCACCGCCCGCTGCGACCGCGGGGCGGTCGCAGAGATGCTGATGAACCTCGCGACCAACGCACGCGACGCCATGCCCGATGGCGGAACGCTGCGACTCGCCATCGGTCCCGCCGTGATGACGAGCGACGCTCCTGAGCGCCCGGGCTGGATGACGCCCGGCGAGTTCGTCCGCCTTTCGATGTCGGACACCGGCATCGGGATGGACGAGGCCACCAGGGCGCGCGTGCTGGAGCCGTTCTTCACGACCAAAGCACCGGGCGCCGGGACTGGCCTCGGCCTATCGATGGTATACGGGTTGGCTAAGCAGCAGGGCGGCTTCATCGACGTTCTGAGCGAACGGGGGCACGGTACGACGGTGCACCTCTACTTCCCGGCGGCCTCCTAAGAGCCAGAGAGCTAGGCGGCGAACCCCGGGGGAGGCGGCCCGGTGCTGGCAGCATGCGGCCTACCGCCAGAGCGGCGCTACGCGCGATGTCCCTTAGCGACGATGCCCTCCGCGAGCTCGCCGAAGAGCTGGGATCGTGGGCGAACTGCCTGGGCGTCACGGGCGCCCCCTTCGACGCGTGGCTGACGCTCCGAGGGCTACGCACGCTGCACGCGCGGCTGAGGGTCCACGAGGGCAACGCCCGGGCGCTGATCGACGTGGCGACGGCACACCCCGCCGTGCTGCGTGTCCACCACCCAAGCCTTCCCTCGACACCCGGCTACGACGTCGCCCTCCGGCAACAGCAAGGCTGGGGGAGCCTCCTGAGCCTGGAGGTCGCGGGCGGACGCTTCGGCGTGGACGCGTTCCTGTCCGGTCTGCGGCACTTCATCCTGGCCGAGTCCCTGGGCGGCGTGGAGAGCTTGGTGGCGCATCCCTCCACCATGACGCACGCATCCATGGACGAGGATGCGCGACGCGAGGCGGGAATCCACGACGGCCTGCTGCGCCTTTCGGTGGGGATCGAAGCCGTCGAGGATCTGCGCTCCGACTCTGCGCTCCGACCTCGAGCGGGCACTGGAACGGGTCGAGGCGGCGGCATGTGCTCCAGCCTGACGGCCTCGACGACGTCGTGGCGCGAGGCCCCCAGGTGCCGGGGCATCCGCTCGCCCCCCGTCCGCCGTCCGTTGGCGACGTTCGGGTTGATGCCCCTCTAGTTCGTGTATGATTCTGGTGCATCCGGCCCGGCGAGGGACCGGTGCACGTTGACGCACTGAACCCGACGGAGGTGCGTGGGCACCAGGAGCTATTACGAGGGTCTCGCGGGCCTGCGGCTGAAGCGGTGCTACGACCTGGCGCCACCCCGGGTACGACGGGCGCTCGAGGCCGAGATCGAGTTCGTACTGCGGCTCGCCACCCCGGACTCCACGACGCTGGAGCTCGGCTGCGGGTACGGCCGAGTGCTCGAGCCGCTCGCCGCCCGCGCACGCGCCATCCTCGGTATCGATACGTCGTTGCCCAGTCTGCGGATGGCGCGGGAGCGCCTGAGGGGCGCGGGAAACTGTCGGGTGGCAGCCATGGACGCTTCCCGCCTGGCGCTCGGCGCCGACGCCTTCGACATCGTGGTGTGCATCCAGAACGGCCTCTCCGCCTTCCAGGTAGACCAGAGGGAGGTGGTCCGGGAGGCCCTCCGCGTGCTGCGGCCGGACGGTACCGCGCTCTTCTCAAGCTACGCCGAGCGGTTCTGGCCTGACCGTTTGGAGTGGTTTCGGATCCAGGCCGACCATGGCCTGATCGGTGAGATCGACGAGACAGCGACCGGCGCCGGCGTCATCGTATGCCGCGATGGATTCCGTGCAACGACGTTGGGGCCCAGGGACTTCGAGTCTCTCGCGCAGGGCCCCGATCGTTCGGTGGACATCCTGGAGGTGGACCAGTCGTCTCTGTTCTGCGTGGTGCGGTTGGAGCGCGAGGGGTGTTGACCTTTCTCCGTGGCGCACGATGACCCGCCGGTACTAGACTGCGGTCAGCATGCGAACCGGCCCTCCCAGGCTCCAACCCGGAGGCGTGCGACCGATGCCCAGGCCGTGGCACGAAAGCCCGTTGTCGGTGATGTCCGCAGTTGGCGAGGCCCTCGCCACGGACGTCGACTGGAGTTGGCCAGGCGCCGCGATTCAGCACAGCGCGCCCCTCGACGAAGGCCACCTGTTCTGGATCCGGGCGTATGGCCGGGACTACCGCCTGCACATCGGCCACCGCGCCCGATGGCACGCCGAGATGCGGGACGACGCGGCCGGACTCGTGGACGCGCTATGGGCGCACCGATGGATCGAGTTCCTCCTCGAGCACGGCTGCGGCTACGTGGCACTGGAGGACGACGCCTACGTCCTCCGTCCCTGCCCCTAGACGGGCTCCATGTGGTGAAGGCCGACGGGCCCTTCAGCGCATCCGCCCGTTCTTGACCGCCCCATGGAGCTCGTGATTCATCGCCTCCGCCAGCGTCACCCCCGCCGGGAGGGCACCGACTCCCAATCCGCCGGTGGTGGACATGAAAACAACCGTGTGAAGGTCGTCTCTGGAGATTGCGGGGTAGAACGTCCACCGCTCGCCCTCGAGCGAAGCTTCCCTCGAATCCGGTCGCCGCGCGAGCTCCCCAAAATCGGTGCACTCGTCCGGCACGCCACTCACCCGGACCCTCATGAGCGAGGACGAATCGCCGCGGAGATGGAAGAAGACGTGGGTGGTCTCGGGCCGGCCCTCTGGCGGGCCGCTCACCGTGACATAGTGGTACATCCAGAGACCGGACCGGAGGCACACCTCATCTGTCATGGCCGTGCAGTACCTTCGGCGCGAGGCTTCTCGCCCGTGGCCACCTGCAGCAGAGCCAACCGCTGAGCCTCGACGCGACTACGCCACGATCGCGCGGGTGACGTGCTGGCCGCGTGAGTGCTGGCCGGCCGGGTTTCGCCGACGGAGTGGCGTCTCCGCCTAGAACTCACCCTTCCCCCTCGGCCTCGAACAGCCTTTTATACTTCCGTGCCCTCGACGTTGCCTTCCTCCGCAAGACGCTCGGCAAGCGTACGGATCGCCGTCTCCTGATACATGCGCGCTACCGCGTCTGCCGTCTCGAACGCACGAACCAGATGAAGCCGCCACCGGCGACCGAGCTCCCGGCAACGCCATGCGCGAGGCCGTCGGATCAGCGGCCCCCGCCTGGGAGACGGTCACGGCGGACTCCACGGGTGCCATCGCCCCACCTGCAGGTCGTGCCTCGCGATCACCGACCAGCGGCGATCGAGCTCCAGGAGCCAAGCCTTGCAGGCCAGGGGCCGGACTTCGCCGCAACGCGCGATCTGTACTGTGGATGCGTCCAGGGCATCGGCGCAGGAGCCCGGATCGGATACGAAGCCGGCTGTGCTCCTCTCCCTGATCGTCACGTTCTTCAATCAGGTTGATGAAGGGCAGCCACTGCGTCGATCAGCCGCCCCACAGTGAGGGGCGTCCCCAAGACGGAGACAGCCTTCGCAGGCACACGCGCGGCGCTGACGTCGAGGTGGACATGCCCCGAGACGAAGAGAAAGCGCAGGTTGGCAATCAGATCATGCATTGCCTCCGCCATGGCAATCGCACTCCTGCATTCCGCTGGAGCGACGTCAAGCACGGCAAGCGTGAACGGTGGATCGGCCGCCCGGGCGCGCTCCATGGCCTCCGCCAACCCCGATGCATCCTGGGCCTCCCAACCCTGATGCTCGAGAACGCGGCAGATAGCGGTTCGGACGGCCCAATTGTCATTGACCACGAGGATCCTCCCGCGCTGATGCCTCATGTCACTCATTCGATCTACGCGAGTGATGCCCCGCGGCATCGCTAGCATCCGCGATCCTCTTCGACGCATGAGATCGCCTTCGGGCACCCCCCGAAGAGCGGCCGGCATCTTCGGGCGATGGATGTGGCTTTGACATGCCCTACCTCTGTGCGTCTCCGCCACTCACAGAGACACCTCTCGGAGGTCACGGACAACGCACGCCGCCCGCCTGCGGCGGTGGGTCGCCGTGACGTGCGTGGGGGGCAGAAGCACCAGATCTTTCAAGCCTATGCGGGATGCCGGTATAGTTAGTCGCGGTTCAGACCATCGTCAAGGATACGTGCCAAAGTGTCAGAGATTTGCGACAGGCTGCGCGACCTCCGTCGGCAGCATGGGCTGAGCCTCAGGGCGTTCGCGGACGTCCTCCAGGCTCGTGCAGCGTACGAGGTCTCCCACGATTCGGCCCGTCGCTACGAATCGGGGGATGCCAGAATCCCTGCCGAGTTCGTGTCGGCCGTGTGCCGTTCCTTCGCAGTCTCGGCGGACTGGCTCCTGCTGGGAGCCGAGAACGGCGCCGACTCGCCGTCGCTCGTCGCGAGTGCCCTGAGGGAGATCGCCCATATCGTGGAGCGCGCGCGCGGCATGGGGAGCGCGTCTGCCCCTCAGGAGTCACTTCCTGTTGTAAGGGCGGAGTGGGAACGGTTCATACGAGGGCTTCCACCAGCGCACCGGCTACGGACAGCGATCATTGAGTCGTGGCAGCGGTCCCGTGCCGCTGGGGTCGATCCGACGCTGCAACGACCCAGCCTGCGACGCGTCCCAGAACGGGAACTGGCTCGACGCTTGGCTTGGGCCCGACCCATGATCGATGCGGCAGCGCCGCACCTGGCTTGGCTCTCCGCGCTCGTCGGCGACGCGCCTCACGTGGTCTACCTCGTGTGTTCCGACGGTATCGTCCTCCATTCGGTCTCCAACGATCTCGACCTCACGTCGACATGGGGTCTAGAACCGGGCTACGACTGGTCGGAGACGACGATGGGCACGAACGGCGCCGGCACCGCGGTGGCGACGGGAAAGGTGGTGGCCGTCCTGGGGCCGGAACACTACGCGCAACAGTTCCACGGGGCCGCATGCTTGGCTGCGCCCCTCCACAATGCGGGCGGTGACGTCATGGGCGCCGTCGACCTGAGCATGTCGGTGGAGAGGTGCCTCACGGAGCGCCTGGCCCTCGTTGCATATGTCGCCGACCGCATCGAGCACGACTTCCGGATCAGACCTCTGGACTAATGGCCTGGGCCATGGGGCTTCGCGGGGCAACCGGGCGACCTGTGCGACAAACTGTGCGAGGTCAGGCACACGAGGCCCGGGATCGGCGCGTTGGCCGATCCCGGGCCTCATGGACTTCTCCGCGTGGTTACGCGGATTCCGCGAACATCACCCCCTCCTAGGGGGGCTTGTAAGGCAGGTGCTCTCGACCAGCTGAGCTAAGCGCCCGGTGGGTACCGACGCGTAACTTAGTCCCTGCACCTGCCCGCTGGTAGGCGGATTTCCTCAGACCTCACCTCACGACGACGGTTCCGGTCATGCTGGCTCCGTGGACCGCGCAGTCGTAGGTGTACGTTCCGGCCGCGGTGAACTTGAACGAGTACGTTCCGCTCGTCATGATGGCGCTGCTCGTGAAGCTGGGGGATCCCGTCGACAACACGCTGTGACTGTTCGACCCCGACCACGTCCAGGTGACGGTTCCGCCCACCGCGATGGTGTCGACCGCGGCGTTCGAGCTGCCGTTGCGCACGCTCTTGAAGAAGTTGTCGCCCACCTCCACCGAAGCGGTCGTCGGGAGCGAGGCGACGTCGGCACGGAATGTCACGGGCGAGCCGGTGAGGCCCGGGCTCGCGGCGGTGATCGTGACCTGGCCGACGTCGCCGCCGAGCGTCACCACCGTCTGCGCGTTGCCGCTCCCGTCCGTGACGGAGTTGGCCGGCTGCACGGTCGCCGCGCCGTTGGGGACAGCCCATGCGACATCCACTCCCTGGACGCCGTTCCCGAACTGATCGCCCGCCCTCACCGTCAGCGGGCCCGGGAGCGCCGAGTTGGGCGTGCCCGACTGGTTGTCGCCGGCGGAGAGGGTGAGCTGCGTGGCAGCCCCGGGCGTAGCCGAGGCCGCGAAGGACACGGGCGAGCCGGAGGCCCCGGCGAGCGATGCGGTAGCGGTCTGCGTCCCCGCTGCCTGACCCAGCGTCCAGATCGTCGTGGCGATGCCGGACGCGTCGGTCACCGACGAGATCGGTGTGACCGAGCCGCTCGTTCCAGCGGCGGCCCAGGTCACGGAGGTGCCCTGCTGCGGCGCCCCTCCCAGCGTCACGATGACCCGCAACGGCGCCCCAAGCGCGGTGCCGACCGTTCCGGTTTGACCGTCGCCGCTCACGCTGGCGGCTTTCTGGATGGACAGCTGCTGCATTCCGGTGGGGCCACCGTCGGACCCGCCACACTGCGACAACACCGCGATGCAACCCCCTGCGCACAGGTACCGAACGAATCTCGAGGCCATGGGGCAACCTTCCAGGAAAAGGGTGTTTCGAGCTAATACGTTTCATGTATCGATTGTTATCTACGACAATTGCCCAGCTGGCTTTCCGTTTGTCGATTCGCCTCCGGCTCGATTCCGTCGGGACG
Organism: uncultured Gemmatimonadaceae bacterium; assembly: GCA_964591135.1. Lineage (GTDB taxonomy): Bacteria > Gemmatimonadota > Gemmatimonadetes > Longimicrobiales > Gaopeijiaceae > SZUA-318. The sequence goes on along the minus strand of CAZPZU010000042.1, from coordinate 22,871 downwards.
GTATCGACCCGCTTCCTCCCTCCCTCAGAGCCCCGAGGCGATCATGACGGCCATCACCACGAGCAGCGCGGTCGTCACGGTGCGAAGGAACGCGGGCGCGACCCACCTGCGCAGCGTCAGCCCGAGGCCGATGGCCAGGAGCCCCTTGGTAAGGAGCGCCGCGGTCGAGGCGGCCCATACCGTGACCGGGTCGGCGTACCGCGCGGAGAGCATCGCGGCAGTGAGCTGCCCAGGGTCCGCCCACTCGGTGAGGAAGATCGCCAGGAAAGCGATCAGGGTAGGTGACGTCGCCGTCCCCGAGCGGGGATTCGACGAAACTCCGTCCGGCCCGCGCCGGTGCACCGCGAGGGCGGCGGCGAGTAGGGTCGTCGCCCCGACGCCGCGGACGACGAACTGCGGGAGAAGCCCGAGGACGTGCCCGAGCAAGACGGCAGCGAGCATCTTCAGCATGAATGCGACGCTGATGCCCCAGAATACGGGCACGACTCCGAAGCGGGCGGACAGCGTTCCGATCGTATAGAGCGACCGGTCGCCGATGAGCTCGGTGAGGAGCACGGTACCGTAGGCGGCCAGAAAGACGCTCACCCACACGGTCGCCGGCCGTCGTCAGGAGGGCGGCATGCCGTGCCCGCCACCGGCGTAGCGCGTCGCCAGCCCCCACGCCAACAGCGCCGCTTCGCTCTTCTCGATCTCGGGCGGTCGGTCGGTCTCCTCCGCCTCCCGGATGAGGCTGCACCGCCGTTGCGCCTCGGCCGCGTCCTTCTCGCTCGGCTGGTATTCGCCGGACGCGGTCGATGAAAGCACGTAATACGCCCGCACCGGGTGGATCTCGAAGTACTGCCCGTGCTCCGTGTCCATGATCCAGTTGCCGTACACAGCCACCATGTCACCCGAGCGGCCATGGACGGGACTGGCCTCGCCGGGCTTCGCCCAGTCCACGTCGGGCTCCCCCGCATCGCCGTCGTTGCCGGTGAGCCAGTCGAGAAGCTTCTTGAACAGCCAGAAGAGGGCTCCGGCGATGATCCCGCAGAGCGGACCACAGAGGGCGCACCCGAGCGTGAGACCGGTCGCGGCCGTGATGACGTCGTCCATCCATATCTGGATGTTGTGTCCCTCGATCTCGGTGTGGAGGTAGGGCACCAGGTGGTCGGAATCGAAGCGGAACATCGGGTTGAGCGGCTGACCGCCCTTCTGGTCCACCGCATTCGTGCCGATCCAGTTGCTCCGCGCGAACGGCTGTGACCAGTCTGACGTCGGGTTGTCCGCGGGCGCGAAATCCGTGGGGATGTAGTCCCACGTGGCCGGATCCGGGATGTGCGCCGCATCCTTGCGGTAGAATCGACCGTAGGTCGCTTGCCCCGGCACGGAGAGCAGACGATCGACGAGCCCGATGGTAATCTGGTCGTGCACGTACGAGGGAGAGTCGCCCGGGTCGAGCGAGCCCATGTAGCCCTTCAGGTCCGACAGGTCGAACGCCGGAGGACCGGCCGGAAACGTGGCCGGCGGGAAGACCTGGGGGTCCGGGAGCGTGAGCATCTCCTGATTCGTCTTCAGGTGGTCCTCGAGGACCGACCGGACATCCTCTCGCCGCAGAGGATTGAGCAACAGGTTGAGCTTCCGGTCGCCGTCCGTCGCTGCGGTGGGCTCGGCCACCACCTCACCCACCGCGCAATCGCGGTCGCGGATGCACAGGAGCCGGCGGTGGTAGTACCAGTCCTTGATCTCGACGGCGACCACGATCGCCAACGGCCCGATGAAGCAGATGGCCGCCCAGCCGAACGTCGCCACGAGGATGCCGAGCAGCCCGCCGCCGATGATAAGCGTGAGCGCCTTGCTCAGGTCCGAGGTCGTCCAGCCGGAGATCACGGTTCCCGTCAGCCCGCCCATCCGCGCGTGAGGGACCGCCGTTCCGGGGCCTGCGCAGGTCGAGAACGTTTGGAGGTTGCTGGGCATGGCCCCTCCTCTACTCCTTCACCCGGAGGAGCAGGGTGACGCCCCCGATGAGCACCCCGTTCGCCTTCTTCGCGACGAGGTTGATCGGGAAGACCGCTCCGGGGCCGGCTCCCACCGGAACGGTCAGCGTGAAGCGAACGCCGACGGTGTCGCGCCCCTCCAATTCGAGACCCTCCTCGAGTGGCCGGCCTTCGGCTCGCACCTGCATGCCCCCCGGCAGGGCGACGTCGAGCCCACGCAGACGCTCCCGCACCGGCACGAAGCCGACGTACCGGGTACGGACCGCGACGAGCGGACGCTGCGCCCTCAGAGAGAAGCGGTAGCCGCTGGCAGAGGAACGCACCGAGCGCATGGAAGGCCCCTCGTCGCCGGGCTTCGTGGGGGGCGGATGCGGATGCAGCGTCGGGACGATGTTCGCGATGCGCTCGTCCAGGTGCCATCGGCGATAGCCCGGGTTCGGGTCGAGCCGAAGCACATGCCTTCTCGCGTCGTCCACGCGGTACATCGTCGCCTCGAAACGAACGGCTTGCCGGAAGCGGTCGGGGTTGAACAACGGAATCGTGACGTCCACGACTTCACCGGGCGTTACGTGCCCGGGATTCGCGGCGTACACGTTCGTGTTCTCCTGCCCGACGTTGTTCGCCGGGTTCACGTCCAGGGGATGCTCCAGCGAAGCCTGCAGGCAGTAGTGCTTCACCTCCCCCGGAGGCAGCGCGTCGGTGTGCCAATGGAAGACCGTAAGACTGGACCCCATGGGAGCGACGTCGACGAAGCGGCTGACCTCCTGACCCGCACCATCCGTCTCGACGGGCTGGAGGTCGGGAACGTTGAACCCCCACGAGCGGTGTCGCAGCCTCACCCGCACGCCGAGTGCCGCGTCGGTCGACGCGTTGTGGACACGAACGGTCACGAGGTAGTCCGTGTCCTCCGTCAGGTGGTACGAATCCGGCATGACCGCCGCCGGATCGGCGGCAGCGGCGATCCAGATGTCCGGGTTGTTCCAGGTGACGGGAAGTCCCTGCTCCAACAGGAGCTTCTGGCTGTAGATGCACGGGTCCGGTCGGCGCACGAGGGCCTCCGGGATGGGCGGACACCCGTCATCGCTCTCCTCCGGATAAAAGCTGCGGGCGCGCCACAAGCGGACCAGCAGTCGCAGTAGCCGCACCAAGGTCGCGACCAGGAATACGACCGGCAGGAAGAGGGCGCGCAGGAGTGCAGCCCACACCTCCAGGATCAGGATCCGGAAGAAATCCACGGCGAACGGCCGGCGGGGGTCGAGCTCGTCGCTGCCTCTAGTGGTGGAGGTACCAGTACACGTATGGCACCGTGATGTAGTTCGCCGAACCGGCCTGGAAGTTGAGGATGGAGTGCGATCCGCTCGCCTTGGCACGACAGTACAGGCGGGCGCCGACCCGTATGGTTACCGTGTCGCCTTCGCCCACATCCGTGAAGTAGGCGTGGCCGTAGCGATTGTCGATCCGACCGGAACGCGTCGGGTGGAGCTCCTGACCGGCCAGCGTGAAGCGGCGCGTGTACTGGCGACCGCGCCAGAAGTTCTGGTGCAGGTCGAGCCACGTATCGAACTCGGCCCGTGCGTACACGCTGTTGTACCAGTCGTCGTCCGAGTAGAGGCTGTAGTAGCCGTGCGCCCACGGGTATGCGTAGACGTGCAGGTGCCCCCACGACGGTGAGTTGAACCGGAAGGCGAGGTAGGCGTGGATCTCGCTGAAGTCGCTGTCGTACCACCCCTCGCCCCAGGACTGGGCGCGTGGGTCGAAACGGTCCGCGCCCGCGGTGATGGTGGCATTGGGGACCTCCTCGGACTCTCCATTCCAACTCCCCCACCATCCGCCGTACGCCGAGCTCCAGATGTAGCCGTACCACGACGGATTAGGGTTTCGGCCCTCGCTCTTCTTCGCGATCTCCTTCGCCAGGGCGATGTCCTGCTTGTGGAGCTTGGCGTAGTCCACCGGGGGAGTGGCGAGGGCGCGCGCTGCCTCCTTCGCCGCTGCCTTCGCACGCTTTTCCGCGTCACGACTCCGCTTGTCCAACTCCTTTTCGCTGGCGCCCGCTGCTTTGATCAGCGGCGCCATGGAGTCCTTGCGGCGCTTGCTGTCGTTCGCCTCCTCCGACACAGCCCTCTTCCTGCTCTCCACCTCCTCGTTCCAACGCGCCTTGAGTTGCGCTTCCTCGGGGTTCTTCTCGGTGCTCGTCCACTTCGTCTTCACGTTCCTGGGCATGGTCCGGCTCCGGTTGGGGATGACGTGGCCTCCGTGGCATCCGGCGACTGGGGCGACTGGAAGGATCATCATTAGCGACGCAGCGTCTCGGGCGTGTCTCGACAGCGCCCTCGGGCCGTCGCGACAACGTCGGCGGAGCGTCACGAAGACTACGACGAGCTTGCGTTCCACCGGCCCGCCGCCCATTAGTCCAGAAAGAGCGCCGCCTGCACCCCCCTTGGGCGACGCCGGCGCCGGGAAAGGACGCTCGGCGCACGAGGTAGGCTCCCCCCAGCCTCTCCTCTCGGTCGCACCGGAGCCGCCGGATGCCAGGGGGACAGGTCTCCCCACCCGGCGATACCTCGCAGACATCGGGTGCCATGTATCCGCTGAGGATCTGCCTGTTCGGAGACCTGTACGTCGCCTGCATCGACCAGGTCCTGACACCCTTCCCCACGCAGAACGCCTCGTGGCTGTTCGCCTATCTGGTTCTGCACCGGGACCGGCCGGTCCATCGCGACGTCCTCTGTGGGACCCTTTGGGGGGAGCGGAGCGATGCCGACGCCCGGAAGACGCTCCGCACCGCCCTGTGGCGCCTGCGGAACGTCATGGAGAAGGCGGGCGGAGGCCGGGGGTCGTTCCTGCACGTCGAGGGGCGGCACGTGCAGCTCCGCGGCCCTGCCTGGGTGGACGTCGAGGAGTTTGAGGAGTGCCTGCGCCGACCCTCGAGCTACACGCCGCTTTCCGACTCGGGGCTGGCTGCACGGCTGGCTCGGGCCGCGTCACTGTACCGAGCGGAGTTGCTGGAGGGCGTCTATGCCGACTGGTGCCAGGCCGACCGCGAGCGTCTCCGGCTGGCCTATCTGACCACGCTGGAACGGCTGATGGAGCACCACGTCGACCAGGCTGAATGGCGGGAGGCGATCAACTGGGGCGCCCGCCTTCTTCGCCACGATCGGGTCCGCGAACACGTCCACCGCCGCGTGATGCTCTGCCATCTCGCGAACGGGGACCGGCCCTCCGCGCTGCGGCACTACGAGGAATGTCGACGCGCGCTCCGGGAGGAGCTGGGAATCGAGCCCATGGAGGAGACCCGCCTGCTGTATCAGCGCATCCGGCAGGGAGTGGCCTGATTGCGTTCGGAGGCGCGTGAGCGCGTCCGGGGGCTGCTACAAGATGATCGCCAGCGGCAGCAGAACCACGTACGCGAGCACGAGCAGGAGCGGCGCGGCGGTGATCGATCCCTGGGCCAGCAGCCAGTAGCCCAGCGTGAGCGTCACCAGCCCCGCGGCCGCGAGGAGGGCGTTGACGCGCGTGTAGTGCAGCGCCGCGCGCTGGCCGGTCTCGGTCGGAGTCGTCTTCTTCGCCATGGCGGTGGAATGCTACCGGAGGGGGAGCACGCGGTCAACGCGTGGGCCGCGCCTCACGCCTTGTCGATCTGTGCGAGGTGCTCGGAGAGCTCCTCGTCGGTGATACCGAGCAGGTCCGCGGCCGCGGTCTCGTTTCCACCCGTCCGCTCCAGGATCCGGCGCACGTGGCGCTCCACGGCCGAGGCGAGCGTGAGGTCCTCCACGTTCTCCCCCTCGTCGCCGAGCACCAGGTGGTCGGGCCCGATGATCGTGCCGCGGGCGAGGATGGCGGCGCGCATGAGCGCGTTGTCCAGCTCGCGCACGTTTCCGGGCCAGGAGTGCGCGTGGAGGCTGCGCATCGCCTCGTCGGAGATGCGACGGACGTTGCGCCCCGTCTCCTTGCGAATGCGGCCCAGCAGCGCCTCGGCCAGCGGCTCGAGGTCGTCCATGCGCTCGCGCAGCGGCGGCACCCGGATCTCGACCACCTTGAGCCGGAAGTAGAGGTCCTCGCGGAAGCGGCCCTGGCGGACCAGATCCTCCAGCGGCTGGTGCGTCGCGGCGATGACGCGCGCCTCGGTCGTTCGGTGCGCCTCGCCCCCCACGGGGTAGAAGCGGCGCTCCTGGAGCACGCGCAGGAGCTTGGTCTGGAACTCCGGGCTGGTGTCCCCGATCTCGTCCAGGAAGATCGTTCCCCGCTCGGCGAGCTCGAAGTAGCCCTTCCGCCCCACCGTGGCTCCCGTGAAGGCGCCCTTCACGTGCCCGAAGAGCTCCGATTCGAGGAGCGTATCGGTCAGGGCCGTACAGTTCACGGCGATGAAGGGGTCTTCGGCGTGGGCGGAGTGGTCGTGGATCGCCCGCGCGATGAGCTCCTTGCCGGTTCCGGTCTCGCCGCGCACGAGCACCGTGGCGCGGTTCCGGCTGAGCACGCCGATCGTCTTGTAGATCTCGATCATGCGCGCGTTCTTCCCGATGATCGGGCCGCGGCCGCCCAGGCCCTGCGTTTGCTCCCCCTCGGGCTCTTCGTCGGGCTCGGGTGACTCCGGCTCCCCGTGCTCCTCGCCGAGCGCTCGTTCACGGAAGCACCGCTCGGCGAGCGCCTGCAGCGCCTTCGGGTCCACCGGCTTCACGAGGAAGTCGAAGGCCCCGGCCTTCATGGCCGCGACGGCGGTCTCCATGTCCTCGTGGCCGGTCATGACCACGACATCGACGCCGGTCATGTCCTCGCGCAGCCGCTCGAGCAACTCGAGCCCGCTCATGCCGTCCATGCGCACGTCGGTGACCACGAGCTGCGGGGTGAACGATCCGACCCGGGCGAGGGCCTGCTCGGCGCTCTCGGCCGTCTCCACGTCGTAGCCACCGTGGACCAGCCGGGTCCGATAGACCTCCAGGGCGTCGGTATCGTCGTCGACGATGAGGATTCGCTCGCTCATGGTGGTCCTTCTACACCCTGGGGAGGGGTCTCGGTTTCGTCCCGGGGCTCCTCTCCGTCCCAGAAGGCGGGCAGGTCCGGCGCCTCGCCGGCTCTCAGGCGCGCCAGCCGTTCCCGGTCACGGGTCTGCCGGCTCCGGGCCATGACGAGCAGGACGAGTGCCAACAACATCCAGAAGACCGCGGACCGGGTCAATACGAAGAACCACCCGTAGCGCGATCTCACCCACCCGCGCCAGTCCTCCTCGAGCTGGCTGGAGGTGACCCCGAACGTCCCGCGGAGCGCTGTCTCGAAGGAGCCCCCCTCCCGCCAGCGCCCCAGGAAGATCTCGAGCGCCCGCTCCCCCCCTTCCTGCAGAAGGTAGTCCACAGCGCTCGCCGCCAGGAGATACGCCGCCTCCGCGGAGGGGCGGTCTCTCGGCCAGACGAGTGTCAGGGAGTCCAGCGGCGGCGTCCGGCCGAGGGCGAGCAGGATGCGCAACCGCCAGGCCTCCGTGGCGTCCCATCCTCCCGAAGCGTACTGCGCGTACCCCTCGTCGAACCAACGGGGGGTGCGCACGTTGCCCAGGTACTGATGAAGACCGAGGTGCGCCCACTCGTGGCGGAGCACGCGCCGCCCCTCGGGGTCCAGCAGGGGCCGCCCCTCGCCGATCGGCACCACCAGGAGGTCGAGCGCGGGGATCGCCACGCCGGCGCGCCACTCGGGCACCCCCCCGCCGGTCAGCGCGTCGAACGCTCGCGCGGAATGGGGGAGCGCGGCGGTCACGTGGTCCGGTAGCGTGTCCGGAAGCCCGGGGAGGGGCGCCTGGAGCTCCAGGAAGTCCAGCACGCGTCGCGCCGCGGCGGAGTCCTCCGGCGCATGGAGGACGCGCACGCGCGCGCCCAGCGTCTCCTGGTAGACCTCGCCGTCGAGGACCCGCGGGATGCGGGACGGCACCTGGGCCGCCAGCGGCACCGCGGCCGCCGACAGGGCCACGAGGAGCGCGGCGAGGATCGGCGGGAGGAGGATGACGGGGAACGGGGCGCGACCGGCCGACCGCCGACCGCCCGCGACCTCGAGGAGACCGCTCACCCCCCCTGCAACATCTCCAGGTTCGTGCGCACCGTCTCGTTCTGCGGGTTCAGATCGAGCGCCCGCCGCCAGAGGAGGAGCGCCACGTCCCGGTCGTTGTCCTTGAAGGCGAGGGTCCCGAGCCGCGTGTAGACGTCGTCCCCCAGGCGGGGAGACAGTTTCACGGCCCGCTCGTACTGGACGCGCGCGGCCTCGTGATCGCCGCGGGCCCACGCCTGGTCACCCAGGTTCTTGTGCGCCTGCGGTGGTGCCGGGCTCACGGCCACCGCCCTCTTGTAGAGCGCCTCCGCCGCTTCCACCTCCCCGCGCCGCTCCAGCACCGCTCCGGTGTTGACAAGGATCGGACCGGATTCCGGGTATTGGCCGAGGCCCTCGCGGCCGACCGCCACCGCGTAGTCCAGGTCCCCGGCCACCGCCGACGCGAGGACCGTGTACGCGTAGTAGACCGCCGAGGGCTTCCTGAGCTTGGGGGAGGTGCGGTACGCGCGCAGCGCCTCGAGCGCCTTGGAGGCACGGTGGGCCTTGAGGTGCACGATCCCCTTGAGGAGATGGACCTCGTGATCGTCCGGGCGCACCTCGTGGGCCCGGTCGAGGGCCCCGAGCGCCTCTTCGTAGCGCCCCAGCAACTCCAGCGCGAGGGCCCGGTTGCGCTGGACCGAGTAGGATTGGCGCACGCCTTCGGGCATGGCGTCGAAACGCTCCAGCGCCTCGTCGAGGCGTCCGTTCCGGAAGGCCATGAGCCCGAGCATGAAGTTGGCGCGCCCCTGGTTGGGATCGACCTCGAGGGCGGACTCGAACTCCCGGGCCGCGTCCTCCATCATCCCGGAGCGGTAGAACGCGACGCCCAGGTTGAGATGCTCCTGCAGCTTCTGGTCCCCGCCGGTCTCCGCCACGGTCGACTTCTCGCCCGCCCGGCTGACGAAGCCGCCCTGGATGAGCCCGTAGAGCGCCTTGCCGGTGTCGAACTCCACGAGCCCGGCCTCGTTCATGATCTCGGTGACCGTGCGCACGCCGTCGATGAACGGCAGCACCTTGCGCTGGTCCTTGGAGAGCTCGACCTCCTCGCCGCTCTCTTCCGGGTTCTTGTCGAGCTGGAGAACGATGTCGAACGACGGGAGCTTCTTCTCGACCAGGCTCCACTCGTCCGTGCGACGGGCGCCCTCCATCAGGAGGGACTCGATGTTGATGTCCACCAGGAAGAGATCGTCCTCGTCGGGCCGCTGGTCCGGGTCGAAGTGGAACGATCCCTGGTTCCAGCCGAAGAGGTGGTAGACGGCCTCCTCGATCTGCATCTGGATGTAGCGGTGGAGCTTGTCCTCCTCGATGCTCTCCATCTCGACCAGGATCTCACCGAGCCGCTTGCCCCGGGACGCGGCCTGTCGCTCCATGGCTTGCGAGAGGACCTTGCGCGTCAGCACGTGGTTGCGGACCAGGAGCTCGCCCAGGCGGTCGGGCCGGTTCAGCACGGAGGCATAGATGACCCGGCCGTTCTCGAAGTAGATGTAACCGAAGTTGGACCGATCGGTGATGCTCAGGCATCCCGTCTTGCGGCCCATCCCCAGGAGCTGGCAGATGTCCGCGAGGTTGACGTCCTGGAGGCTGCCTTCGATCGCCATTATTCGAACTCCTCCTGCAGGAGCTCCTCTACCCTGGGCCAGTGGAGCACCACGACCTCGGGCGAGGGAAACCAGGCGCCGCCGTCGTGGACGGCCGCGTCATCGGACGGCGACGCCACCGGCGCGACCTCGACCACCACCTCGGCTTCGTCGTCTGCGGCCTCCGAGGCGTCGATGAAGAGCCCGGCCCGGTCCCCGACGTCCATCTCGTCGATCGGCGGCACCACGCGCTCACTCGCCGCAGACGGTGGCTCGTCGCCCCAGAGCCCGGGGGCAGCGGCCGGCTCCGCGGCCTCGACCAGCTCGAGCTCGCCCGAGCCCTCGCCCGCGTCGACCTCCAGCACCAGGCCGCCCTCGAAGCGGGACCGCAGCCGCTCGTCGATCTTGGCGATGCCGGTCGGGGACCGGTCGGCGGCCAACAACACGCGGGCTCCACGCCGCTTGAGCGCCTCGAAGAGGTGGAAGAACTCGTCCTGGGCGCGCTCCGTATCCGAGAGCGCCTCGACGCCGTGCACCAGAAGGAGGTCCAACGTCCACCAGCGCTCCCTCCACGCGCCGGCCACGCCCTCGCCCAGGGCGCGGATGAAGTCCTCCGCGAACTCGCTCACCGACGTCACGGCCATGCGGGCCTCGGGATCGGCGGCCTGGAAGGTGCGTCCGGTGGCGCCGAGGAGCGTGCGCGCTCGCTCGGAGGGATGGGACCAGATGTAGAGGGGGTTGTACTGCGGCTTCTCGGCCGCCACGAGCTGCTGCGCCGCCTTCAGCGCCATCTTCGAGAACCCCTCGAGCGTCTCGAGGTCCGGGCCGTCGCCCAGCTTGGGGAACGGTCGCTGACGCTCCCGCACGGAGGTCAGAAGCGCCTCGGCCTCGTCCAGGCGATCCGGATCCTTGAGCAGGCCCTGGGCCGCCTCGGGCCAGGGATTGTCCAGGCGGTCGAGCTCGTTGTCGATGTCCCTCAGACGCTGCACGTCGGCGCGGAACTTCTCCACGATCTTCTCCCACCCCCCCGGCTCGCCCTTCCCCAGGTAGGCCCGGAGCCGCTGCGTCGAGAAGCCCTCCCGCTCGACGGCGTTCACCGTCTCCCGGAGGACCTTACGCCATGGCTCCTCCTGGGCCGCCACGCTCTTGGCGACCGCCCCCGTGAGATCTTCGAGGAAGAGGCCGAACTCGTCGCGCGCACCCGTCGTCTTCTGCACGTCCCCTCCGCCTAGAAGGCGGGAGACCTCGTCCACGGAGACCTGCCGCTCCTCGAGGTCCTGGGTCGCGAATATCTTGTTGAGCGCGCCGCCCAGCTCACGCACGTTCTTCACCGGGTAGCGTGCGAGCGCCTCGGCGACCCCCGGCGCGAGGGTCTGCCCGTTCTCCTCCGCCTTCCGCCGGATGATGGCCACGCGTGTCTCGTACTCGGGCGCGCCGATGTCCACGATGAGCCCGCCCGAGAACCGGGAGAGCAGGCGCGCATCGAGGCCGTCGATCTCCGCGGGCGGGCGGTCCGAAGCGAGGACGATCTGGCTCCCTCCCGTGGAGAGATGGTCCAGCGTCCTCAGCAGCATCTCCTGGGCCTCGTTCTGGCCGGTGAGGAACTGCACGTCGTCCAGCAGGAGGATGTCCAGGCCCTGGTAGCGGCCCTTGAAGTCCTCCCGGGCGCCGCTCGCGAGCGCCGCGGCCAGCTCCTCGAGATAGCCTTCCAGCGCCATGTACTCGACCCGGCAGTCGGGGTCCGCCTTGAGCGCGTGGTGGGCGACGGCGATCAGGATGTGCGACTTGCCCAACCCCGACGCCGAATAGACGAAGAGGGGGTTGTAGCTGGTTCCCGGCGAATCTGCGGCGCGACGCGCTGCGGCGCTGGCCAGCCGATTGGCCGGACCCACCACGAACGAATCGAACGTCAGCTTCGGATCGAGATCCGTCATGAACGCCGTGTTTCGGGAGCTCGCAGGAGAAGGTTCGGTATCAAGGGCGGTTAAGTATCGGCCACGGGGCCCCGGAAGAAAAGCCCTGTCGCCAAACGCTTTACGCCCGGGTGCGGGCGTCCGGGGCTCACGGCTGTCCCCCCGTGTGGGACGCGTCCCGGGCCCACGCCGCCGCAGCTTCGAGATCCGGCGGCAGCGGGGCGTGGAATCGCAGCGGCTGTCCGGTGATCGGGTGGTCGAAGGCCAGCTCGGCAGCGTGCAGGAACTGGCGAGGCGTGCGCCGGGCCAACTCTCGCGCCCAGGCGCGATCCGGTCCACCCATCCCCCGCTCCCAACCGACCCCGTACACGCGGTCGCCCACGACCGGGTGGCCCACGTGGGCCATGTGCACGCGGATCTGGTGGGTCCGCCCCGTCTGGAGCGCCACGTCCAGAAGCTCGGCCCGCAGCCAGTGCTCGCGCACGCGTACACGCGTGATCGCCCGCCGTCCGTCCTCGACGACCGCCATGCGCTTGCGATCCCCGGGATCCCTCCCGATGGGGGCGTCCACGGTCAGTGGTGACTCGGCCAGGTGTCCCCAGCACGCGGCGCTATACAGGCGCTTGATCCTGCGCGCACGCAGCGCGTCCGCCAGTCCGTTGTGCGCGCGGTCGCTCTTGGCCACGACCAACAGTCCGGAGGTCTCTCGATCCAGCCGATGGACGATCCCGGGCCGGAGCCGCCCGCCCACGCCGGAGAGATCCCGGACGTGGAACAGGAGCGCGTTGACCAGCGTTCCGGTCCTGTGCCCCGGAGCGGGGTGCACCACCATCCCGGCCGACTTGTCCACGACGAGCAGGTGGTCGTCCTCGAACACGACGCTCAGCGGAAGGTCCTCCGCCGGGATGTCGACCGGGGCGGGAGGTGGGATCGCCACCGTCACGCGGTCGCCCGCCTCCACCCGCTCCGATTTCCGGGCCGCGCGGCCGTCGACCTCGACGTGTCCGTCCTCGATCAGCCCCTGGACGCGCGTGCGCGACATGTCGAGGCGCTCGGAGAGGAAGCGGTCCAGGCGGTCCGCCTCACCTGCGCGCACCACGACGACCTCTCTTCGAGCGTCCGAAGCGGGGTCGGCGCCGCCCATGCGAGGATCCGCTCCGGCCGACGCCGCGCTCAGGACGCGGCCGGGCGGAGCGCGATGCGGGCGAGGATCCCGTCTATGTCCACGTCGCGGACGTGCGGGAACCCCTCGCCCACCCGCTCGTCGCCGTGCGAGACCGCCACCGCGAGCGTCTCACCGGCGATGAAGTCCTCGTACGCCCGGGCCGCGGACTGCACGCCGTCCGGGCCAGCGATCGCCAGCTCCACGCGGTCCGTGATCTCGAGGCCGGCGTCCTTGCGCAGCCGCTGGATGCGGTTGACCAGCTCGCGGGCGATCCCCTCTGCGCGCAGCTCGTCGTCCACGGCGGGGTCGAGCGCCACCGTGAAGGCCCCTTCCCCCTTCACGATCCACGCGCCCGAGGCCTCCTGTACGACCTCGAGATCCTCCGGACGGAGCGCGTGCGCCTCACCCTCGACCTCGATCTCGACGGTGGCCCCGTCGCGCCACGAGGCAAGGGCATCCTGCGGGAGGGCGCGGATCGCGTCGGCGGCCCGCTGCGTGCTCTTGCCGAACCGCGGACCCAGTTCCCGGAAGTTCGGGCGCGCCACCAGCGTGACCAGATCTTCCGCGGATGCGAGGAAGTCGACCCGCTTCACGTTGAGCTCGTCACGCACGAGCGCGAGCACCGCGCCGTCGAGGGCCCTGCCGTTCGGTACGACGGCGTGCAGCGTACGCAGAGGCTGGCGGACGCGGATCTGGACCTCCTCCCGGGCGGCGCGCCCCAGGGACACGAGCGTGCGCGCCGCCTCCATGTCCGCCTCGAGCGCCACATCGCCAGCCGGCGGGCGCTCGGGATAACGTTGGAGGTGCACGCTCTCTTCGGTAAGCGCGCGGTGGATCCAGTCGGACGAGAAGGGAGCGCACGGCGCAGCCAGCAGCGTGACCGTGCGCAACGCGTCGTACAGGGTGCGGAAGGCCGAGAGGGCATCGGGTCGGTCCGTGTTGCCCCAGAATCGTGGCCGGCACCTGCGGACGTACCAGTTCGACAGGTCCTCCACCACGAAGTCGCCGAGCGCCCGGTACGCACGGGTGATCTGGTAGCCGTCCAGCTCCCCCATGACCTCAAGGGTCAGGCTGTCGAGCCGCGACAGCAGCCAGCGATCGATGACCGGCCGCTCCGCCGGCGGCGGGTCATCGGGCGAAGGCGCCCACCCCTCGACGCGCGCGTAGAGGGCGAAGAAGCGGTAGGTGTTGAAGAGCGTGTCGAAGTACTTGCGTGCCGCCTCCTTCACGCCGGCCGCATCGTACCGCTTCGGCACCCACGGGTTCGAGGAGGTGATGAGGTACCAGCGGATGGCGTCCGCACCATGCTCGGCCAGCGCGTCCCACGGGTCCACGGCATTGCCCTTGGACTTGGACATCTTCTGGCCCTCGGCGTCGAGGATGAGGTCGTTGACGACCACGTTCCGGAACGCCGGTCCCCGATGGAGCATCGTCGAGATCGCGAGCAGCGAGTAGAACCAGCCACGTGTCTGGTCGAGCCCCTCGCAGATGAAGTCCGCGGGGAAGTGCTTCTCGAACTCCTCCCGGTTCTCGAAGGGGTAGTGCCACTGCGCGTAGGGCATCGAGCCCGAGTCGAACCAGACGTCGACGACCTCGGGCGTGCGCGTCATCCGCCCGCCGCACTCGGCGCAGTCCCACACGATCTCGTCGATGTAGGGTCGGTGCGGGTCGAAGTCGTCCGGGAGACCTCCCGCGGCCTCGGCCAGCTCGTCGAGGGAGCCGATCCAGCGGATGTGCCCGGCGTTGCGCTCGCACACCCAGGCGGGCAGCGGCGTGCCCCAGTACCGGTCCCGGGAGAGCGCCCAGTCGACGTTGCCCCGCAGCCATTCTCCGAAACGCTTCTCGCCCACCTCGGGAGGGAACCACGACACCTGGTCGTTGTTGGCGAGCATCTCCTCCTTGAGCGAGGAGGTGGCCGCGAACCATGAGTCCCTGGCCACGTAGAGCAGCGGCGAGCCGCATCGCCAGCAGTGCGGATAGCTGTGCACGCTGGTCCCCACGTCGAACAGCCGCCCGAGCTCGCGCAGGCGCTCCACGAGGAGGGGATCCGCGTCCTTCACGAACATTCCCCCGACGAGGGGGAGGTCGGCCTGGAAGTGCCCCGCCTCGTCCAGCGGGTTGAGCATCGGCAGGCCGTGACGCTGTCCGGCGGCGTAGTCGTCGGCGCCGAAGGCGGGCGCCATGTGCACGATCCCGGTGCCCTCCTCGGCGCTGACGAAATCCTCCGCGACGACGCTCCAGGCGTTCATCGGATCGGTCGGCTCGGGCACCAGGTCTAGGGGCCGCCGATAACGCAGGCCGGCCAGGTCCTTCCCGCGGTGACGGGCCACCACTTCGGCGTCCTCACCGAAGATCCGCTCCCCGAGCGCCTCCGCCACGATCAGGCGACGACCGTCGTGGGCGACCTCCACGTAGTCGAGTCCCGGATTCACCGCCAGGCCGACGTTCGACGGCACCGTCCACGGCGTGGTCGTCCACACCAGGAAGGCCCGGCCGTCCGGGTCCGGGGCGCCGTCCTCCGCGAGGATCTCGGCGAGGAACGTGAGCGACGGATCCTCCACGTCCCTGTAGCCCTGGGCCACCTCGTGCGACGACAGCGCGGTGCCGCAGCGCGGGCAGTACGGGACGCTCTTGTGGCCGCGGTACAGGAGCCCGTCGTCCGCGAGCGTCTTCAGGACCCACCACACCGATTCGATGTACTCGGTGTGGAAGGTCACGTAGGGACGCCAGTACTCGAGCCAGTATCCGATGCGCTCCGAGAGGTTCTCCCACTCCTCCTTGTAGGTGAAGACCGAGTCACGGCACACCTGGTTGAACTTCTCGATGCCCAGCGCTTCGATCTCGGGCTTCCCGCTGATGCCCAGCTTCTTCTCGGCCTCGATCTCGACCGGCAGCCCGTGGGTGTCCCACCCGGCGATGCGCGTCACGCTCCGTCCTTCGAGCGAGCGGTGCCTGCACACCAGGTCCTTGATCGTCCTGCTGATGATGTGGTGCAGCCCGGGTCGTCCGTTCGCGGTTGGCGGGCCCTCGTAGAACACGAAGGGCTCTCCGGCGGCGGTGGCCTCCAGCGTGCGGCGGAAGAGGTCCTCCTCCCGCCACCGGGCCAGTGTCTCCTCCTCCACGTCGAGGAGACTGTCGGGAAGCTCGGGATAGCGCATGGGTATGCTCGGCTCTCTCTCAGCCCCAGCGGGAGTCTTCGTCGCGGTTCGCTGATCCGGGTGGAGAGAACAGATCCCGCTCGGGATCGGCGCCCGCTCCTCCTTCGCCCTCCGGCCGCTTCTGGCCGCCCGCGGCCGACCCGGTCGGCCCGGGGGGCGGGGCGGTCGGGTCCTTCGCCTCGCCGACGGCACCGGACGGCCGCGTCACGCCCAGGCGCGTGGCGAGATCGTCCAGGGGTTCTTCCAGCCCTTCGTAGAGCGCCGCGAGCTCGTCGACCGGCACGTCCAGGGGAGGCATGGGCTCGAGCTCGTCCTCGTCCGCCTCGGCCAGCGGCTCCCACACCAGCTCGGCCTCGGGGCCGACGTCGGCCTCCTCCGTCTCGAGCTCGATCCCGGTCTCGGTCTCGGTCTCCACGGACCTCCCCCCGCCCAGGTCGAGGTCGATCGGCCGGTCCTCGAGGGGAGCCCGCTCTTCCTCGACCTCCACCACGTCCATCTCGCGCTCCAGCAGCTGTCGATACGCCCGGAGGAAGCGGATGCGCCGGCGCTCCATGTCCTCGAGCGCGTCGCGCGCCTGCTCGAGCTTGCGCTCGGCGTCCCGCACGACGGCCCGCACCTCGGCTTCGGCCTCGGCGCGCTGCCGACGGGCCTCGACCTCCACCCCCTGGAGGATGAGCTCGGCCTCCCGCTCGGCCTGGCCGCGGATCTCCTTGCGCAGCTCCTGGGCCGTGACCAGCGCCTCCTGCACCGCGTGCTCCCGCCCCGTCTGCGAGCTGACCTGCTTCTGTAGCGTGTCGGCGCGCTCACGGAGCTGGAGCACCTCGCGCACCAGATCCTCGAGGCGGTCGGCGACGAGCTCGAGAAAGACGTCCACCTCCTGCGGGTCGTAGCCCCGGAGCATCTTCTTGAAGTCGCCGCGCTTCTTGCGGACGTCCAGCGGTGTCAAGTCGATCATGATGCCGGTCTCTCCCCGAAGAGTGCTGTTCCGATCCGGACCATGGTGCTCCCCTCACGAACGGCGATCTCGAGATCGTTGGTCATGCCCATCGACAGCTCCGGTCCGACCCTCGGGTCCGAGGCGCGGACCTCGTCGAGCGTTTCTCTAAGCACGCGGAAGGCGGAGGAGAGGATTCCCTCGTCGTCGACGAACGGGGCCATCGTCATCAGCCCGTCCACGCGCAGGCCGGGCAGCTCCGCCATGCGGAGCGTCTGCTCAACCGCCTCCGCCACGTCGAACCCACTCTTGCTCTCCTCCCCCGACGCGTTCACCTGCGCCAGGACGCGCACGCGGCGGCCCGCCTCCTCCGCCGCACGGGAGATCCGCTCCGCGAGTCGGAGCGTGTCCACCGAATGGACGAGGTCGGCGATCTCCACCGTTCGCGCCGCCTTGCGACCCTGAACGTGGCCGATCATGTGCCAGGTCGCCGCGTGACGGCCCAGGCACCCGACCTTCTCCTCCAGCTCGTCGACGCGGTTCTCACCGAGGTCGCGCAGACCCGCCGCGACCGCCGCTTCCAGCGCCTCCATCGGATGGCCCTTCGTCACGGCCACCAGACGTACGGCCGCGGCATCGCGCCCGGAAGCCTCGGCCGCCGCGGCGATCCGTTCCAGGACCCGCGGGAGCGTCTCGGCCAGCCGTTCGCGGTACATGGCTGAGAATACTAGTGATTCGGTCGACTCCATCACAAACGAGCGAGGTTCGCGGACAAACGAAGAGGACCCCGCCGGAGCTCCGGCGGGGTCCTCGAACGGACGCAGACTCCCGGGCTCCGGCTATCGGACCTGGAAGGTAATCGGGAACGAAACCCACACCGGAACCTTCTTGTCCCGGTTGAGGGCCGGTGAGAACCGGTAGATGTTCGCGACCTTGAGGGCGGCCTCGTCCAGCGCCTGGTGGCCCGAGCTCTGGTCGATCCGCGTGTCCTGCACCTGGCCGTTCTCATCGATGAAGAAGTACACCTTCACGGTGCCGCCGATGCCCGCGTCACGCAGCAGCGGCGGATACTCGCGCTCCATGGCCCGCACCACCTCGTCGCGGTTCAGGATGGACGGAGCCACCGTGAACGGCGTGAACGTGGGCGCCGCGGAGAGGTCCTGCGCCTTCTCCTCCGGTGGCGGAGGAAGGTCCTCCACCGGGTTTTCCTCGAAGGTCGTCGGCGCGATCGTGATGTCCTCGTCGATGTTCGCCTCGGCGATCACCGGCGTCGCGGGACGGGCGATGGACTTGGGTGGCGGTGGGATCTCGATCTCCGGCGGGAGCTCGATCGCCTCCAGCTCCTCGGGAGTGTACGAGATGTCCTCCGCGGTGAGCTCCGGCCAGAAGGCGAACACGCTGAAGTGGATCAGCGTCGCCACGACCATGGATCCCCAGAACCACGTCGAGAACGAGTCCTTGAGGCGCTCGTTCGCCGTCTTCTGGGCTTCCACCGAGGGTACGGCTTCAGCTGCGCTCATCGTCTCTCCCTCTGCATCCGCTGCTCGAGCTTCGTAGCGAACACCACTCGTACGACACCGGCGGCCACGAGTTCCTTCTGGAGCGCGTCCATGTAGTGATAGGGCGTGTCGCGATCGCCGCGGATCGAGATCACCAGGGCGCGCTCGGACTGGGCGTAAAGCGGAGCCACGACCTGCGACACCTCGTCCATCTGGTATTGCTGGTCGTTGATATAGAGGTTGCCGTCCTTCTGGATCCACACGTTCAGGATGTTCTTCTTCTTCTCGTCGGTCTTCTGCGCCGCGCCGGCCTCGGGCCAGTTGATCGGGCGCTCACGGTCGGACGGGAAGACCGTGCTGACCATGAAGAAGATCAGCAGCAGGAACGCGATGTCGGCCAGCGACGACGACGGGATCTCCTCGGACGCCTTGGACCGCTTCTCGAATCCACCCTTCTTGGCCATCCGTCAGTTCTCCAGGATCTGGAGGGAGATACGCTCGGCGTTGGCCAGCTTCAACGCGTCGAGCACCTCGACCATCATCCGGTACGGCGCGTCCGGATGGGTCTTGACGGCCGCGATGAGGTTCGGATTCGACGCCACCTCCTGTCGCCAGAGGCCTTCGATCTCGGCTGGCCGCATGTGCTGGATCTGCTGGCTCTCGCCCCGCTTCACGTCCACGACCCCGTTGGGCTGGATGATCAGGTGCAGGATGTTCTTCTGGCTGATGGCCTGTTCCTCGCCCGGCTCGGGGAGCACGAGCGACAGCCCCTTGTCCTTGGGGAACACCGTCGTGACGAGGAAGAAGATCAGCAGGAGGAAGGCGATGTCGGCCATGGACGAGGTCGGAATCTCGTCACTGACCCTCGACTTCTTCTTGTTCAGTACCGCCATATCTCGATGACCTCGGCTCTGATCAGAGGTACTTGAGAGGTTGCCCGAAGGTTCCTACTTGGCCGCCTTGACGATCTGGAGCGATCCGGCCTTCTCCAGGTCCCAAGCCAGGTTCACGATCTCCTGCGCACCGTGCTCCATGTCCATGATGAGCTGGTCGATGCGGGTGACGAAGAAGTTGTAGGCGATGTTCACCGGAATGGCGATGATCAGCCCGGCGGCAGTGGTGAGCAGCGCGACCTTGATCCCTCCTGCGACCAGGCTCGGATCCACGTCTCCCGCCCGCTCAATGGCGCCGAACGCGAGGATCATCCCGGCCACGGTGCCCAGGAATCCCATGAGCGGAGCGACGTTGGCGATCGTGGCCAGGATCACGAGCCCACGCTCGAGGAACCCGAGCTCGATGGCCCCGGTGGTCGCGACGGCTTTCTCGATCTCGCCCTGGACCAGGCGCTTGTGGCGGATCCGCCGTAGCCCGACCAGCAGGATCGCCGCGGCGGGACCGGGGGTCTCGGCGGCGATCGCCATCGCCTCGTCGATGTTCCCGGCGATGGCCTTCTGTTCCACCTCCTGGAGGACCCGCGTCGTCCCGTGGTGGGCCTGCCAGAGGGTCCATGCCTTGGCGATGATCACGCCGAGGGCGATCAGGGAGCAGAGGACGAGGGGATACATCATCCACCCGCCGTCCGCGAAGAGCGTCAGCAAACGATACTGAGTGCCCACGAAAAGGCCGCTCCTGTAGTGGGGTCACCCCGCAGGGCCGTACATCCGGAAAAGGCTCGCGGAATCTACGGGCGGGCCGCGCGGCATGTCAACGCGCCCTCGAAGGATCGATACGACGCCGCCCGGCGCCGATTTCAGGCCTTGGCTGGGGCTGTGGCCAGCGGCGTATCCGTGTCCGGAAGGGCGCCGGACAGGATCTGCCGGAGCCGCTCGGGCTCGACGTCGCGCTCGAGCCGGCCACCCACGGCAACGGAGACCCGCGCGGTCTCTTCGCTGACCACGATCACGACGGCGTCGGTCTCCTCGCTCAGACCGAGGGCCGCACGGTGCCTCGTGCCCAGGGAACGGTCGGGCACGGACGACTGCGTGAGGGGGAGGATGGCGCCCGCGGTCCGGATCACGTCGCCGCTGATGAGGATCGCCCCGTCGTGCAGCGGCGAGTAGGGCGTGAAGATCGTCGCGATCATCTCGGCGGACACCCGTGCGTGCACGGGGCTGCCGGTCTCGGCGTACTCCTCCAGCCCCACGTCCTGCTCCACCGCGATGATCGCGCCGACGCGGGCGCGCGCCAGGCGCTCCACGGCCTCGACGATCTCGTCGGCGACCTTGCTGCCCTCGAGCCGCTGGAACACGCGCATCATGCGGCTCTGCCCCAGGCGGGCGAGGGCCGCGCGGAGCTCGGGCTGGAACACGACCAGCGCGGCGATGGCGCCGTACTGGAAGAGCTTGTCCATGAGGGTCTTGATCAGGAGCAGGCCGAGCAGTCGGGCCAGGCCGTACCCGAACACGAGGAGCACGAGGCCGAGGAGGATCTGCCGAGCTCGCGTGCGCTGCAGCACCAGGAGGATCCGGTACAGGAGGAAGGCCACGACCAGGATCTCCAGGAGGTCCGACCACCCGGGCCTCATGAACTGGAGCTGCTCCCAGATCCTCAATGCCGATGCTCCTCCCGCACCCTTCCACGGGTCCCTGCGATCGCCTCCGCCACGGCCAGTGCCTGGACCACCGGCGCCACCTCGTGCACGCGGAAGATCCGCGCCCCCTGAAGATAGGCCGCGACGCAAGCCGCCAGCGTCCCCGCCACCCGCCCCTCCGGCGGCACGCCGAGCAGCGCGCCGATGAAGCTCTTGCGGGAGGGGCCAACGAGGATGGGGAACCCGAGCGCCCGCACGTGACCGAGGTCGCCCAGGAGTGCGAGGGAGTGCGCCGCCGTCTTGGCGAAGCCGATGCCCGGATCCACCACCACGGCGGCGTCCGGGATGCCGGCCGCGCGGGCCCGAGCCAAGCGGGTACCGAGCTCCGCCGCGACCTCGGCGCCCACGTCGTCGTAGTCCGCGTGCCGGGTCATGTCGGCCGGCACCCCCCTCATGTGCATGAGCACTACGCCGGCTCCGGCCTCGGCCACCACCTCCGCCATGCGCGGATCGAAGAGGAGCCCCGACACGTCGTTGACCGCCCATGCGCCCACCTCGAGGGCGGCGCGCGCGACCTCGGCCTTGCGCGTGTCCACCGTGATCGGCACGTCGAGCCGGGTCACGGCGCGCTCGAGGAAAGGGAGCACCCGGTCGAGCTCCACCCTGAGGGGCACGCTCTCCGCGCCGGGACGCGTGGACTCCCCCCCCACGTCGACGAGCGCCGCACCCGCGGCCACCATCGCCGCCGCCGCGTCGAGTGCCCGTTCGACGTCCCCATGGCGACCGCCGTCGGAAAACGAGTCGGGGGTGAGGTTCACGATGCCCATCACCGCCGGGTGACGGAGAGGGACCTCGCGGCCCCGGGCGCGCCAGACTTCGGCGGCCTGGGTGCGCGAAGGGGGACCGACGCCTGCCTCGACGCCGGTCCCCCCGGTCCCCGTCGGCGTGCCGCCCCGGGGCGGCGTCACGGCGTCGCGTCCTCCTCCGTGTCGGACGGCAGCGTGATCCCCGGTGCGGGGCCCGGCAGCGGTCCCTCCCCACCGGGCAAAGCCATGGGGGGCGGTGATGCGGGGACCGGACGGTGCGCGACGTCCGGGGTCTTCGGCGCCGGAGCCGGCGGTACCGGGAGCGGGGGCAGCGGGTCGCCCCGCTCGAGGGCCTCGATCTGGGTGCGGTCGAGGGTCTCGCGCTCGAGGAGCGCGCCGGCGATCCGCTCGAGCAGGTCCGCGTTGGACTCGAGCACCTGGCGCGCCTTGTCGTGGGCCTCGTCCAGAATGCGCTTGACCTCCTGGTCCACGAGGCGCGCGGTGTGCTCGGAGACCTGGCGGCGCTGCACGAGCTCGCGGCCGAGGAACACCTCGTGCTCCGCGTCGCCGACCGCTACCAGCCCGATCACCTCGCTCATGCCGAACTGCGTGACCATGCGCCGCGCCATCGCCGTGGCGCGCTCGATGTCGTTGCCGGCCCCCGTGGTGACGTCCTCCTCCCCGAAGATCATCTCCTCGGCCACCCGCCCGCCGAAGAGCATGGCGAGCTGGCCCTCCAGCCACTCCTTCCTGTAGGAATGACGGTCCTCCTCGGGGAGGCTGGCCGTGATGCCCAGCGCCCTCCCCCGGGGCACGATCGTCACCTTGTGGACCGGGTCGAGCCCCGGAATCTTGAGTCCCATCACGGCGTGGCCCGCCTCGTGATAGGCCGTGAGCTTGCGCTCGCGCTCGGTCAGGACCAGGCTGCGCCGCTCCGTTCCGAGCATGACCTTGTCCTTGGCCTGCTCGAAGTCGGTCATCGACACCTTGTCGACGCCCCGGCGTGCGGCCAACAGTGCCGCCTCGTTGCAGACGTTCGCCAGGTCGGCACCGCTCATGCCCGGCGTGCCCCGCGCGATGAGGCCGAGTTCGACGTTGTCTGCCAACGGCAGCTTCTTGGCGTGCACCCTCAGGATTCCCTCGCGCCCCCTCACGTCGGGGGCGTCCACGACGACCTGGCGGTCGAAGCGGCCCGGGCGCAGCAACGCGGGATCCAGCACGTCGGGCCGGTTGGTCGCGGCCAGCAGGAT